>JAWLBL010000006.1:299617-300064 GCA_041687695.1 Myxococcota bacterium | reverse complement strand
GCGCGGGGGGCGCGGGGGGCGCGGGGGGCGCGGGGGGCGCGGGGGGCGCGGGGGGCGCGGGGGGCGCGGGGGGCGCGGGGGGCGCGGGGGGCGCGGGGGAAGTGGAGGTTCGATAGCCTCCGCTCCGGTCGGCCTCAAGGGCTTTGTCCCCCTTGGCCGTCCTGGCGGCCGGCCAATTCCTCGCGGACGACAAAGCCCTTGACCCCGACCTCCGCTGCGGCTGGCGGGCTGACATCGGCCCGGAAGGGGGCCTTCCGGGCCGCTGCGCGTCCCGCTCGGCGAGGCGTAGGTGCTGGACGCGGGGGTGGACGGCGGGGCCGGGCGTCGAACCCAGACAGACTGTCGTTGCGTGCTTGCGAGCTCAGGAGGCGGGGCGAGGGACGGGCAGAACTAAACCGACATGTAGTTAGTCGTCCCGGGACGACGCTAAGGGGCCGAGCTGCCGTC
>JAWLBL010000006.1:0-299517 GCA_041687695.1 Myxococcota bacterium | reverse complement strand
CCGGGACGAGGGGCGGGGCTGCCGTCCCGGGACGAGGGGCGGGGCTGCCGTCCCGGGACGAGGGGCGGGGCTGCCGTCCCGGGACGAGGGGCGGGGCTGCCGTCCCGGGACGAGGGGCGGGGCTGTCGTCCCGGGACGAGGGGCGGGGCTGTCGTCCCGGGACGAGGGGCGGGGCTGCCGTCCCGGGACGAGGGGCGGGGCTGCCGTCCCGGGACGACGCGGGGGGCGATCGGCCGTCCGCTCTCATGATGAGACGAGACCAATAAGTTGTTGACAGTTTTCGGGGCGACCTCGGCGCCCATCGAGGAGGCCGCTGGAACAGGGGCTGTGGGGCGTCCAGCGCGCTCCAGGTGACGCTGATCTGGGTCGGGGGGCCTCGCGGGGTGTCTGGAAGCCCTGAACGGCCGTCCAGGGGTCATTCCGAGGGGGTCGATACCCCCGTGGTATGCTGTTCGCTCACGAACATGAGGAGTGCAGCCGATGAGCGAGCCGATGCGTCGCCTGGAACAGCTGTCCGACGAGGCCCTGAAGAGCACGGCCGACCAGTTGGTCGGATTGCACCGCCGGACGACCGCCAACCTGCTGGCCTGCCTGGTCGAGGTGGCTCGGCGGGACCTTCATCTGATCGATGGAGCGTCGACGCTGGCCGACTGGTGCATGGCGCGGTGGGGCCTGTCCGAGGACCAGGCGTGGACGTACACCAAGGTCGTCGAGGTGGCGCGGAAGTATCCGTTGGCGCTGCAGATGGTGGCCGATGGGCGGCTCAGCCTGAGTGGCGTTCGGGCGCTGCGGCCTCACCTGTCGGACGAGAACGCCGACGAACGTTTGCGCGAGGCGGCCGGTAAGACCCGGAGCGATTTGGAGCTGTTGATCGCCCGGTGGTCCCCCCGGCCGGACGTGCCGGCGCGGGTCATGAAGCTGCCGGCCCCGCGGGTGACGGCGTGGGTCGCTCCCAAGGCCGTCCCGGAGGCCGCGTCGTCCCGGGACGAAGGCTTGCATCTGGCGCCGCCGAAGCCGAAGAGGGTGGTCGAGCCGCTCTCGGAGGCGCGCTTCAAGGTCCAGGTCACCGTCGACGCGCGGGTGGCGGCCAAACTGGAAGAGGCCATGGCTCTGGCAGGCCACCAGGTCGCCTCGGGGGACTACGAGACGCTGTTCGAGATGGCCCTGGACGCCTTCCTGGCCGCGAAGAAGAAGCAGCGGTTCGGGGTCGGCCGGAAGCCCAGAGCCAGGAAGGCCGTCGCGCAGTCCGCGCCCGAGGTGCCGACCGAAGCGACTGCCGAGGTGCCGGGCGAAGCGGAGGCGGCGCCGGATGAGGCCGTGCCGGCCGAACCCAAGGACCGCAGTCGGGCCATTCCGGCCGACGTGAAGCGGGCCGTGGTCGAGCGGGACGGCCTGCGCTGTACCTACCAGGGTCCCGGCGGCCGGTGTCGCGAGCGGCGGCGGCTGGAGTTTCATCACCACCAGCCCTTCGCGACCGGCGGGGCCCACGCGGTCGACAACATCAGCCTGGTGTGTCAGGCCCACAACCAGCTCATCGCCCGCCAGGAGTTGGGGGCGGCCTTCATGAAGCGCAAGCGGGACCAGCGCCGGCCGGTTCCGTCCGGGACGACGGCCTGAGCGCCCGTCCCGGGACGACAAGCGGACCTCCCGTCCCGGGACGACGGCCTGAGCGCCCGTCCCGGGACGACGACTTGGGGTTGGTCGTCCCGGGACGACGACTTGGGGTTGGTCGTCCCGGGACGACGGCCTGAGCGCCCGTCCCGGGACGACGAGCGGGTCCGTGGCGGGAATCCGTCTCGAGATGACCCGCTTGGCGTCGCCCCGACCTGCCTGAGCCAGGTCGGAAAGTGCGGCCATGGGCCGCACACTCCGAAAGCGGGCCTACGGCCCGCGTGAGCGGGTGGGGCTCTCAGCTCGTCGGGGGTGCCCGGAGCGGCCATGCTGAACTCCACGGGCGTCGTTCCGGGACGACGACCCGAGTCGATCGTTCGTCCCGGGACTACGCACCCCACCGACTCCCTGCAGCCCAACCACCCAACCCACCTCACGCCCGCCCCACCCACCTCACGCTCACCACCCAACCCCAGCCCCCCCTCCCCCACCCATCACCCTCCTTCACGCCGCCGCGCCTACCTGCTACGTTCCGCGCCTTCACCGACTCTCTCGACGCCCCGTCCCCCCCCCACCGTTCCCCGGTACGTCCCATGGATCACCCCCGCGGCGACTACATCGACGGCGCCTGGGTCCGCCCCACCGGCGACCAGGTCATCCGCAGCGTCAACCCGGCCACCGACGGCGACGTCGTGCTCGAGGCGCCCACCGACGCCGCCCACGCGGCGCAGGCCGTCGCCGCCGCCCACGCCGCCTGGCCCGCCTGGGCCGCCCTGTCCGTCGACGACCGCGTCGCCGCCCTGCGCCGCTTCGCCCGCGAGCTCGAGCCCCGCCAGGAGGCGCTCGCCCGGGCCATCACCGCCGAGATGGGCAAGACCCTGCGCGAGTCCCGCCAGGAGGCACGCTCCCTGGTCGACCGGGTGAACCTGGTCATCGACGAGCAGCTCCCGCGCGTCGCCCCCTGGACGGCCCCCGGCGTCGCCGGCGAGACCCGCTACCACCCGCTCGGCGTCATCGCGGTCATCGGCCCCTTCAACTTCCCGCTCCACCTCGTCCACTCGCACGTCATCCCGGCCCTCGCCACCGGCAACACCGTCGTCGTCAAGTTCTCCGAGCGCACGCCCCTGGCCGGCCAACGCTACATGGAGGCCTGGGAGGCCGCCGGCCTGCCGCCGGTCGTCAACATGGTCCAGGGCGCCGGCGACGTCGGCCGCGCCCTCCTCGCCGCCCCCGAGCTGCGCGGCGTCGCCTTCACCGGCTCGTGGCCCACCGGCCACGCCATCGAAAAGGCCCTGCACGAGCGCCCCGAGGTCCTGGTCGCCCTCGAGATGGGCGGCCAGAACATGGCCATCGTCCTCGACGACGCCGACCTCGATCAGGCCCTCGAGGGCCTGCTCATCGGCGGCTTCATGACCACCGGCCAGCGCTGCACCTGCACCGCCCGCGTCCTGGTGCACCGCAGCGTCGCCCACACCTTCGTCGAGCGCCTGACCGCCGCCGCCCGCACCCTCACCTGGGGCGACCCCACCCGCGACGTCTTCATGGGCCCCCTCGCCTCGGCCGCCGACCGCGACCACGTCGACCGCCTGTGCCGCGCCGGCGTCGAGGCCGGCGCCGAGGTCCTGCTCGCCGCCGAGCGCCGCGCCCCCGGCGCCTTCCGCGGCCCGTCGATGCACCTCATCGCCCCCGACCACGACTCGGACTACACCCGCCACGAGGTCTTCGGCCCCGATCTCGCCGTCACCATCGTCGATGACGTCGACCAGGCCATCGACATCGTCAACGCCAGCGCCTACGGCCTGGCCCTCAGCGTCTTCACCACCCGCCGCGCCCAGTTCGAGCAGGTCTACCTGCGCACCCGCGTCGGCTGCGTGAACTGGAACCGCTCCACCAACCGCGCCTCGGGCGCCTTCCCCTTCGGCGGCTACGGCCGCTCGGGCAACTTCCGCCCCGCCGGCGGCTTCGCCGTCTTCAACGCGACCTTCCCGGTGCAGGTCCTGTGGAACGAGCCCGGCAAGCTCGAGGGCGACCCCTTCGTCCGCGCCGCCATGACCGGCTCGGACCCGGTGGCCCGCCTCGAGGTGGTCCACCGCATCGAGGAGGCCTGCGAGCCCTACCGCATCTACCCCGAGGTCGACCCCGCCGGCCTCGTCCGCATCCCGCTCGTCCAGCTCGAGCCGCCCGGCAAGTCCCAGCTCTCCCTCGCCCTGGCCGAGGCCCTCAACGTCCGCGGCTTCGACGCCACCCTGAACGACACCGAGCTCAAGCTGCGCATGCCCGCCGGCGGCTCGGCCGCGCAAGAGACCGCCGAGGGCCTCGCCGACGCCCTGTACGCCATCCGCTACCTCTACCCGGCCCGCTTCCTCGGCCGCCGCGAGCTGGGCTCGCACGTCCCCGCCGGCGACGGCCTGACCATCCCGCGCTCGCAGGCCCTGATGGCCCGCCTCGTCGGCGGCGACTTCGTCCCCGACGACCGCAAGCCCCCCATCGTCGACCTCTTCCGCTCCAACGGCCCCTACCTCGCCAGCGTCGACGACGACCCGCTCGTCGTCTTCGACGCCGCCAGCCAGATCGCCTCGCACGCCGGCGGCCTCAACCCGCCCAAGGTCCTCGAGGCCCTGTGGTCCGGCCGCTTCGGCCCCTGGCCCCTCGTCCCCAGCCCCCCGCCCGGCGAGACCACCCCCGAGCTGGTCACCCTGGCCGCCGCCCTGCGCCGCGCCTCGGCCCCCGATCTCCAGCACGTCGCCTTCTGCAACTCGGGCGCCGAGGCCAACGAGCTGGCCCTGCGCGCCGCCGCCCGCCAGCGCCCCGGCCGCCGCGCCGTCGTCGCCTTCGAGGGCAGCTTCCACGGCCGCAGCCTGCTGGCCCTGCACGCCACCTGGAACCCGTCCAAGCGCCTGCGCTTCGAACTCGAGGGCCACCAGGCCCGCTGGGCGCCCTGGCCCACCTGGGACGCCCCCGGCGTCGAGCCCGCCTGGACCCAGGACGACGTGGCCCCCTGGACCGAAAAGCGCGGCGCCGACAGCCGCCCCGCGCCCAGCGACCCGCTGCTGGCCGCCGAGCACCGCGCCCTGTGCGCCGTCGAGGCCGCCCTCGCCGACGACCAGGTCGTCGCCGTCATCACCGAGCCCATGCAGTCCGAGGGCGGCGACCGCTACGCCACCGAGCGCTTCTTCGCCTGCCTGCGCGCGCTGACCCTCGCCTACGGCGTCCCGCTCATCCTCGACGAGGTCCAGACCGGCTTCCACCTGGGCGGCCCCTTCTTCTGGCACCGCCGCTGGAACCTGCCGGCGGCCCCCGATCTCATCACCTGCGCCAAAAAGGCCCAGGTCGGCGCCGTCGTCAGCCGCTGGCCCATCGAGGCCGCCGACCCGCCGCACATCACCAGCGCCGTCCGCGGCATGCTGCAGGCCGAGATGCTCGCCGCCGCGCCCTCCCACGCCTTCGAGGCCAACGTCCGCGAGCGCATGGCCGCCCTGGCCGCCAAGCACCCGACCACCGTCCTCGCCCCGCGCGCGACCGGCTGGGCCTTCGCCTTCGACCTGCCCGATCCCAAGGCCCTGGCCTTCCTGACCGACCAGCGCCTGTGGCGCGGCTACATGGTCTACGGCGCCGGCGACCGCACCCTGCGCTTCCGCGGCAGCCCGGCCTGGACCGACAAGGCCCTCGACAGCCTCTTCCAGCGCCTCGACGAGTCCCTTGCGTCGCTGGAGGCCGGCGAGTCGACCGCCTGGCGCGTCGTCGCCCAGCCCGACGAGGCCGCCGCCTGGCCCCGCCCGCGCGGCCAGCTGGCCGAGGGCTACCGCATCCTCAAGGTCGGCGTCGACCAGTGGCCGGCGGTGCTCCCCGCGCTCGAGGCGCTGCAGGTCGCCAACTACGAGCCCGCCCGCCGCGACAACCTGGACCACTTCGGGGCGCTGCTCCGCGAGCCGGGCGCCGTGTGCCTGGTCGCGGTCAAGGGCAAGGAGCTGCCTCCCCGCGGCACCCTGGTCGGCTGCACCTTCGCGTTCCCGCTCGAGCACTTCGCCCACCTCGACGGCCCGCGCCAGGACCCGATGCTGGGCCGCGGCAACACCATCTACTCGGCCGATCTCACCGTCCACAAGGACCACCAGGGCAAGGCGCTGGGCCTGGCCTTGAAGCAGGCCCAGGTCCGCGAGGCCCTGCAGGTCCGCCGCCCCGACGGCTCGCCCCGCTTCGAGTACCTGACCGGCCGCAACCGCGTCGGCGCGACCGAGCGCATGCGCGCCTTGAACCGCCGCTTCGGCGCCTGGCCGGTCGCCGTCTACTCGGGCCAGTACGGCGAGCCCGAGGGCCTGGCCATGTACTACCGCGTGCCGCTGATGGCGCCGCACCTGCCCGAGAGCGTGCTCGACGCCCACCCGGGCGGCCGCGCGCCGCTCGACCTCGACGGCGGCCTGGTGCAGCCCCTGGGCCCCATCGACGGCGACCACCCGGCGACCGCCGAGCTGCGCCAGCACCTGCTGGCCGGCCACCTGAACGGCGCCATCGCCAACAAGCTCAGCCTGTGCAACTTCGTCACCCCGGGCGTCGTGCGCGGCTTCGAGATGCTGCGCGCCCTCGCGCCGCGGGGCCTGGGCCACCTGGTCCTCGCCAGCGGCCGCGCCGAGGTCGCCGACAAGGGCCTGCGCGCCCTCAAGTACCACCGCGGCGGCGCCAGCGTCGTCATCAGCGTCGGCCCGGTCTACGCCGGCGACACCACGGCCGCGGCGCGCTCCATCAGCCTGCCCGAGGGGCACCCCGACAACTGGTTCGGCTGGCCGACCACCGCCGACCCGACCCGCGACCCGGCCCAGGCGCTGCGCGATCTGGAGCGGTGCTTCAAGCAGCACGGCCCCGAGCGCGTGCTGGGCGTGGTCGTCGAGCCGGTCTATCTGCAGACCGGCCGCCCGGTCCCGGCCGACTTCTGGGGTCCGCTGCGCGCCGCCTGCGACGGGGCCGGCGTCCCGCTGGTCGTCAGCGAGGCGGCCACCGCCGGCTACCGCTCGGGCCGCGGCCCGTGGCGCGCCGACACCCTGCCCATCCAGCCCGACGCGCTCTGGTGGTACCCGGGCGGGCAGCTGGGCCTGGTCTTCCTGTCCGACAAGCTGCACGTCTCCGAGAAGCTGACGCTCATCTCGACCTGGGACGGCGACGAGGTCTCGCTGACCCGCCTCATGTGGGAGCTGCGCGCCGCGCGCCGCCTGCCGGTCACCCCGATGGCCCGGCGGCTGCGCGAGCTGCTGCGGCGGCTGGGCCCGGTGCACGGCGAGGGGCTTTTCTTGGCGGTCGAGGTGCCTAATGGGCCGACCTTGCGGGCGCGCCTGGCCGACCGCGGCGTCCTGGTCGGGCTCACGACCGAGGGCTGGCTGCGGGTCGCGCCGGCGCTCACGCTGGGCGAAGCCGACCTCGAGCGCGTCGCCGAGGCGGTGGCTTCGCTCCTGTGAGGGCCACCACGATGGAAAAGATCATCCTGACCGGCCGCACGCCGCGCGACATCGGCGAGCAGCACGGCGCCCTGTTCCCCGGCGAGATCGCCGCGCTGGCCGAGATCCGCGCCGAGCTGATGCTGGTGCGCAGTGATCTCACCGACCGCGCGCAGGTCACGCGCCTCGCGGCCGCCCACCTGCCGGTGATGCGCGACTGGGACGCCGCGCTGTGGGACGAGCTGGTCGGCCTCAGCCACACCTCGGGAGCCAGCCTCGAGCAGCTGGTCGTCCTCAACCACTACACGGACCTGCGTGACATCCGGCGCGCCGCGTGGGCGCCCGCCGAGGACGCCCCCGACCCGGGCGGCTGCAGCATGGCGCTCATGCCGCCCGAGCAGCCCGGCGCGGCGGTCACCGGGCAGACCTGGGACATGCACGGCAGCGCCGAGCCCTTCGTGCGCCTCATCGAGGTGCGGCTCGCGGGCGCGCCCACCGCGACGCTGCTGACCCTGACCGGCTGCCTGGGCATGGCGGGCCTCAACGAGGAGGGTGTCGGCGTCCTCATCAACAACCTGACCCCGACCGACGCGCGGGTGGGCGTCCTGTGGCCGGCCGTGGTGCGCCGCATGCTGCGCGAGACGACCGCCGAGGCCGCCGCCAACGTGCTGCTGGGCACGCCGCTGGGCTCGGGCCACCACTACCTGGTCTCGGACGGCCGCGACGCCTTCAGCATCGAGACCTCCGGGCGCGAAAAGCGCGTCTACAAGCGCGGCGTCGACGGGCCCATCCTGCACACGAACCACTGCCTGGTGCCCGAGCTGCTGCCGCTCGAGGAGCTGCCCGAGGGCACGACCACCCACCTGCGGCTGCAGCACCTCAGCCGCGAGGTCCAGGCCCTGCCGGCGCGCGGCGCGTCGGCCGCCCAGCTGGCGCGCGCCTTCGGCTCGCACGAGGGCTTCCCCCGGAGCCTGTGCATGCACGCCGCCTCCGACGACCCGCACGCCGCCACCACCTGCGGGGCCGTCGTCTTCGACCACGCCCGCCGGCAGGTGCTGGCCGTGCAGGGCTGCTGCGTCGACCACCCCTGGTCGCTGACCGAGGTGGGCGGCGACCGCTCCGTCCCCGTCCGCTTCGACTGAAGGCTCGAGACTCGCCAGCCATGACCGACCGAACCGCCGACCCGTTCCCCATGTCCGAGCTCGAGGCGCGCCAGCGCGAGCACGTCCTGTACACCTGGAGCGCCCAGAAGCACGCGCGCGGCCTCGAGATCGTCGGCGGCCGCGGGGCGAGCTTCCAGCTGGCCGACGGACGCCAGGTGCTGGACTTCGAGAGCCAGACCTACAACGTCAACGTCGGCCACGGCGAGGCGCGCGTCAGCGAGGCCATCGCCCGGCAGGCGCAGCAGCTGGCGGCCGCATCGCCCAAGGCGGTGTTCGAGGCCAAGGCGCGCCTGGGGGAAGAGCTGGCGCGGGTGACGCCCGGCGACCTGGACCGGGTGTTCTTCACCCTGGGCGGGTCCGAGGCGGTCGAGAACGCGGTCAAGATCGCCAAGCTGCTGACCGGGCGGCAGAAGGTGGTGGCGCGCTACCGCAGCTATCACGGGGCGACCATGGGGGCGCTGACCCTGACCAGCGACCCGCGGCGGCGGCCGTTCGAGCCGGGGGTGCCGGGGCTCGTGCGGGTGATGCCGCCCTATCGGCACCGGTGCCTGTTCTGCCAGGGGCCGCCGCTGGGCCAGTGCGGCGACGCGCCGTGCAACGACGCCTGCATCGACCACATCGAGGAGGTGGTCGCGCTCGAGGGGCCCGAGACCATCGCGGCCATCGTGATGGAGTCCATCGGCGGGGCCAACGGGGTCATCGTGCCGCCGCCGGACTGGTGGCCGCGGCTGCGGGCGCTGTGCGATCGCCACGGCATCATGCTGGTGGCCGACGAGGTGCTGACCGGGTTCGGGCGCACCGGCAAGTGGTTCGGCATCGATCACTATGGGGTGGTGCCGGATCTGATGTGCCTGGCCAAGGGGCTGACCAGCGGCTACGCGCCGCTGGGGGCGGTGATGATCCGGCACGAGCTGGCCAGGCGCTTCGACGAGCAGCCGCTGGTGGCCGGGCTGACGGCCTACGCGCACCCCATCTCGTGCGCGGCGGCGGTGGCCTGCCTCGAGATCTACCAGCAGGACGGCCTCGTGGACCGGGCGGCGCGGGTCGGGGCGCACCTGGGGGCGCGGCTCGAGCGGCTGCGCCGGCACCCGTGGGTGTCGGACGTGCGCGGCAAGGGCCTGCTGTGGGCGGTCGAGCTGAGCGACCCGGCGACCGGGCAGCCGCTGGTCCCGCAGAACGCGCCGGCGCCGGCGGGCTCGCCGCTGAAGGGGCTGGACGAGACGCTGCTGGCCCGCGGCCTGTACCTGCCCATCAAGTGGAACATGGCCATCTTCGCGCCGCCGCTGCCGGTCACCGAGGCCGAGTGCGACCGGGCGGTCGATCTGTTCGAGGCGGCGCTGCTGGAGGTGCTGAAGTGACCCACAAGCAGGTCGCGAGCGCGGCCGAGGCCATCGCCGATCTGCAGGACGGCGCGACGCTGATGGTCGGCGGCTTCGGGCTCAGCGGCAACCCCGAGCAGCTCATCGAGGCGCTGGCCGCCTCGGGTCGCAAGGGGCTGACCATCATCAGCAACAACTGCGGCAACCAGGGCCAGGGGCTGGCCGTCCTGCTGCACAACCGCCAGGTCGCCGCCTGGAAGGGCTCGTTCATGGGCGGCAACCCCGACATCCAGCAGCAGTACGCCGCCGGGCTGGTCGAGGTCGAGCTGGTCCCCCAGGGCACGCTGGCCGAGCGCATCCGCGCGGGCGGCGCCGGCATCCCCGCCTTCTTCACCCCGACCGGCGTCGGCACCGTGGTCGCCGAGGGCAAGGAGGAGCGGGTCTTCCAGACCGCCGAGGGCCCCAAGCGCGCCATCCTCGAGACCGCGCTCACCGCCGACTTCGCCTTCATCCGCGCCCGCCGCGCCGACCCCTACGGCAACCTGCAGTTCTACGGCACCAGCAAGAACTTCCAGCTGGCCATGGCCATGGCCGCCCGGGTGACCATCGCCGAGGTCGACGAGCTGGTCCCCCTCGGCGCCCTCGCGCCGGCCGACGTGCACCTGCCCGGGATCTTCGTGCAGCGCCTGTTCCACGCGCCCACGCACCGCGACCCCTTCGAGTACCGCACCACCCGCCCCCGCCCCGCCTGAAAGGCGCCGCGAGCGGCGCCGATCCAGCGAGCCCGCGCGAGCGCGGGCACTCCAATGAGCGGGTGCGTCCGGAGTGCCCTCGCTCGCGAGGGCTCGCTGGTTGGCGAAGCTCGCGGCGCTGGATGCGCGAAGCGGCCGCTGACCATCGCGTCATCGGCTCGTTCCGCTCGCGCCGCTCCTGGAGTGCCCTCGCACGCGAGGGCTCGTCGGATCGCCGTCGCTCGCGAGGGCTCGTCGGATCGCGCCGCTCGCGCCGCTGGATGCTCGAAACGGCCCCTGACCATTGCGTCGTCGGCTCGCTCCGCTCGCGCCGCTCCTGGAGTGCCCTCGCACGCGAGGGCTCGTCGGATCGCCCTCGCACGCGAGGGCTCGTCGGATGGCAAGGGTCGAAAGCGTTCCACCCGCGCACGACGCGTTCGCGGACCTCGACCACGCGTTCCACGCGCCCAGCAGCCGTCCTCGAGGCCCGAGCCCCTGCCCCACGGGAACGAATCGCCGTCCGCGAGGCTTTCTTGGGCGACGCCGCCACTCCGGCGGCGCCCGCGGAGGCCCTCGTGCGAAGGCTGGCTAGACGCGTCCGGGAGGTGGTGGTCCGCCGCATCCTGGACGTCGACGACACCCCCCACCGCATCGCCCTGGGCGTGTTCCTGGGCACCCTCGTCGCCTGGACGCCGACCCTGGGGCTGCAGCTCGTCCTGTACGTCGCGCTGGCGACCGTGTTGCGCGCCAACAAGGTCTCGGGCCTGCCCCTGGTCTTCGTGACCAACCCGGTGACCGCCGCGCCCTGCTATTGGCTCTGCTGGCGCCTGGGGGCCCTGCTGACCGGCGGCGCGGTCGTGGCCGAGGCCTCCCCGGCGGCGGCCATCGAGACGACGCCCCCGCTCCCGCCTCCGCCCGAGGCCGCCGGGCCCTGGTGGCACGAGCTTTGGCAGTCGCTGGCGCTGGTCGGCGCCGACCTGTGGGTGGGGAGCCTGGTCATCGGCGTGCTGACCGGCGCCGTCGCCTATCTGTTGACCCACCGCGGCGTCACCGCCTGGCGCCGCCGCAAGGTCGCCTGAGCGCGGGTCACCGACCCGGCTGCGGCTTGGCCGGGTGCACGCCCATGTGCTGCTTGACCGGCGGCGGCTTGACCGGCTGCGGCCTGACGTGCGGCCGCGGCGGCGCCGGCACGTAGCGATAGGTCGGCCGCCGCTGCGGGTGCGCCCAGCGCCCGGGCACGTAGCGGTAGCGCCCCTCCCACAGGATCCAGCCCGCCGGCACCCAGACGTGCCCGGTGACCGGCGGCCGCGTCCAATAGCCGTGCGACCACACGTACTGGTCGCCCGTCCAGTACCAATGCCCCGGCACCCAGGCGTACCCGGGTCCGGGCGGCTGCGGGATGACCTCGTTGGGCGGCGGCGGCGGCGACACCTCGGCGTACACAGCCTCGTATTGGCCCTCGACGTAGACCGGCGCGCAGGCCGGCGCGCTCGCCATCAGCAGCCCGGCCAGGCCTACCGCGGCCCACTTGCCCTTGATCCCTCTCGTCATCCCACGCCCCCTGCGGCTCATTGGCGCTCGGTCTGCCCGCTAAAGTGGAACCGCCACCCGCCGGACAAGCCCCCTGTCGAGCCACGCGGGCGCGCGGTCCGCGACCGAGCCCCATCCAGCCGCGTCGGGGCCCGGCCGCGTCAATCCAGCAGCGGGACGTCGTCGCCCAGCGCCTCGCGGGTGACGCCGGGCGCCAGCTCGACGATGCGGAAGCCGTCGCCGGCCGGGTCGAAGACGCCCACGTCCGTCACCACCCGGTGCACGCAGGCGACGCCGGTCAGCGGCAGGTCGCACTGGCGGACCAGCTTGGGCTCGCCCTCCTTGCTGCGGAAGGTGCACACCGCGATGACCCGCCGGGCGCCCGACACCAGATCCATCGCCCCACCCATGCCGGTCACCAGCCCGCCCGGGATGGCCCAGTTGGCCAGATCCCCGCTCTGCGCCACCTGCATCGCCCCCAGGATGGCCAGATCCACATGCCCGCCGCGGATCATGGCGAAGGACAGGGTCGAGTCGAAGGTGCTGCCGCCGGGGACGATGGTCACCGTCTGCTTGCCGGCGTTGATGATCTGCGGGTCCTCCTCGCCCTCGAAGGGGAAGGGGCCCATGCCCAGCAGGCCGTTCTCGCTGTGCAGCATCACCGGCGCCTCGCCCGGCGCCGCCTCGGGCAGGTGGTTGGCCACCAGGGTCGGGATGCCGATGCCCAGGTTGACCACCATCCCGGGCTGCACCTCCGCCGCCGCCCGCCTCGCCATCTCGTCCCGGCTCCAGGCCGCCGCTGTCATGGTTCAGCCCTCCAGGGTCTCGCGCCACATCGTCAGCGCCAGCGCCGTCAGCGCGACCCGCGCCGGCAGGCTGGCCACCTCGGCCCACTCGCCGGCCGTGTGGTACCCGCCGCCGCGCGGGCCCAGCCCGTCCAGGGTCGGCACGCCCAGCGCCCGGGTGAAGTTGCCGTCGCTGCCGCCGCCGGTCACCTCGGCGGTCACGGTCTGCCCCAGCAGGCGCCCCGCCTCGGTCCAGGTCTCCACCAGCCGCTCGGTCGGCTCGTTCTCGGGCCAGGGCGGCCGCGCGATGCCGCCGCTCACGGCCGTCTCGCAGCCCTCGACCACCACCGCGGCCGCGATCTCGCTCATGCGCTGCGCCAACCACGCGGCCCCCGCCGGGTCGTCGGCCCGCGCGTCGACCACCAGCTCGGCCCGCTCGGGCACCACGTTGGCCCGGGTGCCGCCCGAGACGAGGCCGCAGTTGACCGTCACCCCGCGTGCAGGATCGCTCAGCGCCGCGATGGGCCCCACCTTGGCCGCCAACTCGACGATGGCGTTCAGCCCCTCGCCGTGGGCCTGCCCGGCGTGCGCCGCCCGCCCGCGCGTCGTCAGCGTGAAGCGCCCGGTCCCGCGCCGCGCCTTCACCAGCGCCCCCGAGGCCCGCCCCGACTCGAAGACCAGCGCCAGCTGCGCCCCGGCCGCCCGCGTCTCGACCAGCTCGCGGCTGGTCTCGGACTGCTGCTCTTCGTCGGTGTTGATCACCACGACCCAGTCGAAGTCGTCCAGCCGCCCCACCTGTGCCAGCGCCTGCGCGACCGACAGCATCACCACCAGGCCGCCCTTCATGTCGGCGACGCCCGGCCCGCGCGCCAGCTCGCCCTCGACCGTGAACCCGTCGAAGCCCGCGTCGGCCGCGAACACCGTGTCGGTGTGCCCGATCAGCATCACCCGCGGCGCGCCGCCCTGGCCCGTCCGAGTCAGCACCAGGTGCTCGCGCCCCAGCGCCGCCGGCACCCGGGTCGGCGTGAAGCCCAGGACGCCATAGCCGGCCTCCAGGATCTCGAGGCACTGCTCGTTGCCCTCGGCGTCGCCGGTCGGCGAGGCGATGGTCACCAGCGCGGCCCACAGCTGCTGCATCGCCTCGGCGCGGCCCTGTGTCCACGCCGAGAGCCGAGCTGCCAGCCGGGCCGCATCGCTCATGCGCCGTCCCCGTCGTCGCCGCCGTCGTCGCCGCCGGCCCGCTTGTCGACCACGCTGAAGTAGCGCGCCTGCGGGTGGTGGAAGACGATGGCCGAGGTCGACTGCTCGGGCTCGATCATGTCGCTCTCGGTCAGGGTCAGGCCGATGTCGCCGCAGGGCAGCAGCTGGAAGAGCTGCCGCTGCCCGGCGAGATCGGGGCAGGCCGGGTAACCGAAGCTGTAGCGGCTGCCCTGGTAGCCCTGGCGGAACAGGGCCTCGATCTCGGGCGCGTCGGCCCCGCCGATGCCCAGCTCGTGCCGGATCTGCCGGTGGACCAGCTCGGCCATCGCCTCGGCCGTCTCGACCGCCAGCCCGTGCAGGTACAGGTAGTCGGTGTAGCGCCCCTCGGCGTACAGCGCCTGGCAGCGCTCGGTCGGCCGGGGCCCCAGGGTCACCGCCTGCAGGGCGATGACGTCGACCTCGCCCGCCTCGCGCGGCCGCACGAAGTCGGCCAGGCACAGGCGCTTCTTGCCGCTCTGCCGCGGGAAGGTCCAGCGGGTCAGCTCGGCCCCGTCCTCGCCCAGCACCACGATGTCGTTGCCCTCGCTGACCGCGCGGAAGTACCCCCAGGCCGCCGCCGGCTCGAACAGCCCCTCGTCGCGCACCCGCTGCTTCCACTCGGCGAACAGGGGCTGGACGACGTCCTCGATGAGCGCCTTCTGGTCCTCGGCGCTGGTGCGGCGCTGCTTGAACTGCCACTGGCCCTGGAACAGCGCGCGCTGGTTGATGAAGCCGAAGATCGTGTCGAGATCCTGGTCCCGCGCGATGCGGGCGCCCCAGAAGGGCGGCGTCGGGATGGGCGCGTCGGCCGCGATGACGTCCGAGCGGCGAGTGTCGCCCGAGCCGGTGATGCTCAGGCGCCGCGGCAGGCCGGCCTCGGCCGTCGCCCCGCCCTGCCCCGCCTGCTTGTAGCCGGTCAGCTTCTTCGGCCGGCTCGGGTCGCACAGCTCGTCCATGATGTGCAGGCCGGTGAAGGCGTCGCGGCCGTAGTAGACCTCGCCCCCGTACAGCGCCCGCAGGTCCTCCTCGACGTAGCGCCGGGTCAGCGCCGCGCCGCCCAGGATGACCGGGACGCTGATGCCGCGCGCGTTCAGCTCTTCCAGGTTCTCCTTCATGATGACGGTCGACTTGACCAGCAGGCCCGACAGCCCGATGGCGTCGGCGCCCTGCTCCTTGTAGGCGGCCAGGATGTTGCCCACGGGCTGCTTGATGCCCAGGTTCACCACCTCGTAGCCGTTGTTGGTCAGGATGATGTCGACCAGGTTCTTGCCGATGTCGTGGACGTCGCCCTGCACCGTCGCCAGGACCAGCCGGCCCTTCTTGCTGCCGGCGGCCTTGTCCATGTGCGGCTCCAGGTAGGCCACCGCCTTCTTCATCACCTCGGCGCTCTGCAGCACGAAGGGCAGCTGCATCTGCCCCGCCCCGAACAGCTCGCCGACGACCCGCATCCCGTCCAGCAGGTGCTGGTTGATGATCTCCAGCGCCGTGTACGTCTTCAGCGCCTCGTCCAGCGTCCCTTCCAGGCCCTCGCGCTCGCCGTCGACGATGTGGTCGCGCAGGCGCTGCTCGATCGGCACGTCCTTGGAGGGCCCCTTCTTCTTCTTGCGGGCCGACAGGTCCTCGAACAGCGCCATGAACCGGACCAGCGGGTCCTTCTCGCCGTCCTGCCGCCAGCGGTCGTAGACGAGGTCCAGCGCGGCCTCGCGCTCGCCGTCGGGGATCTTGAACAGGGGCGTGATCTTGCTGGCGTGGACGATGGCGGCGTCGAGCCCGTGCTGCACGGCCTCGTGCAGGTAGACCGAGTTGAGGACGTGCCGCGCCTCGGGGTTCAGGCCGAAGCTGATGTTGGACAGCCCCAGCATGGTGAAGACGCCGGGCAGCGCCTCCTTGATGGCGGCGATGCCCTTCAGGGTCGCGACGCCCGCGTCGCGGAACTCGGCGTCGCCCGAGCCGATGGTGAAGGTCAGCGGGTCGAAGATGAGGTCGCAGGGCCGCATCCCGTACTCGCCGACCACGATGTCGTGGATGCGGCGGGCGATCTCGACCTTGCGCTCGACCGTCTTGGCCATGCCCTGCTCGTCGATGGTCAGCGCGACCAGCGCGGCGCCGTGGGCCTTGGCCATGGGGACGATCTGGTGCAGGCGCTCGCCGCCATCTTCCAGGTTGATGCTGTTGACGACCGCACGCCCGCCGATGAGCTCGAGCGCCGCCTCGATGACCGGCGGCTCGGTCGAGTCGATCATCAGCGGCAGCGCGACCTGGGTGGCGAAGCGCCCGACCACCTCTTTCATGTCGCGCACTTCGTCGCGCCCGACATAGGCGGTGCACACGTCCAGCAGGTGCGCCCCGCCGCGCGCCTGCGAGCGGCCCATGGCGACCATGCCGTCGAAGTCGTCGGCCGCCAGCAGCTGCTTGAACTTGCGCGAGCCATTCGCGTTGGTGCGCTCGCCGACCATCAGCGGCGGCGGCTCCTGCGCCAGCGACACCGCGCTGTAGATGCTGGCCACGCTGGGGACCAGCTCGGGCGTGCGCGCCGCCGGGGTCAGCCCGCCGCAGGCCTTGGCGATGGCCGCGATGTGGGCCGGGGTCGTCCCGCAGCAGCCGCCGACCGCGCTCACGCCGTACTCGCGCACGAAGCGGCTCAGGTAGGCCGCGATGTCGTCCGGGGTGAGCCGGTAGACCGCCTGCCCGCCGACGTTCTCGGGCAGGCCTGCGTTGGGCAGCACGCTGATGAGGCCGCGCCAGGTCTGCGCGACCGTGCGCACGTGCTCCTCCATCTCGGCCGGGCCGGTCGCGCAGTTCAGGCCCAGCACGTCGACCTCGGCGAAGGGCTCGAGGATGCGCACCGCGGCGGCGACCTCGGTGCCGATGAGCATCGTCCCGGTGGTCTCGATGGTGACCTGCACGATGATGGGCACCCGACGCCCGGCCGCCTTGAAGGCCGCCCGCGCCCCGGCCAGCGCCGACTTGACCTGCAAGATGTCCTGGCAGGTCTCGATCTGCAGCACGTCGACGCCGCCCTCGAGCAGGCCGTCGACCTGCGCCGCGTAGCTGCGGACCAGGGTCCGGTAGTCGATGTGCCCCAGGCTGGGCAGCTTGGTGCCCGGCCCGATGGAGCCGCTGACGAAGCGCGGCCGGTCGGTGAAGCTGGCCGCCACCTCGCGCGCCAGCCGCGCCGCCTGCGCGTTGAGCGCCCGCGTCTCGTGGGCGAGGCCGTACTCGTCGAGCACCACCTCGTTGGCGCCAAAGGTGTTGGTCTCGACCACGTCGGCGCCGGCCGCGAAGTACTCGGCGTGGATGTCGCGCACCACGTCGGGCCGCGACCGGACCAGCACCTCGTTGCAGCCGTCGAGCCCCTCGAAGTCGTCCAGGGTCAGCGTGCGCTTCTGCAGGCTGGTCCCCATGGCGCCGTCGAACACGACGACACCGGCCTTCAGACGCTCGAGGAAGGGCAGGCGCTTCGAATCAGTCGTCATGGTCCAGGCACCCCGTCAGCAGGCTGGCCGCGCGCACGGCCCCGTCCGCGAGGGCCGGCGCCCCGGGGCTATGGCGCGTCTGGACGAGCAGCGCAAGCGCATTCGGGAAGGCCCGCGCCATGGCGTTGACGTGCCCCGGCTCGTTGTCGGCGCAGACGACCACCGCGCCCAGCGCTCCGATCCACCCCAGGGCCCGCTCCTTGAAGGCGCCGTCGGGCTCGTCCGGGTCGTCCTTCATCACCAGCAGCGTCCCGGGCTCGCCCACCGGGAAGCCAAGCTCGGCGAAGCGCGCCACCGTGCCCTCGATCATGCGGCTGGGGCGCGCGGTCAGGTAGGCCACGGTGACGTCGTGGGCCCGCAGCGCGCGCACCGTGTCCAGCGCGCCCGGCAGCGGGGCGTCGCGGCGGCAGTAGTGGCTGGTGAAGAAGCCGGCCGCCCAGGCGTGCATCGCCTCGCGCGCCAGCGCGGGGTCGTCGATGCCCAGCGCCGCCACGTTGTCGCGCACGCTGAAGACGATGGGCATGGTCTGCGCGCGCACCATCGCCGGCTCGGCGCCGGGCCAGCGGTCGCGGACGCGGTGCAGCCAGTCGACGAAGATGGCCCGGGTGCGCGGCGCGTTCTCGAGCAGCGTCAGATCCACGTCCAGGACGGCGACCGGCGGCCGACCCTCGGCCCGCGCCGCCGCGACGCGCCGCGCCAGCGCGGGAGCGAGGGGGCGCGTCACCGTCAGACCTGGGGCGTATAGGCGCGGTAGATGGTCTTCCAGACCAGGTAGCCGAACACCATCTCCTCGTCGAGCGCCGGGTTGCCGCTGCCGGCGCCGCGGTCGCCGCCGAACTTGGTCGCCCAGAAGCAGCCGGTGCCGTGGCGGCCGTCATCGATGCGGGTGCGCAGGACGCGGTCGATGAAGGTCTCGCTGACGTCCTTGTCGCGGGCGTCGACGCAGCCGACGATGCCGACCTTGGTGTTGATGATCTGGATGGCCTCGGCGAGGCCCGACACGCGCCGCATGACGGCGACGGGCCCGAAGATCTCGTGATCGAACAGGATGTTGCCCTCGGCGACGTCGGTCACGATCGTGAAGGGCACGTAGAAGCCGGCCGCGGCCAGGTCGTCGGGGACGGGCTTTTGCAGCGCGATCCGCGCGCCCTGCGAGACCGACCGCTCGACCCACTCCAGGATGCGCTGCTGGGCCTCGCGCGTGACCACGGGCGGCAGGCTGAAGCGGTTGGGGTCTCTGTCCGCCTCGGCCAGGCGCGGGTCGTCGCCGGCGCCGTACACGATGCCGCCCATCAGGGCCTCGACCTTGGCCATGAAGGCGTCGGCGACCGCCTCGTCGACCAGCAGCTCCTGGATCGAGGTGCAGCGCTGGCCGCTGGTGATGGTCTTGCCGTAGACGAAGTTGCGGGCGGCGCGGTCGAGGTCGGCGCTGGCGTGGACGTAGAAGCAGTTGATGCCCGCGACCTCCTTCATGACGCGCTTGCCCAGCGACGAGGCCGTCGCGTCCACCTTGTCGCCGACCGCCTTGGACCCGGTGAAGGACAGGGTCTGGACGTGCGGGTTGGCGATGAGGGCCGCGCCGGTCGTCTCGTCGCCCTGGACCAGGTTGAAGATCCCGGAGGGCAGCCGGACGTTCCACTGGGCCGCGGTGTCGTCCAGCGCCCGGGTGATGAGGCGCGCCAGCGCTTGGCTGGACTCGGGCACCAGATGCGCCGGCTTCCACACCACGGTGTTGCCGGTCACCAGCGCCGCGACGACCTGCGCCAGCGGGATGGCCACGGGGAAGTTGAAGGGGGTCACGATGGCCGCGACGCCGCGCGGGGCGAGGCGGCTCTCCATCGTCAGTCCGGCGATGATGTTGGGGTAGGTCTTGCCGGTGACGCTCATGCCCTGCGGCGCCAGCGCCTCGCACACGCCGATGGCCTCGAGCACGTCCAGGCGCGAGTCGTACCAGCTCTTGCCCATCTCGCGGGTCATCACCCGCACCATGGGCTCGATCTGCTCCTTCATCAGCTCGGCCAGGCGGTAGAACACCTTGACCTTGATGTCGCCCGACACGGCCCGCCACGCGTCGAAGTCGCGCTGCGCGGCGCGGCAGGCGATGTCGACCTCCTCGGGCAGGCTCTCGGGGACCTGCCCCAGCACGTCGTGCTGAAGGCCCGGGTTGACGTTCGGGTGCGTCCGGTTGCTCTTCGAGGCCACCCACCGGCCGTCGACGTAGTTGAGGTACACGCCCGTGTCGTCGGTCACGGCCGCGATCTCGGCGGCCGGCCCCACGCGCACGCCGGCGGCCGACAGGGCCTGCACCAGCTCGGGCGCGGCCTGCAGCACGCGCTCCTTGACCGTCAGGGACACCAGATCGCCCAGCGCCAGCTCGCGATCGCCCACCTTCAAGGTGATGTCGGTCATGTTCGCCTCCGTTGGGTCAGTCGTCGTCGCGGGCCTCGGCCGCCAGCGCGCGGCCCAGCTCGCGGCCACGGTCGCAGGCCGCCTGCACCGCGCCCCGCATGAGGTCCTGGAACCCGCCGCGCTCGAGCACGCGCAGGGCCGCCTCGGTGGTGCCGCCCGGCGAGGTGACGCGCCGGCGGAGATCGGCCGGGTCGTCGCCGGTGTCGCTGACCAGGCGGGCCGCGCCCAGCACGGTCTGCTTGACCAGGGCCTGCGCCAGCTCGGTCGGCAGCCCGACGTCCTCGGCCCCGCGGTAGAGCGCCTCGAGCAGATAGAAGATGTAGGCAGGGCCGCTGCCGCTCAGGGCCGTCACCGCGTCCATGTGCTCCTCGGCGACCTGCAGGGCGATGCCGACGGAGCTGAAGAGCGAGGCCGCCTCGAGGGCGTGGGCGGCGTCGGCGTAGGTGCCCAGGCAGTAAGCGCTGGCGCCTTCGCCGACCAGGCTCGGGGTGTTTGGCATCACGCGGACGACGGGCACCGGCTTGTCCAGGGCCGCCTCGATGGCGGCGACCGGGATGCCCGCGGCGATGCTGACCACGGTCTGGTCGGGGTTGAAGGCGTCGCGGAGGGCCGCGACGGTCTCGAGCAGCACCTGCGGCTTGACGCCCAGGATGACGATGTCGCTGGCACGCACCAGCGCCCCGTTGTCGGTCGTCGTGCGGACGCGCAGCTCGGTGTGCAGCCGGACCAGGGCCTCGTCGCTGCGGCGCGAGGCGATGATCTGCGCCGGCCGCATGAGCGAGGCCTTGAGGACGCCGCGGATGAGCGCCTCGCCCATGTTCCCCGCGCCCAGAACGCCCAGGGTCTTGTTGAGGAGCAACGGTCACCTCCGGAGCGCGGACCATGGCACAGGGCCCCGCGGGGTCGCAACAACCCGTGCTTGGACGGGCGGTGCGCGCACGGCCCGGGCCCCGGAGCGCCGTGAGGTGGCACGCGTGGCGATTGACTTCGCCCGCCGGCCGACTATGGTGTCGCGCGCGCCGAAGTGGCGGAACAGGTAGACGCGCCGGACTCAAAATCCGGTGGGCATCACGTCCCGTGTCGGTTCGAGCCCGACCTTCGGCACTCACGCAGCAAAGGGCCCGCAGAGCAAGCGCCTGCGGGCCCTTTCCGCGTTCCGGCGCCGGCCGCCGGCGACGCCTCGCGCGGGGCCGACTAACCGCCCGTCACCGCTTGACATTTTGGTCCCGCCTGCCCGAGGGTTTCTTTGACGCTCACGGACCCGGGTGCTAGCGTGCCTCCATGAATGTCGAGTTCAGCGCACGGACGGACGTCGGCCGATCGCGCTCCCAGAACGAGGACAACTTCCTCATCGACAGGAAGCTGCAGCTCTACATCGTCTGTGACGGGATGGGCGGGCACGCCAGCGGTGAGGTCGCGAGCGCGACGGCGGTCAACGTCGTGCGCGAGACGCTGGTCAAGCAGCGGGACCTCGTCGAGGCCTACCGGCGCCGGGAGCCGACCGTCACCGAGCGCGACGTGTGCGAGCTGCTGGCCACCGCGGTGCAGACGGCCAACGCGCGCATCTACGAGCGCGGCATGATGACGCCCAGCCAGCGCGGCATGGGGACCACCCTGTCGCTGCTGATGCTGCTGGGCGATCGGGGGTTCATCGCGCACGTCGGCGACTCGCGCGTCTACCGCCTGCGCAACAAGACGCCCGAGCAGGTCACGCGCGATCACTCGTTCTACGAAGAGGTGCTCGCCAAGCAGCTCGGCCCCGAGGGCGCCCACCTGGCGGCCCAGTACAAGAACGCCATCACCCGCGCGGTGGGCGTCCACCAGATGGTCGAGGTCGACACCTACGACTTCGAGCTGCAGCCGGGCGACCGCTTCATGATCTGCTCGGACGGCCTGCACGGCTACTTCGACGACGATCCCGACGCCCTGTACCGCCTGATGACCACCCCCGATCTCGACGCCGCGACCGAGGGGATGATCGACTTCGCCAACGCCGCGGGCGGCAAGGACAACATCACGGTCATCGTCGTGCAGATCCCGGCCAGCCAGCCGGGGGGGCAGGCGTCCGCGCAGGGCGGCGACTCGGTGCGCCCCAACGGCGGCTCGGCCGAGTCCTGGCACTTCGGGCGCCTGCGCGCGATGCCGCTGTTCCGGCACCTGACCGACGCCGAGGTCCTGCGCCTCATCGCCGCCTGCGCGCCCCGCCGCTTCGAGCCCGACGACGTCATCTTCGAGGACGAGGCCCCCACCGACGGGATGTACATCGTCGAGGAGGGCCAGGTCGTCATCTCCCGCGAGGGCCGCCTCATCAGCCGCATCGGCCCGGGGCAGTACGTCGGCTCGATCACGGTGCTCGACGGCGGCGCCCGCAGCGCCGGGGCCCGCGCCAGCTCGCAGGGGCCGGTGCAGCTGCTCGCCATGAGCCGCGACGCCTTCAACGACATCCTGCTCAACGAGCCGTCGCTGGGCGTGAAGCTGCTGTGGGGCATCGCCCGCAGCCTGGCCGCCCGCCTGAGGACGGCGACCGAGCGCATCGTCGCCGCCTCGGCGCGCGTGACCCCGGGCACGGTCAGCGGCAACGTCGAGTTCGACGATCAGCACATGCCCGAGTCCTGGCTGGCGACGGCCCGCGCGACCAGCGAGGCGCGCGCCGCCGAGGACGGCCCCGCCGACGTCCCGCCCGCGGCCCGCATCTCCTCGCCCAAGCTGCCGGCGCCCGAAGTCCCGCCCGCGGCCCGCATCTCCTCGCCCAAGCTGCCGGCGCCCGAAGTCCCGCCCGCGGCCCGCATCTCCTCGCCAAAGCTGCCGGCTCCCGAAGTGCCGCCCGCGGCCCGGATCTCGTCGCCCAACCTCCCGACCCAGGAGGCGTCGCCGCCGGGTCGCGCGTCGTCCCCCGCGGTGCCGGCGGCCGAGCCGCCGCCCACCCCGGCGGTGGCGGCGCCCGCGAGCCGCGCCACGGCGCCCACGCAGCCCCGCCTGACGGCCCTGACCCCGCCCAAGGCGCCCCTGCCGCCCATCGCCGACGACGAGGACGAGCCCTTCGAGGCCGACTTCGACCCCGATCTCGACGAGGACGAGGACGAGGACGAGGACGACGGGGTCGGGCGCACCACCCAGCCCATCGATCTGCGCGACATCATGGAGGCCCTCGAGGAGGCCCGCCGCGGCGCCCCGCCGCCCGTCCCGCCCACGGGACCGCCGCCGACCGGGGCGACGTCGCCCACGGGACCGGCGGCGATCGTCGAGCCGCCCGAGCCCGCCCCGCCCGCCAAGTCCCTGACGGACGCCGACTGAGTCCGCCCGCCCCTGCGGCGGCCGACGCCCCCTGCCCGCCTGGTGCCATGAACGCCCTCACGCCCTTGCTGACGCGCCTCGGCGCCCTCGGACTGTCCGCCACCTTCGCCTTCGTCCCCCTCGCCGGGTGCGAGAAGAAGGCCATCCCGCCCCGCGCTCCCGCGACCGGGCCGGCCACCCAGGCCGGCGGCGCCGCGGCGGACGAGCGGCCCGCGGTCGACCCGCGGACGCTGCTCGAGGGCGGCGAGCTGGTCTTCGAGGACGACTTCGAGCGGGCGACCTTCGGCGACGCGTGGAAGACCGACCACGCCGGCTGGGTCATCGAGGGCGGCTGGGCCCACAGCACGCGCGCTCGCAACGACGGCCTGTGGCTGACCCGCGAGCTGCCCGACGAGACCCGGGTCGAGTTCGACGCGCGCAGCGAGCCGCTGCCCGGCGGCAAGCCCTTCCCCGGCGACCTCAAGGCCGAGATCTTCGCCGAGCGCCCCGAGCACGAGGCCGGCTACATCCTGGTCAACGGCGGCTGGACCAACCGGCTGGACATCATCGCGCGCCAGGACGAGCACGGCGACGACCGCAAGGAGCAGGCGGCCGCCAAGGTCGAGCCGTCGAAGACCTATCGCTGGGCCATCGCGCGCGCCGGCGACACCGTCTACTGGTTCCGCGACGGCCAGCTCCACATGAGCTACCAAGACGCGAACCCGGTCCGCGGGAACTACTTCGGCTTCAACAACTGGGAAGCCAACGTGTACTTCGACAACTTGAAGGTCTACGCGCTCGAGTAGCGACGCGTGCTTTCGGGGTTGGCGCCCGCGAAGCGTCGCCCCTATACTCCGCGGCCCCTCCGGGGGACCTGAACCACGACCAGCGAGGACGACATGGGCAAGGGCGACAAGAGCCGGAAGATGCGCAACATCGAGTCGCAGAACAAGAAGAAGGCGCGCGAGAAGCGCAAGATCGAGAGCGGCAAGAAGCGCCGCTAGCCGATCCGGGTCAGCTGCGATCGCCACGCCGGCAGGCAGCGCGCCCAGCGGACGGCCACCGAGGCCTCCCGGGCGCGAGCCGCGAGCGTGGCGTGCTCTTTCGGCGCCAGCGCGGCCGAGACGGCGCTCGCCAGGGCCTCGGGGCCCGCGGCGGCCACGGCGCGTTGGCCCGCCTCGAGCAGGGCCTGACGCACCGACGCGTTCGGACCGCCCACCACCGGCGTGCCGCAGGCCAGCGCCTCGGCGATGACGTAGGGGCGCCCCTCCGCCGGCAGCGTCGGGCCCGCTTCGCTGGGCACGACGACCAGGTCGGCCGCCGCCATCAGCCCGCGCAGACGCTCGGGCGGCAGGCCCGGCGGCGCCGTCACGACCAGCCAACGCACGCCGGGCAGGCGTCGGGCCGCCTCGCGCGCGGCGTCCAGCCCCTTCCCCGACGCCCGTCGCGCCACCGTCAGGACGCGCGGCCCGGGAAGACGCCACAGGGCCGGCAGCTCGGTGGCCGCCGCGACCGGATCGGCGCCGAGCGGACAGACCGGCGGCGTCGGGGCACCGGTCGCGTCGGCCCAACGCCGGGCCACCCCGTCCGCCACGGCGACCGGCGCCATCGCGCGCCCGAGCGTCCGCCGTACGAGCGCGGGCCACGCCTCGAGCCGGTCCACGTCCGAGCCATGGAGGACCGTCAGCACCGGCGCCGAGGGGCGCAGAGCGAGGCGCGTTGGCCACCAGTGCGCCATCCAGAGATCGGCGGTGACCGAACGGGCCGCGCCCGCGAGCGCCGTCAGCGCCCGGACCGCCGTCCCCGCGTCGGCGCCGGCCAGCCCGACCGACGGCAGGCCTAGCGGCGCCTCGCGCACGCTCAGGTCCGGCGGCGCCAGAAGCCGGCCATCGCCACGAAGCCGCGGGGCGACGACGGTGACCGCGGCGAAGTCGGCGGCCAGGCGGGCCGTCAGCTCGGCGACGAAGTGGCCGGCCCAGGGCCGCCCCTCGCTGGGCCAGCTGGTCGTGACGACGCCGAGGCGCCTCACGCGCGCTGGCCGGCGGAGCGGCGCGGGTCCGGCGCAGACTCGGAGACCGGGTCCGCCGCGTCGGCCCGACGTGCTCCGGGCGCGCCGCCGGCCCAACGCCACCAGGCGGCGCGCGCCAGCACGAACGAGTGGGTCAGCAGCGCCAGCGCGGGCCGCAGGCCCGAGGACTCGTCCGCGTAGACGGGCGTGACCGTGCGCTCGGCGATGGTGACGCCGGCCGCCGCCAGCATCACCAACAGGTCGTTGGGGTAGCCATAGCGCGGGTAGAGGCGCTCGAGCGGGATGGCGCGCAGGGCGGCGGCGCTGGCCGCGGTGAAGCCGCACTGCGCGTCGGCCAGCGCCGGCAGGCCGGCCACCCGGCGCGTCAGCCAGGACAGCCCGACGACGCCCAGGCGCCGCGCGCGCGGCATGCGGCGGCCGACCTCGGGGTGCCCCAGGCGCTCGCCCTTGCAGTAGCCGCACTCGCCGCGGACCACGGGCCCGACCAGGCGCCACAGCTCGTCGGGGCGCATCTGATCGTCGGCGGCCATGACGGCGACCACGTCGGCGCCGCCCTCGAGGGCGACCCGGTAGCCCGTCGCGATCGCCGCGCCGACGCCGCGGTTGACCGGAAGGCGGACCACGCGAACCGGCGGGCCCCAGCGCTGGGCTATGGCGGCGGTGCCGTCGGTCGACCCGTCGTCGACGACCACCACGTCATCGACCCAGGCCGGCAGGCCCGCGAGCACCCGCGGCAGCAGACGCTGCTCGTCGCGGGCGGGGATGACGACGGCGACCCTGTGGTCCGAGAACATGTGCGGCGCGACCTCCGGCGGCAAGGCAACGTCGGGCACGGGCGCGTGTCAAGGAGCGGCCCGTGGGTCTGGTCGGTTCCCCGCGGGTTTCGCCGCGTCCGGGTCGGCTCGGCAGACCGGTTGCGGCGAGCGCGGCGTCACGGCTATGGTGTGCGCCAGCCGTGGGCCAGCAGTGTCGAGGGTCCGCCGTGTCCCGGGGGGGAGGCCGTATGTTGTTCAGACAGGGAACCGCTTCGATCGTCGCCGCGAGCGCGCTCGCGATCTTCACCTCGCTCGCAGGTTGCACGACGGAGCCAGGCACGACGCCCGGGGTGGACGTGCCGGACCTCGACGTCTCGCCCGACACCAAGAACGACGCCGGCGGCGACGTGACCGATCGCGACGAGGGCGGCGACGACACGCCCGACGCCGATCCCGGTGATCTCGGCCCCGACGTGACCCCGGACGTGCCGGACGTCGACCCGGGCGACGCGGACGTGCTGCCCGACACGAGCGACGTCCCGGACGTCGACCCCGACGTGGCCGACGTCGACGTCTCGCTCGAGGACGCCGACGTGACGGACGCCGACATCGTCCCCGACGAGGGCTCGGACGACGGCACCTCGACCCCGGACGCCGACGCGGACGTCGAGCAGGACGAGGGCCCGGTGGACCCGCCCATCGTCTGCCTGTCCAACGACGATTGCCCGGCCGGCTCCGAGGACTGCTTCAGCCAGGCCAACTGCGTCGACGAGGACCCCTGCACCGACGACTACTGCGTCAACGGCGCCGGCTGCCTCAACCCCACGAACACCGCCCTGCCCGGCTGCGCGCCGCCCAAGCCCTGCGACGGCGTGGTCTGTGACGACGGCAACCCCTGCACGGTCGAGTACTGCGACAACAACGCGCCGAACCCCGCCAGCCCCTGCGTCTACACGCCCTTCAACTGCGACGACCTGGACGCCTGCACGACTCAGTACTGCGATCCGCTGGCCGCCGACCCGCAGAACCCCTGCGTCTTCGAGCCCATCGACGACTGCACCAGCTGCTTCATCGACGAGCAGTGCGACGACAACAGCGTCTGCACCAACGACTCCTGCAACCAGGACACCCTGACCTGCGTCTTCACGGCCAGCCTGGCCTGCAACGACAACAACCCGTGCACCATCGACACCTGCGACCCGGTCACCGGCTGCAAGCACACGCCGACCACCGAGCCGGAACAGTGCAAGAAGAAGTGCCAGTTCGTCGGCGACTGCAACGACCAGAACCCCTGCACCTTCGACAGCTGCAACACGGCGACCGGCGAGTGCTCGCACAGCCTGCTCCAGTGCGACAGCGGCAACCCCTGTGAGATCGGCACCTGCGACCCGGCCAAGGGCGGCTGCGTCTTCACCCCGAAGACCTGCGAGGACCTGAACCCCTGCACGACCGACAGCTGCAACCCGGTGACCGGCTGCCAGCACGCGACCGTGACCTGCGACGACGGCGACGTGAACACCACCTGCTTCTGCAACAGCTTCGACGGCTCCTGCACCTGCAAGCTGGTCAACTGCGACGACGGCGACCCCTGCACGACCGACTTCGTCGACCCCATCACGGGGCTGTGCACGAGCAAGCCCAAGAACTGCGACGACGGCAACCCCTGCACGGCCGACGCCTGCTACGACCTCACCGGCGCCTGCGTCCACCTCGCGCCCCAGTGCAACGACGGCAACCCCTGCACCACCGACTACTGCGACCCGCAGGTGGGCGGCTGCAGCATCAAGCCCAAGGACTGCTCGGACGGCAGCCTGTGCACCGTCGACGCCTGCACCCCCGGCTCCGGGGCCTGCACCTCGACCGCGGCCTCGTGCGACGACGGCGACCTGTGCACCGAGAACGAGTGCGCGCTCGAGACGGGCGACTGCGTCTTCGACACGCCCACCGACTGCGACGACGGCGACGTCTGCACGACCGACACCTGCTCGCCCTTCCAGGGCTGCAAGAACCAGCCGACCGTCTGCGACGACGGCGACTTCTGCACGACCGACGTGTGCGACCCGGTCACGGGCTGCAGCCACGACGGCGCCACCTGCGACGACGGCAACCCCTGCACCATCGACAGCTGCGACCCGGCGACCGGCGTCTGCACGCACGTCGCCAAGGACTGCTCGGACGATAGCGCCTGCACCCTCGACCTGTGCGACACCGAGACCGGCGAGTGCGTCTACACGAACCCCTGCGCGGACGACGACCCGTGCACCGTCGACGGCTGCACCGAGGTCGGCGACGGCTCGTGGGAGTGCCCGGACGAGTACCCGGCCGTGGTCTGCCCCGACGACGGCGACGCCTGCACGCTCGACACCTGCATCCCCGACGTCGGCTGCGGCAGCCCGGTGACCTGCAACGACTTCAACCCGTGCACGGTCGACACCTGCGACCCGGCGGTCGGCTGCGTGTTCACCGGCAGCGACTGCGACGACGGCAACCCGTGCACGACCGACACCTGCACGGCGGCCGGCTGCGTCAACGAGTTCATCGAGTGCCAGGACGACAACCCCTGCACCATCGACACCTGCAACCCCGAGACCGGCAACTGCTCGTTCGACGGCATCGACTGCAACGACTCGGACGCCTGCACCGAAGACACCTGCGACCCGGCGACGGGTGACTGCGTGTACGTCGGCAAGGACTGCGCCGACGGCACGCTGTGCACGACCGACGCCTGCAACCCGGTGACCGGCGAGTGCGTGAACGAAGCCATCGCCTGCGACGACGGCAACGCCTGCACCACCGACACCTGCGTGCCCAGCCTGGGCTGCGTCCACGCGTTCATCACCTGCGACGACGACGACCTGTGCACCATCGACAGCTGCAACCCGGAGACGGGCTGCACGTTCACGCCGCGCACCTGCGACGACAACAACTCGTGCACGACCGAGGTCTGCGACCCGTCCGACGGGCAGTGCGACTACCAGGACATCGACTGCGGCGAGGGCAACACCTGCACCATCGTCGGGTGCGACGCGGTCCAGGGGTGCATGACCCAGAGCGCCTGCGACGACTCGAACGCCTGCACCACCGACCTGTGCGACCCGGTCACCGGCGCCTGCTCGCACGAGCCGGTCGTCTGCGACGACGACGACATCTGCACCAACGACCTGTGCAACGCGCAGACCGGCTGCGTCTTCACCAACAAGTGCGAGGACGCCAGCGAGTGCACGGTGGAGGCCTGCAACCCCACGACGGGCATCTGCACGACGGCGGACAAGGACTGCGACGACGGCGACCCCTGCACCATCGACTCGTGTGACCTGGCCAGCGGCCAGTGCGCCCACAAGCCGGTCGTCTGCGAGTCGACCGACCCGTGCTTCGCGTCGGTCTGCGTCAGCGCGACCGGCACCTGCGAGCAGCTGCAGGCGTGCGACGACGGCAACCCCTGCACGGTCGACCTGTGCAACCCCGGCGTCCCGGATCCCGAGGATCCCACCAAGCCGTCGTGCACCCACGTCACCGAGACGTGCGACGACTCGAACGAGTGCACCATCGACGCCTGCGACCCGGAGACCGGCGAGTGCGTCTACACGCCCCGGCCCGCCTCCGACTGCGACGACGGCGACGAGTGCACCGTCGACAGCTGCCAGGTCGGCTCTGGCTGCGTGCACGAGCAGAACCCGTGCGACGACGGCGACGACTGCACCGCGGACAGCTGCGACGCCGAGACCGGGACCTGCAAGCACACGGCCCTGCAGGTCGAGGGGTGCTTCACGGTCTGCGCGACCAGCGACGACTGCGATGACGGCAACCTGTGCACGGTCGACGTCTGCGACCCGACCCTGGGCATCTGCGTCTTCAGCAAGCCGACCTGCAACGACAACAACGCCTGCACCACCGACGAGTGCAACCCCGACACGGGCAAGTGCACCTTCACGCCGCTGACCTGCCCGAGCGACGACAACCCGTGCACGGTCGACACCTGCCAGCCGGCCACCGGGTGCAACTACGCCCCCAAGGTCTGCGTCGGCCCCAACAAGTGCAGCCAGGGCACCTGCGACCCGACCACCGGCCAGTGCACGTTCGCGCCGCTCGAGTGCCCCTCGCAGGACAAGTGCTACCCGAACTCGTGCAGCCTCGCCACCGGCCAGTGCGAGGTGAAGCCCGTCGACTGCGACGACAAGAACGCCTGCACGATGGACAGCTGCGATCCCGACACCGGGGCCTGCACCCATGCGCCCGTCGACTGCACGGGCGGCAACGACTGCATCGACGCGACCTGCGACAAGAACAACGGCTGCCAGATCAACGGCGGCGTCGACTGTGACGACGGCAACCCGTGCACGGACGACTTCTGCAACTCCATCGGCGGCTGCGTCCACACGCCGCGCTGCGACGACGGCGAGCCCTGCACGAACGACCTGTGCGACCCCGAGGACGGCGCGTGCACGTACACGATGAAGACCTGCGGCGACGGCCAGCCGTGTACCTACGACTACTGCAAGCCGGGGACGGGCTGCCAGAACCTGGCGCTGTCGACCTGCGGCGCGACCTGCACCAAGCTGAGCGACTGCGACGACGCCAACGACTGCACGATCGACAGCTGCGTGCAGCAGGGCGCGACCGCCAAGTGTCAGCAGGCGCCGGTGCCGTGCGACGACGGCGACCCGTGCACCTTCGACGTGTGCGACCCGGCCCTGGGCTGCATCAGCATCCCGGTCCTGAGCTGCGGCATCCCCTGCGAGCCGCCGGCCATCGGCTGCCCGCAGAACGACCCGTGCAACACCTACGTCTGCGGTCCGATCTCGAAGTCCTGCGTCGCCATCCCGACCGACTGCGACGACGACGACCCCTGCACGGTCGACGGCTGCGACGCGAACGGCTGCGACCACTTCAACACGACGATCTGCAACCAGTCGTGCACCTCGGACGCCCAGTGCGTGAACACGACGGGCTCGCCCTGCGTGGGCGTCACCTGCGACCTGGCGACGGGCAAGTGCGAGGCCAACGACTTCGGCTGCGACGACGGCGACCCGTGCACCAACGACATCTGCATCAACGGCACGTCGTGCGAGCACGAGTTCATCTTCGGGTGCACCAACTGAGCCCCCCAGTGAGTTCGATGCACTTTCCCTCTTGACGGCCGACGGTGATGGCCCTATTAAGCCGTCACCGCTCGGCCGGAGCGGGCGCTACGCGAAAGTGGCGGAATTGGTAGACGCGCTAGATTCAGGTTCTAGTGAGCAATACGCTCGTGGGGGTTCAAGTCCCCCCTTTCGCACCAACGTCGGGGCCCTTCGGGGCCCCTTCGTGTTTCGAACCTCGGTCGCTCACCGGCGCCGACCGACATCGTCAGGGCCCTTCGGGGCCCTTTCGCGTTTCGAAGGCCCGTCCTCGCTCCGCGCCGGTCCCGCCTCGTCGCGCCTGCCCAGCGGCAGCCGACCGGAATCGCGCCCTTCGTTGGCGTCTGGGAATCGACTTGCCCCCCGGAGCGTGTTACCGTCTCGAACGGTGAGTGATTCTGAAGGGTTGGTTCCACCGAGCCACAAAATCTATTCCTATGCTTCTATACCCGGGATCCGTTCCTGTCTGTGGTGTGCACGCCTTCCGTTCCGGCAGGAAGCCTGAAGCAGACGACCATGGAGCCCACCTACAAGGTGCCTGGGTTTAGATTGACGGCCGGTGCCAGCCCGAATCCTTGCTGTCACTGGCGAAACGCGCTCCAGGGCGCGTTTCGCCGGTTGCTCCCCCGTCCCGCGATCCGACGCGCCGCGCGCACGCGCACCTGACGGCGCCCTGCGCGGCCCGACGTACGCGCGCGAGCACCTGACACGCCGTACGCGGGCCGAAGCGCGTGCATGAGCGGCTGACGACGCTCGGAGCTGGCCGCTGCGCATGCGCGAACGGCTGACGGCGGCCTACGCGGGCCAGCGTGGGGGCGCGAGCACCTGACGGCGCTCCTCGCGGGTCGAGGTCGTCGCGCGACGCCCGGGAAGGCTCAGGTCGCGGCGGGACGAGGCGCGCGGGGGCGGCGCGCGTCCAGGGCCGCCCAGGCGTGGACCACGACCGCCATCACGGTCGCCAGGACCGACAGCGGGACCCGCTGGCCGGCCGGCAGCGCCGGGAAGCCCCACAGCGCGACGTCGAGCAGGCGATCGCCGACGCCGGCCGTCCAGGCGAGGCCGCCCAGCGTGACCCGCAGCCACAGCGCGAAGAACAGGAACAGCAGCCCGTCGGACACGCGCCCGCGCAGGAGCTGGCCGAGGCCGGGGACGATCGCCGAGAGCGCTGGGAGCAGGACCTGCATCGGGGCGGAGCCTAACCGAAGGCGCCGCGCGAGGTCCAGACGGGGGCTCGGACCGCCCTACCCTACGCCGAGGCATGATCGGTTGACACCGGAAGGCGCGCATGGGATCGGAGCCTTGCCGAAGCCAACCGCCGATCCCCCCCTGCCGAGGAGCCCGCCATGAGCTCAGCCGACGAGCGCAAGCTGGTCCACTACGAGGTCTCGGGCGGCGTCGCCGTCCTGACGCTGTCGAACCCGCCGGCGAACACCTACTCGTACGACATGATGCGCCAGCTGGACGGCTGGATCCTGAAGGCGCGCATGGACGACGACGTGCACGTCATCGTCGTCGCCGGGGAGGGGGACAAGTTCTTCTGCGCGGGCGCCGACATCTCGATGCTTCGCGGCGCGAGCCCCAGCTTCAAGTACGCCTTCTGCCTGCACGCCAACGAGACGCTCAGCCGCCTCGAGCAGACGCCCAAGCTGGTCATCGCGGCGCTGAACGGTCACACGGTCGGCGGCGGGCTCGAGGTCGCGCTGGCCTGTGATCTGCGCATCGGCCGCCGCGCCGGGGGCCTGGTCGGCCTGCCCGAGGTGCAGCTGGGTGTGCTGCCCGGGACGGGCGGGACGCAGCGCCTGTCGCGCCTCATCGGCAAGAGCCGGGCCATCGAGCTGATGATCGAGGGCTCGCGCCTGAGCTTCGACGAGGCCCACGCGATGGGGCTCGTGAACAAGGTCGTCGAGGCCCCCACGGCCGACGCTTTCCGCCGCGAGGCGCTGGCCTACGCACGCCAGTTCGTGCCGCCCGAGCGGGCGTCGCGGGCCGTGGGCCTCATCAAGCGCGCCTGCCAGACCGGCGCCGAGGTGTCGCTCGAGGCAGGCCTCGCCCTCGAGCGCGAGCTCCAGCAGCAGCTGTTCGTGGGCGCCGACGCCGCCGAGGGGCTGGCCGCCTACGCCGAAAAGCGCAAGCCCGCCTTCACCGGGCGCTGAACGGAGGGAGAGCCGATGCGCGCCGTCGTCGTTCGAGAGCACGGGGGCCCCGAGGTCCTGCGGGTCGAAGAGGTGCCCGACCCGCAGCCGGGCCCCGGCGAGGTGCAGGTCCGGGTGCGGGCCTGTGCGCTGAACCACCTGGACGTCTGGGTGCGCAAGGGCGTCCCCGGCGCGCCCTTCCACCTGCCGGCCATCACCGGCGCCGACATCGCCGGCGACGTCGCCGCGGTCGGGCCCGGCGTGGACGACATCGCGGTCGGCACGCCGGTGATGGTGCTGCCGGGCGTCAGCTGCGGCCACTGCGTGCGGTGCGTCTCGGGCGTCGACCACCTGTGCTCCAAGTACGGCATCCTGGGCGAGACCGGCCAGGGCGGGCTGGCCGAGCTGGTCGTGGTGCCGCGGGCCAACGTGGTCGCCAAGCCGGCGCGGCTGTCCTACGAGGAGGCGGCGGCCCTGTCGCTGACGATGCTGACCGCCTGGCACATGCTGGTCGCCCGCGCCGAGCTGCGCGGCGGCGAGACGGTGCTGGTGCAGGCCGGCGGCAGCGGGGTCGGCGCGGCGGGCATCCAGGTCGCGCGCTACCTGGGGGCCGAGGTCATCACGACGGCCGGCTCGGACGACAAGCTCGAGGCGGCGCGCGCGCTGGGCGCCCACCACGTCATCAACTACCGGACCGAGGACTTCGTCGCGCGGGTCAAGGAGCTGACCGGCCGGCGGGGCGTCGACGTGGTCTTCGAGCACGTGGGCGGCGAGACCTTCGAGAGGTCGATGCGCTGCCTCGCGTGGGGCGGGCGCCTGGTGACCTGCGGGGCGACCACGGGCATCGACGCGCGCATCAACCTGCGGCACCTCTTCTTCAAGAGCCAGTCGATCCTGGGCTCGACCATGGGCAGCAAGGGCGAGTACCACCAGCTCGTGCGGCTGTACGAGCAGGGCCTGTTCCAGGCGGTGGTCGACCGGGTGCTGCCGCTCGAGCGCATCGCCGAGGGCCACGCCGCGCTCGAGGGCCGCGAGGTCTTCGGCAAGGTCATCATGGTGCCCTGAGGTGACGGACGCATGACCGAGCGCATCGACGACCGCCCGCTGATTCAGGTCCAGGTCGACGCCGACGGCGTCGCCACGATCACCTTCGACCGGCCCGAGGTCCGAAACGCCCTCAGCCTCGAGATGAACCTCGAGATCCGGGCGGCGCTCGACGCGCTGGCCGTGCGCGAGGACGTGCGCGCCCTCATCTTCACCGGGGCCGGTGACCGGGCCTTCGTCAGCGGCGCCGACATCGCCGAGCTGCGGGCGCGGCGCGGGTCCGAGGCGCTGCTGCGCCACAACGCCAAGCTGTGCGACGCGATCGAGGCCTTTCCGGTGCCGACCATCGCGGCCATCCGCGGCTTCGCGCTGGGCGGCGGCTGCGAGGTGGCGCTGGCCTGTGACCTGCGCGTCGCGGGGCGCTCGGCGAAGCTGGGTCAGCCCGAGGTGGGGCTGGGCATCCTGCCGGCCGCGGGCGGGACCTGGCGGCTGCAGCGCATCGTCGGCCTGGCCAAGGCCAAGGAGCTCATCTTCACGGCGGCGATCATCGACGCCGAAGAGGCGCGGGCCATGGGGCTGGTCAACCACGTCGTCGATGACGAGGCGGTGCTGGACAAGGCCCGCGAGCTGGCGCAGGCGGTGGCGCGGCAGAGCCGGATGGCGGTGCGGCTGGCGAAGATCGCCATCGACCAGGGCCGAGAGGCCAGCCTGGCGACCGGGCTGGCGCTGGAGGCGCTGGGGCAGACGGTGCTGTACGACGACCCGGACAAGGAGGCGCGCATGGCGGCGTTCCTCGAGCGGCGCGGACGCAAGGGCTGAGGAGGCAGGGCGATGGGCGAGCAGGTGCTGATCATCGGGGCCGGGGTCATGGGCCACGGCATCGCGCAGGTGGCGGCGGCGGCCGGGTATGCGGTGACGCTGGCGGATCTGGACGCCATCCGGCTCGAGTCGGCGGTGCTGGCGATCAAGGCCAACCTGGACAAGGGCGTCGAGCGCGGCAAGGTCACGGCCGAGGACCGGGCCGCCACGCTGGAGCGCATCGCGACGTCGACCGACAGCGACGCGGCGTCGGAAGAGGCGGACATCGTCATCGAGGCGGTCAGCGAGGACATCGGGCTCAAGCGGAAGCTGTTCTCGCGCCTGGGTGAGCGCTGCCGGCCGGACGCGCTGCTGGGGACCAACACGTCGAGCCTGCCGGTGACCGAGATCGCGGCGGCGACGCGGCACCCCGAGCGGGTCATCGGGATGCACTTCTTCAACCCGCCGCACATCGTCAAGCTGCTCGAGGTGGTGCGGGCGGTGCAGACCAGCGACGAGGCGATCGCGCGGACGCGGGCGATGGGCGAGCGGATGGGCCGCGAGATGATCGTGGTGCAGGACACGCCGGGCTTCGCGACCAGCCGCCTGGGGCTGGTCATCGGCCTCGAGGCGATCCGGATGCTGGAGGCCGGGGTCGGCACGGCCGAGGACATCGATCGGGCCATGGAGCTGGGTTATCGGCACCCGATGGGGCCGCTGCGGCTGACCGATCTGGTGGGCCTCGACACGCGCCTGCGCATCGCCGAGCACCTGCACGCCGAGCTGGGCGAGCAGTTCCGCCCCCCTGCCCTGCTGCGGCAGATGGTCCGCGCCGGCCGGCTGGGCAAGAAGACCGGAGAGGGCTTCTACAAGTGGTGAGCCCGACGCCGGCGCTCCGACTCCCTTGACCGTGCCGAAGCCGACGTTATAGAGGGCCGTCCTCGCGGGCGGACCCGCGAGCGCATCGGAGTCGCGTCATGGGAATGAGCCTGGGCATCGTCGGCCTGCCGAACGTGGGCAAGTCCACCCTCTTCAACGCGCTGTCGGCCGCCGGGGCCGAGGCGGCGAACTACCCGTTCTGCACCATCGAGCCGAACGTGGGCATCGTGCCCGTGCCGGACCGGCGCATGGACAAGCTGACCGAGATGGTCCAGCCGCAGAACGTGCAGGCGGCGACGGTCGAGTTCGTCGACATCGCGGGCCTGGTGCGCGGCGCCAGCAAGGGCGAGGGCCTGGGCAACCAGTTCCTGGCCAACATCCGCAACACCGACGCGGTCGTCCACGTGGTGCGCTGCTTCGAGGACGAGAACGTCGTCCACGTCGAGGGCAGCGTCGACCCGATCCGCGACATCGGCATCATCGACACCGAGCTGCTGCTCAAGGACCTGGACTCGGTCGAAAAGCGCCTCGACCGCGTGGCCAAGCAGGCCAAGGGCGACAAGAAGCTGCAGCCTCAGGTCGAGATGCTCGAGCGGCTGCGCGTGTGGCTGTCCGAGGGCAAGCCCGGCCGGTCGTTCCAGGTCGAGGACGACCAGAAGGCCGCTTTCCGCGAGCTGTTCCTGCTGACCAGCAAGCCCGTCCTGTACGCCGCCAACGTCGACGAGGGCAGCCTGCCGGACGGCAACGAGCACGTCGAGCGCGTCCGCCAGCACGCGGCCGCCGAGGGCAGCGGCGTCGTGGTCATCTGCGGCGCCATCGAGGCGGAGATCTCCGAGCTGGACAAGGAGGAGCGCAAGGACTTCCTCGACAGCCTCGGCCTCGAGGAGTCGGGCCTCGACCGCCTCATCCGCGCCGGCTACGAGCTGCTCGGCCTCATCACCTACTTCACCGCCGGCGTGAAGGAAGTGCGCGCCTGGACCATCACCCGCGGCACCAAGGCCCCGGGCGCCGCCGGCGTCATCCACACCGACTTCGAGCGCGGCTTCATCCGCGCCGAGGTCATCAAGTTCGACGACTACGTGCGCCTCGGCGGCGAGGCCCAGTGCAAGGCCGCCGGCAAGATGGCCGTGGAAGGCAAGGAGTACGTCGTCCACGACGGCGACATCATGCATTTCCGGTTCAACGTCTAGCCTGGAGCCGCTGGCTCGCGAGGCTCCTGGCTTGAATCCGACCCGGCAACGAACCACTCTACTGGTCGGACTTCAGGACAGGAGCCAACATGAAGCCGCTGCAGGTTCAGGACGACATCATCCCGATCGGCGAGTTCAAGGCGCACGCCTCCAGCATCATGCGACGCCTGCAGAAGGACCGCCGTCCCATCGTCATCACGCAGCGCGGGCGCCCAGCCGGCGTCCTCGTCTCACCCGAGGACTACGACCGCCTGACGGAACGCGATCGCTTCCTGGCAGCCGTCAATCAAGGGCTGGCGGAATCGGAGGCTGGCCTCGGGATCGACGACGACGACCTCGACGCGGAGCTGGAGCATCGTTTCGGTCCGCTGGACGAGCCGTGAAGCTCTACGTAATCGATGGAGCGCGTTTCTCTACCCTCGGCGAGTTCTACGATGAGGTGGAGCGCGTCCTGGTCCCGGCGGCCTCCTGGGGGCGCAACCTGGACGCCTTCAACGACATACTCCGCGGTGGATTCGGGACGCCCGACGAGGGCTTCATCCTTCGGTGGGTCAACTCGGCGCAGAGTCGACAGCGCCTTGGTCATGCGGAGACGTGCCGGATCCTGGAACGGCAGCTGGTGCGCTGTCATCAAGCCAACCGGCCGAGGGTCAGCCGTGAACTCGACGCGGCCCGGGCTGGCGAAGGGCCGACGGTGTTCGACTGGCTGGTCGAGATCATCGAGACGCACGAGCCCAAGGGCGATGAGCCCGAGGACGGCGTGGTCCTCGAGCTCGCCTGATGAATGCTCGCTGACGCTCGGGCACCGTCCCGCCGCCTTTCACAGGCTTCAGCGGCGGCGCGGCTCGCCTTCGACCTGGCGCTCGAGGCCGCCGATGATGGCGGCGACGTCGCTCAGCTCCGAGGTCAGCGCCTCCCGACCCGCTTCAGGAACTCCTGCACGTAGCCGAAGGCGTCGGCCTGAAGTGCGGGGTCTGGGCGCCCGGCCCTGAACCTCGCGGCCCGCACGGCCCCGAGGTGCTTCTCGGAGGCGAAGTCTGCTCGGAGGATGTCGAGCGCCTGCTTCGCCTCATCGACCTCGGCGAAGGCGACGTACCGGGCTACCACGTCGGCCACGGTGCCGTCGCCGTAGTGCCTGAGGACGTAGACGAGGTCGTAGGCGTCCTTGTCCTTGGCCCTGAGGTTGATGGCATGAGCCTTCATGGCCACGAACGCCGCCGGGCCGCAGACCTTGACCGTGCGGGCCGCCACCTCGTCGGCCAGCGTCGGCCCCTCGATGGTGACGGAGTCGAAGTCCCTGAAGGCGAGCGAAAGGGCCGGAGTGACGATGGCGGCAAAGTCGCCTTCGAGGCTCTGGAGCTTGCCGGGGCTCGGGCCGCCGTCGGTGCGGGGGATGAGGAAATCAAGGGTGATCCGCTGACCCGGCAGCACCCATGTCTGCCGGGTGACCTTCCCCTCTTCGGTGCGGCTGGGCTCGAAGCCCCGGTCCCGAAGCCGGGCGCTGATCTCCCGGTAGCGCTCGTCATCGAGCACGGCGATGGACAGGCCGAGGTCGAGCTCCCTCGTGCCGACGTGGGCCTCGTGGGCGGCGGCTTGGTCGACGATCAGGTACGGCACGAGCCCACCCACTACGACCATCTCGTCGAGGAGGTCACCGAGGATCGTGGCGACGTGGAGGCACATACGCCGGGCGTCGACTGCAAGTCCGGGCGGGTAGTCGGAGGCGCTGTCGAACTTCATGACCGCCCCCAAGCGAGTTTGTGGGTGCGGAGATAGGAGGCGGCCTCCTCGGCTCGCTCGGGGTGGCCTAGCAGGTCGAGGTAGACTTGCACCGGATGGGCGCAGCGGACGCCCGAGACCTCCTCGGCGCCGTACAGGACGCCTTCGTCCCGAGGGACGGCGATCCAGACGTTCTCGCCCTGTTCGACACGCCGCAGGCCCAGCGCCTCCGGGTCGAGCAGGGGCGCCGAGACAAAGAACGTGGCGAGGCGGAAGTCGGCGTACCGGGTCCACCGCCACGCCGCCGCCAGCCCCGTCGCCCCCCATTGGAGGTCGGAGCGCCCCGCCAGCTGGCGGGCTACGGCCTCGGTGACCTCGGCCCCGGTGCGGCCGAGGGCGTGGAAGCGGATGATGTCGTGCTTGCGGAAGTCGTAGACCTGCGCCCACGCGTCGAGGAGCAGGTCGGGTGAGCGAGGCCGGAAGCTTCGGTCCTCCGTCAGTCTGTCGAGGAGGCCGTCGTCGTCGAGCCGACCGATGACCTTGCTGACGAAGCCGCTGCTCAGGCCGGTGGCCTCCACGACCTCCGCCTGCCGCCACCATCGCTCAGGCTCCACCAGCAGCACCCGGGAGATCCTCGACGCCTTGTCGGAGAACGCCGAGGACGGGCGACCAGGGGAGGCGAAGCGGTTGGGCTTGCCCTCGACCAAGATCCGCACGCCCGGTCCGCGGATGTCGGCGTTGCCCGACAGGTCGAGCCACGACAAGCCCACCGTGCGAGCGAACTCCCGAGCCTTGGGCCCCATGTACGGGACGGCCAGCACACCGACTGCATCGGTGCGGGACGCGATGTACCGTGCGAGTTGATGGCGTGCCGAGTCCAGGAGGGCGATGTCGTCCGCTCGCTTCACCTCCACGACGAAGATCGTGCCGTCGTGACGGAGGACGAGACCGTGGCGATCCTTGCCGTTTCGGACCTCCGCCTCGGCTTCGACTGGGGACCCGAGCCACTCCTCCATCAGCCGGGGGATCTCTCGAACACCGATGGCGTCGATGCGGCGCATGCTTCCTTTATACGGCGTCCTTCCAGGCCTGGAAAGTCTGCAGATAAAGGAAGCGGGAAGCGAGGTTCAGCCGGGCGAACCGGTGTCGACTCGGGGACATCGGTCCGCCCGATGGACGAGCCTTGACCCTCAGCGGCGGCGCGGCTCGCCTTCGACCTGGATCTCGAGGCCGCCGATGATGGCGGCGACGTCGCTCAGCTCGGAGGCCAGGCGCAGGTGGGTGGCGTCGGCGACGGGCTCGCCCCAGGTGGGGTCGACGGCGACCCAGTGGCCGTCGATGGCGACCTCGGCCCAGGCGTGGTAGCCGAAGCTGGCGTGGCCGTCGCCCGTGTAGCCGACGCCGTAGACCGGGCGCGCGGGCAGGCCGGCGGCGCGGGCCAGGGCGACGAAGAGCCAGGTGTGCTCGGTGCAGTCGCCGAGCTTCTTGTCCAGGACGGTCGAAGCGGTCGGCAGGTGCGTCGCCAGCTGCTTGTCGAGCGTCTGGAAGACCCAGGCGCCCAGACGTCGGGCCTTGTCGGCGTCGTCGGCCGCGCCCTCGGTCAGCTCCTTGGCCTTGGCTTGGATGCTGGGTGAGTCGGCGTCCATGGTGGCGTCGCTCTCGAGGGCGGCGGCGCGCTCGTCGGTCGTGACGGGCGCGCCGGGACTTGAGCGCAGGACGACGCGGGACCAGCCGTCCTCCAGGGGGGTCACCTCCTGGTTGGCGGCGCTCGGCAGGGCGTAGTCGCCGGGGGTCTTCACCTTCAGGGTCAGCTCGATGATGTCATGAGGGCGTCCCAGCTTCTTGGCGACCGGCACGCCGGAGCCCATGACGTCCAGGCCCACGACGTCGCTGCGCGCGACGTCCTTCTCCTCGAGCTTGAGGACCAGGCCCTGGCCGAGCGCGGTCTCGACGACCACGCCCGCCCCGGCGACCAGGCTGGTGGCCGACAGGCCCATCTTCTCGTACTTCACGTCCAGGGTGGCCAGCGTGGTGTCGACGCCGGCGTGGGTGCCCGGCCGCACCGACGCCACGGTCACCGAGACGAAGTCGTCCTTCTCGGCCTCCCAGTTGAACCAGGGCGCCCGGGCCGACTGCCCGGGGCGTAGCGACGCGGCGTCCGTCGGCATCGTCACGAAGAGCGACGCGAGCGACTCCTGGCTCCGGGCGATGGTGCGCGGCGCGGCGGCGCGCCCCGCCGTGGTGCGGGTGACCACCAGGCCCTCGGGAGTGTTGCGCCCTACCCGCTCGTCGACGACGCCCGACGCCTCGGAGCGCATGCGGGTCTCGATCAGCGAATGAGGTGCCTCGGCTGCGTAGAACCGCGCCTCGCTCATGTCCATGCGCGCCTCGCCGAGCAGCCCGCGGACCGTCATCTCGAGCTCCGTCCCGGTCGCGTACGCGCCAGGCTCGCCCTCGCCCGACGGCCGCATCCAGACCCGCGCGTGCCCGATCTTCTTGCCCAGCATGTAGACGCCGTACCACTGGTCGCTGTGGTGACGCTCGATGGCCGCGGCCAGAGCGTCGGGGCTGGCCAGAGCGCCCAGTCCGGCCGACGCAGCCTCGGCCGTTGGGGCCGCCTGGGCCTGCGGGCGCGGGACGGCTTCGCTGTCGGGCCCCGCTTCGGACCCGAGACCAGCCCGGGCCGGCTGAACGGGCGGCGGCGCGGCGGCCACTGACGGAGGTTCGCCCGCGGCGCCACGGCAGCCTCCGAGCGTCAGCGCGAGCAGGAGCAGCGCCCGCGCCAGGCGACCGAGCCGGCCGCGCCGTCCATGAGTCATCGTCCCGAGCTGCATCGCTGGATTCTCCGTCCGGTGGGTCGGCGCTTTGAGCGAGGTCCGGTATAGCACATCGCGCGCCGCGGAAATTTCTAGGGGCCCACGTGAACTATTGGCGCCGGGCCGGCGTTTTGGTCGGCGCGTCCACTCGGGCGCTTCGCTTGCGGGGCCCCAGGTGGTGTGACATAGTCCCGCGGACTCGAGGTCCAGCGAGAGCGTTTTCTTCAGTCCTTTCGCGAGGTTGCGCGAGTCCACGCGCGCCCGCAGGGCCGAGACGACCGGTTCCGTCATCAGGAGGATTCAATGAAGTTGAGGGTTGCGGCCATGGTGGCCGTCATGGCCCTGGTCGCGGGATGCGGCAAGGGTGGAGAGCAGCAGAAGCCGGCGGGCGAGCCCGTCAAGCCGGCCACCGAGCAAGGCGCGCAGCAGCCGGCCCAGCCGGCCGAGGGCACCGCCCAGACCGGCGAGAAGCCGGCCGACCCGGCCAGCGGCCCGGTCACCTTCCCGTCGACCGGCGTCGAGAACCCGAAGGTCGAGATCTTCGAGGTCTCCGAGTTCCAGTGCCCCTTCTGCTCGCGCGTCCTGCCGACGATCAAGCAGATCAAGGACACCTACGGCGACCAGGTCCGCGTGACCTTCCTGCACCAGCCGCTGCCCTTCCACAAGGACGCGCGGCCGGCGGCCATCGCGTCGATGGCGGCCTGGCGTCAGGGCAAGTTCTGGGAGATGCACGACAAGCTGTTCGCGAACCAGCGCGCGCTGTCGCAGCCCGAGCTCGAGAAGTATGCCCAGGAGGTCGGCCTGGACATGGAGAAGTACAAGAAGGACGTGGCTGATCCCGAGATCGCCAAGTTCGTCGATCGCAACCAGGCGATCGCGAACGCGGTGGGCGCCTCGGGCACGCCGGCCTTCTTCATCAACGGCCAGTCGCTGCGTGGCGCTCAGCCCTTCGAGCAGTTCAAGCAGGTCATCGACGCCGAGATCAAGGCGGCCGACGACGCCGGCAAGCGCGGCATGGACTACGTGAAGGAGCGCACCAAGACGAACAACGCGCAGCTCGCCGCGTTCGTCTACGAGGGCAAGGAGCCCCCGGCCGCCGCGCCGGCCGCTCAGCAGCAGCAGCCGCGCCCCGTGGACCGCACGGTCTACAAGGTGGACGTGGATCCGGGCGACGCGATGAAGGGCAACGCCAAGGGCGCGCTCGTCACGATCGTCGAGTTCTCGGACTTCCAGTGCCCCTTCTGCAGCCGCCTCAATCCGGTCCTCGACCAGATCATGAGCACCTACGGCGACAAGGTCCGCGTCGTCTTCAAGCACAACCCGCTGCCCTTCCACAAGGAGGCCTTCCCGGCCGCCGAGGCGTCGATGTGCGCCAACGACCAGGGCAAGTTCTGGGAGATGCACGACAAGCTCTTCGCGAACATGCGCGCCCTGCAGCCCGCCGACCTCGAGCGGTACGCGGGTGAGGTCGGCCTGAACGTGGCCGACTGGAAGAAGTGCATGGACTCGAACAAGCACAAGGCCCGCATCGAGGCGGACCAGGAGCTGGCCGGCAAGGTCACCGCGCGTGGCACGCCCAACAGCTTCGTCAACGGCCGCAAGCTCACGGGCGCCAAGCCCTTCGAGGAGTTCAAGGAGCTCATCGACGAGGAGCTGAAGAAGGCCGAGGAGCTCGTCGGCAAGGGCACCGCCCGCGAGGACGTCTACGCCGCCATCATCAAGGACGGCAAGGTCTTCGAGCCGCTCGAGGAGCAGGTCAACCAGTTCGACCTGTCCAAGACCGCGGTCATGGGCAAGCCGACGGCCAAGATCCAGATCGTCGAGTTCTCGGACTTCCAGTGCCCCTTCTGCGCGCGCGTCGGCTCGCCGCTCAAGGAAGTCCAGAAGCACTACGGCGACCAGGCGGTCATCGGCTTCAAGCACTTCCCCCTGAACTTCCACAAGGAGGCCTTCCCGGCCGCCGAGGCGTCGCTGTGCGCCAACGACCAGGGCAAGTTCTGGGAGATGCACGACAAGCTGTTCGAGGTCCAGAAGGACCTCGCGCAGGCCAAGTGGGACGAGTGGGCCAAGGAGGCCGGCGTCAAGGACATCGATGCCTTCAAGAAGTGCATGGAGTCCGGCAAGCACAAGGAGCTCGTCAACGCCGACATGGAGGAGGGCCGCAAGGCCGGCGTCCGTGGCACCCCGACCATCTACATCAACGGTCGGAAGTTCACGTCGCCCTCGGGCTACAACCTCGAGGCCTTCACGCGCGTCATCGACAAGCACATCCTGAACAAGAAGTAATTCGCGTTCAGGCCACGCTGGTCTGACGAGGGCCGCGCGCCTGGCTCCCTTTAGGGGGAGCCGGCGACGCGGCCCTCGCCTTTTCGAAGGTCCGCCGCTCGCGGCCGCGCCAGCAGCGGGCGGCGGGCGATGGCGGAGCCCGCGTGGGCGGTTGGGGCGACCGAGCGCCTCGGCGATGCGTCATCGGCGTTCCACGGCGAGGTGGACCGGGGCCGAGGAACTTCGCTATAGCGGAGTCGCCCGATGGTGGGGCGGCGACGAGGAGGGGACATGGCCAGCGGCGGGGACGAGCGGGTGGAGGGTCGAGGGCCAGGGCTTCAGACGACGGCGGTGCACGCCGGGACGGACGCGCGGCAGCCGCACGCGGCCCTGCAGGTGCCCATCTACCAGACCGCGACCTACACGTTCCGGGACACGGCCGAGCTGACGGCGTTCATGTCGGGCGAGGTCGAGCGGATGGAGTACGGGCGCTACGGCAACCCGACGCAGCGCGCGGCCGAGGAGAAGATCGCGGCGCTCGAGGGGGCGCAGGACGCGCTGCTGTTCGGGTCGGGGATGGCGGCGGTCACGACGACCCTGCTGACCCTGCTGCGGCAGGGCCAACACGTCGTGCTGACCGACGACTGCTATCGCCGGACGCGGCAGTTCTGCAGACAGGTCCTGGGGCGGCTGGGCGTCGAGGTCAGCGTCGTGCCGGCCGACGACCTGGCGGCCCTGGAGGCGGCCTTGCGGCCCGAGACACGGGTCCTGGTGACGGAGTCGCCGACCAACCCGTACCTGAAGGTCGTCGACATCCCCGCGCTGGCGGCGCTGAAGAAGGGCCGGTCGTTCAAGATCGTCATCGACGCGACCTTCGCCACACCGGTGAACCAGCGGCCGCTGACGCAGGGGGCCGACCTGGTCGTCCACTCGGCGACCAAGTACCTGGGCGGCCACAACGACCTGCTGGCGGGGGTCATCGCGGGGGCGGCGCCGCTGGTGCAGGGCATCCGCGAGCTGCAGGCCATCCTGGGCGGCGTGCTGGACCCGCACGCCGCGTGGCTGCTGATCCGGGGCCTGAAGACCTTGCCGCTGCGCGTGCGGCAGCAGAACGAGACAGCGATGCGGCTGGCCCGACGGCTGGCGAGCCACCCCAAGGTCGACGAGGTGTACTATCCGGGCCTCGAGACGCACGCGACGCACGAGGTGGCGCGGCGGCTGATGAGCGGCTTCGGCGGCGTGGTCTCGTTCACGTTGCGCGCCGACCTCGAGGCGACCGGGCGCTTCATCGACGCGGTCCGGATCCCGCGCATCGGGCCCAGCCTGGGCGGCGTGGAGACGCTCATCGAGCAGGTCGCCCTGATGAGCTACTTCGAGCTGACGACCGAGGAGCGCCTGGCCGTCGGCATCCGCGACAGCCTGGTGCGGCTGTCGGTGGGGCTCGAGGACGCCGACGATCTGGAAGCCGACCTGCTGCAGGCGCTCGAAGCGCTCTGACGGCTCCGGAAGCGACCTGTTGCAGGCGCTCGATGGCCTCTGCGCGACCGAGAGCGGTCTTGTGCAGGCGCTCGACGGCCTCTGCAGGACCGAGAGCGGTCTGGTGCAGGCCCTCAGAGCGTGTCGAGGGCCGGACGCGACCTGTCGCAGGCCCTCGACGGCCTCTGACGCCCCGAGCCGGCTGCCGGCGCTCGAGGCCCTCCAAAGAGCCAGGAGAGGCTGGATTCGAAAGCGAAACGGCCGGGGTGAGCGCCCCGGCCGTTTCGCTTCGGTGAGCTTCGCGGCGTCCGGCTACTGCGCGGCCGCGCCCGTGGCGGGGTTCACGCCGATGGTGATGTCTCCGACGGCGCCCGAGGAGGTCGGCTGGTCGACGATGGCGAGCACGCCCAGGGTGAGGCCCGCGGCGGCGCCGCCCAGGATGGCCCAGAACCACCACTCGCTGGTCAGCGACTGCTTCTCCTTGTCGTCGACCTTGATGATCTGATCGTTGGGGTCGATGAAGACCTCGTCGCCGCCGCCGGCCATCTGGCTCGCGCCCGGCGGAGCGTCCAGGGGCAGCTCGGCGTACTCGCCGGCCACCGTGGTGTTCAGGGCGCCGGCGAGCATGTTCTGGACGCCCGTGAGGAAGCTGGCGTCCTGCTTGACCTTGGCCTGCACCTGCTCGACCTTGCCCTGCGGGCCAAGGTGCCAGCCGTTGAAGTGGTAGGCGCCGCCGCGGCTCGAAGTCAGGAACACCAGCACCTCGTCCGCGCCGACCAGGCCCTTGAGGCCGGTCAGGGAACCAGAGACCTTGGCCTCGCTGCGGAAGTTCTTGACGATGTCCGCGGTGGTCGACTCGAAGGCCTGCGCGTTCGGCATGGGCTCGAGGAAGAAGTTCTGCAGGGTCTCCTGGCCCGCCTCGACGGTGACGAAGGCGCCGGAGCGCTTGTAGCCGTCGAGCTGCGCCGACATCCAGTGGGGGCCAGGCATCAGATCGCGGACGTTGATGCCCTCGCTGGTGGCGTAGCCCTTCACCTGGCCGCCGATGCTGACCTCGGCGCCGGTCGGCTCGCTGAAGATGGCGACGCTGCCGGCGGCCTGCTCGAGGCGCTCCTTCTGGACCTCCTTGTAGGCGTTGCGCACCTCGAGGGTGTAGCCGTACTCGGCGTCCTGCTGGTCGGGCCACAGGTTCAGGGCGGCCCGGATCATCTCCTTGCCCTCCTCGCGGCGGCCCAGCATGACGCGGGCGACGCCCAGGCCCTTGAGCGTGCGGGCGAGCAGCCGCCGGTTGAGGGGGCCGGTGTCGCGCACCAGCAGATCGTAGGCCTTCTGCAGCTCGGCCTCGGCCGCGGCCGCCGCCTCTCGGCTGCGCACGCCGTCGTTGAGCGAGCGGATGCCGTTTTCGACCATCGGGCCGGCAGTGGCCTCGATGCTGCGGTCGGGATCGGGAGAGCCGGTGACCAGACGGACGTTGGTCAGGCCCTTGAGCTCCTTGCGGAGCAGCGTCTGGAGCACCTGCGCGTCGCCGGCGTTGCGCCCCGTCGACAAGACGAAGAGCGCGACGCGCCGCTCCTTGCCGGCCTGGGCGTGGGCGCGGGACACGGCCAGATGCCCCTGCAGCAGGACGGTCATCTCGAGGTTGAGGAACAATAGCGCGCTCATCACGGCGATGACACGGGCGGGCGCACGGTGACGACGAAGCATTCGCTTCTCCTGCTGACGAAGCATTCGCTGATGCTGCTGAGGGGCCGGTGCCCCGCTCGCTGCGGGGTCGGGAGGCTGAGCGCGCCGAAGCGCAATGGGTGGCCGACTACTTGGGGATCGCGATGCTCGAGGGCGTGTAGACCTGGCTGAACGCACACTCGGGGGTGTTCGGGGTGAGGTTCGTCTCGCCGCCGACCAGGAAGATCGATCCGCTGAGCTGCATGACGCCGGCGTGGCCGCCGCGGCTGACGAAGGCGCTGGTCTCGGGGGCCACGGTCCAGGGCGCGGCGCCGGAGTCGTAGGCCGTGACGTCGAAGAACTTCACCTTGTCGTTGTCGAGGGCCGTCCGGCCCGACAGGCCGCCGACCACGTTCGCCCTCAGGAAGTCGCCGGTCAGCGCCGAGTGGAAGACGCGGCCGGCGCCGAGGCCCGGCACCTGGATGGAGCTGAGGGTCGGCGTGCCGCTGTCCTCGGAGTAGCTGAGGAGCCAGGCCTCGTCGTCGAGCGGCGCCTGCAGGGCGCGCTTGGCGTCCGCGCGGACGCCGCCGGTCACGAGGAAGCGCTGGCCCGACAGGGGCGTGACCTCGTGGAAGAACAGGAAGGGCAGCTCGCCGGCGACGTCGACCTGGACGAAGTTGCCGTCGATGCCGTCGGTCTGGCGGCTGGACTGCTTGAGGATCTCGGCCTGACGGCGACCGCTCTCGTTGGTCGTGCCGCCGAGGAGGAGCAGCTGGGCCAGGTTCTCCTCGTTCTTGAGGAAGGTCATCGAGTGGCCCGAGCGCGGGAAGAAGCTCTGGAAGCCGACGCTGTTGCGGAGCTTGCCGAGGGCCGCGTCGTAGACGGCGACGATCTTGTAGTCCTCGGACGACTCGACCGGCCAGCGACCACCACCGGTGATGACGACCGTGCCGTCGTTCATGGCGTGGACGCGCGGGAAGGCTCGCTTGAGCTGGGTGCGCTTGCTCTCGGAGTCGTTCTCGACGACCGAGAAGGTGTTGGACGCGACGTCGAAGAGGACGAGGTCGTTGCGTCCGTCGGCGACGTCGAAGACGTAGGGGAAGGCCTTGGCGTCGTCGAGGCCGATGCGCAGGGCGCCGCCGACGATGAGGACCTGGTTGGTGGCCGGGATGAAGGCCATCGCGTGGGCGCCGCGCTCCTGGCCGGCGGGCATCTGCAGGACGGCGCTGGTCGCGCCCGTGCGCGGGTCGTAGATGACCGCCTGGTCGCTGGGCGAGCCCAGGAACGTGCCGCTGGCGTCGCTGATGACGCGTCGGAAGCCGCCCGAGACCATGACGCGGCCGTCGCCGAGCTCGACCGCGGCCGGGAAGACCATGTTGTTGAACGCTTCCGGCAGCCCCACGTCGGTGAAGGCGCCGTGGCGGGTCAGGGTCATCTCGATGGGGTTCTTCTCGGACCGCCGGACGGCGACGCCGGTCGCGCGGCCGTACCAGTTGCTCTGGCCGCCCTGCGCCCACAGCTCGACCGTGTGGCCGACGCCGACCGGGATGCCGGAGATGGTGATGTCCGAGCCCGCGCGGAGGTTGGCGGAGTCGCGGATGGTGAAGGGCTCGTCGTCGCCCTTGATGCCCGAGACGCGGATGGAGACGCGGCTCGCGTCGGCGAACGGGTTCGCCGTCGCGGGGTCGCTGCCGCAGGTGCCGCCCTCGAGGGCGAGCACGCTGACGGCCACCGGCGCCGGGGCGTCGAGCTCGGCGTCACACGCGGCGCCGGTCGTGGCCGCCACGGACAGGGCACAGAGGGAGCGAAGGGCGGTGTGGGCGATCTTCATGCGTGGCTCGGGTCCCGTGGCTGTTGCCGGGAGGCGTGGCATTGGGGCTGCCGGGGCGGGGTTGGGATCAGGGCGTGTAGGCCGTGACCTTCCACTCGCCGTCGGCGTTCTTCTTCAAGGTGATGGGCGGATTGCTCTTTTCCTCGTCGTTACTGCGGATGAAGAGCTTCACATGGGTGTCGGTCTGACCCTCGCGGCGGCAGATCGTGTAGACCACGCCGTCGCCCTCGGCCAGATACTTCGAGACGTGCTGGCGGGCGCGCGGCCAGTACTGTTGGCGCACCCACGACTCCTGTTGCCCGTCGAAGAGGCCGTAGAATCGCTGAAAGGCGGCCTGCTCGTCTCCTTCCGAGGACGATGCGGCGAGGAGCTCCTTGACGACCCACTCGGGCGACCGCTCGGCCGGGTCGGTCACGACCTCTTCGAGCGGGCAGCGCTGGGCCATCTTGGGCGGGGCCTCGCGCGAGGTTCCCGTGTCCGGGACGCCGAAGCCGACCTCGTAGGGATCGGGCTTGTCCTGACAAGCGATGGCGCTCAGGCCGAAGATCAGGCACATCGACAGTGTCGCTGCGCGCCGTAGGCTCGTGGCCCGAGGTCTCGACATCATGCCCTCCGCGTTGCCGGTTGCGGGGGTTTCTACCACGGGCACCTCTCTGTAACAAGCCGGCTGGGTCCGGCGAACTGCCTTCGACATCATGGACTTTGGAACCTTTCGACTCAACGGCTTCTCGCTCGGCGGCGTCGAGACCTGCGTCTGGATCCCCGAGTGGAGCCTGGCCATCGACGTGGGCCGCGGACCGCGCGAGCTGGTGCGCCTGAACCACCTCGCGCTGACGCACACGCACATGGACCATGCGGCCGGCCTGCCCTACCTGATGGCACTGCGCCAGCTGTACGGGATGGCGCCGCCGACCGTCTACGTCCCCGCCCAGATGGCCGACGGGCTGGTGGCGCTCATCGAGGCCTTCGATCGCGTCCAGCGCTACCAGTCGCGTTACCACCTGATCGCGGCCCGGCCCGGCGAGCGGTATCCCCTCAAGCAGGGCGTCGACCTGGTCCCGTTCCGGACCTACCACACGCTGCCCTCGCTCGGTTACACGGTGGAGCGCACCGTCGACAAGCTGAAGCCGGAGTTCGCGGAGACGCCGGGCCCCGAGATCGGGCGGCTACGCAAGCAAGGCGTGGCCGTGACGGAGGCCCACGTCACCCCGCTGCTCTCGGTGACCGGCGACACGCTGCCCGAGGTCCTCGACCGGCAGCCCGCCATCTGCGACAGCGAGGTGCTCGTGCTCGAGTGCACCTTCCTCGACGCGCGCAAACGCTACGAGGACGTCCGCGCCGGCGGCCACGTCCACCTGGACGATCTCGCGGCGCGTGCGGCGCGGTTTCGCAACCGCACGCTGGTCCTCAGCCACTTCAGCCAGATCCACCGCCCCGACGAGGTGCGCTCGCTCCTCGCGCCGTTCGCCGACGCCATCGCGCCCGAGCTGCGCGCGTTCCCGATGGAGCGCGGCGACCCGGACCTGGGCCCCATCCCGCGGCGCGGCGGGGCCGCATGACGCGCGCGCGAAGGCCGGCCAGTCGCCGGCCTCGCCCTCAGTAACCCGTCGCCGTGGCGCGCGAGGCGTGGAAGGCGTCGAGCTGGGCCTGCTGATCGGGGAAGAGGTGGCGGAAACGCACCGCGACCGCGCCCTCGGAGCTGGCGCCGACCTCGACGAGCGGCGACAGGGTCTGCCCGTTCGGCATGGTGAAGGAGATCCAGGCGAAGCGCTCGCCCGCCGGGACGCGCAGCGACGACAGCATCATGCCGCGACGGCCGAGGCTGACGACGCGCGCCTGCGCCCGCGACCGGGGCGACGTCCGCCCGCCGAAGGTGACCTCGGCCGCCCAGTCATCGACCGGCGCGAGCGCCGACTCGGAACCCACCGTGTGCATCGCAAGAGCCATGTTCGTTCCTCCCTTGCGACGAGGGTCCGGGCGGTCGCGCGCGCCGTCCAGAAAATCGACCGTGGGGGCGCGCGGCCCCCGCCTCACAGGCCGATGAGCTTGGCGAGGCGCGCGCGATCGAAGCCGAGGACGGGCTGGCCGTCGACGAAGAAGATGGGGACGCCGCGCTTGTCGCGCTCGCGCAGGCCGGCGCGGGCGGCCAGCTCGTCGAGGCGGGTCCACGCCTTGGGGTCGGTGCCCAGATCGAGCTCGGTGAAGGGGACGCGCCGTTCGCTCAGCCACTTGCGGGCGTGCTTGCAGGGTTTGCAGCCCGGCCCCGAGAACATGACGACCTCGGGCGGGCCGACGCGGCGGCGCGCGGGCGGGGCCGGGTCCGGGGCGGCCTCGGCGGGGGACGGCGGGCTGAGGACGAACCCGCGCGTCGGGACGGTGGTGACGGGGAGCGGGCGTGTCAGGTCGGCGACGTGCTCCCAGCCGGGCGGGGCCTCGCCGGCCAGCGGGAGGACGATGACCTGGGCGCGGGCGGCCTCGGGGATGGCGTCGACGGTCGTCGCGGTGGCCGGGCGGCCGGTCGCCGGGTCGAGGTAGCGGAAGGCGACGTCGGTGGTCCCGTCGAGGGTCAGCGGGGAGGGCGCGGGCGGCGGGGCGACCGGGGTCCGCGCGGGGACCGCGACGTCGTCGGCGTCGTCGCGACAGGCGGACAGGGACCCGACGACCGCGAGGCCGAAGGCGACGATCAAGAGGAGGCGAGAGGGCAGCAGGAGGCGGGTGGGGGCGGCGGTGCCCATCGAGGCTCCATCAGGCGCCGAAGCGCGTGAGCACGGACTCGACCTGGCTGAGGTAGCCAGCGCCGAAGAGCCGCGCGTGAACGATGAGGGGGGTGAGGTTGAGGAGGTCGCAGCGGGCGAGGTGCTCGCGGTCGAACCGGCCGGCGACCTCCTGGTAGGCGTCGTAGAAGGCGGCGGGGAAGCCGCCGAACAGGCGGGTCATGGCGAGGTCGACCTCAGGGTGGCCGGCGTAGACCGCCGGGTCGATGAACCAGGCGAGGCCCTCGCGGTCGCACAGCAGGTTGCCGCTCCACAGGTCGCCGTGCAGCAGGGCGCAGCCGCCCTCGGGCTCGGCGAGGACGCCGGTCGGATCGAGGCGCTCGAGGCGTTGGCGCAGCCCCTGGGGCAACCCGCGAGACAGCGCCAGCAGCCGGCGTTGCTTCCAGAAGGCGAGCCAGGCGCCGCCGGGCTCCGGAGCGTTCGGCTGTGGCAGCGAGCCGATGTAGTTGTCGCGGGCGAGCCCGGGCGCGAGGCCGCGGCGGCCGTGGAGGAGCGCGAGCCGGCGGCCGGCGTCGGCCATGGCCCGGGCAGAGGCGGCGCCCTCGTCGAGCGCCTCGAGGGCGATGGCGCCGCAGCGGCCGTCGTGGGCGTGTCCGAGCACGCGCGGGACCCGCAGGCCAGCGGCCCGGAGGCGGTCGAGCCCGTCGGCCTCGGCGTCGAAGAAGTCGGCCGGCGCTCCGTCGCGCCACTTGAGGAAGACCGCCCGGCCTGCGGCCTCGACGCGCGCCGCCTCGCTGATGCAGCCCCCGCCGACCGACCTCGCCGTGGGCTGGGCCGCCTCCGGCACCCCGAGGGTGCGCCGCGCGAGGGCGCGCGCGACCGGCGGCAGGGCCGTCAACCGGCCTCCTGCGCCCGCTCCGCCAGGACGGCGTCGAGCAGCCGGTCGGCGCCCCGCCGCAGCAGATCGTAGACGCGCTCGAAGCCCTCGGGGCCGCCGTAGTAGGGGTCGGGGACGTCCTGGCTGGTCGAGTCTGGGACGAAGTCCATGAAGCGGGCCACGCGAGCGCGGGCGCCGTTCGGGCGGGCTTGCTCGATCGCGCGGGCGTTGGCGCGGTCCATCGCGACGATCCAGTCGAAGCGGGCGAAGTCGGCCGACGCGAGCTGGCGGGCGCGCTGGTGGGTGATGTCGAGGCCGTACTGCGCCGCGACCTGGCAGCTGCGCGGGTCGGGGGCCTCGCCGACGTGGTAGGCGGCCGTCCCGCACGAGTCGACCACGAACCGGTCGCCGAGGCCGCGGCGAACGACCTCGCCGAGGAAGACCCCTTCGGCCAGGGGCGACCGGCAGATGTTGCCCAGGCAGACGAACAGGATGCCGGTCCGGGTCGGGGCGAGCTGGGGGGTCATGGCGGCCTCGGGTTCGGTCGGTTCGGAGCGAGCGCCGCCGAGACCCGGTGGGGCCGCGGCGCGCCCGACCGATGCTGGAGAAGTGGAGGGGGACGCGTCAAGGGGGGCGTTCGGAGCGGGCGACCGCCGAGAAGTCGAGGCGTGACGGCTCCTTGTCTCGACGGGGCCAGGCGTGCTACCCCACCGGGGCGTCGCGCGGGCGCGGCGCTCAGGGGAGAGGCCATGGCGGCGAGAGCTGGGTTGGTGGCGGGGGCGGCGCTCGCGGCGCTTTGGATGACGGCAGGGGCGACCGGCCCGGGCGAGGCGCGCGCGGCGCTGCCGGGGCGCGTGGACGTCGTCGACCTCGTGCGGCTGCGCGCCTACGGCGTGGGGCGCATCGAGGCGGCGAGCCCGGCGTTGGACGCGGCCGCGGGGCCGGAGGGGGCCTTCGGCTTCGGGCCGGTCGGCTGCGAGGCGGGCGGGTTCGGTTACCGGCCCATCGTCCACCCGCAGGCCAGCCTGGTCGTCGACGTCCCGGCCGGGTCGCAGCGGCTGGACGTGGTCCTGCGCCCGGCTCATGGCCTGCGCGACCTGCAGGTCACGCTGGACGGGGACCGGGTCGCGGTCGAGCCCCTCGAGGCGGGGTGGCAGCGCGTGACGGTGGCCTTGCCCGAGGGGACCGTCGGGCGCCATCGGCTCGGCTTGACGCTGACGCGGGCCGGCAAGGCCGTCGAGGAGGGCCCCGCGATGCCGCAGAGCTGGCGCGGGCTGCTGCACGCGGTGATCCTCAGCGCGAACGCGGCGGGCCCGGGTGGAGCGGTCGCCGCCCCGGTGGCCGAGCACGACGCCCTGTGGCTCGAGCCCGGCGAGCAGGTCCTGCTGCCGCTGACGCAGCACGTCCGGCACGCCCTGGAGACGCGCGGGATGCGCACCCGGGGCGACGTCTCGGGGCTGACGCTGGTCGTCGAGCGTATCTGGACCTTCGGCGGCCGCCACGAGGTGGCCCGGCTGCCGGCCGCGCTGGTCATGCCGTGGAACCTGGCGCTGGGCGATCCGCGCACGCACGCTCCGGTGTATCTGAGGGTGTCGCTCGAGGGGACGTCCGACGGCGCCGTCGGGCTGGTCGCGCCGCGCTTGACCGCCCCGGGGGACGCACCCGCCGTCGCCGCGGCCCCGCCCGTCGGCCGCCCGATCGTGGTGGTCGCCCTGCGAGGCGTGCGCGCCGACGCGGTCGGAGAGGCGCTGGCAGACGTGCCCGGCGCGGCGCGCCTGAACGACGTCTGGAGCACCGCGACGACCTTCGAGCCCGCCCTGGCCTCGCTGCTGACCGGCCGCCACCCGCAGGCGCTGGGGCTGCTCGGCACCTCGGACGCCCTCCCCAAGGGCACCCGCACCCTGGCCCAACACATGGCCGACGCGGGGCGGCACACCATCCTGCGCACCAGCCGCCTGCCGCTCACCGCGTCCTCGCCGCTGTGGGCCGGCTTCGCGGACGCGGTCGTGGGAGCCCCGCCGGGCGCCCGCGAGCCGTTCGCGCCCGACGTCCTCCGCTCGGTCGTCACCGCCATCCTGCGCGCCCCGGACGAGCGCCCGGTGTTCGCGCTGGCGGTCGTCGGCGACGGCGGCCCCCCCTGGATGCCCCGCACGGACGCCTGGCAGCAGCACGGCCCGCCCGAAGGCCGCCAGCCCTGGAAGCCCCTGCAGACCCGAGAGGTGCTCATCGACGTCGCAGGCGGCAAGCGCCGCCTCACCGAGCGCGACCACCTGTGGCTGGACACGCTGCGCCGCGCGACGGCCGCCGAGACCCTGGGGGCCGTGCGCCAGTTCATCGCGCAGGTGCAGAGCATCGAGCAGTTCGCCCCGATCGTCGTCGTCGTCGGCCTGGGCGGCGAGCCGGCCGACCCGGCCGCCGACGCGCTGACGCCCGCCAACCTGCACGTCCCGGCCTGGATCATCGGGACCCCGGTCGAGGCCGCCGCCCGGCGCGCGACCCACGACCTGACCGATCTGGCGGCCTCCCTCATGACCTGGGGCGGCGCGTCCGCCGACCTCACCAGCGGGCGCCCCGTCGACCGGGCGACCGTCGCGTGGCCCGCGACCACGCTGGCGACCCACCGCGGAGAGGCCGAGCTGGTCGTCCAGGGCGACGCCGCGCTGCGCGTCCCCCGTCGCGGCGGCGCGCCGCAGCTGCTGCTCCGCCGCGAGGGCCGCTGGTCGCCCGCCCCCGAGGTCGCCGAGAGCGACCCCACCAACCAGCGCGTCCTGGCCGACCTCCTCGGCCGCCAGCGCGACGCCTTCCTCGCGGCCGGCGCGGCCTGGCACGAGCCCGCGTTCGGTCCCCCTGCGACCCTCCAGGATCGGAGCGGCCATGGTCACCTCTGCACGCGTTGACGCGGGGCAGCTCGAGCGATTCGTCACCCGCGTGCGGTCCGGCGACGTGCGCGCCGGCGCCCGCCTGATGCGCCTGGTCGACGACCGCGAGCCCATCGCGTTCGAGGTGCTGCGGCGCCTGTACGCCGTCACCGGGCGCGCCCGCATCATCGGCGTCACCGGCAACCCGGGCTCGGGCAAGTCGACGCTGACCGATCAGCTCATCCGCCACTACCGGGCGCAGGGGCTCAAGGTCGGCGTCGTCGCCGTGGACCCGTCCAGCCCCTTCACGGGCGGCGCGATCCTGGGCGACCGCATCCGCATGAACGACCACGCCACCGATCCGGGCGTGTTCATCCGCAGCCTGGCCACCCGCGGCCACCTGGGCGGCCTCAGCCGGTCGACCAACGACGTGGTCAGCGTGCTCGACGCGATGGGCTACGACGTCATCCTGCTCGAGACGGTCGGCGTCGGTCAGGACGAGATCGAGGTGGTCCGCCTGGCCCACACGTCGCTGGTCGTGCTGGTCCCCGGCATGGGCGACGACATCCAGGCCATCAAGGCCGGCATCCTCGAGATCGCCGACGTCTTCGTGGTCAACAAGGCCGACCGCGACGGCGCCGAGCGCACCATCCGGGACATCCGGGCGCTGCAGGGCCTGGTGTCCGACGGCGAGACCTGGACGCCACCCATCGTGAAGACGGTCGCCGTCTACGGACAGGGCCTGCCCGAGCTGGCCGCCGCCATCGACGCCCACGCCGCCGCCCTGCCGTCCACCGGCGAGGCCCTCGAGCGCCGCCGTCGCCGCGAGGCGCACGTCCTCGAGAGCCTCATCCGCGACCGCCTTGTCGAGCGCATGGCCGCCGCCCTTGACGCCGGTGACGGCCGCGAGGCCCTGCTCGACCGCCTGGCCAGCCGCGAGACCGACCCCTACACCGAGGCCGACCGCGTCCTCGAGGTGCTGCTCGATGGCCAAACGTAAGGCCGCCCGCGCCGCGACCGCCGCCGCCCAGGCGTCCCCCTCCCCTCCCCCCGCCGGACCGGCCCCCGAGCCCCGCGCCCCCCTCGAGCCGCCTCGCCTCTGGCCGACCTGGCTCCTGCCGGGCGCGGGCGCGCTGACCCTGCTCCTGGCGTTCCTGGCCAGCCCCGCCGGCGAGGGCCTCGATCGCCCCGGCCTGTGGACGACCGCCCGTTGGCTGGCCGCCACCGCAGGTTTGGGCGCCATCGTCGCCTTCCGCCTCGCCGGCCCGGCGCGCCAGTGGGTCACGGGCGCCGCCGCCCTCCTCGCGACGCTCGCCCTCATGGCCGCGCTCGGCCGCAACCCGCAGCTCCACCTGGCAGCCTTCGAACTGGCCCACCCGAACTTCGTCGGCTTCCCGGCCGCCCTCGCCTTCGTCCTGCTCGGCGCCGGCGCCCGCGCCTGGGCCCGCGCCCCCGACAGCCGCCTCGCCGCCACGGCCACCGTGGCCGGCCTCGTGTGGGCGACCGCCACCCTCCTGTTCCCCCACACCTGGCTCGGCGAGCTGCGCCTGCCGCTGGGCCTGGCCCTCGACGGCCTGTCGGCCCCCGCCCTGTCCACCCTGGTCGCCGCCCTGGTCGTGACGGCCTGCGCCCTGCCCGTCCTCGCCGGCTGGGTCACCGCCCTCGCGACCGCCCACGGCCGCTCGCCCACCCTCGGCGATCTAGCCGCCTCCTCACGCCCCGTCCTCGTCCACGCCCCCTGGCTGTTCGTCGCCCACCACGCCGTCGCCCCCTGGCTCGCCGACGCCCCGGCCCCCGGCGCCGCCCTGGCCGGCCTCCTCGTCGCCGCCCTCGTGGCCGCCCTCACCCTGCTCACCGAAGAGCTCCTGGTCCGCGAGGCCCAGGCCCCCCTCCCCGACCCGCACCGCGCCCGCGTCCGGCTCACCGCCGACCTCGCCGTCCCGGCCGCCGTCCTGGCCCTGTACGGCCTGCTCAAGATCCACGGCATGGGCCCGTCGAACACCGACGAGAACATCTACTTCTACATGGCCGCCGACCTCGCCAACGGCCGCTGGCCCTACGTCGACTACTTCTTCGCCCACCCGCCGCTGCACGTCCTCGTGCCGGGCGCCTTCTTCGCCGTCTTCGGCTACTCGCTCACCCTCGCCAAGCTCTTCAGCGTCACCGCCGGCGCCGTCGCGGGCCTGGCCGTCTGGGCCATCGGCCGCCGCGCCTTCGGCCGCCTCGCCGCCGCCTTCGCCATGGTCGCCTTCCTCTTCGCCGCCGAGACCCTCAAGGCGACCACCAACATGACCGGCATCAACCTGACCACCATGTGGCTGATGCTCGGCCTGTGGCAGTCACTGAAGGGCCGCGGCCTCACCGCAGGCCTGCTCTTCGGCGCCGCCGCCACCACGGGCTTTTACAGCATGGCCGGCATCTGCGCGGCCCTGCTGCTCGGCGCCTTCCGCGACCGCCGCTTCGCCCTGCGGCAGCTCGCCGGCTTCGCCCTCGTCTTCGGCAGCCTCAACCTGATCTTCCTGGCGGCGGCCGGCGACGCCTTCGTCGACGGCGTCTACCGCTACCACGGGCTCAAGACCTTCGCCGACGCCCGCATGGTCCCGCTGACCGGCGGCCCCAAGCCCTTCCCGGCGGCCCTGGTCCACAACCTCGCCGTGATGGTGGACGGCTCCAGCTTCACCAAGGAGGTCTACTACCACGCCCACCTGTGGATCTCGCTCGCCATCGCCCCGGCCCTGGGCCTCGCCGCCTGGCTGCTCAGCCCCGAGGGCCGCGCCCGCCCGCTGCGTTTCCTCGATCCCCGCCGCTTCTGGGAGCCCGGCCCCCACGCCGCCGCCGCCCTCGTCTTCCTCTTCGCGCTGGCGCTGTTCATCCAGTACAGCATGTTCCGCGAGCTCTACAGCTTCTACTTCACCCTCATCTACCCGGCGCTCGGCCTGCTGCTCGCCTACGTGGTCGTCCACGGCGCCCAGCTCGTCGCCTCGGCCGTCACCGACGAGGCGGGCCCGCGTCGCGACGGGCTCGGCCGGATGGCGGCCGGCGTGGCGACCCTGGCGGCCTTCTGCCTGTGGGTCCCGTGGGCGCTGAAGGCCAACGCCGCCTTCCCCGACGAGGCCCAGCAGCGCGGCGCCCGCAACGAGTACACCTGGACGCCCGCGCCGATGCTACAGGACCTGTCCGCGCCCGCCCACGCCCTCTTCTGGGAGGACTACCGCCTCAAGGGCAACATGGAGCCGGGCTACCGCTACTACCTGTGGACCAAGAAGCGCCACTTCGTGACCCTGGACGAGGTCGCGGCCTTCGTGGCCGAACGCACCGGCCCCGAAGAGACCATCGCGGGCGCCTCGACCCTGGCGCCGCTCATCGCGCTGGCCGCCGAGCGACGCCTGGCCGCGGGCGAGGCCGACACCAACAACAAGCGCTTCCGCACGGGGCTGCTCAGCGAGGCCGACTACTGGGACGCCATCTGCGCCGACGACGTCCGCTTCATCGTCTCGGCTGGTCGCAGCTACTTCACGCCCCAGAAGCTGGCCTCGCTGCCGACGGCGCGCCGCTGGTTCAAGCCAGTCAAGACCTTCCAGGACCCGCAGCTGACCTACGGGGGCCTCTTCCCCATCACGCTCTTCGAGCGCGTCGGCGACCCCGGGCCCGAGCTCGAGGCCGCCGGCAAGCGCTGCCAGTGGGAGGGGCCCCGGCCCGCCCCCGCGAAGGGCGAGTGAGCCCGCCTGGCCATCTTGCGCCCCCGCGTCCGAAGCTCCATCATCCATTGCCATCCCCGCTCCCGAAAGGTCCGCGCCCATGTCGCTCCGCCTGTCCCTGCTCGCCGCCCTCGCCTTCGCCCTGCCCTCGGCCCTCGCCGCCTGCGGTGACGGAGGCTCCGGCACGCCGACCGACCAGACCGACGCCGACACCTCGACCACCCCCGACGAGGGCGGCGGCGACGCGGCCGACGACACGGCCGCCACCGACGACACGACCCCGGCCACGAGCTGCAACGCCATCACGCAGACCGGGTGCGAAGAGGGCGAGAACTGCACCTACGTCGGTAGCGGCGCCAAGACGGCCGAGTGCGTGCCCGAGGGCGAGCAGCCTTACGGCGCCGAGTGCGGCGGCAACGACGGCTGCGAGCGCGGCATCTGCTTGAACCTGAACGACACCAAGTTCCTCTGCTACAAGTTCTGCAAGACCGATGGCCACTGCGAGGCCGGCGACAGCTGCCTGACCCTGACCGACACGCCCTACAAGGTCTGCGAAATCGACGACATCTACACGACCTGCGATCTCCTGGCCCAGGACTGCGGCGGCACCAAGGGCTGCTACCGCATCGCCGGTCAGCCCGAGCCCGTCTGTCTGCCTGCCGGCAACACGGCCGCTGGCGGCGCCTGCACCAACGCCAGCGACTGCGAGGCCGGCACCGCCTGCGTCGGCAACAAGTGCTACCCGCTGTGCGACACGACGGCCGTCGAGCCCTGTCCCAACTTCGTCGGGTGCTCGCAGTACTACGGCCAGGTCGGCTACTGCGACCTGCCCTGAGCCTGACGGGCCCCGCGCCTGCCGCCGCCCTCATGATGTGAGGCCCGGCAGGCGCAGCGCCTGATCACTGGCCCGCGCCCGCCTCGGTCAGCGCCACCAGCTGCTTCAGCTCGAGCCGGACCACGTCCGACAGGCTGGCGTCGTCGACGCGCGAGCGCGCCCACTCGAGCACCCGGGGCTGGCCCACGGCCACCACCGCCAGGGCCTTGAGGACGCGCACTCGGAAGGGCTCGCCGTGGGCCGAGACGTGGGGCGCGCGGTCCGAGACGTCGACGTGGGTCGTCGGACACTCCATGTCCGCGCCCTGGGCGTCGAAGGCGGCCAGGAGCGGCTCGACGATGCGCGCGTCGCGGGTCTTGTACAGGACGTAGACCGCGTCGCAGCGATGCACCGGGGTCGCCCCCGAGGCGGCGAGCGCGCCGAAGGCCTCGATGAGGCGGTCGAAGGCGGGCGGCGGCGGCTGGTCGAGCGGCAGGCGCCGCATCGGCTCGCCCACGGCCCAGGCCAGCGCGGTGAAGTCCTGGGGATCCGTCGCGGCCGTGGCCAGCTCGCCCAGGGGCGCGAGGATGTCGAGGGGGTGCAGCAGCCCCAGGGCGGTCACGGTCTGCCGCCAGGTCGGCGACGCGCCGGTCGGCCCGGTCGTGGCCCGCGCCAGCAGCGCCGGGGCGCTGTCGAAGTCGCGGTAACGGCCCAGCGCCAGCGCCATCGGTCCGGCGAGGGCCGGGTCGGCGGTGGCGAGCCGCTCGCGCCACAGGGGCAGCAGATCCGAGCGCAGCTCGCGCACGAGATCGAACTCCCAGTGCTCCTTGACCCCCTCGTTGTCCCAGGCGTCGATGCTGGTGACCAGCGAGTGCCCGAGCCGTCCCAGGCTGCGGATGGAGGCGGCGCGGACCTCGAGCGGCTGGGCCGGGTCATCCCAGGTGGCGCGGAGCAGGGCCAGCGAGTCGCGCACGTTCTGCTCGCGCTGCACCTCGGAGAGCCGCTCGACCGTCGCCAGCTTGGCAGCCGTGTCGTCGCCGCGCAGGGTGGCGCGCGCGTAACCGAGGCGCTGGTACTCGGCGAAGAAGCCGCCGGTGACCGCCTCGAGCGCCATGGCCGACAGGGCCAGCGCCCCGACCGTCAGCGCCGAGAAGTGCAGCAAGTACGACTTGGTGACCGCCATCGCCAGGGCGGGGTCATCGTCGGTGCCGGGCAGCTGGACCTCGCGCCCCAGGATGACGCGCTCGCGCCAGCGCCCCGGCAGCAGCCGATCGCCCAGCAGGACGCCCAGGAACAGGGAGCCGGCGGCCAGGATCCCCAGCCAGGCCGTCATCACCCAGAAGTCGGCGATCGGCGAGGCGGAGACGTCGCGGAGGTGGGCGGCCAGCGGCACCGCCACCGCGAACGCGAGCGCATAGGCGACGAGCGTGGCGGTGGCGAGCCTTCGGCGTGACGCGGCGACCCAGCGAAGGGGGTTCACCGCACCCCTTCGAGGCGGGCGGGCAGCTTCTGCGCCTGGGCGATCCAGGCCTGCAGCATCTCGACCTCGGGCAGGACCTCGGTCAGCTTGTGGACCTGGTTGGCGGCCCGCAGCTTGTCGAGCAGGGCGGCGGCGTTGGCCTTGCGGAGGTCGCCCGAGTGGCGGACGCCGCCGGCCTGCAGGACGCGCACCATCAGCGGGCCGACGCCGGACACGCGCAGGAGGTCGCACTGGGCGGCGAGCTCGGTCAGGCGCGCGACCGACAGGCCGCTGGCGCGCGCGAGCTGCTTGCGGGCCTGGCTGCCGGCGGCCTGCTCGTACAGGGCCAGGGTCGTGTCGACGCCGGCCTTCTGCAGGGACTTGAGCTCGGTCGCCGTGACCAGGTCGCCGGCCGGCAGGCGGTAGTGCGAGGCGAACGCAGGCGCGGCCAGGCCCACGAGGGCCAGCGCCAGCGTGGCGACGAGGGTGGTGCGGAGGGCGGACGTCACGGACGAACCTCGGTCTCGGGCGGCAGCGCGAACCCGACGGACAGGGCCACGAGCCAGTTGTTGTGGAAGCCCTTGTCGGGCACCGAGCCATCGAACCCCGCCGCGAGGACGCGGTTGATGATGAGGTCCTTTACGTCGAGGCCGACCGAGATCCAAGGTTCGGGAAAAAACCGCATGCCGACGCCGATCGACGGCATGATGGACAGGGTGTCCTCGATGCGCCCCTCGCCGGCGATGCTGGCGAGGCCGAAGCCGAGCGTGATGTGGAAGTCGGCGCGCATCTGGGCGCCGAGCATCATCAGCTTGCCCTCGAGCGGGACCAGCTCGGCGACGGCGCTGGCGAGGAAGCGCAGGCTGGTCGCCTGGACGTCGAAGGCCGTGTCGTCGGTGCTGAGGTCGTTCTCGATGTTCTCGGTCAGGCCCGTGTCGACGGCCGTCCCCGCGAGCAGATCGAGGCCGAGGCCGAGCCAGTGCGACGCGAAGTAGCGGTAGCTGACGCCGCCGAGGAGGTTGCGCCGGTAGGCGTCGTTGATGGTGACGCCGAAGGTCGGCAGCAGCAGGTGCCGCCCCTCGAGGTAGAGCTGCTTCTGGCGGATGGACGGCTCGCCCTCGAGGACGCCGCCCGCGCGCTCCTGGGCCGTGGCCGTCGCGGGGGCCGCGGCGACGCCGGCGAGGGCGACCAGGGCGAGCAAGGAGGAGCCGACGCCGCGACGCGCGCCGCGGACGGAGCTGGACATCGAGCTGGACCGGGTGCTCAGCAAGGCGGACCTCATCGCGGGTAGCGGTAGTCGAAGTCCCAGGGCAGCCAGAAGCTCAGCCCGACCTGGCCGACGACGTTGTTCACCAGCTCTTCGCGCTGGTTGTACTTCTCGACGTAGATGTGGTCGCGCAGCTCGACGACGAAGGCGAGCCAACGCGTCGTGATGAGCCGCCAGCCCACGCCGATGGTGCCGGTCGGCTTGAGGTCGTCGGACTTGCTGGTGCGCGTGACGCCGCCGCCGACGATGGTGTAGAGGTCGAAGTGGACCACGGCCTCGTCGAACAGGGCGTACTTGCCGAAGATGGGGATCCACGCGAAGTCGGCGCCGGCGTACCACCGCGTGAGGGCGCGCTCGGGGAAGACCTCGAAGCGGTCGGTGACCTCGCTGAAGGTCGAGGCCTCGTCCGCGAAGTAGTGGGCGTAGGTCGCGCCGAGCGAGAAGCGCTCGGACAGGTGGAAGCGTCCATTGGCGACGGCGCTGAAGTGCTGGAAGAGCACGTCGTTGATACCGAGGCCGCCCATGAGCTGGAGTTCGAAGCGCGTGCTGCGCAGAAAGGGCCGCTGCTGGACGACCCGGATGGAGGCGGCGAGGCGCTCCTCCGCGGACGGGCCCTCGTCCTGGGCCGGGGCGGCCGGGCCGCCGGCGGTTGGGGTGGCTCCCGGCGCCGTCTGCGCGAGCGCGCTGGAGCCAGCCAGCGTCAACGCTCCGACGAGGAGGAGGCGGGTGAACCCGGGACTGAGACGCATGGCGCTCCGCTCGTGAAAGGTCGTGGCGCGACGGCGACGCGATGGACGCGTTCGCCGCCTGGCTGGTGGCCGTGCGGGTCGGAATGTACCCCTGCCGTGACGAGGCGGTCAAGCCGGCCCCTTCTTTCAAGACCTTCCACGACGCGACGCCGCGAAGGGGCCGCGCTCACCGGCGCTCACTCGCTCGGCGGCGTGAACAGGGCTTCGACGAACTCGTCGGGCTGGAACGTCCGCAGGTCGGAGACGCGCTCGCCCACGCCGATGTAGCGGATGGGGATGGCCAGCTCGTCGCACACGCCGATGACCACGCCGCCCTTCGCGGTGCCGTCGAGCTTGGTCAGGATGATGCCCGTGACGTCGGTCGCCTCCTTGAACATCTTGGCCTGCTGGATGGCGTTCTGGCCCGTCGTGGCGTCGAGCACCATGAGGACCTCGTGCGGCGCGTCCGGGACGGCGCGCGTCATGACGCGCCGCACCTTGCGCAGCTCCTCCATCAGGTTGACCTGGGTGTGGAGGCGTCCGGCCGTGTCCACCAGGACCACGTCGGCCTGCTCCTCGACGGCCTTCTTGAGCCCGTCGAACACCACCGAGGCCGGATCGGCCCCCTCCTTGCCGCGCATCACGTTCGCCCCGACGCGACGGCCCCAGTGCTCGAGCTGCTCGGCGGCCGCGGCGCGGAAGGTGTCGCCCGCGATGAGCACGACCTTCTTGCCGTCGGCCACCGCCTGGTTGGCGAGCTTGCCGATGCTGGTGGTCTTGCCGGTCCCGTTGACGCCCAGGACCATGGTGACCCGCGGCATCCCCGCCGCCGGCTGGGCCATGGTCCCGTTGGCCGACGCCGCGCCGAGGATCGCCTTGGCCTCCTCGCGCATCACGCCCCAGACCCGCTCGGCGTCCTTGAGGTCCGAGCGCCCGAGCGTCTCACGCACCGACTCGAGCAGCCGGTCGGCCGTCTTGACGCCGATGTCGGCCGTGAACAGGACCTCCTCGAGCTCGTCGAGCAGATCCTTGTCGAGCTTCTTGCCCGGCGAGAACAGCCCGCCGAGGCGCGCGATGAACCCCTCGCGCCGGGTCCGTCCCAACCCCTCCTTGAGGGACTTGGGCTTTTCGACGACGGGCTTTTCGACCGGCTCGACGATGACCGGCGCCTTCTCGGCGACCTTCTCGGCCGGCTTGGGCGGCGCCTTGGCGGGCGGCGCCTCCTCGACCTTCTCCTCGGGCACGACCGGCCGCTTGGCCTCGGGCAGCGGCAGGCTCGAGGGCGCCTTGCGCTCGGGCGCGATGGCGTCCATGGCCTCGGCCTCGATGCGTTTGGCTTCGATGGGCTTGCGGGCGGTCTCGACCACCCCGGCCGGCGCGTCGTCCTCGAGCTCCTCGCGCAGCTCCTCGGGCAGCTCGTCTTCAGCCAGCTCGGCCGCCTCGAGCCCCTCGGCCTCGGGCGCCGGCGCGATGGGCTCGGGCCGCGGCGCGGGCCGCTCGGGGAGCGCCTCGGTCTCGCTCTTGCGGCGCAGCGCCACCCACACGATGAGGAGGAGCACCACCACGGCCGCGCCCACCGCGAGCCACGTCCAGTCCGTCTCCGCCGGAGCGGCCTGGGCCAACAGCCCTGCCAGCTGCGTCATCGTCGCCTCCAAGAAATCGCCTGAATTCGGGAGGGGCGGGTTATAGCAGCGCTCCCCCCGCTTGACCAATCCCAACCTCTTGGCGTCCCGGCAGGGCCACGGCCTCCGCCTCGGCCAAAGTCACGGCCACGGCCTCCGGCACGGCCACGGCCTCCGGCACGGCCACGGCCTCCGCCTCCGCCACAGCCTCCGCCACGGCCACGGCCCACGGCCACGGCACCCGGCCACGGCACCCGGCCACGGCCACGCTCACGGCCACGGCACCCGCTCACGGCCTCCGCCTCCGCCACGGCCACGCTCACGGCCTCCGCCACGGCCACGGCTCACGGCCACGGCCAAGCCTCGTCCCATGGCTGTGCAGCCCGCCGAGGTCTGCTATGGTGCCCCGGTGCGCGGCCCCGCCCTCCCATGCGTCGCCTTTTTGCTCGCCGCCAGCCTCACCCAGGCGGCGCTCGCGGTGCCCATCACGGTCCGCGCCCGCACCAGCCTCGAGGTCCGCGCCAGCCGCGAGCCCACCGGCGTCGCCCTCCGCGGGCACCTCCGCGACGACCGCGGCCGCCCCGTCGGCGCCGAGACCGTCCACGTCGCCCTCACCGGCTTCGAGGTCCGCGCCGTCCGCACCTTCGCCGACGGCGCCTTCGAGCTGACCGTCCGCGACGACGACCTCGCCGCCGTCGAGGCCCGCCACGGGGCCCGCCTCGCCTACGCCGTCCGCTTCGAGGGCGACCCCGACCACGGCCCCGCCTCCGCCTCGGGCCACGTCGACCTGCGCCGCCACACCACCTGGCTCGACCTGACCGTCGACCCCGCCGCCGTCAGCATCGACGCCGACCGCCTGATGGTCCACATCGCCCTGCACGCCGAGTCCGGCCCGGTCGCCGCCGCCCCCGTGCGCGTCCAGGTCGCCGACGGCCCCGAGCTGCTCGGCGAGACCGACGCCCAGGGCCTCGCCCGCTTCCTCATCCGCCCCGCCCTCCTCGGCGCCGCCGGCCGCTACGCCCTGCGCGCCCGCTTCACCGGCGACCACCGCTTCGCCCCCGCCGAGGCCGCCACCAGCTTCCGGGTCCAGCTGCCCACGCGCCTCACCCTGCGCGTCGGCCGCGAAGGCGACGCCGCCACCGGCCGCTATCGCTTCAGCGGCCGCCTCATCGACGGGGACGGGCCGCTCGCCGGCGCCACGGTCGCCATCCTCGCCGGCCCGGTCACCGCCGACCCCGGCGCCGACGACGCCCCCGACGCCCCGCGCCCGTGGCTCGTCACCACGACCGACGCCGACGGCATCTACCTCGCCGCCGTCGACGCCCGGGCCCTGTTCGACGCCATCGACGGCGCCCTCGAGGTGCGCGCCGTCTTCCGCCCCAGCGACACCCTGCACGTCCCCGCCGTCAGCCGCCCCATCGTCATCCCGGTCCCGCCCCCGCCCGGCATCCCGGCCCGCTGGTACCTCGCGGGCCTGCTCTGGGTCGTCGGCGCCCTCGCCGCCGCCCACGTCGTGCGCAACCGCTCCTGGCGCGCGCTGCGCCTGCGCTGGCGCTTCCGCCGTCGCCGCCGCCCCGGGGCCGACCCCGTGCCCGCGCTGGTCGACCCGCCGTTCGTGCTCGGTGCCGCCTCGCCCGCCGACTCGGCCCGCCTCGACGTCGTCGCCGGCCGCGTGCTCGACGCCCACACCCAGGCGCCGGTCCCCGGCCTCTCGGTCCGCCTCGTCGGCGGCGACGGCCAGCTGCTCGCCGGGACGACCGACGCCTTCGGCCGCTTCGAGCTGGGCCCGGCGCCCCCCGGCAGCTGGCGCCTCGACGTCACCGGCGCCGACTACCTGCCCCGCCACCTGGTCACCGGCCTGCCCCACACCGGCGCCCTCGATGGCGCGACCTTCGCCGTCGTCGCCATCCGCCGCCGCGTCCGCGATCTCTACGCCCGCGCCCTGGCGCGCGCCGCCGGCCGCCTCCGCTGGGGCCACGACACCCCGGCCGAGGCCCTGACCACCGCGCGCGCCGACGACGACCGCCTCGCCGAGGCGCTGGTCGCGCTCGAGCGCCTGACCGAGCACGCCTGGTACGCCCCCCACTCGCTCCGCGCCCAGGACGCCGAGGACGCCTCGCGCCTGCTCGAGCAGATCGGGGTCTCGGCGCCGGGCGCCGCGCGCGGGAGCCGCCCGTGACCGCCCGCCCCGCCCTGATCGCGACCGCCCTGGCGCTGCTGGCGCTGCTCCCCGGCCTCGCCGCCGCGCAGACCGAGGCGCTGGCGCCCGAGGCCGACCCCATCGGCGACTACGCGACCGACAGCGACGCCTGGAACGGCCTGGGTTACCTGCTCGAGACGGCGCGCGAGGCCAAGGTCGACGTCGAGCTGACGGCCGAGCTCGATCTGTCGCGCCTGCGGCCCAGCTACACCCTCCTGTGGCTCTACCCGACCCAGGACCTGCCGGTCGACGCGCTGCTCGACTACGTCGAGGACGGCGGACACCTCATCGTCGCCGACGACCACGGCCGCGCCGACGCCCTGTTCGCGCGGCTCGGCATAGAGCGCCGCCCGCACGGCCCGACCGTCCACTCGCGCTGGTACCAGGGCCAGGAGGGGCTGCCCATCGCCGTCCCCGACCACAAGCACTTCCTGTTCTTCAACGTCGAGGAGGTCGTCAGCAACCACCCGGCCGTCCTGTCGGGCGCGGGCGAGCGGGTCCTGGGCTTCGACGTCGCCACCGAGCGCCTGGTGGTCGAGGTGCAGCACGGGCGCGGCGCGGTCCTGGCCATCGCCGACCCGTCCCTGTTCACCAATGAGATGCTGCGACGCTTCTACGGCAACAAGCAGTTCGCCGCGAACGTGATGCGCCTGTACTGCGAGCAGGACCCGTGCCGCCTGCGCCTGCTGGGGCCCACGACCACCGCGCAGGGGACCTATCGGCGCGGCGCGGGCCCGATGGGCGGCCTCGCGCGCACCCTGGACGAGGGCCTCGAGACCCTCGACGAGACCATCGGCGCCCTGAGCCGCAAGCTCGCCGAGCGGCCCTGGGCCTTCGGTGTGGCGGGCGTCGTCCTGCTCGTCGCGCTGGCGCTGGGCCTGGTCATGCTGGCGCGCGGCCGACGCCCGCACCGGATGCCGCACCTGTCCGCGCCCGCCGCCGGCGGCCCGCCGCCCACCGAGGAGGCCGTCGGCTACGCCGCCAACCGCGCCGAGGCCGACTTCGTCGTGCTGGCCCAGACGCTCCTCGAGCGGGTCGAGCACCTGCGCGCCCGCGGCCTGCTGCGTTCGCTGACCGACGAGGCCGCCGGCGCGGCGGGCCCGTCCGACGAGCGCGAGCTGGCTCGGGGCGCGCTGTTGCGCATCGACCGGGAGGCCGCTAGCTTGCTGGCCCCTGAGCCGCCGGTCGTCACGGCCGACCGCTTCGAGCGTCTGTACGACAACGTCCGGCTCGTCACCCGCTGGGCCGACCAGCGCGGCCGCGGCCGATCATCGGGTCCTCGCAAGGAGCGGCATGTCTCAGCTTGAATCTCCGGCCGACGTGGCCGCCGCCCCCGACCCGTCCTCGACGCCCCGCACGCCGGCCGCCGCCGACATCCTGCGCGCCGCCGAGGTCCGCCAGCAGCTGCACGCCGAGATCGGCAAGGCCTACGTCGGCTCGGCGGCGACCACCGATCTCCTGCTGGTCGCCCTGCTCGCCCGCGGCCACGTCCTGCTCGAGGGCGTCCCCGGCATCGCCAAGACGACCCTGGTCAAGACCTTCGCGCGCACCCTGGGCTGCGACTTCTCGCGCATCCAGTTCACGCCCGACCTGCTGCCGGCCGACATCACCGGCACCTACGTGCTCAACCTCAAGGACCAGACCTTCGTCCTGCGCAAGGGACCGCTGTTCGCGAACGTGGTGCTCGGCGACGAGATCAACCGCGCGCCCGCCAAGACGCAGAGCGCCCTGCTCGAGGCGATGCAGGAGGGCCAGGTCACCATCGAGGGCCAGACCCTGCGCCTGCCGCGGCCGTTCATCGTGCTGGCCACCCAGAACCCGGTCGAGCAGGAGGGGGTGTACCTGCTGCCCGAGGCGCAGGTCGACCGCTTCATCTTCAAGCTGGTCCTGCGCTACCCCAGCTTCGCCGAGGAGCGGCGCGTCCTCGCGACCTACAACCTGCCCGTCCCCGAGGTCCGCACCATCCTGTCGCCCGAGGAGATAGAGCACCTCGCCGAGGTCTCCGAGCGCATCTTCATCGCGCCGGGCCTTCTGGACTACATCGTGCGCCTCGTGCAGCGCACCCGCGAGCACCCTTCGGTCCTGCTCGGGGCCAGCCCACGCGCCTCGCTGGCGCTGATGCGCTGCGCCAAGGTGCGCGCCCTCATCTATGGCCGCGGCCACGTCCTGCCCGACGACATCCGCGCGCTGGTCCCGCCCATCCTGAACCATCGCATCATCCTGACCCCCGAGTCCGAGCTGGACCAGGTGGCCGTGGACGAGGTCGTCGAGGAGTGCCTTGCCGAGGTCCCGTACACCGAGGAGCCCTAGCAGGGCCGGCGCGTCGGCGCGGTCCCCGAGCGGGCCGACGCCGCGCGGTCCGCGCCTGTGGCTCACGCCGGCGGGGCGCACGCTCGCGCTGACCGGATTGACCTTCCTGCTGGTGGGCGTGGCCTTCGACCGGCCCATCGCGACCGCCCTGGGGGGCCTGCCCCTGGTCCTCCTGACCTGGGCCTACGCGGTCGCGCGCGTGGCCCGGCACCGGCTGCGCCACGGCGGCCTCATCGCCACGCTCCGGCCGGGCGTCGCCGAGCCGGGCGAGCTGCGGATCCCGCTGGGCCGGGCGCTCACCCTGCCCTTCCGCCTCGACGTCGCGCCGGGGCTGTCGCCGCGGGTGGTCACGCTCTCCCCGGCGCCGGTCGCCCCGCTCGAGGCCGCCGTCACGATGACCGCGGCCGCGCCGCCCGCCGAAGGCACCCTGCAGCTCACGCCCCGCCGCGTCGGCGACGCCTTCTTCCAGGGCTTCGTCGCCTCGGCCGAGGTCGCCCACGGCCTGTTCGGCGTGCGCGTCTGGGTGCCCGCCCGCGCGCGGGTCACCGTCCTGCCCCGGCGCTACGCCGCGCGCCCCGACGCCCCGCTGCGCGCCACGCGCACCTCGCTGCAGGAGCGCGCCGGCGCCGACCACACGCGCCGCCGCGGCACCGGCATGGAGATCCGCGAGCTGCGCGACCACCAGGCCGGCGACCCCTTCAAGCACATCGCCTGGCGCGCCTCGGCCCGCCGCGGCAAGCTCATCGCGCGCGAGTTCGAGTCGGATCTGGTCCTGAGCACCTTCGTCCTGGTCGACGCCTCGCCCAGCATGTTCTGGGGCCCTCCCGGCCGCGCGCGCATCGACTACGTGCTCGAGGCGGCCCATCACCTGCTCGATCTGGTCGTGGGGCGGGGCGATCGCGCGGGCCTGGTGGTCTACGACGAGGCCGTCCGCCTCGAGGTGACGCCCGGCCGCGGCCGCCCTCAGCTGGTGCGGCTGCTCGAGGCCCTGCTCGAGGTGCCGCACCTCGTCCACGAGGGCCGCACCGAGCTGACCGACCGCGAGCTGGTCGAGCGCGCCGCCGCCTGGCTCGAGGCCCAGGACGGGGTCACCTGCCGCGTCGCGACCCGCGATCCCAAGCGCGCCGACCCTCGGGCCAGCCCTCACGATCTGGCGCGCCTCGTGCAGCTGGCCCAGCGCCGCCTCGACGCCGAGCTGGTGGCCCGGGATCTGTCCCGCCCGGTCGTCCCGCTCTTCAGCTACGCCCGCGACCCGCAGCGCGCCATCCTGCGCGCCTTCTGTCGGCACCTGGGCGTGCCGCTGCCGCTCGATCCGACGCCGCGCCCCGGCGCCCAGGCCCGCGGCCTCGAGGCCGCGATGGAGCACGTGCTGACGGCCCGCGGCGGCCCACACGCCATCGTGATCATGAGCGACCTCTACTCGGCCGACGACCTCGAGGCCCTGCGGCACATCGCCGCCGCCGCGCGCCGGCACCGCCACTCGGTGGTCGTCGTGTGCCCCGATCACCCCGGCTTCGAGGGCGCGGCCGCCGGCGCCGACGCCCTCGAGGACGCCGTGCTCGACGTGGCGCGCCTGCGCGTGTCCCACAGCCTCGAGCTGGCCCAGGCGGCCCTGCGCCCCGCGGGCGTGACCTTCCTCCGCTGCGGGCCCGAGGACGTGGTCCCGCGGCTGCTCCAGCGCCTGCGCCAGGTCGCCTGACCGGGGCGACGCGTCAGCGCGCGCGCTCGCCTCGGTTCGACTTCTGCGGCGCCTTGCCTACGCTGTAGTCTACCTTGTTGGCGCGATCGCTCGTGGACGTCGGCCCGACCTGTGATAGGACGCGCCCTCGCGCCCCACGACCCAGGAGCCTCCATGGCCAAGCCGCTCGTCACCCCGCAGAGCCAGACCCAGATCGTCGACGCGCTGGTCAGCCGCCACGGCGGACACCTGCGCGGCGAGCGCTTCTCCGTCGAGGCGCGGCTGGACGGCGAGACGGTCGTCGCGCGCGTCACGCTGGCCAACCCCGACCGCACCTACGTCTACCACATGGAGTCGGCCGTCGAGACCAGCGACAGCAAGGTGCGCTCGGTGGCCGAGGGGCTCGAGCTGGCGCTGGACTTCCTCGACTGGTACCTGGGCGAGTACTTCCGGGCCGAGCGCGAGCTGCTGCTGCCGCTCGACTGGAAGCCGCACCGCTTCGGCGACCACGAGATCATGGCCCGCGGCGACGTCCACAACGAGGTGCTCGAGGACCTGGCCGACGCCTGGCTGCGCGGAGAGCGCCCCGAGGTCCCGCCCCACCTCGACAAGGGCCGCGCCCGCCGCAAGCACTGACCGGCGCGCTGCCCGAGGGCACCACGAGACGACACGCAGGTCGTCGTTCGGTGCCGGAGGGCACCAGGAGACGACACGCAGGTCGGTCTTCGGTGCCGGAGGGCACCAGGAGACGACACGCGAGTCGTCCTTCGGTGCCGGAGGGCACCATGAAACGACACGCAGGTCGTCCTTCGGTGCCGGAGGGCACCAGGAGACGACACGCAGGTCGTCGTTCGGTGCCGGAGGGCACCAGGAGATGACCCGCGAGGCGGGCTACTCGCGCTCGAGGCGGGCGATCTCCTGGGCCAGCGCGTCGTCCTCGATGGGGCGCGCCTCGAGGGGCCCGCGGGTCGAGAAGACCGTGCGGCCGACGGCCTGCTTGGACTCGGCCTGGGCGCGCAGGCGCTCGACGACGTCCATCTCGCGGAAGACGCGGTCGGCGCGGATCTCGCGGCGCCCGTCACCGCGCGCGGCGCAGTCGCCGCGCAGCTCCATGGCGATGGCGTCGCACTCCTCGTGAAGCCGGCGCGTCCCCCAGCTGCCCAGGCCGGCCGCGGCGATGGCCTGCTCGTCGCCGGGGATGACCACCGGACGGCGCCGCTGGAACAGCAGCCGGTAGATGGCGATGCGCATGTTGTCGCGCTCGTACTGCCCGGCGGCGCGCGCCTCGCGCAGCTTTCGGTTGAGCGCCACCGCGAAGAACAGGACGCTGAACAGCCCCGGGAAGAAGACCAGGGTGATGTGCGCGAAGGTGTTGGACCAACCCAGGATGGGCAGCAGCGTCGTGTAGGTGACGAAGGCCAGGACCAGGTTGAAGCCGTTCAAGAACGGGATGAGGAAGGTCGGGTTGGCCCGCAGCGCGTGCTCCTTCTTGCGGACCTGCCAGGTGTAGCCCAGGCGGGGGACCTGCTCCTGCACCTCGGGGGCGCCGCTGAGCATCAGGTTCGGGAAGCGGTAGACCGCCAGGCCCTCGTCGGTGATGTCCAGCTCGCCGTCGTAGGTGGCGACCAGGCGCGTGCCGATGGCGTCGGCCTCGTCGTAGGGCACGCCCAGCAGGGCCACGATGTCGGCGTTGGTGACCAGGCCCTTCTTGGCGCGGACGTAGGTGAGCAGCTCCTTTTCGCGCTCGAGCGGGTTCTGCTCGAGGCCGCGCTGGCCGAACAGGAAGTACCAGGTGCGCTCGATGATGCCGGGCTTCTTGTCCTCGTCCTCGCGCGCGTCGCGGAGATCGTAGGGGTCGGCCCCGCGGCCGACGCGCTGCTCGACGTCGCGGATGGTGCGCCGCCGCGTCCGCTCGGAGCGCCAGGAGGAGCCGCTGCCCCAGAAGATCGGGATGAAGGTCCCGCCGCCGCCGTGGTGACGCCCGCCGCCGCCGAAGCCGCGGTCGTCGCGCCGCTGCGACGAGGCGGCGATCATCGCCATGATGGCCAGGGTGACGTAGATGATGGCGTAGACGACGATCATCACGACCGTCCAGGCCTTGAAGAAGGCGATGGCCGCCTTCTTGAACGCCTCCTTGCGGCGGCGCTTGCGGTCGGCCTCGACGATGTCCTGGCGGGCGGACAGCCCGGGGTCGAAGCGGTAGAGCAGGTTGCCGTCGTCGTCGACGTCGAGGTCGGAGGTGTACTCCTTGACCAGCAGCGTCAGGTGCCGCTCGGCCTCGGCCGGGGGCACGCCGCTCTTGGCGACGACGTCGCCGACGGTCACCGCGCCGCCCGGCGCTGCCTTGATGGCGTCGAGGATGCGCAAGCGCGCGGTGTCGTCGCTGACCTGGGCGAGCTGCTCTGCCACGTTGTCTCCTTGTGGTGGGACCGTAACGTGCGAGGCTGCCTCGGCGTTCAACCGAGCGGCGCTTCAGGCCGCGCGCGTCAGGCGGCCTCGGACTGCCCGTCGACCTGCCCGTCCAGTTGTCCGCAGGCGGCGCCGATGTCCTCGCCCTTCGAGTACCGGATGGTCACGGTGTAGTGGGCGTCTCGTAGAACGGCGCCGAAGGCCTCGACATGCCCCTCGTCGGGCCGCTGGTAGCGCGACCCCGGCCAGGGGTTGAACGGGATCAGGTTGACCTTGCAGCGCAGACCGCGCAGCAGGCGCACCAGGCGCCGCGCGTCGTCGAGGGTGTCGTTGACGCCGCCCAGCATGACGTACTCGACGGTGATGCGGCGCCGCTGCTGCAGCGGGAAGGCGTGCAGCGCCTCCATCAGGGCGGCGATGTTCCAGCGCTTGTTGATGGGGATGAGGCGCGTGCGCATCTCGTCGGTGGTCGCGTTCAGGCTGACCGCCAGGTTCACCGGGACGTCTTCACCGAGCTGGGGGATCTTGGGGACCACCCCGCTGGTCGAGACGGTGATGCGCCGCCCCGAGAAGTTGGCGCCGCGCTCGTCGATGAGGTTCTTGAGCGAGCGGACGACCTGCTCGTAGTTGTCGAGCGGCTCGCCCATGCCCATGTAGACGATGTTGTTGACCTGCTGCCCCTCGCCCGCCTCGCCCAGCACCCGCTGCGCCCAGTAGACCTGGTCGGCTATTTCGCTGGCGGCCAGGTTCTTGCGCAGGGGCATGCGCGCGGTGAGGCAGAAGTCGCAGCCGATCTTGCAGCCCACCTGGCTGGAGACGCACTGGGTGATGCGGTCCTCCATCGGGATGAGGACCGACTCGATGCGGTTGCCGTCGGCGCGGCGCAGCAGGAGCTTGCGCGTCCCGTCCCGGGCGACCAGCACCTCGTCCAGCTCGAGCCCGCCGACGAAGGCCACCCGGGCGAGCTGCTCGCGCATGGCCTTGGACAGGTTGGTCATCTCGTCGAAGGAGCGGACGCGGCGGGCGTGCATCCAGCGGAAGAGCTGCTCGGCCCGAAAGCGCGGCGCGCCCAGCTCGGCGGTCAGCCACTGGCTCAGCTCGTCGTAGGTCAGGGCCTTGAGGTCGATGAGGGCCGCCGGCTTGGCCGCCGCGGCCTCGACCCGGCTCGATTCGTCTTGGACCGGTGCGCTCATGAGGGCCCAACAATAAGACACCCGGCCCCGTTTTCCAGGGCCGGGTGTCGACAATTCTCGCGGGGCCCGCCCGCAGGCGAGCCCCAGGCTGGCTCAGAGGCGACTAGATGCGCTCGAAGCAGCTGAAGAAGTAGCTGGTCTCGAAGGCGGCCGTCTCGGGGGCGTCCGAGCCGTGCGAGGCGTTGCGCTCGATGTCGGTGCCGAACTTGCCGCGCACGGTGTCCGGGCCGGCCTTGGTGGCGTCGGTCGGGCCCATGAGGTTGCGCCACTTGGTGATGGCGTCGTCGGCCTCGAGGACCATCAGGACGACCGGGCCGGAGCTCATGAACTCGACCAGCGACCCGAAGAAGGGGCGCTGCGCGTGGACGTAGTAGAAGCCCTCGGCCTGGGCCGGGGTGAGGCGGGTCTTCTTCATCGCGACGATGTCGAAGCCGTTGTCCTCGATCATCTGGATGATGTTGCCGGCGTTCTTCGCGGCGACCGCGTCCGGCTTGACGATGGCGAGCGTGCGCTCGATGGCCATGGGGTGCTCCTGAGGGGTGCGGTTGGGGGCGGGGCCGCGACGATGGGCCCCGCGCGAGGTGCTACAGAAGGGACTGCAGGGTGGTGCCCATGTCGGACGGGGTCGGCGCGACCTTGATGCCGGCCGCCTCGAGCGCGGCGATCTTGTCGGCCGCCGAGCCCTTGCCGCCCGAGATGATGGCGCCCGCGTGGCCCATGCGGCGGCCCGGCGGGGCGGTCGTGCCGGCGATGAAGGCGGCGAGCGGCTTGGTGAAGTGCTCCTTCGCCCAGGCCGCGGCGGCCTCCTCGGCGTTGCCGCCGATCTCGCCGATCATGATGACGCCCTCGGTCTGCGGGTCGTCCTGGAACGCCGCGAGGACGTCGATGAAGTTGGTGCCGTTGATGGGGTCGCCGCCGATGCCGACCGCGGTCGACTGGCCGAGGCCGAGCTTGGAGAGCTGGCCCACGGCCTCGTAGGTCAGGGTGCCCGAGCGGCTGACCACGCCGATGTTGCCTTCCTTGTGGATGTGGCCCGGCATGATGCCGATCTTGCACTTGCCCGGGCTGATGACGCCGGGGCAGTTCGGCCCGATGAGGCGCACGCCCGGGTAGTCGCGCAGGAAGACCTTGACCTTCATCATGTCGAGGACGGGGATGCCCTCGGTGATGGCGACGATGAGCTGAACGCCCGCGGCCGCCGCCTCCATGATGGCGTCCGCCGCGAAGGGCGGGGGCACGTAGACGACCGAGGCGTTGGCGCCCTGCTCGCGCACGGCCTTGCCGACCGTGTCGAAGATCGGGATGCCGTCGAAGTCCTGGCCCTGCTTGCCGGGGGTGACGCCGGCCACGACCTTGGTGCCGTACTCCACCATCTGGCGGGCGTGGAAGGAGCCGGCGGAGCCGGTGATCCCCTGGACGACGACGCGGGTGTTCTCGTCGACGAAGATGGCCATCGGTCTCCTCCCTACTGCTTGGCGGCCGCGACGGCCTTCTGGGCGCCGTCGGCCATGCTGTCCGCGCTGACGATCTTCAGGCCGCTGTCGGCCAGGATCTGCTTGCCGAGCTCGACGTTGGTGCCCTCGAGCCGGACGATGAGCGGCACGTCGAGCGACAGCGTGCGCGCGGCCTGGACCAGGCCGTTGGCCAGCGTGTCGCACTTCATGATGCCGCCGAAGATGTTGACGAAGATCGCCGTGACCTCGTCGGCCATCAGGATCTTGAAGGCCTCGGTGACCCGCTCGGTGGTCGCGCTGCCGCCCACGTCCAGGAAGTTCGCCGGCTCGCCGCCGTAGTACTTCAGGATGTCCATGGTCGCCATCGCCAGCCCGGCGCCGTTGACCAGGCAGCCGATGTTGCCGTCGAGCTTGATGTAGCTGAGATCGTGCTCGCTCGCCGCGATCTCGAGGGGCTCCTCCTCGGTGAGGTCGCGCAGGTCGGCGACCCGCTTCTGGCGGAACAGGGCGTTGCCGTCGAAGTCCATCTTCGCGTCGAGCGCGTAGACGCCCTCGTTCGAGTCGACCGCCAGCGGGTTGATCTCGAGCATGCTGCAGTCGAGGGCGACGAAGGCCTCGTAGACCTTGGCCACGAAGCCGCTCAGGCTGCGCGTCAGCTTGGTCGACAGGCCCAGCTGCTCGGCCGCGTCGCGCACCTGGAAGGCCTGCACGCCCACCGCCGGGTTGACGTTGATCTTCACGATGGCGTCGGGGTTGCGCTCGGCCACCTCTTCGATGTCGACGCCGCCCTCGGTCGAGATCATGAAGGTCACGCCCGAGGTCGCCCGGTCGACGACCGCGCCGAGGTAGAACTCGCGCGCGATGTCGCAGCCCTCCTCGATGTAGACGCGCCGCACGACCTTGCCCTCGGGGCCGGTCTGGTGCGTCACCAGCGTCGCGCCCAGCAGGGCCTCGGCGTTCGCTCGCACGTCGGCGCGCGACCGGGCCAGCTTGACGCCGCCCGCCTTGCCGCGCCCGCCGGCGTGGATCTGGGCCTTGACGACCCAAAGCTCGCCGCCCAGCGCGTCGGCCGCGGCGACGGCCTCGTCCGGCGTGAAGGCGACCTGCCCGCGGGGCACGCGGATGCCGAAGCTGCGCAGCAGCTCCTTGCCCTGATGCTCGTGGATGTTCATGGGGTTCCCCGGGTAGTGGCGGGCACGTCGCTCGAGGGGCTCCCGTCGCCGGACCGCCCCCCGCGCGTCGGACCTCTCTAGAGGTTCTCGATGATGGCCGAGGCGAACTCGGAGCACTTGAGCAGCGTCGCCCCCTCCATCTGGCGCTCCAGATCGTAGGTGACGCGCTTTTGGCCGATGGTCTTGGACAGCGAGTCCAGGATGAGGGTCGCCGCCTCGTTCCAGCCCATGTGCTGGAGCATGAGGACGCCCGACAGCAGCAGGCTGCCCGGGTTGACCTTGTCCTGGCCGGCGTACTTGGGGGCCGTGCCGTGGGTCGCCTCGAAGCAGGCGGCCTTGTCGCCGATGTTGGCGCCCGGGGCGAGGCCCAGGCCGCCCACCTGGGCGACGGCGGCGTCCGACAGGTAGTCGCCGTTGAGGTTCATGGTGGCGAGCACCTCGTACTCGTTCGGGCGCAGCAGCAGCTGCTGGAACATGGCGTCCGCGATGCGGTCATTGATCATGACCTTGCCCTCGGGGACCTTGCCGCCGTGCTTGTCCCAGACCTCGGCCTCGGTCACCACGCGGTCGCCGAACTCGTCGCGCGCGACCTCGTAGCCCCAGTCGCGGAAGGCGCCCTCGGTGAACTTCATGATGTTGCCCTTGTGGACCAGGGTGACGACCTTGCGTCCCTGGGCGAGGGCGTACTGGATGGCGCGGCGCACGAGGCGCTTGGAGCCGAAGGCGCTGACCGGCTTGATGCCGATGCCCGAGGCGTCGCGGATGTCCTTGCCCATGGACTTGAGGAAGTCGGCGACCTTCTGCGCCTCCTCGCTGCCGCCCTTGAACTCGATGCCCGAGTACACGTCCTCGGTGTTCTCGCGGAAGATGACGATGTCGACCTTGCCGGGCTCGCGCACCGGGGCCGGCACGCCGTCGAACCAGCGGACCGGCCGCACGCAGGCGTACAGATCCAGCTCCTGGCGGATGGCGACGTTCAGGCTGCGGAAGCCGCCGCCGACCGGCGTCGTCAGCGGGCCCTTGATGGCGACGACGAAGCGCTCGATCTCGTCGAGGGTCTTGCGGGGCAGCCACTCGCCGGTCTTGGCCTGGGCCTTCTCGCCGGCGAAGACCTCGTACCAGGCGATCTTGCGCTGGCCCGAGTAGGCCTTGTCGACCGCCGCGTCCAGGACGCGCTGGCTGGCGTCCCAGATGTCGGGGCCGATGCCGTCACCCTCGATGAAGGGGATGATCGGGTTGGCCGGCACGTTCAGCGTGCCATCCGGGTTGAGGGTGATCCGCTCGCCCTGGGTGGGCACCTGGTACACGTCCGTCATGGTTCGGCTCCGCGCTGGTGGCTCGTCCTGGTTCCGGTATGCGGGGCGCTTGTTTATGTCCCCGGCCAAGTCCGCGTCAAGGATGGTGTTGCACGGTTGCCGAGCGGCCCCGTGGCGGCTGGCGGCAGTCGTTGACATGGGCGGACCCGGTCATTAGGAAGGGCGCGCCTGTGGCTCCCCTCGCCTGCTCGGAGACGTCGTCATGAACGGTCCCCTCAAGATCTTCAGCGGGAGCTCGCACCCGCTCCTCGCCGCCCAGATGTGTCACATCCTCGACGTGCCGGTCGGCCGGAGCGAGGTCATCCGGTTCTCCAACGAGAACCTGATGGTCAAGATCAACGAGAACGTGCGCGGCTGCGACGTGTTCGTGGTGCAGACGTCGGCGCCCCCGGTGAACGAGGGCATCATCGAGCTGCTCATCACCATCGACGCCCTCAAGCACGCCTCGGCCGGGCGCATCACCGCGGTCATGCCCTACTTCCCGTACGTGCGCTCGGACAAGAAGGACAAGCCGCGCATCTCGATCACGGCCCGCCTGATGGCCGATCTCCTCGAGACGGCCGGCGCCAACCGCGTCGTGACGATGGATCTGCACGCCCCGCAGATCGCCGGCTTCTTCCGCGTGCCCGTCGACCACCTGCAGGCGACGCCGATCATCGCCGACTACCTGCGCACCCAGGACCTGACGAACGCCGTCCTCGTCGCCGGCGACGCGGGCGAGGCCAAGGAGGTGGGACGCTATGCCAACCGCCTGAACCTGCCGATGGCCATCATCGACAAGCGTCGCTACGACGACTCCGAGCGCCCCAAGGCCACCCACATCATCGGCGAGGTCGAGGGCAAGCACGCCATCATCATCGACGACGAGGTCTCGACGGGCGGCACCCTGGTCGAGGCCGCCAACTTCCTGATGGAGAGGGGCGCCCAGGCGGTCACGGCCGCCTTCACGCACCCGGTCCTCGCTGGCACGGCCGTCGAACGCCTCGAGCGCTCGGCCATCCACGAGCTGGTCTTCACCGACACCATCCCGCTCGCCGGCAAGGAGTCGTCGAAGTTCCGCGTCCTGTCGGTCGCCGAGATCTTCGCCAAGGCCATCCGCCGCATCCACGACGGCGACTCGATCTCGGAGCTGTTCCGATAGCCGCCCTGGACCCGGCCGCGGTGCGCGCCGTGCTGAGCGCGGACGGGGACGCGTGCGTCGTCCCCGTCTACGCGCAGCCGCGCGCCAGCCGGACCGCCGTCGTCGGCGTGCACGACGGCATGCTCAAGATCGCCCTGGCGGCCCCGCCGGTCGACGGCGAGGCGAACGCGGCCCTGGTGCGCTTCTTCGCGGCCGCGCTGGGGGTGCCCAGGGGCGCCGTGACGCTGATGGCCGGCGCGACCGGGCGCCGCAAGCGCGTGCGGGTCGAGGGCCTGGATCCCGACCAGGTGGCCGGGCGCCTGGCCGGCTGATCGGTCCTCAGAGCTCGACGCCCACCATGAACATCAGCTGGCTCGTCAGCGACCCGCCCACGCGGACGCCGTCGGGCGCGCCCAGGACGCGCTGGTAGACGAGGCGGCTCTCGAGCGGCCCGAGGCCGAAGCCCACCGCGGCCTCGCCGTTCCAGTAGGCGCGGAGGTCGTCGACGCCGTGGCGGTCGGGCGTGAAGTTCGCGAGACCGACCCCCAGGCCCAGCTCGGCGGTGAACGGGCCCGGGATGGGCGGTCGGAACAAGAGCGTCGCCCCGCCGCCGGCGAGCGGGGTGCCGTCGGTCGTGCCCGGTCCGGTCAGGTAGCCGTAGCCGTCGAGCGCCAGGTGCAGCATCGGCTCGAGGCCCATCACGACGCGCAGGACGCCGGTCGTGTCGGCGCCCGCGCTCGAAAAGCGCGGGCCGACGCCCAGGTACAGGCCGGTGTCGGCGAGGGCGGCCGCGGGCGCGCAGGTCAGGCCGAGGGCGACGAGGACGGTGGACAAGCGCATGGGCTCTCCGGGGCGGGGGGAACGAATGGCTCCTACGCCCCGGGGTGTCCACTTATTCAAACGCGCGTCGCGCAGCGGCTCCTGCGCCCGTCGGCCCCGGCCCTCAGGTGTACGGCTGGGGCCGGATCATCTCCTCGGGCAGCAGGCGGTGCTTGTCGACCTCGGGGAAGAGCTGGTCGAGGTAGGCCGCGAGCTTGTCGTTGGTCGGCCCGTAGCCGCCCGAGTACATGAACAGCTCGAGATCGCGGGCGACCTCGCGGGCCGACTGGTAGCGGCGCGCGACGTCGGTCTCGAGCAGGCGGCGCAGGATGGGCTCGATCTCGGCCGGGATCTTGGGGTTCCAGCTGCGCGGCGAGGGGACCGGCTTGGTCCGGTGCAGGTGGATGGCGTCCTCGACGCGCTCGACCGGGTAGAGCTGCTCGCCCGTGAGCATCTCGAACAGCACGAGACCCAGCGCGAAGATGTCGCTGCGCGAGTCGGTGACCTCGCCGCGGGCCTGCTCGGGCGACATGTAGGGGGTCTTGCCTACCGTCTCCTTGCCGTCGTCCATGTGCGACGGCGTCAGCGCCTTGGCGATGCCGAAGTCGGCGAGCTTCACGACGCCCTGCCAGCTGGCGAAGATGTTGACCGGGCTGACGTCGCGGTGGACGAGGTCGAGCGGCCGGCCCTGGCGGTCGCGCTTTTCGTGGGCGTAGGCGAGCGCGCGCGCGACGCGGCTGACCAGGAAGACGGCCAGATCGGGCGGCAGGTACTGGTTGCGATCGTCGAGGCGGGCGTTGATGTCCTCGAAGGTCACGCCGTGGACCCACTCCATGACGATGGCGTAGGTCCCGCCCATGTCGATGAGCTGGTAGACCTGCTGGATGTTCTCGTGGACGAGGTCGGCGACCAGCTTGGCCTCGGCGACGAACAGGTCGCGGAACATGCCGCTGTCCACGAGGTCCCGACGGATGGTCTTGATGCCGACGGTCTTGGTGAAGCCCGACACGCCGAGCTGCTCGGCCAGATAGACGCGGCCCATGCCGCCCTCGGCCACCTCGCTGATGAGCCGGTAGCTGCTGACGTACTGGAAGAAGTCGAGCTCCAAAGGCTGCCCTCGTGTCGCGTGTCGGACCGGCCCCCGACGTCATGATTAGTCGGTCCGCGCGCGACAATGCAAGCCGGCCGGGTCCCCATGCGACGGCCCGTCAGATCCGTGTAGGTCCCAAGGGACGGGCGCGCGGGCTCAGGGCGGCGGCAGGAAGTCGCCATCGGGCTCGGGGACGCGGACCTCGTAGGCGGGGGGCGCCGGCGGCGCGTTCTGGTCGACCCAGGCGCGCCAGGCCTCGGGATCGCGGCCCAGCGGCGCGTCCGTCAGCAGGCGCAGCGAGGTGGCGACGCGGACCTGCAGGGACTCGGGCGCCTCGTCGAGGAAGGCCACCAGCGGGCGGACGGCGCGCCGATCGCCCAGCTCGCCCAGGGCGGACAGCGTCGCGCGCAGCAGGGTGCGGTCGGTCTCGGGGTGCAGGTAGCGCAGCAGCGGAGCCAGGGCGTCGGGCTGCCGGGAGCGCCCCAGCGACCAGATGGCCTCGGCCGCCAGGGCGGGCTGGGCGCTCTCGGTGAGGGCCGCGGCCATCGGCAGGCCGCGCGGGTCGCCCAGCCGGGTCAGGCCCAGGGCCGCGGCGGCCTGCAGGCGCTCGTCGGCCAGGGTCAGCGCCTGGGCCAGCGCGTCGGTGGCCCCCAGCGCCTCGAGCGGCAGCAGGGCCCGGGCCTGGAAGGCCGTGTCGCCCGACTGACGGCGCAGCCCGGACACCAGCGCCGCGACGACCCGCTCGCGCAGCTCGGGTTGCCGCTCGACGGCCGCGACGACGGCCTGGGTCGCCTGCTCCTGCATCCAGCGCTGGTCGATCACCAGGACACCCACGCAGGTGCCGAAGTTGCACAGGGTCGACGGGCACTCGGCGTCGAGCCGGCACGCGTCGGTGCTGCCGTAGAGCATGGACGCGACGCGGGGCGGCAGCGCGTCGCCCGGCGGCAGGGGCTGGGAGGCGAGCGCGGCCTCGGGCGGCGGGGTCGACTCGCAGGCCGGCGCCGACAGCGCCAGCGCGAGGGCGAGCAGCCCGGCGACCCGCATCAGGCCGGCACCGGGCGGCAGACCTCGACGAAGCGCTGGAACAGGCGGCGCTGGCTCTCGCGGTCGAGCATCCACTCGGGGTGCCACTGCACGCCGACGACCCACAGCGGGCCCATGCGCTCGAAGGCCTCGATGACGCCGTCGTCGGCCGACCCCACGACGCGCAGGCCCATGGCGATGTCCTTGAGACCCTGGTGGTGCACCGAGTTCACGTGGTGCGCCTCGTCGCCGAAGATGCCGTGCAGCTCGGTGTCCGGCTCGATGTGGACGTCGTGCGAGAGCGTGTCGTAGCGCTCCTGGCAGCGGTGCACCGAGGCGCCGTCGCGCATCGTCGGCAGATCCTGGTAGAGCGAGCCGCCCTCGGCGACGTTGATGAGCTGCGCGCCCCGGCAGACGCCCAGGACCGGCCGCCCCAGGTCGATGGACGCCCGGTACAGGGCCAGCTCCCAGCGATCGCGGTCGACGTCGCCGCGCCAGGCCTCGTTGGCCAGGCGCTCGCCGTACATCTCGGGCGAGATGTCCTGGCCGCCGCTGAGGACCAGCCCCTGGCAGCGCTGCATCACGCGCAGGGCCCCGTCGGCCAGCTCCTCGGGCGTGCGCGCGCCGGCGCGGTAGGCCATCATCGGCAGGCCACCCGCGAGCCGCACGGCGTACGCCAGGGTCGCCTCGCCGTACTCGAGCGGCTTGTTCTTGTAGAAGCGCCGATCCTGGGGCGGCAGCGTGTTGGGGCTGATGGCCACCAGGGGCGGGCCGGAGTGGGTGGTCGGCGTGCTGGTCATTGGCGGAGTGATACCGCCGCCGACGGCAAATGTCTCGCTTCGTGCGTCGCCCGGGGGGCAGGCCGGCGTGGCGGTCCCCAAGCGGGGTCGCGCCGGGGCACGTGTTCGTTTGCCGCGCCCCGCGCGTCTGCAGTAGCTTGCTCGGCATGCGCACCCCGACCCGCACCGCTTCGGCCCTGGTCCTCTGGCTCGCCGCGGCCGGCCTCCACGCCTGCGGCGACGAGCCCCTGGCCACGGACGAGGACGGCAAGACGGCGGACGTCCTCGACGACCTCCCCCCGATCCTGGAGATCCCGCTGGTCGACCTGAGCACGGGCGACCTGGCCCCCGCGGACGACGCGGAGGTGAGCGGTGACGGCGGGCCGACGCCGACGGCCTGCGACGAGGAGCCGCTGGGCTTTCTGTGCCCGTGCGAGTTCAACGTGCAGTGCGAGTCGGGCTACTGCATCGCCGTCGACGACGAGGTGGTGGCCCAGCGCTGCACGAAGACCTGCATCGACAGCTGCCCCGAGGGCTGGAGCTGCAAGTCGATCGCGGGTGGGGGCGACCCGATCTTCCTGTGCATCCCCGTCATCGACAACCTGTGCCAACCCTGCTTTCAGCACTCGGACTGCGAGGTGCCGGGCGACCTCTGCCTGCCGCTCGACGGGGGCAACTACTGTGGGCGGTCGTGCGCGGCCGACCCGAACGTGTGCCCGGCCGACTTCAGCTGCGTCGACGTCGACGACGGCCAGGGGGGCGCGACGAGCAAGCAGTGCGTCCCGGACAACGGCTCGTGCCTGTGCGGCCCCGACGTCGACCTGATGAACGACCCGGAGCACTGCGGCACGTGCGGCCACGCGTGCGCGTTCGACAACGGCGTGCCCGGTTGCCAGGGCGGCAAGTGCAAGCTCGCCGGGTGCGAGGCGGGGTGGGTCGATCTGAACGGCGAGGCCGACGACGGCTGCGAGTACGCCTGCACGGTCACGTCCGAGCTGGACCTGCCCGACGACGCCGGCCTCGACGAGGACTGCGACGGGGTCGACGGCGAGGTCGAGCGGGCCATCTTCGTGGCCCCCGGCGGCCAGGACAACGCCGCCGGCACGCGCGCCGCCCCGGTCCGCACCATCACCAAGGGCATCCAGAAGGCCACGCAGGGCGGCAAGGACCACGTCTACGTCGCGGCCGGGACCTACGCCGGCCAGATCGCGCTGGTCGACGGCGTGTCGATCTACGGCGGCTACTCGAGCGACGGCCAGTGGGTGCGGAACCTGTCGCTGCACGAGACCATCGTGACCAACGACGCCGTCGACGACAGCGGCCACATCCGCGTCGTGATGGCCAACGGGCTGACCAAGCCGACGGTGCTCAGCGGCCTGACCGTCAAGGCCGGCAACAACCCGAACCCCGGCGGCTCCAGCTATGGCGTGTGGCTGCGCAAGGTCACGCAGGCCATGGTGCTCAACCGCCTGAACGTGACGGCCGGCAACGGCGGCGCCGGGCTCGGCGGCGGGCACGGGGGCAAGGGCGACGACGGCGCGGTCGGGCAGCCGGGCGGGTCCGTCATCACCTGTGACTGCAACTGCAACGAGTTCAACACCTACGGCGGCAAGGGCGGCGCCATCGGCGCGTCGACCTGCAGCTCCGGGGTGGGCAACGGCGGCAAGGGCGCCGACGGGGCGTGCGGGAGCGACTCGGGCAAGGCGGGGTCGCCCTCGCCCGACGGCACGGCGGGGGGCAGCGCGGGCAGCAAGGGCTCGGACGGCGCCTCGGGCGCGGCGGGTGTCCATGGCGCGGGCGGCGGCGCGGGTGGGAGCGTCAACGCCGACGGGCTGTGGATCGGAGAGGCCGGCGAGCCCGGCACGGCCGGCAAGGACGGCCACGGCGGCGGCGGCGGCGGCTCGGGCGGCGGCAACAGCGGCGGGATCTTCTGCGCGTCGTGGGGCGCGGGCGGCGGCGGCGGTGGCGGCGCAGGCTGCGGCGGCACCCCCGGCAAGGGCGGCGGAGCCGGCGGCGCGTCGATCGCCGTCTTCATCATGGACGGCAAGCCCGTGCTCAAGGACCTGAGCCTGAGCCACAAGACGGGCGGCATGGGCGGGCCGGGCGGCATGGGCGGCGCCGGTGGCCTGGGCAAGACGGGCGGCCCGGGCGGCACCACCCAGAAGGGCTCGAGCTTCGACTGCGGCCCCCAGGGCGGCGCGGGGGGCCCGGGCGGCGCCGGGGGCAACGGCGGGGCCGGCGGCCACGGCGGCGGCGGGGCCGGCGGGGTGGCCTTCGGCTTGTACGTGGCCGGCAGCAGCGACCCGCTGTGCTCGAACGTGAGCTTCCAGCCGCTGGGGACCGGCGGCCTGGGCGGCATCGGCGGCGACGCCAACGGCAACAAGGGCATGAAGGGCCTGTCGGGCAACCTCAACACGGCCACGCCCGCCTGCGTCGTGCCGCTCAACTGATCCCGGCGCGCCCCGCGACGCGCCGCTCAACTGATCCCGGCGCGCCCTACGACGCGCCTCAGGCGGTCGTCGGCGGCGGCGAACAGGCGCGTGGCCCAGGCGCGGTGGTGGCCGGCGTCGCGCGCGATCTCGGCCAGGCTCTCGCCGCCAGCCACGTGGCGCAGGTACAGCGTGGCCTGGGCCTCGGGCAGCTGCGCCAGCAGCCGGTGGCTGAGCACGCGCGCGTAGCCGGCGTGGGGGCGAGGCGGCGGCGGCGGCTCGGCGCTGGCGGCCCGTAGCAGGCGGCGATGGGCGATCTCGCGGCCGGCGGCGTCGCGGACCAGGCCCTCGACGTACCGGCGGGCGTAGCGCGGGAAGGCGACGCCCCGGCGCCGATCGAAGGCGCGAAAGGCCTGCACCATGCCCAGGTCGACCAGCGCCTCGAGGTCGTCGGGGTCCAGGAGATCGGCGTAGGGTTCGGCGACCATGCGAGCGTGCTTGTGCAGCCACGCCCGGTGGCGCGAGAGGGTCGGCGGTAGCGTGTCCATGCCCGCGCCGCAGTGCAGGCGGCGTGCCAGCCGGCGAGGGCCCGCGCGCACGGCGAACGCGCGGCCGGCGTCCCACCTGCGCGACGCGCCCTGGTGACTTCAGACCCCCAACCTGCGGCTTGCGGTCCCCAGGGCCCGCGGGTACCGTCCGGCCCATGCTGAAGCGCGCGCACCGACTGGCGATTCGTGGACTGATGGGGCTGCTCGTGGCCGGCGCCCTCGCCGCCTGCACCGAGGACTTCGAGTTCCCGTCCAAGGGCGGCGGGCCCGGCTACCCGTGCTACTTCGACGAGGACTGCGCCATGGGCGCCGGCTTCCTCTGCGACGACGTGCAGGGCGCGCCCTTCCCGGTGTGCACGGGGACCTCGCTCGAGGGCGAGCCGTGCAGCCAGACGGTCGCCTGCGCCTACGTCCGCGACGAGCGTGGCCTGCCGCTGCAGTGTGGCCCGGACTGGACCTGTGTCTTCCCGGGCGCCGCGCCGACGACGACCGAGGACGAGACGGCCCCGTGACGCGCGTCCTGGTGACGAACGACGACGGCCTGCTCTCGCCCGGCATCGGCGTGCTGGCCGAGTGCGCGCGCCAGGTCTTCGACGAGGTGCTCGTCGTCGCGCCGGCCAGCGAGAAGAGCGGCGTGGGCCACGGCCTCACCCTGCACACCCTGCTGCGGTCCGAGCAGCACGGCGAGGCCACCTGGTCCATCAGCGGCACGCCCGTCGACTGCGTCCTGTTCGCGCTGGGGCACCTGTGCGCCGAGGCACGCCCCGATCTGGTCCTGTCGGGCATCAACCGCGGGCCGAACCTGGGCTGGGACGTGTACTACTCGGGCACGGTGGGCGCCGCGCGCGAGGGGCTGGTCAAGGGCATCCCCGCGGTCGCCCTGTCCATGGTCGGCCCCGGCTACCCGTTCGAGGCCATCGCCCCCGCCGTCACGCGCATCCTCGAGGGGGTGCGCGACCGGGGCGTCCCGCCGGGGACGGTGCTGAACGTGAACATCCCGACGCCGCGCGACGAGGACGTCGAGGCGGGCGTCTCGTGGGCCGGCGTCCCCGGCCTGCGCGGCCTGCACGTCACGCGCCTCGGCCAGCGCTCGTACTCCGACGAGATCATCGTCCGAGAGGACCCGCGCGGTCAGCCCTACATCTGGATCGGCGGGTCGATGCCGCGCATGGAGAACATCGCGGGCACCGACTGCCAGGCCGTCATGAGCGGCTACGTCTCGATGACCCCGCTCGCCCTGGACACCACCCACTATCGCGCGCTCGAGGCGCTCGAGCCCTGGAACTCCGAGGAGCCCTGACATGGCCGACGGCACCCTGCGCCGCCTCATCGTCGACGTCCCCGACTTCCCCAAGCCGGGCATCGTGTTCAAGGACATCACGCCCGTCCTCTCGGACGCCGAGGGCCTGCGCGAGGTGGTCGACGCGGTGGCCGACGCCTGGCGCGGCCGCGGCATCACGCGCGTCGTGGGCATCGAGTCGCGCGGCTTCATCTTCGGCGCGGCCGTCGCCTACGCGCTGGGGGTCGGCCTGGTGCTGGTGCGCAAGCCCGGCAAGCTGCCACGCGCGACCATCGGCGTCAGCTACGACCTCGAGTACGGGCAGGACCGCCTCGAGATGCACGAGGACAGCCTGGGCGCCGGCGACCGGGCCCTGGTCGTCGACGACGTGCTGGCGACGGGCGGCACGGCCGCGGCCGTGGCCGGCATGGTCCGCGCGCAGGGCGCCGATCTCGCCGGCTTCGCCTTCGTCATCGAGCTCGACTTCCTGAGCGGACGCGCCAGGCTGCCCGACGGGGTCGAGATCCAGAGCCTGCTGCACGTCACGGGCTGAGGGCCCGCCGGGGGCGCGTCAGCTGACGCGGGTCCCCGGCGCGGCCGGCGCCGACGGACGGACCAGGGCCAGCCCGCCCTCGGGCGTGTCGACCGCCAGGATCATGCCGCGCGACTCGATCTTGAAGATCTTGCGCGGCGCCAGGTTGGCCACGACGACCACCTGGGTCCCGACCAGGTCGGCCGGCGCGTAGTGCTGGGCGATGCCGCTGACGATCTGGCGGACCTCGGCGCCCAGGTCGACCTGCAGCCGGAGCAGCTTGTTGGAGCCCTCGACCGCCTCGGCCTCCTTCACGGCGCCGACGAGCAGCTCGACCTTCATGAAGTCGTCGAAGGTGATGGGCCCGCCCTGCCCTTCGGCGGCCGCCGCGGGCGCGGGCTTGGCCGGCTTGGCCGCCTTGGCGGGCGGCGGCTCGGCGGGCGCCTCGGGCGCCACCGGCAGGTCGCGCTTGGGGAACAGCACCGTGTCGAGGGCGATGCGGGTCCCCGGCTTCAGGCCGCCCCAAGCGAGCTGGTCGAGGCGGCCGGGCTCACCCTCGCCGAGGCCGGCGAGCAGCTCGCGCATCTTGACCGGCATCACCGGCGCCAGCAGCCACGCCGCGTGGCGCAGGCCCTCGAGGGCCGTGTACAGCGCCCGCCCGGCGGCGACCGGGTCGGTTTTGATGGTCTTGAAGGGCTCGGTCTCGGTGATGTACTTGTTGAGCCGCCGCACCAGCTGCAGCGTCTCCTCGATGGCCGTGTGGATCTTCAGGTCGGCGACGTAGCCGGGGATCGCGTCCCGCAGCGCACGCGCCATGCCCGCGATCTCGTCCTCGGCCGGTGTCGGCGGCCCGGGGTCGGGGACGGCGCCGTCGAAGTACTTGGCCAGCATGCCCGGCACACGGCGCGCGAGGTTCCCGAGATCGTTGGCGAGGTCGGCGTTGTTGCGCCGCACCAGGGCCTCCTCGCTGAAGTTGGCGTCGAGGCCGATGACCATGTCGCGCAACAGGAAGTAGCGCAGCACGTCGGGGCCGTAGACGTCCTTCATGCCCAGCGGGCTGACGACGTTGCCCAGGGTCTTGGACATCTTGGTGTTGTCGCTGAGCCACCAGCCGGTCGCGATGATGCTGCGGGGCAGCGGCAGCTCGAGGGCCATCAGCATGGTCGTCCAGTAGACCGAGTGGGTCGTCAGGATGTCCTTGCCGATGAGGTGGTGGGCGTGCGGCCACCACGACTCGAAGCGGGCCGGGTCCGACTCGAGGCCGATGGCGCTGGCGTAGTTGAGCAGCGCGTCGAACCACACGTAGGTCACGTAGTCGCGGTCGAAGGGGATCTCGATGCCCCACTGCAGGCGCGACTTCGGCCGCGAGATGCACAGGTCCTCGAGGCCCTTGTCGAGGAACCCCAGGACCTCGTTGGCGCGGTGCTCGGGCCGGATGAAGTCGGGGTTGGCCACGATGTGCTGGCGCAGGCGCTCGCCGTAGGCGCTCATCTTGAAGAAGTAGTTGCGCTCGGTGATGCGCTGGACCGGCTGGCCCGTGTCCGGGCACTTGCCGTCGACGAGGTCCTTCTCGGTCCAGAAGCGCTCGGCCGCGGTCGAGTACCAGCCCTCGTACTCGCGGGCGTAGATGTCGCCGCGGTCGAAGAGCTTCTGCAGGCAGGCCTTCACGACGCGGGTGTGGCGCGGCTCGGTCGTGCGGATGAAGTCGTCGTTGGCGATGCCCAGCTCGGGCCACAGGGTCTTGAACGCGAGGTGCAGCTCGTCGCAGTGCGCCTGGGGGGACACGCCGCGCTTGGCGGCGGCCTGCTCGACCTTCTGCCCGTGCTCGTCGGTCCCGGTCAGGAAGTAGGTCTCGGCGCCCATCATGCGCTGATAGCGGGCGAGCGCGTCGGCGAGGATGGTGCAGTAGGCGTGCCCGATATGCGGCCGGTCGTTGACGTAATAGATCGGAGTGGTGATGTAGTAACGAGCCACACGCGACAAGACGGCACCTCCGGGAGGGCGCCTATAGTGGGCACCCGTTCTGGGCGTGTCAACATGGCGCAAGTGCGCTTGGACATGAGCGTTTGGGCCCTTGACCGGCCCCGGCGCGCTCTGCTAGAACCCGCCGCGTCCTTCAATGAGAAAAGCCCCCGTAGCTCAGTTGGATAGAGCCGGGGATTCCTAATCCCTGTGAGTCACAGGTTCGATTCCTGTCGGGGGCACGTCCCGCGTTGGGCGGGACGCGCGCATCGTCCAGGGGGCCCCATGTCCAGGTCGCGGCGATTGGGGGGATGATCAGATGAACCGTTCCGAGCTCGTCGAGGTTCTGGCGAGGCGCCACAACCTGCCGAAGAAGCAGGCGGAGGCGGCCGTCAACGCCGTCTTCGAGTCCATCTTCGACGCGATGAAGCGCGGAGAGCGCGTCGAGATCCGCGGCTTCGGCAGCTTCACCACGCGCGACTACGAGTCGTACACGGGCCGCAACCCGAAGACCGGCGAGTCGGTCCCCGTCCCGTCCAAGCGCCTGCCCTTCTTCAAGGTCGGCAAGGATCTCCGGGACCGCGTCAACGAGGAGTGAGCCCGAAGTGACTCGCCGCGCCGCGGACCCGCGCGTCGGGCCCGGCGCTCGCACCTCCTCGGCGACCCACGCGCCCCGACCCCGCCCGCCTCGGTGCTCGCCGGCCGTGGCCGGTGCGTCGGCGCCCGGGTCCGCCGCGTGCCATCGCCCCCTCGCGACCAGGCGACCCGAGCCGCGCCCCCGCACCCGACGGTGAGGGCGCGCCTCGCCGGCCGCCCGCCGGGCATTTCGAATGCCTCACGGGCAGTTGTCGCCGTCGCGCTCCGCTGGTAAAAGGGCGCACGCACGCAGGCTCCGCTGAGGAAACCCCAATGAAATGTCATTCTTGTGCCCGCGACTACGCCGACACCGCCACCTTCTGCCCGTTCTGCGGTGCCGTGCCCCAGCGTGGAGCGGCCCCTTCGCAGGACGAGCCCAACCTCATCGAGGCGGATCAACGCACGGTCGCCTTCGACATCAGCAAGTTCGACTTCGAGGGTGGCGGGGGAGCCAGCCCGGCCGCGCAGCCGCCCGAGGAGCCTGCGGCGCCGCGCATGACCGCGCCCAAGCGCGCCTCGACCGTCATCGGGATGCCCGGCATCGGCGGCGGCGCCCCCCGGCCGTCGCGCCCTGGGGGCGGCGCCGCGATGGCGGCCGGCCTGGTCCCGGCGCCTGCCCAGCAGCGCCCGCCGGCCCCCGAGCCGGAGCCCGAGAAGACGCTGGCCATCGATCCCTCGCGGCTCGGCCTCGACGCCGGGCCTGCTCCGGCGCGTCCGCAGCCCGCGGCCGAGCCGGAGCCCGAGAAGACCCTGGCCATGGACCCTTCGAAGCTGGGGCTGGGGATCGACCCGGTCGCCAGCCCCGAGGTCGAGAAGACCGCGGCCATCGATCCGTCGGCGATGTTCGGCGACCGGTTCGATGGCCCGAGCAGCAAGCCCGCCACGCCTCCGGCGTCCGGCGTGGGGAGGGAGGACGACTGGATGGACAAGTATACGCAGGGTGGGGGCCAGGGTGGCGGCGCGGCCGCCGGTGGGCCCGGACGTCAGCCGGCCAAGAGCGGCGGCAACAAGGGCCTCCTCGTCGCGGTGATCGCGGTGCTGCTCATCGGCGGCGCGGTGGCGGCCTACCTGATGCTCGGCGGCGGCGGCGCGATGTCGGGCGCGGCGGGCGCCTCGGCCAAGCAGAACCTGCCCAAGGACGTCGACGTGGTCTTCGGCGCCGACGGTGACGCGCTGCGGTCGAGCTGGCTCTACGACGACAAGTTGGTGGCCCAGGCGCTCGAGGACAACAAGGCCGTCGCCAAGCTGCTCGAGGAGGCCAAGATCGAGGTCTCGTCCCTCGAGGCGCTCAGCGTCGGCGCGAAGATGACCGACAAGGGCCCGCAGGTCATCGCGGCGCTCGGCGGCAAGTTCGACGCCGAGAAGGTCGGCGCCGTGATGTTCGAGCAGATCGGCCGCAAGGACGACAGCCGCAAGCACGACATCGCCGGCGCGACCTGGTACGGCAAGAAGGAGCGTGAGCTGGCGGCGGTCGTCGGCGACGCGGTCCTGTTCACCTCGGGCGAGGAGGCCGCGAAGTCGGCGATGGCGGTCCGCGAGGGCGGCGCCAGCGTCATGGACAACGAAGGCCTGACCGCGGCGCTGAAGGCGGCCTCGGGCGGCAAGGCGATGTGGGGCGCGGTCACGCTGAGCGAGGCCATGCTGAAGATGGGCGGCCCGCAGATGGCGATGGTCGGCGACCGCGTCAAGGCCGGCGACCGGATGGCCTTCAGCCTCGACGTCTCGGGCGACATCGTGCTCCGCGTCGCGTTCATCGCGACCGAGGAGAAGCGGGCCGAGGAGCTCGAGAGCGGCTGGGCCCTGGTGAAGATGATGGGCCGCTCGGGCCTCGATCAGCTCGAGGGCGATCAGAAGGCCGACGCCGAGAAGGTCTTCGACGGCGTCGAGCTGACCCGCGATGGCGCGACGCTCAAGCTGACCGCGCGCGTGCCCGAGGCCATCGCCAAGAAGTACTACGACATGGCCAAAAAGGAGCTCTGAGCCCTCGCTCCGAGCGCCTTCGACCGAGAGCCGGGCCCGCGCCCGGCTCTCGGCGTTTCGAAGGTCCCCCAGGGGCCGGGGCTCAAGCCCGTAACACGCTGGAATGAAAACACAAAACTCGCACGGCGCGACCTCCCGGCGGGCGCCTGCCGTGATTATCCTAGGGCATGAGCGACGCCGTCGCGCGCGCTCGATGACAACGCGTCCGGAGCATGCGATCGGTTTTCTGGCGCCCGGGTCCGGGGCGCCGTAGCTTGGCCCTGGCTCCCGCTCGGCGCGGCTTCGTGGCCGATGGGAGACGGGGGTGTGGTCCGGTGGACACGGATCGCACGGAGGCGTGGCCGCGCCTCGAGCGATCCTTGGGATCGACGCTTCGGCACGGCGCTTGCTGTACTTGCCGTATCTGGTTGGTCGGCGGTGCGTGTCGGACGCGCGGGTGCGCGGTCGTGCGCCCGCCGATCGATGCGGTCGCTACATGAGACATGGGTTTCAAGGAGTCATCTCGATGGACACCCTGACGCTGGTCCTGACGGTGGGTGGAGGGCTCGGCGCGGCCGTGCTGGTCTCGCGCTTGGGGATGAGCGCGCTCATCGCGCTGATGCCTCAGCGTCGACGCTGATTCGCCCCCGGACGCGGCCGGTCGCCGGGTCCGATCGTCAGCCACCGGGCGGCGCCCCCAAACTGGCCGGGCACGCCTCGACTCTGGAAGCCGGGTCACCACGCGTGGCCCGGCTTTTCGTCATCTGGGGACGGGCCCCCGCCTGGGGTGGCCCCGCTTGGGCCGGCGAGATTGACGCGGCGCGTCGAACCCCCTACGTTCGCGCGCGTGGATGCCCCCGCGATGAAGTCGTCGGCGCGCCCGGGCGGCGCGATGATCCCCGTCCCCGAGCGCGCGCGAGCCGAAGGCGCCTCCCGCGACGATCGCCTGGCGCGGCTCGAGGCCGAGACCTTCGACGTGCTCGTGGTCGGTGGCGGCATCACCGGCGCCGGCGTCGCCCGCGACGCCGCCCTGCGGGGCCTGTCGGTCGCGCTCGTCGAGCGCAGCGACTACGGCTCGGGCACGTCCAGCAAGTCCTCGAAGCTGGTCCACGGCGGCCTGCGCTACCTCGAGAACCTCGAGCTGGGCCTGGTCTTCGAGGCGACGCGCGAGCGGTACCGCCTGCGGCGCCTCAACCCCAACCTCGTGTGGCCGCTGCCCTTCGTCTTCCCGGTCTACCGCACCGACCGCCACAGCCTGTTCAAGATCGACATCGGCCTGTGGCTCTACGACCTGCTGAGCCTCTTCCGCTCGTGGCGCCTGCACCGGCGCATGGGCCGCGACCGCACGCGCGCGCTCGTCCCGGGCCTCGCGACCGAGGGGCTCACCGGCAGCGTCCACTACTACGACTGCCACACCGACGACGCCCGCCTGACCCTGGCCAACGTCCTGGACGCCGAGCGCAACGGCGCGACCTGCCTCAACCATGTCGGCTTCCAGGCCGCGATCCTCGAGGACGGCAAGGTGGTCGGCGCCCGCGTCGTCGACGCCCTGACCGGCCTCGAGCGCTCGGTCCGCTGCCGCCACATCGTCTACGCCGGCGGCCCGTGGACCGACGCCCTCGACCAGGCCCCCGGCGAGGGGCGCCTGCTCCGCCGCACCAAGGGCGTCCACATCGTCGTCTCACGCACCCGCCTGCCCCTCGAGGCGGCCGTCGTGATGACCGCCGTCACCGATGGGCGCGTCGTCTTCGCCATCCCCTTCGAGAACACGACCTACATCGGCACGACCGACACGGACTACGACGGCGACCTGGACGCCGTGCGCGCGACCTCGGACGACGTCGACTACCTGCTGACGACGGCCAACCGCTACTTCCCGCAGGCGAGCCTCACGGCGGCCGACGTGCGCAGCACCTGGGCCGGCCTGCGGCCGCTCATCCGCAGCGACGCCGAGTCGGCCTACAAGACCAGCCGCGAGCACCAGCGCTACGACGACGAACGCGGCATCACCACCATCGCTGGCGGCAAACTGACCACCTATCGGTCCATGGCCGCCGAGGTGGTCGACGCGGCCGTCCGGCGCCTGCGGCGCGTCGCGGGGGTCCGCGCGGGTCGCTGCAGGACGCACCGCCTGCCGCTCGATCCCGGCCTGCCGCGGGTCGCGGACATCGTGCGCGGCCTGCCCGACCCCCTGGACAACGCGCTGTGGCGCCTGCACGGCAGCGCGGCCGGCTGGATCCGCGCGCGCATGGCCTCGCACCCGGACGAGGCGGCGACGCTCACGGCCGAGCTGCCCTACGTGCTGGCCCAGGTCTCCTGGTGCGTGCTGGGTGAGCAGGCCGCCCGCCTCGACGACGTGCTCGTCCGGCGGCTGCACGTGTTCTACCGCGCGCCCGATCAGGGCCTGGCCTGCGCCCCGCTGGTCGCCCGCCACATGGCCGACCTGCTGGGGCGCGACGCCGCGTGGGTCGAGGCCGAGGTGGCCCGCTACGCCGACCTGGTCGAGCTCAGCATGCGCGGCCCGCGCGCCCTGGCCGCCGCGCCCTGAACACAGGCATGCACTTCGGGGCGAGTTGCGGCATCATGCTGGTCACGCTGCGCCCTCGAACCGACCGGAGTTGGTCCATGCTCGCGTCGAAAGCCACCGCGCTCGCCCTCGCCCTGCTGCTCGCGCCGGCGCTCGCCGGGTGCGACCGCCCCTGCGAGGCCCTCGAGCAGCGCGTGTGCGAGCAGCAGCCCGACAAGGAGGCCTGCGAGCTGCTCCGCGAGCCGGAGCGTCGCGAGGCCTTGACCGACGAGACCTGCGAGCGCGTCCTCAAGAAGCTCTCCAAGCGCTGATCGTCCGCCCGCGCACCGCCCCGCCGAGCCCTCCCCCGTCCCGCCCCGAGGCCCGTGACCAGCCGACACCCCCACAGAGGGAGCCGCAAGCTCCTCGACGGGCTCATGACGGCCCTCGCCTTCGTGCTCGTCGCCGGGCTGCTCGCGCTCAAGGCCGCCGCGCCCGCCGAGGCCCGCCGCGTCAGCCCCTCGGACGTCCGCACCCTCGAGCTGCAGGCCCGCCTCGTGCAGGTCGCCGACCAGGTCCCGCCCGAGGTCCGCGACGCGCTGGCCGCCGACCCAGAGACCGCCCTCGCCGAGCTCGACCGGCGCGTCGACGAGGGCGCCCCCTGGGCCCACGAGCTGCGCCTGGTCCTGAGCGCCGTCGCCGTAGCCTTCGACCGCGACGAGGACGCCGTGGCGCAGCTGGACGCCCTGGCCGAGTCCCCCGAGCACGTCGAGGCCTGGCGCCCCTCGTACGAGAGCCTGTACGCCCTCGCCCGCGGCGAGCCGGCCCCGCACCTGGACGCGCTGACCGAGCAGCTGCGCGCCATGGGCGCCTCCCCCTGGCTGACCACCATGGTCACCGCCCGCCACCAGGCCAACGCCGGCGATCTCGCCGCCGCCGAGGCCCAGCGCGCCGCCGCCCGCGCCGAGTCGCTCTCGCTCATCGGCCGCCTGACCCTGCTCACCTTCATCGTCTTCGGGCTGGGCCTGCTCGGGCTCGCGGTCCTGCTGACCTGGCCCCTCTTCCTCGGCCAGACCGTCCGCGCCCGCTGGGGCGGCGGCCTCGCCGACACCGCCAGCCCGTTCGACACCACCAGCACCTACCACGTCATGGTCGGCTGGCTGCTCGCCTTCATCCTGGCGGGCCTCGTGACCTCGCTCGTCATCGGCCTGCTGCAGGCCTCCGCCCAGACCATCTCCATGCTCATCGCCGTCCAGACGCTCCTCCACGGCGGCATCGGCCTCGCGCTCATCCAGCGCTACGGCCGCCGGGCCGGCGACACCCGCCCCCTCAGCGAGACCCTCCGCCTCAGCGCCCGCGCCGCCGGCGGCGGCCGCTCCGGCTTCGTCGTCTGGCTCGTCGCCGGCGCCGGCCTCGCCCTCGTCGTCACCTTCGTCGCCTCCATCATCAACACGGGCCTGTTCGGCGAGCCCAACGGCTCCCAGGACGCCGTCGAGCTCTTCACCGAGGCCGGCACCCCCGAGGCCCGCCTCTTCATCGGCGTGGCGGTCGTCCTCTTCGCCCCCGTGTTCGAGGAGGTCATCTTCCGCGGCTTCCTCTACCGCAACCTTCGCGACCGCTCAGGTCCCATGGTCGCGGGCCTGCTCAGCGGCGTCATCTTCGGCTTCGTCCACTTCGAGCCCCACCTCATCCTGCCGCTCACCGCCCTGGGCGCCGCCCTCGCCTGGCTGTACGAGCAGAGCGGCTCGCTGCTGGTCCCCATCGCCGTGCACGGCCTCTGGAACCTGGGGCAGCTCGTGCTGATCCTCATCCTCATGGGCTGACCACCCCGGCCCCTGCCGGCACGCTCCGGCCCGCCCGGTCCCGAGGTCCCGATGCGCCCCCTGCCGCCCCTCGCCCACGCCACCACCGACGACGGCGCCCTGGTCGTCGCCTGGGATCCGTCCGCCCTGTCGGCGACCTCGCGCGCCGCCGTCATCGTCGCCTTGCGCCCCCTGACCGACGACCTCGCCGACGCCTTCTGGGCGGGCGCCCTCGACACCGACCTCATCCGCTACCCGGTCGACCCGCGCGCCGGCCACGCCCGCCTTCAGGTCCCCGCCGGCCGCCCGCTCGCCCTCACGCTCATCACCCGCGACGCCGCCGGCGCGCCCGCCGCCGGCCCGCCCCTGCGCGTCGCCCCGGCCAGCCCCCCGGCCGCGCGGCTGCTGGAAGGCCCGGTCACCCACGCCCACGCCCCCGACGACCACGTCCCGCTGGTCTTCGCCGGCGCCGGCCCCCCGCCCGACTTCGACGCCCTCGCCCGCCGCGTCGCGGCCGCCGTCTCTGGCCAGCCGTCCGACGCCGCCTCGCCCTCGCGGCCACCCGGCGGCTTCGGCACGCACCAGCGCTGGTACCTGACCCGCCTCGGCTGGTCCGCCCCCGCCTGCGCCGAGCTCGCCGCCGTCGTCCGCGACCGCTTCATCGCGCCTGAGGACATCGCCGCCTGGCGCGACGCTCCGCCCCCCGACGCGCTGCCGCTGTCGCCCGACGCCGACGGCCTCGTCGACGGCCTCTGCCCCGAGGGCGCCACGATCTTCTACGCCGTCCTCGCGGGCCCGGCCCCCTGGCGCCCGCTAGCGCTGTCGCCCGTGCCGCCGCCGTTCTCCGCCGCGACGCGCCCGGGCCTGCTCGGCCCCGTCGAAGACCGACTCGGCGCGGCCGCCCGCGCTCGCCTCGAGGCGCTCGACGACCAGCCCCTGGCCCTCGCCGAGCTGCCGCCCCAGCTCGCGCTGCTCGAGGCGGCGGTGGCCATCCTTGACAGCGCGTCGGCCGTCCGCCAAAGCGTTGAGGAGGCCGCCCGGCGCTTCCGCTCGGCGCCCCACCTCTGACCCCTCCCGCGGGCCCGGGTCGCATGTCCCACCTCCGAGACACCGTGCTGGCCATCGGCCGCGCCGTCCTCCCCCCAGGGCGGGTGCTGCCCGGGTTCGGCGAGGCCACCGCCGATCGCGTCCTGCGCTTCGTCACCGACGAGGGCCGCGAGACCGAGATCGCCTACCACGCGGCCCTCGCCGGCCTCGAAGCCGCCGCCCGGCTCCGCACCGGCCGCCGGCTCGCCGCCCTGTCGCCCGAGCGGCGCCTGGACGTCTTGCGGGGCCTCGAGCGCCTGAGCTACCCGACGCGCATGGCCGTCAAGTCGGTCCTGGCGCCGATCAAGACCCTGCACTTCGACGATCCGGCCCTGTTCGCCGCCCTGGGCGTCCCCTACCGGCCGGCGCCCGCCGCCCGAGAGCGGTCCCGCGTCCGCGAGCAGCAGGTCTTCGACGGCGACGGCCTCGCCGGCGTCGGGGTCATCGAGGCGGACGTCGTCGTCGTCGGCACCGGCGCGGGCGGGGCCGTGGTCGCCGCCGAGCTGGCGCGGCGCGGCCACCAGGTCGTCATGCTCGAGGCCGGGCGCTACCTGGACCGGGCCGACTTCACGCGCCTGTCGCGCGTCGAGCTGACCCGCGCGGCCTACCTGCCGATCCAGGAGACGACCGCCGTCGGCAACGTCCTGCTGCCCATCCTTGCCGGCCGCGCCGTGGGCGGCTCGACCACGGTCAACTCGGGCACCTGCTACCGCGCGCCCGACGAGGTGCTCGACGGCTGGGCCCGCGACCTGGGCCTCGAGGGCCTCGGCCCCCGCGACCTGGCGCCCCACTTCGACCGCGTCGAGCAGGCCCTGGGCGTCGCCCCGACGGCGCCGGACGTGCTGGGTGGCTGCGCGGACGTCATCGCCCGCGGGTGCGAGGCGCTCGGCTACGCGCACGGCCCGCTCAGCCGCAACGCAGTCGGCTGCGACGGCCAGGGCGTCTGCTGCTTCGGCTGCCCGACCGACGCCAAGCGCAGCATGAACGTCACCTTCGTGCCGGCGGCCCTCAAGGCGGGCGCGCTGCTCGTCACGGGGGCCAGGGTCGACCGGGTCCTGGTCCGCGGCGGCGTCGCCTACGGGGTGTCGGCCCGCGTGACGCGGCAGGGCGCCCCGCCCGCGCGGCTGACGGTGCGCGCCTCGCGGGTCGTCCTGGCCTGCGGCACCCTGCGGACGCCGCTGGTCTTGATGCGCGACCGCCTGGCCTCGGGCAGCGGGCAGCTGGGGCGCAACCTGTCGGTCCACCCGGCGACGGCCGCCTACGCCCGCTTCGACCACCTGGTCGACGGCAGCCGCGGCGTCCCGCAGGGCTACGCCATCGAGGAGTTCCAGCGCGAGGGCCTGCTCTTCGAGGGCGCCTTCACGCCGGTCGAGATGCTCGCCCTCGACATGCGCCCGATGGGCCCCGAGCTGACGGAGCTGATGGAGGCCTACCGGCACCTCGCGGCCTTTGGCTTCATGATCAAGGACACCTCGAGGGGGCGCGTGACCCTGGGCCCCGGCGGTCGCCCGCTCATCACCTATTCGATGAACCACGAGGACGGGCAGCGGCTGTCGCGGGCCCTGAAGATCCTGGTCGGGGTCTTCCGCGCCGCCGGCGCGCGCAAGGTCTACGCCAACGTGCAGGGGCACGTCACGCTACAGCGCGAGGAGGACTACCGGAGGCTGCAGGAGGCGCGCCTCGGCCCGCGCGACTTCGATCTGTCGGCCTACCACCCGCTGGGGACGGCGCGCATGGCCGCCCGCGCCGGCGACGGCGTCGTCGACACGGATCACGAGGTCTTCGGCACCGAGCGCCTGCACGTCGTCGACGGCTCGGTCGTGCCGGGCAGCCTGGGGGTCAACCCGCAGATCACCATCATGGCCCTGGCCTCGCGGGCCGCCGAGCGCCTCCACGCCCGCCTGTCCGCGCGGGGCCTGACCGGGGTCGCCGCCTGAGCGCGCCCGACCCCAGCCCCCTGGTCATCGTCCCGCCCGCCCGCAACACCGGCGCCGGGCTGGGCGCGGCCGTGGGCGCGACCGCCATCGCGGCCACCGCCCTGGCGCTGGGCCTGGACCCGGCCCTGACCGACACCGCCCGCGGCGTGTCCATCGGGGTGGGCGCCCTCTTCGCCAGCGCCCTGGCCCTGACCGCCGTGCGCCTGCTGGCCGGGCCGGGCGGCCTGTGCCTCGATCGGGCGCGCGGCCGTCTGGGCCTCGGCCTGACGGGGCAGCGCGACGTCTGGTGGGTGCCGCTGGCCGAGCTCCGCGGGATCCGCGTCCAGCCGACCGACGTCCGCCGCGACGGCGACGTCTTCCGCCTGTGGACCGCCGCCTTGGAGCGCACCGACGGCCTGTCCATCGTGCTGCTCGAGTCGCCCGACCACGACAGCATCTCGGCCCTGGCCGACGATCTGGCGGGCGAGACGGGCCTCGCGCGCCTGTCGGACCGCCGGGACGACGCCGCCGACGCAGCCGCCCTCGCGGACGAGGCCCCGGCCGAGACCCGGGTGCGCTTCGGCGTCCGCCGCGGCGCGGCCCTGCAGGGCGTGTTGGCGCTCTTCGGCGCCAGCATGGCGGTGGTCGGCGGCGCGATGTTCACCGTCACCGCCGAGCATCCGGTCTTCGGCCTGTTCTTCGCGCCCCTGCTGGCGCTGCTCGGGCTGGTCCTGCTGGCCGTGCCGGCCGTCAAGCGCCTGGCGCGCGAGGAGCTGACCCGCGCGGGCGACCGCTGGACCCACGGGTTCCGGCTGGGGCCGCTGCGCTGGGCCCAGCGGACCGTCACCGCGACTCGGCCGCGCTGGCGCCTGCGCCTGCAGGCTCTGCGCGGCGCCACGCTCGAGCTGCTGGGTGACGACGGGGCCCTGGTGATGGGCAGCGGCGCCACCACGCGCAGCCGCGACGACGTTCAGGCCCTCACGGCGCTGCCGGCGCGCTTCGCCACGCCCCCTCCGGCCCCTCGATCGCCCGCCCCTCCTCCGCCAGCTTGATGAGGTGGGCCAGGGCCGACCGGGCCGCCAGCGGGTGCAGCGCGGGCGGAACGTCCGGATACGAGCGCCGCGTCACGGTCGCCAGCTCGGCCGGCGCGGCCTCGAGCGCCTCGGCGACGCGGCGCTCTCGCATCAGCCGGTGCGCGACGTAGCGCTCGAGCAGCGCGACCGGATCGTCGACCACGTCGCCGTGAGCGGGGACCAGCAGCCGCGGCGCGAGATCCGCGAGGCGCCGCAGCTGGGCCACGTAGGTGCCCATGTGCCCGTCGGGCGGCTCGACCACGATGGTGCCCACGGCGGCCACCATGTCCCCCGCCACCATCAGCCGGCGCGTCGGCTCCCACAGGACGACGTGCCCCGAGGCGTGCCCGGGCGTGTGCAGGACGCGCCAGCGGTCGTCCGGGGCCGCGGAGCCCTCGAGAACGTCCCCCTCGACCACCGGGCGGTCCACCGCGAGCGTGCCCTCGAGCAGCGCGGCCGTGCGCGGGTGCGCCAGGACGGGCGCCCCGAACCGCTCGCGCAGGAAGGCCGCCGCCCCGACGTGGTCGCGGTGGTGGTGGGTCAGCACCAGCCCCGCCAGCGCGGCGCCCGCGTCCAGGCGCGCCGCGATGGCCGTGGCCAGGGTCTCGCGCTCGGCCGCGTGCGGGGTCGCGGGATCGACCACCCACAGCTGACGACGGCCGACCAGGGCCGTGTTCGTCGTCGTGGCCGGTGGCAGGGTCGGGGTCCGCAGGGCCAGGACCTCGAGCCCCTCGGCGTGGGTGTCGCTACGGTGCGAAAGCATTGACAGGCCTCGGCGCCCTCTGTTACTTGGCTCGCCCCTCGTGAGGAGGACGTCACATGCGCGTCTGTGAGTTGACCGGCAAGCGCCGGCTCGTGGGTTACAACATCTCCCACGCCCACAACAAGACCAAGAAGCACCAGCAGCCCAACCTTCAGAAGAAGCGAATCTTCATTCCTGAAGAGGGCCGCACCATCACGATGACGCTGTCGACGCGCGCCATCCGCAGCATCAACAAGCTGGGATTCGTCGCGTACTGCAAGAAGCTGGGGCTCGATCCCCAGAAGATCATCGCCGACAGGACCTGAGCCGCGCGGACGTCGCGACCGTGAAGCCGCGCGGACGACCATCGCCTCGCCGGCCCGTCTCGGGCTTGCTGGCGGCGTCGCTCCGCGCCATCCTCGCGGCATGACGGCGTCTCGCGTCACGCGCTCGAAGCTGGCCCTCGGCGCCGTGCGGCCGCCGCCTCATCGGCTGCGCGCCGCGCTCGCGGGCCTGCTCCTCGTCTGGCTCGCCCTGCCCTGGGGCTGCGGCGGTCCGTCGTTCACGCTGCCCGCCGAGGCCCAGCGACCACCCTCGCTGCGCGCGGTGCGGTCGGGGACGCGCGCGGCCGCCGTGCGCGCCATCGGACACCCTCGGCCCAAGGTCCGCATCCGCCCCATCGGCGGCCTGACCGAAGGGTACGAGGTCCAGGTGGTCCAGCACGGCCCCTCCCCGCTCGCGGGGTACCGGCGCCTGCTGTTGAGCCTGCCCTCGGGCCCGCCGGTCGCGCTCGACTACACGACCTACGCCGGCTACGAGCTGCCGCTGCGCCGTGGCGAGCGGGTCTACGCGCGCTTCTACCCGCGCCGCGTCGGCGGCCCCGAGGGCGACCGCCACGGCTACGCCCTGGTCTTCCGAGAGCTCGAAGGCCCGCTCATCGCCGCCGTCTTCTCGGGCTCCGAGCGGCCGCCCGACACCGAGAGCTACGGGCTGCCCATGGAGGAGCTGCCCTACGAGATCGATCTGCGGCCCTCGCGGCGCCTGGTCTACACCGAGGTGCGCCGCCTCTCGAGCCTGTGCCTCGCCACCATCGAGCACCGCCGGCTGCGCATCCAGCTCGGGCCCAACATCGACCTCATCAACCCGGGCACCTGGACGGTCGTCGGCGGCCCCGAGGGCGACTACCGCCTCATCTCGATGGACACGTCGGATCTGCTCGACCGCGTCTCGTGCGCCGAGGAGAACCCAGGCCACTTCAGCTTCGTCATGCTGGCCGAGGACCGCGTCTCCGGCGGCGCGGTCCGGGCCCGACCCACGCCCGCGACGCCCGCGACGCCCGCGACGGAATAGGCCGCACGCTCAGCCCTCCCAGCGCACCTCGTGCACCGCCTCGCCGTCGGGCGGGACGACGACCACGTGGTTGTCGCCGGGCTGCCAGCGCACGCCGCCCGCGTCGTCACGGACGCCGAACTTGAACGACAGCGCCGTGCCCGGCGCCAGCTCGAGGCGCTTGCTCCAGCTGGGGTAGTCCGTCGGGTCGAGCAGCACCGCCCCCTGCGGGTCCCAGGCGCCGAGCGCCGCGTGATCGCCGCACAAGAAGACCGCCTGGCCAGGCTCGGTGTGGACGTCGTGGACCACGAAGCGGACCGCGGGCGGCGTCGGCACGGGCGTGTCCGGCTCGGGCTCGGGCTCCGGGAAGGGAAGGTCCGGCTCCGGCTCGGGCCCTGGGACCCCCTCGTCGGGCAGCGGATCGGGGTTCGGGAAGGGCAGATCGGGCGCGGGCTCGGGCTCGGGCAGATCGTCCGGCCCGCCGCCCGGAAACGGCGCGGCCTCGACCGCCGCTGGCGTCGGCGCCTCGCGCGTCTGCCACGACAGCCCATGGCGCAGCGCCGCGACGGCGCGGGTCGCGCGGCGGTCCACCCGCTCGAGCGCGCGGCACAGCCGCTCGACCTCGTCCTCGGTGTAGCGGTCACGCGCCTCGAGGCGCGTCGTCTCGAGCAGCTCGGCCAGCACGACCCGGGCGGACGCCGAGTCGTAGCGCTTGCCGAGCGCGTCCAGCAGCGACTGATGAGAGAGCTCGGGCATCGTCACCTCTCGCAGGCGTCGGGCGCGGCCCGACGCGCGGACCACCACCGCGAAAGATACGTCGCCCGGCGCTCAGGCAAAGCCTGAGGCGCAGAACCGACGCGCCCAGAGCCGTCAGGACGCCCCGGCCGTGGCCTCGGGGCCCTCGAGCACGATGCCGCCCTGGCCGATGACGAACCGGTGGGCGCGGGTGTCGTGGCCGGAGCCGCGCATCTTCACGACCCGCATGACGCGCTCGGCGCGGCCGTCGTCGCCGTAGACCTGATCGAGGCTGAGGATGACGTCGGAGACGGTCAGCAGGTACGGCGCGGTGCGCGCCACGTCGATCGGGCCGCCGATGGCAGAACTCGCCGACTTCTTCCCGCTGGTCCGTCAGCAGCAGGTGGAAGCCGCCGCGCTTCAGCTGGGCGAGCCCGTCCTCGGCCGTCGGGACGGCGGTGACGTCGTACCCCTCGTCCTCGAGAAGGTAGACGATGGCTTCACGCAGGTTGGATCGTCTTCGACGCAGAGGATGCGCAGGCCCGTGGCGGCTCCCGAGAACGGCGCTCCGGCAAGGGGTCACGATCGAAGGCTCTCGCCTTTGGCACGGGACGTCATGGCGGCAAGCGAGTAGTCGTCGACGTTCGACGGTCGTCCGACGGCCGGGGGATTGTCGGGCCCGGCCGCCTTGGCTACCGTCCGCGGCCTCATCGCAGTCCCGACCCGCGCGTCACCCCGCGCGTCACCCCGCGCGTCCATTCATCGCGCCAGCCCTCGCCCAAGGAGCGCCCGATGGCCACCGCCCTCGTCACAGGAGCCAACCGCGGCATCGGCCTCGAGCTGTGTCGCCAGCTCGCCGCCCGCGGCGACGCCGTCATCGCCGTCTGCCGTCACGCCTCGCCCGAGCTCGAGGCCCTCGGCGTGCGCATCGAGCGCGACGTCGACGTCGCCTCGGACGCGAGCGTCGCCGATCTCGCGCGGCGCCTGTCGGACGTCAGCCTCGATCTGCTGATCAACAACGCCGGCCTCCTGCGGCGCGAGACCCTGGACCAGCTGGACTTCGACTCGATCCGCCAGCAGCTCGAGGTCAACGCCCTCGGGCCGCTGCGCGTCACGGCTGCGCTGGCCGACCGCCTCGCGCGCGGCGGCAAGGTCGCCATCATCACCAGCCGCATGGGCTCCATCGCCGACAACACGTCCGGCGGGATGTACGGCTACCGCATGTCCAAGGCGGCCGTGAACATGGCCGGCAAGTCGCTCGCGCTCGATCTCGCGCGCCGCGCCGTCGCGGTCGCCATCCTGCACCCCGGCTTCGTCAAGACCGACATGACCGGCGGCAGCGGCAACGTCGGCCCCGCCGAGGCGGCCGAGATGCTGATCGCGCGCATCGACGCCCTCGGACCCGACAACTCGGGCACGTTCTGGCACGCCAACGGCGAGGAGCTGCCCTGGTAGTCCTACCGAAGGCGGCGGCGGGCGCGCTCAGGCCGGCGGCAGGAACGGCGCGATGAGCTCTCGCGCCGCCTCCGGCGTCAGCTCGGCCCACTCTTCGTAGGCTTCGGCGACGGAGAACGCGCCGCCGTCGCGCAGGTTCGGGCAGTAGACGGCGAAGGCCTGCTCGGCGACGCGGGCGGCGGCCTCGGAGGGGGCGGTCGGCACCGCGACCAGGACCCGCGCGGCCTCGGCGGCGGCCAGGGCCTGCAGGGCGGCGCGCAGCACGACGTCCGAGGCCAGGCCGTCGTCGACCAGGACGACGGTCCGGCGCATCAGGTCGGGCATCGGGTGCTCGCCCGCCAGCGCGGCGCGTGCCTGGGCAGCGGCCTGCCTGGCGCGCGCGACGACCTGCTCGAGCTGCGACTCGAGCAGCTGCTGGCGCCGCGTCGCGTCGTCGTCGAGCAGCACGGTCCCGTCCCAGGCGACGGCGCCCAGGATCGCGCCGTCGGAGGGGGCCCGGACGGGCACCGCGGGCGCGGCGCTGACGGGCAGGTTCAGCTCGCGGGCCATGGGCGCGGCGACGGCGGCCCCGCCGCAGTCGGCGGTGAGGATGATCGCGTCGTCCTCGCGGTAGCTGCGCAGCATGGCCGCCAGCAGCTCGCCGGCGGCGGCGCGGCTGCGGAAGACGCGGGTTCGGCCCCGCAGATCGGGGCGCTCGACGATGTTGCTGCCGCGGGGCATGGCGGATGGTCCTGTGCGTGGGGTCAGGGGACGTGAGGGGCGTCGAGGCCGAGCTCGGCGAGCGCGCGCAGGGTGGCGCGGTTGCGCGGCTCGTCGAGGTAGGCCCGGAGGGCGGCCACGCCGGCGGGGCCGAGGTCGCCGCGGGCCTGCAGGTCGTCGGGGGCGGCGGAGGCGAGGCGCTCGAGGTCGCCGAAGTGGGCGGCGAGCGCGCGCGCGGCGGCCGGGTCGAGGCCGGGGACGCTGAGGGCGAACAGGAGGCGCTCGAGCGGCAGCGGGTGGGCGCCGCGCAGCGCCTGGTACAGGTTGGGGGCCGGGCCGTCGCGGCCCGGGGCGGCGAGCGGATCGGCGTCGGCGAGGTCGGCGGTCGTCAGCCGGAGGAGGTCCTCGGGGGCGTGGACGAGGCCACCCTCGACCCAGCGCGCGAGGCGCTCGGCGGCCTCGCCGTCGGCGGCGGCCGCGACGAAGTGCCGCAGGCGCGCGTGGACCTGCTCGGCGCAGCCATGGCGGTTGGGGCAGTAGCGGCGGCGGCGGGCGCCGGCCAGCTCGAGCCCGCACGAGGGGCAGGTGGTCGGCCAGGTGAACGGCTCGCCGCGCAGCGACTCGCTCGCCGGGGACAGCTCGCCGACGGTCAGCAGGCCGGGCTCGTCGGGGGCGGGGGCGACGCGGACGCGGTCGCCGACGCGCAGGTCGGCCAGCTCGGGGGCGCACCGCGCGTCCGGCACCAGGGCGCAGGTGACCTCGGCCTCTCCTTCCGGCGCTACGGGACGCAGGGTCGCCACGAGCCGCAGGCCGCCGAAGCGATCGATCGCGCAGCCCAGATCGACGACCCGGGTCAGCGCGCGGCGCGGCTCGACCGGGACCGAGGCCGCCCAGGAGACCGGCTCGGCGGTGGCCGACGCGGGCCGATCGGCGCCGCGTGCGTCCAGGGCCGCCCGCTTGATGACGACGCCGTCGAGCTCCCACGGGAGCTCGTCCCGGACGGCAGTGACGGTCTCGATGACCGCCAGCACACCGGGCAGGTCGTCCGCCTCGCCCAGGGCGTCGACGACGCAGAACCCCCAGTCGACCAGGGCCTCGCGCACCTCCGGCTGGCGCGACAGGCCCGCCAGGCCGTCGCCCGCCGGGGCGACGTCGTGGGCGACCAGGTCGAGCGGCCAGCAGGCGACCTGGGCCGAGTCGCGCAGGGCCATCGCCTCGGCGGCCGCCTCGGCGATCGTGCGGGCGCCTTCGCGGCCCGCGCTCTGCAGGCCCCGGCGGAGGCGAGCGAAGGCCGTGGCCCGCAGGGTCGCGGTCGCGTGCACGACCAGCACCCGCGGGACCGGGCGGCGATCGCTGGCGAGGCGAATGGGGGCCGAGCGGATGGCGCGGACGTGCTCGGTGACGTCGCGGGGCGGGCCGCCCGAGCGGCCGTGGGTCGCCGCCGCGAGGACGCCGTCCTCGAAGACGAGGGTCACCGGGGCGCCGGCGACCTTGGCCTCGAGGGACCAGAAGGGCGCCGTCGCGCCGGGGCGGGGGTCCGGGGCCGTGGCGACGGCGCGCGCCCGCGCTTCGAAGCGCGCCAGATCGTCCGGGCGGGTCGCCTGTTCCAGCCTGAGCATCGCTCCTCCATGGCACCACGCCGGGGCGGCTCGGGCCGGGGCCCTCGGGCGAGGGCCGGGCGCGGGGCCAGGGGCGCGGGTTGCGGGAGACCTCGGGAGGGATAAGCCCGGGCGCAAGGTGGGCAAGGGACGCGGAGGCCCCGGGTTGGGGCGACCGCGCCTTCCGTGATCTCACGGCGGGCGCGGGGGCGTCACGTTCGAGGGCGCAGAGCGCACCTCGAGCGACAGGGACAGGGCCTCGGACGTGACCTCGGCCGCCACGACGCGGGTCACGAGGCGGTCGTCGCCCAGGTCGAAGGTGGCCGAGGCGGCGATGGCGCCACCGAGGGTCAGCGCGTCGGTCCACAGGGTGCGGAGCCAAGCCCAGGCCGTGGTCAGGGTGGCGCCTTCGATGGCCTCGAGGCGGACGTCCTCGACGGCGACCTGCAGCGCGTCGCCCCTGAGCGCGACGCGGGGGGCGCCGGCCAGGGTGGCGCGCAGGCACTCGCCGGACGTGCGCCACAGGACGAGGCGGGTCGGGCGGGCGGCGCCCGACGCCCAGGCCAGCGCCGCCTCGTAGAGGCCCTGGGGATCGGGGCGGCCGTCGCCTCGGAAGCGCGCGGGCAGCTCGCCCGCGACCATGCGGGTGTTGACCAGCTCGGCCAGGGTGTCGCCGGCGATGCGGACCTGGAGGAGGTCGAGCGAGCGAAGCGGTGGCGGCGGGGCGGCGAGGCCGGTGGCGACCGGCAGCGGGGTCGTGAGGTCCAGGGCCAGCGCGGGCGCCGCAGCGTCGGGCTGCAAGGTGCGGCCGCGCAGCCCGGTGACGGGGAGCCCGGGCAAGGCGAAGGTCAGCTCGGTCAGCGGGCCGATGTCGGTCAAGGCGCCGTCGCGCAGCAGATCCCAGGCGTTGGAGGCGATGAACGCCAACAGATCCGAAGCCAGCTGGCCGACCTGGCCGCGCGAGACCACCAGGCGCGCGGCCGGCGGGAGCATCGAGAGCAGCCAGTCGGCCACCGCGTCGCGGCCGTCGCCGACCAGGCGCGGCTCGAGGCGGCGGAGGTCGACCGGGCGCAGGCGGACCTGGAAGGCGCCGCTGACGGGATCGTAGGACGGCGCGACGTGGGCGACGGCGGCGAGCTGGGCCAGAGGGCGGGCGTCGCTGGCGACCGAGACGGTCAGCTCGAACCCGATCTGGCCGTCGGGTGCTGGGGCGAGGCGCACGGAGGCGAGGCGGACCGAGGCGACGCCGACCGGCAGGCCGAGCAGCGCGAGCGGGGTGAGGTCCAGCGAGGCGGGTGGGACGGCGGCGGCGCGACGGGTGAGCAGCCGGTCGGCCAGCGGGAAGGGGATGATCAGCTGGGCGTGGGGCGCGGTCGTGGGCGCGGCCCGGCGGGCCAGGAAGGCCTGGCGGTCGCGCGCGATCTCGCGGCAGGTCGCGCCACAGGCGGTCAGGGCCGCGGCGGCCAGGGCCGTGAGGGCCATCAGGCGGAGGCGTGGGCGAGGCATGGCCGGGACGTTACCACGGCGGCGGACGGGGCGGCGCGGGCCGGGCTAGGCGGCAGCGCGGGCCGGCTGGAAGCCGGCGATCCCAGGGGGGCGGATGCGACCAGCGAGGCAGGCGCGGGCCGGCTGGAAGCGAGTGACGTGAAGGGACCCGGAGTGCTCCAACTTGGTGGAGCCCCGATCCGGCGCAGCTTGCTGCGCCGGGACGGCGGCCAGGCCCCGGCGGCAAGCCGCCGGTGTCGGGGCGCGAGCAAGCTCGCGCACTCCAGTTCGCCTCTTGCGGCAGCCGCTGGAAGCCGGCGATCCCAGGGCGGGCCCGGACGCAAGGGTTCGCGGCGGCGCGGGCCGGGTCAGTCGGAGGCGGCCTGGGTCGAGGGAGAACGCGGGGGGCGGACGGAGGCGAGGCGCTGGACCTTGTCGACCACCTGCGTGGCGAGCCCTTCGGCGCCCTTACGGAGCAGGCGCTCGCGCAGCTCGCGCAGCTTCCGCTCGTTCTGCCAGACGGTCTCGGTGGTGCGGGCGGAGACGCGCTCGTGGACCGTGAACAGCAAGGCGCCGGTGCGCACGTCGTACAGGGTGGCCTCGAGGACGCCGGCCGCCTCGAGGGTCTGGTTGGGGGTCACCAGGCCGCCGACCAGCGTCAGCCAGGTCACGCCCCAGGCGTTGGTCCACGAGCGGTCGACGAAGCGGTGGCGGTAGAGCAGCAGGTAGGGCGCGCGGTAGCGGGCGCCCAGCTCGCGCAGGCCCGGCAGGCCGCGATCGGCGGGCCAGTCGGTGGCGACCTCGCTGGCGACCTCGAAGTGGCCGGTGCCTTCGAGGGCCTCGCCCAGGACGGCGGGGACGTGGGTCAGCGGCAGCGCCCCGTCGGGGCCGTAGGCGCTGGCGACCGGGACCACGCCGACCCGAGCGCGCTCGTCGAGGACCAGCGGGGTCTGGAGCAGCTGCTGCAGCGCCGCCTCGTCCAGGCCGCCCACCTGGTCGCGCTTGAACGGGTCCTCGGGCGGCGGGACGGGCGCGGCGATGGGCGCCAGCGACGGCGCGAGGGCCTTGCTGGGGGCGGCGCAGGCGAGCAGGAGCGGGGCGGCCAGGGTGAGCAGGGCGAGGAGCGGCGCGAGGCGATGGCGGCGCATGACGGACCTCCGGGGCGGGTTGGGTGAGGTCAGTCTGCCGCGGCCTCGGCCGGCGTGGGTCACGGGCCGGTCATCGCTCGGTCATGGTTCGGTCATGACGGGGCGCCGCCGTCAGCGGGTGAGCAGCGGCCGGACGAGCGCCCCCAGGTCGCGGCGCTGCGCCTCGGGCAGCCGCTCGACGTGGGCGCCGAGGGCCTTCAGCTCGACCTCGCGGCCAGGGAAGGCCGGCTGGTCGACCAGGAACTGCACCCACTGGCGCGTGGCCGCGGCGTTGGCCGGATCGGCGACGGCGCGGACGCGCAGGGCCGTGGCGCCGACCTGGGGCTGGCCCAGCTCGGCCTGCGCGCGGGCGTACCAGGCCCAGGCGCCGCCCGCCCAGCCCTGGTCGGGGTAGCGGGTCGCCAGCTCGCGCCAGAGGTGGCGCGCGGTCGCCGGATCGCGGCGCACCCGGTGGTGGAAGCGCCCCAGCAGGAACAGCGCCTCGGCCGCCAGCTCGGGGCGCGCACCCGCAGCCAGCCAGGTCACGCGCTCGAGCGTCGCCTCGCCGGCCGGGTCGCCGCGCACCAGCAGCGCCTCGCCCAGCCGCAGCAGGGCCTCGGGATCGTCGGGGCGCGCGGCGGCCGCGGCGCGCAGCGCGGGCAGGACGTCGCCGCGGGTCTCGATGGCCCCGAGCGCGGCCAGGAACTGCTCGGCGCCCTGGTAGCCCGTCACGCGCCCCACCTCGCTGCCGTCGGCGCGAAGCACCAGCGTCGTCGGCAACCCCAGGATGACGTAGCGCTCCATGGCCGGGCGGTTGTCGGGATGGTCGAAGTCCAGCCGCGCCGCGACGAAGCGCTGGGCCAGGGCGGCGCCGGCCGGCGTGGCGAAGACCTCGGCCTCGAGCGTCTTGCACTCGGGGCACCAGGCGGCGTCGGCCTTGACCAGCACCAGCCGGCCCGACGCGGCGGCCTCGGCCAGCGCGGGCGCGAGGCGCTCGTGAGGCCAGGCCAGCCTCTCGGCCGACCCCGCGGGCGCGGCCAGGGCGGCGACGACGGCGAGGGCGCCGAGGAGGCGGGCGAGCGGCGTCATGGAGGCCTCAGCGGAACGGGGTCAGCTCGGAGGCGCCGTGGCGGCGCAGGTAACTCTCGGCGACCCCGGGGCAGCGGGGCAGCGCGCGGCAGCCGCGGCACGAGTCGGGGAAGGCCGACAGGGCGGCCTCGATGGCCCGGATGGGGTACAGGCGCTCGCCGTCGAGGTCGTCGAGGTAGTGGGTCTCGCCGAAGCCCGAGCGGCTGGTGTCGTCGGCGGACGGGTCGTCCAGCACGCAGTTCGGCAGCGACTCGAAGGCCAGGCGCAGGCCCAGCTCGGCGGCGATCGCGCGCGCCTGCGCCACCGGCCCGCGCACGTCGTTCAAGCGCAGCTGGATGCCCTCCCAGTCGCCGCCCTTGCCGCCGGTCGACGGGAAGACCAGCTTGTAGCGCGGCTCGCTGCCGAAGCGCGCGGCGCAGAACCGCAGGTAGTCGGCGACGTCCAGGTTGTGCGTCGTCAGGACGCAGTTGATCATCAGCCAGGCCCCGGCGCGGACCAGCTGGTCGAGGCCGGCGACCGTCTCTTCGAAGGCGCCGTGGGAGAACCCCGAGATGACGCGCGCCGCCTCGGGCCGGTGCGAGTGCAGCGAGACGATGGCGCGGCGCAGGCCGCCGAGCAGGGCCCGCTCGGTGAAGGCCGGGTCGGCGAAGCTGCGGCCGTGGGTGTTGATGTCCCAGGCGACGCCGCGCTCGCCCAGGCGCTGGACCACCGCCCAGAAGGCCGGGTGGATGGTCGGCTCGCCGCCGGTCAGGACCACGCGCCGAAAGCCCCGATCGGCCAGGAGATCGGCCCGCCGGAGCAGCTCGGCCTCGCCCTGGAAGAAGGCCTCGGGGCGCCCGGAGTTGCTGCACATCGGACAGCGGTTGTTGCACTGCTCGCCCAGCCGGAACAGGGCCAGGCTGGCGTCGGTCACCGCCGCCTCGGCGGGTTGCCGCCGCCGCATCAGCCTGACCGGTTCCGTCACCAAGGCGCCCTCCCCGCCCGCCGCGCCGCGGGCCCCCGCAGGCTAGTGGAGCCGCGCGGCGCGGGCAAGGTCGAGCCGACGGCTCAGTCGGCGGCGGCGCACGGCCCGGTGTGGTCGAGCGAGACCCCGGCCGCGCGCAGCTCGCAGGGGTTCGGGTAGGTCACGCCGTCGCACCCGCAGACCGGGTCGTCCAGGTCGGGGCAGGGATCGTCCTGGGCGACGCAGGTCCCGGTCGCGCCCGGGAGGCAGCCTTCGCGGGCGCAGGCCTGCCCGGCGGGGCACAGGCCGTCGGGGATGGGACCGCAGGCCTTGCCGGGCGTGGCGCATGGGCCCTTGGAAGCTCGGGCCACGCCGGCGCGGAGGCGCTCGCAGTCGTTCGCGTACGTCACGCCGTCGCACCCGCAGACCGGGGTGCCCTCGCGGCCGCAGACGTCGGGCAGGGCCACGCACACCCCCGGCGCCGACTCGTCACAGGTCGCCTGGTCACACACCAGGCCGTCACCACACGCCCCGCCGCCCAGCGAACCGCAGGGCAGCCCGGCCGCGCCGCAGGGCCCGGCGTGGGCCGCCCGCACCCCGGCCCGCAGGCGCTCGCAGTCGTTCGCGTACGTCACGCCGTCGCAGCCGCAGACCGGCGCGTACAGCGGGCTGCAGCTGGTCGGCAGGGCCGCGCACACGCCGGGGTCGCCCAGCGCGCAGCCCATCACGTCGCAGACCTCGCCCGAGCGGCAGGGCGGGCTGCTGAGCGTGCCGCACACCGACGGTCCGTCGGCGCAGGGCCCCTCGTGCCGTCGCGCCGCGCCCGCGCGCAGGCGGTCGCACTCGCTGCCGTAGGTGACGCCGTCGCAGCCGCACACCAGCGCCTGGGGCGCGTCCGCGCAGGTCCAGGGCCGCGTCTTGCACACGCCCAGGGCGGGCGACTCGCAGCTCGTCAGATCGCAGACCAGCCCGCCGCCACAGGCGACGCCGACCAGATCGCCGCAGGCGCTGCCCGCCACGCCGCACGCGCCCGGATGGTGCCGCCCGACGCCCGCCTGGCGGCGCAGGCAGTCGTTGCCGTAGGTCACGCCGTCACAGCCGCAGACCGGGTCCGCGACCTCGGGGCAGACGTCGGGGACGTCGCGGCAGGTGCCGGCCGCGCCGACCTGGCAGCCCAGCCGGTCGCAGACCTGGCCGGCCGCGCAGCCGGCGCCGGGGGCGTCGCCGCATGAAGCGCCGGGGGGCTCGGGGGCGCCCTCGGCGTCGTCGCCGTTGACGTCGGGGGTGTCGGCGACGACGGCGACGATCGAGGCGTCGCGCTCGTCGCAGCCGAGCAGGGCGACCGCGAGCGCGAGGGCGCGCGAGGACGCGGCGAGGCGTGCCATGGCGGGCTCCGTCGGGGTGGGGGCGTTGGGGGGAGGCCGAAGCGGGACGTCGCGGGCGCGGGGCGCGGGACGTGGCGGGCCGTCAACGAGCAATGTAGCGTGTGGGGCCGGCCCGGCGAACCGCGGGGTCGGTTGGGCGGCGCGTGGAGGCGAGCATGGACGGGTGGGAGTCGAGCGGGGCGCTGGCGTCGCGGGTGACGCGGCTCGAGGGCGAGCGGGTGGCGTGGCTGGCGCGCGAGGTGGCCGGGGTGGCCGGGGCGGCCGAGGGGCGGGCCGCGTGCGAGGACGCGCTCGAGGAGGGGATGGACGCGCTGGAGCGGTTGGGGGTGCTGTGCCCGCTGCACATGGTGGGGGCGCGCTACCAGCTCGAGGAGGCGGAGATGCGCGTGCTGACCCTGGCGCTGCTGCCCGAGCTGGCGCCGGCGTTGGCGGCCGAGGTGGGCGCGCTGTTCGGCGAGGCCGGTGGGGCGGGCGCGCGGCTGCGGCTGTCGCACGCGCTGCCGCTGATGCCGCCGTCGGTGGCCGATCTGGAGGCGCTGCGGGCGGCGCTGGAGGCGCGGACGCTGGTGCAGCACCGGCTGGTGCGCCTGTCGGGCGAGCGCGACGCCGAGCTGGTGCCGAGCCCGGCGGTGCTGGAGCTGCTGGGGCTCGGTTAGACGACGACTACAGGGTCAGGCCGAGCAGCAGGTAGCCGGCGATGGCGAGGCCGCCAGCGGTCAGGGCGTAGGGCAGCTGCGTGTTGACGTGGGCGATGTGGTCGCAGCCGGCGGCCATCGAGGCGATGAGGGTCGTGTCCGAGATGGGCGAGGCGTGGTCGCCGAAGATGCCGCCGCCGAGGACGGCGCCTAGCAGGAGCGGGGCGGACGAGCCCAGGGTGGGGTCGGCGGCCATCGGGACGGCGATGGGGATCATGATGGCGAAGGTCCCCCAGGAGGTGCCGGTCGAGAAGGCGACGACGCCGGCGACGAGGAAGAGCATCGCGGGGACGGCGGCGGGGTCGACGGCCTCGCGGGCCAGGGCGGCGACGAAGGGGCCGGTGCCCAGGGCCTTGGCGACGGCGCCGAGGGCGAAGGCGAGGACCATCAGGACGGCCAGGGGCAGCAGGGCGCCGGCGCCCTTGAAGAAGAGGTCGACCGAGGCGTTGACGGTCATGAGGCGGCGGCCGACGGCGAGGGCGGCGGCGACGGTGGTGCCGGCGAGGACGGCCCAGAAGACCGAGGTCGAGCCGGAGCCGGCCATGAGGTCGCCGTCGCCGGTGACCCAGAGGGCGAGGGGCATCATGGCGATCATGGTCAGGACCGGCAGGACGAAGGAGGGGGCGTGGGGGCGGACGCCGGCCGGAGCGAGGGTGTCGTCCGTGGTCTGGTCGGCGGGGGCGTCGGGCGGGGCGCCGGCGCGGGCGCGGCGTTCGGCGGCGGCCATGGGGCCGAAGTCGCGGCCGGTCAGGACGAGCAGCAGGGACAGGGCGAGGACGAGCAGGGCGTAGAGGTTGTAGGGAAGGGCCGAGAGCAGGGCCTCGACGGGCCGATCGTAGCCCTGCCCCTCGAGCTGGCCGATGAGGTAGGCGCCCCAGCCGTTGAGCGGGATGAGGATGCAGACCGGGGCCGCGGTGGCGTCGCAGAGCCAGGCGAGCTTCTCGCGGGACAGGCGCAGGCGGTCGAAGAGGGGGCGGCAGACGGAGCCGTTGACGAGCGAGGTGATGGAGGACTCGACGAAGACGAGGACGCCGAGGTGCCAGGACAGGAGCTGGGCGCCGCGCGGGGTCTGGCCGAGGCGGCGGCGGGCGAGGAGATCGACGAAGCCGGCGACGCCGCCCGAGGCCTGGGTGAAGGCGAGGAGGGCGCCGACCAGGGCGGAGAAGGCGATGACGCGGGTGTTGCCAGGGTCCTCGAAGACGGTGATGCAGGCGTCGAGGGCGGCGGCGAGGCCGGCCAGCGGGTCGCCGGCGGCCAGGACGGTGGTGCCGACCCAGATCCCGGCGAAGAGCGACAGGTAGACCTGGCGGGTCACCATCGCCAGGGCGATGGCCATGAGGGGCGGCAGGACCGAGAGCCAGCCGTAGTCGGTGGGCATGGGCCCGAGGGTAGCTGGACTAGACGGAGTAGGCCGGTTTTTCGCCCTGGGCCAGCAGCTCGAGCTGGGCGCGGAAGGCCTCGGCGGCCGGGCGGGCCAGGGCGCGCCACAGGGAGCGGCCGGTCTTGCGGGCGACCTCGCCGGGCTGCAGCTGCAGGCTCGTGACGTGCCGGCCCTCGGGGCTGAAGACGTGGGCGCGACCGCGGGGGCCGAGGACCACGACCGTGCCGTGGCGCACGTCCTCGAGCAGGGCCTGGTCGCTGGCGCGCAGGGCGTCGTTCACGGCGCTGCCGGTCGGGCGCTCGCCGCTCTGGTGGCGCTCCTGGGCGTGGCGGGTGCGGTGGCGGGTCGGCCGCAGGGCGCGCTGCAGCTCGGTGCGCAGGCGCTCGAGCACGGGGCGGGCCTCGGCGTCGACGTCCAGCGGCTGGCCGCGGCGCTCGGCGGCCAGGACCCGGCGCGCCAGCACGTCGACGCGGCGCTGGGTCTCGCCCAGGACGCCGCGGACGCGCTCGCCCAGCCCGCGCGCCTCGCCGTTGGCGGCCGCCTCGACCAGGGTCGCGCGGGGCAGCCCCAGCAGGTTCACGCGCAGGCGCCGGGCGCGCTCGCCCGAGCGGGTCTCCACCAGCTGCACGGTCAGGGCGACGCGGTCGGGGCCGTCCACCCCGTCGTCCGTGCGCATCGGGATGAGGCCGGCCACCACCTGCCCGACCAGGCGGAAGGCCAGGCTGCCGCGGCCGAACTCGGGCAGCAGGCCGCTGGTCAGGGCGTCGCCGGTCTCGAGGAAGACCAGGATCTCGGGGCTGTCGCCGTACAGGCGGTCGACGCGCGGGTCGCGGCGGTCGATGCAGGCGTTGACGAAGTCGCGCCACTCGGGGCGGCCGGTGGGGCCGTAGCCGCTGAAGGTGAAGTGCCCCGAGGGGGGCGCCGCGTGCTCGCAGTCGGCGGCGTCGCAGTAGAAGCAGTACACGCGCGCCGGCTGGAAGGCGACGGCGCCGGTCAGGGCCTCGTCGATGCGGCCGGCGAGATCCCGCGAGACCCCGCGGGCGTGCTCGGCGAGGGCCTTGCCGGAGGCGCCGGGGGCGGGCAGCTCGAGGGGGACCACCAGCCGGTCCAGGGCCGAGAGCTGCTCGGGCGACCAGCCGGCGCGCAGGGCCAGCTCGCGGGCGGCGGCCGACAGCTCGCGCAGGGCGGCGGCGGCGCGCTGCTCGGGGCTGGGGGCGCTACGGCGCTGCTCGGGACCGGCGGCGCCACCGGTCGAGGAGGTGGCCGCGGCCGGCGCGTCGGCCGGGCGGCGGCGACGGCGGCGACGCTTCTTCTTCGGCTCGCCGGAGTCGGGGGCGCTCATGGTCGGCTCCTCGTGCTCGGACTTCGTCGCGGGCTGCGCGGTCATCGTGGCCCTCCCCGGGTCTCGGCTCCAACCCCCAGGGCGGCGAGGGCCTTCCCCCGTCAGCCGGGGCGCACGGCGCGGAAGACGGTGTAGGTCCCCCAGCGGCGGGCGCGGTAGCCGACCAGGCCCGCGTCGACCAGGGCGCGGGCGAGGCGGCCCTCGTCGAACAGGCGGGCGGCCACGGCGCGCTGGCCCAGGGCGGCGGCGGCGCGGCCCAGGCGGCTGCCGGCGCGGTAGGTGAAGGTGCTGGCGACGAAGACGCCGCCGGGACGCAGGACGCGGGCGACCTCGGAGAGGGCGGCGGGGACGTCCGGCCACAGGTGCATGGCGGCGCCGGCGTGGGCGCCGGCCAGCGAGGCGTCGCGCAGCGGCAGGCGGGCGACGTCGGCGCGGACCAGCGGGAAGGCGTCGGTGGTGCCGTCGGCGGCGTTGAGGCGGCTGGCCTGGATCAGCATGGCGGCGGACAGATCCACGCCGTAGACGCGGGCGAAGTCGCCGGAGGCGGCCAGGCGTCGGCCGAGCACGCCGGGGCCGCAGCTCAGATCGGCCAGGACGCCGCCCGCGGCGGGGGCGAGCCAGGCGCGGACCAGGTCGTACTCGCGGTCGAAGTCGGGGCGGCGGCCCGAGCTGACGGCGACGAAGGCGGGGCGCCACAGCCGCTCGTAGGCGCGGGCGAGGGGGCGCCAGTACATCAGCCGCGGGCCGAGGCCGGTGGGGCGAGGCGCGGCCTCGGTGCGGAGATCGAGGAAGGCGCCGCGGTCTGGATAGCGGCGCTGGCACACCTGGCACACGGCGGCGCCGTCGGCGCGTTCGAGGTCGCCGTGGCAGGCGGGGCAGTCGAGCGGGGTCAGCGGGAGCGGCATGCGGGTCCGCCTTGGTCGGGAAGTCCCCCGATGGTACACGGGGGGCGATGCGTGACCAGCCCCCGAGCCGCGCCGAAGACGCGCTGGAGCCCTGCCTGCCGACCTGCGGCGAGGGGATGCTGCGGACGCCGCTGCCGGCGCTGGACGACCCCGAGGGGGCGGCGGTGCGGGCCGGCCTGCCGCCGGTCGTGGACGCGCACGTGCACCTGTTCCCGGACAGGCTGTTCGAGGCCATCTGGCGCTGGTTCGAGCAGCACGGCTGGCCGATCCGCTACAAGCTGCAGACGCCGGCGGTCATAGCGTTCCTGCTGTCGCGGGGCGTCGACCACCTGGTCGCGCTGCACTACGCGCACCAGGCGGGGATGGCGCGGGCGATGAACGCCTGGATGGCCGAGGTGGTGCGCGGCGAGCCGCGGGTGACCGGGCTGGCGACGGTACACCCACAGGACGAGGACGCGGCGGGCATCTTGCGCGAGGCGTTCGCGGCGGGGCTGGGCGGGGTCAAGCTGCACTGCCACGTGCAGTGCTTCGCGCCCGACGCCGACCCGCTGCGGCCCATCTATCAGGCGTGCGCCGAGGCGGGCAAGCCGCTGGTGATGCACGCCGGGCGCGAGCCTAAGAGCCCTGCCTACGCCTGCGACCCGTACCAGCTGTGTTCGGCCGAGCGGGTCGAGCGGGTCTTGCGCGACCACCCGACGCTGAAGCTGTGCGTGCCGCACCTGGGCGCAGACGAGTACCGGGCCTACGCGCGGCTGCTCGAGCGCCACGACACCCTGTGGCTCGACACGACCATGGCCATCGCCGGGTACCTGCCGGGCGCGGTGCCGTGGGATCTGCTGGACGTGCGCCCCGAGCGGATCCTGTACGGGACGGACTTCCCCAACCTGCCCTACGCCTGGGACCGCGAGCTGGTGCGGCTGGCCGGGCGCGACCTGTCGCCCGAGGCGCTGGAGGGCGTGCTGGGAGGCAACGCGCGGGCGCTATTCGGGTTGGGACCTCAGCCCAGCAGGCGGTGATGGACCCGCGGGGCGCGGCGCGCGACGGTCTGCTCGACGACGCGGCCGAGGCGTAGGAGCAGGGCCTCGTCCCACGGGCGGCCCATCAGCTGCAGGCCGATGGGCAGGCCGGCCGCGTCGTAGCCGACCGGCTGGGACAGGGCCGGCAGGCCGGTCAGGTTGCCCGCGGGGGCGAAGCGCATGATGCGGTCGGTCATGGCGAGGTTGCTCTCGCCGGTCGACAGCGCGTCCTTGGGCAGCAGCGGCGCGGTGCAGGCGGTCGCCGGGGTGGCGATGACGTCGACGTCGGCCAGCACGCGCATGAAGTGCTGGTACAGGCGCGCGCGGTGGCGCTGGGCGTGGACGTAGTCGTAGGCGCCGAGGCTGCGGGCCAGCACCAGGTTGAGGCGCGTGTCGAGGCCGTAGTCGCTGCGCTTGTGGGCGTAGTGGTGCAGGTGCGCGGCGGCCATCTCGCTGACGATGGTGACCAGGTGGACGGCGCGGAGCAGCCCCAGCTCGGGGACGGTCACGTCGTGGACGGTCGCGCCGGCGGCCTCGAGGGCGGCGACGGCCTGACGGCAGGCGGCGACGATCTCGGGGTCGGCGTCCTCGAACCAGGGCTGGAAGAGGCCGACGCGCAGGCCCTTCAGATCGCCGTCGTCGAAGCGATCGAGGTCGGGGGCCGGCTGGTGCAGGGTGTTGGGGTCGCCGGGGTCGGCGCCGGCCATCAGCAGGTAGCCGAGCGCCGTGTCGGCGACGGTGGCCGCCATGGGGCCGACGTGGGCGACGCTCCAGCACAGCGGGGCGGCGCCGCGCTCGCTGATGCGGCCGTAGGTGGCCTTGAGGCCGACGATGCCGCACAGGGCGGCCGGGATGCGGATGGAGCCGCCGCCGTCGGCGCCCACGGCGATGGGGCACAGGCCGGCGGCGACGGCCGCGGCGGGGCCACTGGAGGAGCCGCCGGTGGCGCGGGCCGGATCGTAGGGGTTGCGGGCGGCGCCGTGGTGCGGGTTGAGGCCGGTCACGCCCAGGCCCATCTCGTGCATGTTGGTCTTGCCGACGAGCAGGGCGCCGGCGGCGCGCAGGCGGCGGACCACGTCGGCGTCGGCGGCGGCCGGGGTGTGGCCGAGGAAGCGGGTGCCGACGGTGGTCGGGTACGGCGTCTGGTCGAGCTCGTCCTTGACGGCGACGGGGACGCCGTCGAGCGGGCCGAGCGGGCGGCCCTCGGCCCAGCGCTGGGCGGAGGCGCGGGCCTGGACGCGCAGGTCTTCGGCGTCCTGGGCGATGAAGATGCGCAGCGGCGGGGCGTGAGCCTCGGTGGCGGCCGTGGCGGCGAGGACGCGCTCGGCGACGTCGATGGGCGTCAGGCGGCCGTCGCGGTAGGCGGCGGCGAAGTCGGCGGCGGTCTCGAAGGCGTGGCCGGGGGCGGCGAAGCGCTCGGGGCGGGCGGCGTCGGCCAGGGCGTCGGCCGACGGGGCCCAGGGCTCGGTCGGGGCCTCGCCGCGCACGTGCAGGAAGGGGTGCATCGCCTCGAGCGGCTCGTCGGCGGGGACCTGGCGCAGGCCGAGGACGCCGGCGCCCTCGAGCAGGGTCTTGGACAGCATGGCGCGGGTCACCGGGTTCTCGGCGAGGCGCGTCAGGGCGTGCAGCGCGGCGCCGGCGGCGCGCGGGGCCTTCATCGGGAGCAGGTCGTAGACGCTCTTGGTCATGGCGGGCTCGCGGTGCGGGGAGGCCCGGACGAGACCACGGCCGGCGGTGCTTGGCAACCGGGTGTCGCGCCGCCGTGGGCCGCGGATTGCCAGGCAGGCCCGGGAGGGGCTAGCGTTCGGTCACCCAAGCCTCAACCTGCCTGCCGCGCCACCGACTGTGGAGGAGACCCGCGATGACCGACGCCGCCGCGCCCAAGAGCACCGAGATCGACTCCGTCCTGCAGGAGTCGCGCCGCTTCGAGCCGCCCGCCGACTTCGCGGCCCAGGCCCACATCAAGGACATGGCGGAGTACGAGCGGATCTACGAGCGCAGCATCCGCGACCCCGAGGGCTTCTGGAGCGAGGTGGCGAGCGAGCTGCACTGGTTCCAGCCGTGGGGCGAGGTGCGCCGCTGGGAGCACCCGCACGTGCAGTGGTTCGTCGGCGGCAAGACGAACCTGGCCTACAACTGCCTGGACCGGCACCTGAGCACGTGGCGCCGGAACAAGGCCGCCATCATCTGGGAGGGCGAGCCGGGCGACACGCGGACGCTGACGTATCAGGAGCTGCACCGCGAGGTGTCGCGCTTCGCGAACGTGCTGCTCACGCACGGCATCCAGCCCGGCGACCGGGTCGCCATCTACATGGGGATGGTGCCGGAGCTGGCCATCGCGACCCTGGCCTGCGCCCGCATCGGCGCGACGCACTCGGTCATCTTCGGCGGCTTCTCCGCCAACGCCATCGCCGACCGAGTGCAGGACGCGCAGGCCGCGGCCATCGTCACCTGCGACGGCGCCTGGCGCCGCGGCAAGCACGTCGACCTCAAGGCCGCCGTCGACGAGGCCGTCCCGCGCTGCCCGACCGTCAAGAACGTGTTCGTGGTCAAGCGCACCGGGCAGCCGGTCCACATGCAGGAGGGCCGCGACCACTGGTGGGGCGACGTCGTCGACGCCGCGCCGGGCGAGTGCGACGCCGTGCCGCTGGACTCCGAGCACCCGTCGTTCATCCTGTACACCAGCGGCACGACCGGAAAGCCCAAGGGCGTCGTGCACTCGACCGGCGGCTACCTGGTCGGCTGCTACCTGACGACGAAGATGGTGTTCGACCTGAAGGAAGAGGACACCTACTTCTGCACGGCCGACATCGGCTGGATCACCGGCCACAGCTACGTCCTGTACGGCCCGCTGGCCAACGGCGCGACGACCGTCATGTACGAGGGCGCGCCCGACTACCCCGACAAGGACCGCTTCTGGGATCTCGTCGAGAAGTGGCGGGTCAGCATCCTGTACACGGCGCCGACCGCCATCCGCGCCTTCATGAAGTGGGGCGAGCAGTACGCCGACCGGCACGACCTGTCGTCGCTGCGCCTGCTGGGCACCGTCGGCGAGCCCATCAACCCCGAGGCCTGGATGTGGTACCGCCGCGTCATCGGCGGCAACCGCTGCCCCATCGTCGACACCTGGTGGCAGACCGAGACCGGCGCGATGATGATTACGCCCCTGCCGGGCGCGACCACGACCGTGCCGGGCAGCGCGACGCGCCCCTTCTTCGGCATCGAGGCCGACGTCGTGAAGAAGGACGGCTCGTCGTGCGGGCCGAACGAGGGCGGCTTCCTGGTCGTCAAGCAGCCCTGGCCCAGCATGCTGCGCACCGTCTGGGGCGACGACGAGCGCTATCAGCACCAGTACTGGAGCCAGATCCCGCCGTTCTACTTCGCCGGCGACGGCGCGCGCCGCGACGCGGACGGCAACTTCTGGATCATGGGCCGCATCGACGACGTCATCAACGTGGCCGGCCACCGCCTGGGCACGATGGAGATCGAGAGCGCGCTGGTGTCGCACCCGACCGTGGCCGAGGCGGCCGTCGTGGGGCGGCCCGACGAGCTGCGCGGCACGGCCATCGTGGCCTTCGTGACGCTCGAGGGCGGCCGGACGCCCACGCCGGGCCTCAAAGACGAGCTGAAGGAGCACGTCGCCAAAGAGATCGGCGCCATCGCGCGGCCAGCGGACATCCGCTTCACCGACGCGCTGCCCAAGACGCGCAGCGGCAAGATCATGCGGCGCCTGCTGGCCGACGTGGCCGCCGAGCGCGACACCGCGGGCGACGTGACGACCCTCGAGGACATGGGCGTCCTGTCCAAGCTGCGCCAACAGGACGAGGAGTAGTCGTCAGCGCCCGGCCAGCCGGAAGGCGGCCTCGACGGCCTCGTCGGGGTCGCCCGCGCGCACGATGGGGTCCGGCGCGTCCGGCGCGTCCCCGGGGGCCACCGTCCAGGTGCCCAACCCGACCACCGGGACGCCGAAGCACAGGGCCAGCGCGATCTCGCTGAGCGTCCCGTAGGCGCCGCCGACGGCGATGACCGCCTGCGCCGTGCGCGCGACGATGGCGTTGCGCGCCTCTCCCACGCCCGTGACGATCGGCACGTCGACCCACGGGTTCGCGTCGCCGTCGTCCGGCCCCGGCAGGACGCCAATGGTCAGCCCGCCCGCGGCCTTGGCCCCACGACAGGCCGCCTCCATCGCGCCGCCCCGCCCGCCGCAGATCAGGATCCCGCCCCGCCGCGCCACCCCCGCGCCGACCGCCTCGGCCGCCGCCAGCACCGCTTCGCTGGCGACCCGCGGGCCGATGAGGGCTATCCTGGTCGCGCGCTCGCTCTTCATGGCTCCGGGATCTACCGCATGCGCGTCGCCACCGTCGACCTCGGCACCAACACCGCCCTGCTGCTCGTCGCCGAGGCCGCCGACGGTCGCCTCCACGTCCTGCACGACGAGGAGCGCTGCCCGCGCCTGGGCCGGGGCGTCGACGCGGCGGGCCGCATCGGCCCCGAGGCGATCTCGCGCGTCGCCGAGGCGCTGGCCGACTACCGCCGGACGGCGCGCCGCTTCGGGGTCGAGGCGCTCGCCGTCGCGGCCACCAGCGCCATGCGCGACGCGGCCAACCGCGCCGAGGTGGCCGCGCGGCTCTCCGAGGTCGCGGGCGCGCCGGTGACCGTCCTGTCCGGCGTCGAGGAGGCCACCTTCACCTTCCGCGGCGTGATGACCGGCTTCGCCCAGCGACCGGCCGCGACGATGCTGGACATCGGCGGCGGCAGCACCGAGCTGGCCTGGGGCACGCCGGCGGGTCTGGCGGGCGCCCTCAGCGTGGACGTCGGCTGCGTCCGGTTCACCGAGCGCCACCTGACGCGGCGGCCGCCCTCCCCGGCCGCGCTCGAGTCCGCCCGACGCGCGATCGCCGGCGCCCTGCCCGCCCGGCCCGCCGCGCCCGGGCCGCTCATCGCGGTCGCCGGCACGCCCACCACCGTCGCCGCGCTCGAGGCCGGCCTGACCCAGCGCGCCCCCGGCGCCGTCGACGACCGCGTCCTGCCCGCGGCGCGCGTCGACGCCTGGGTCGACCGACTCGCCGGCCTGACCGACGCGCAGACGCTGGCTTTGGCGCCGCCGCTGCTGGCCGGACGGGCCGACATCGTGCTGGCCGGCACGCTCATCCTGGCCGAGGTGGTCCGCTGGCTGGGCGCGCCCGAGGTCGTCGTCAGCGACCGCGGCCTGCGCCACGGCTGGGCGCTCGAGGTCGCCGCCAGGCAGTCCGCAGCGACGCACGCGAAGGGGTGACGGCGCGCGCGCCGGTCGGTTAGGCTCGCCGCCATGAAGAGCCTGCACCGCCCCGACCTGTTCGCCTGGTCGACCTTCGATGAGCCGCGCAACCTCGACTTCAACAGCCTGCTGTGGGTCCGCCCCGGCGGCAACGTCGCCGTCGACCCGCTGCCGATGTCGGCGCACGACGCGACGCACCTGGACGTGCTGGGTGGGCTGGCGTGGATCGTGGTGACGACGTCGGACCACGTGCGCGACGCCAAGGCCCTCGCGGCTCGCACGGGCGCCCGGATCGCCGGCCCGGCGAGCGAGCGCGAGGCCTTCCCCGTCGCCTGCCACCGGTGGCTGGCCGACGGCGACGAGGTCGTGCCGGGGCTGACCGCGCTGGCGCTCGACGGCTCGAAGACGCCGGGCGAGCTGGCGCTGCGGCTCGAGCCGGCCACGCTCATCACCGGCGATCTGGTGCGCGCGCCGCGGCTGGGCGAGCTGACGATGCTGCCTGAGGCGATGCTGAAAGATCGCGCCGCCGCCGTCCGTTCGATCCGTCGGCTGGCCGGCCTCGACGAGATCCGGCACGTGCTGGTCGGCGACGGCTGGCCCATCGCCGTCCGCGGTGGCGAGGCCCTGCGCGCGCTGGCCGACCGCCTGAACGACCCCGACTCCTGACCCGGAGCCCCTCGATGAACCTGCTCGGTCGCGTCGCCCTCCCCTGCCTCACCTTCGGCCTCGGCGTCGCCGTGGCCCTCAGCGCGACCAGCCTCGCCCAGCCGGCCGAGGCGCCACCAGCCGCCACGGCCCCCGCCCCGCCGACCGCCCTCGTGCTGCCGATCGAGGCGACCGCGCTGCGGGTGGCCCCGAACGGCCAGGCCACCGTGCGGATGCTGCCCAGCGGCCGCAACGCTTTCTTGGGGCTGCTGCGCCTCGAGGCGGGAGCGGCGGTCCCCGAGCACCGCGACGCCAGCGAGGAGCTCATCCACGTGCTCGAGGGCACCGCGCGCATGACCATCGACGGCCAGACCCACGACGTCGGCCCGGGCACGACCATCTACATGCCGGCCAACGCCCAGGTCAGCGTCCAGAACGGGGACGCGCCGCTGGTCGGGCTGCAGGTCTTCGCGGGCCCCGAGTCGGCGGCCAAGTACCAGGCCTGGAGGCCGATGGGCGCGGCGAACCCGGCGCGGCCCGGCCCGCCGCGGGGCGAGACGCCCAGGACCGCCCCGCCGCCGCGCGGCCGCTGAAGCGCGTGCCGACGCGACCCGCTGACCGTCAGCCGGGCTCGCTCTCGGCGTACATCAGCTCGGGCGGCGTGATGAGCGGGTAGCTGTGCTCGCGGTGGTGCGTGGCGCCGGCCGGGTGCAGCGTGCTCGAGTACAGGTGGAACTCGGTCACCGGGAAGGTGCGGCTGCGGTACATGGCGTTGTCGGCCAGGAACTGCGTCACGCGGCCGATCGAGGCCCCGCTCAGCCTGGCCAGCGTCACGTGCGGGTGGAACTTGCGCGGGTCCCGCTCGACGCCGTAGCGCGTGCAGATGCGATCGACCGCGTCACGCAGCCGCTGCAACTGCGGCGACGGCTCGACGCCAGCCCACAGGACCTTGGGCTCGCGCCGCGGCGGGAAGTGCCCCAGCCCCTTGAGCTGAAGCTCGAAGCCCTCCTCTCGGATGGACTCGAAGGCGTTCGACAGGTCGTCGAACACGCCGCCGTCCACCTCGCCGATGAAGCGCAAGGTCAGGTGGAAGTCCTCTTCCGCGATCCACCGGGCGCCAGGCATGCCGCCGGTCATCCAGGCGAGCCCCTCCTTGACGTCTTCGGGCAGATCGATCGCGACGAACAGCCGATACATGCTTGTCGAGCCTTTCGCCGAGCCTCCCCGCGCCTCGCCCGAGGCGCGGCCGAGCCTCCGGCCGTCACAGGTTCCGAACACCCGGGCGGGGCGCACCCTTCCGCCTCACGGCGCCCAGCCGAGCACCACCACGTCCAGGGCGAGATCGTCGCCGGCCCACACCGTCCGGTTGGCCAGCTCCTCGCCGCTCTCGCCCTTTTCGACCGTGGCCCAGCTGCCGCGGGTCACCTTGTAGGCCAGATCGTACCCCCACGGGACCAACACGCTGCCCATCCAAGCGTTGCCGCCGGTCGGCGTCAGCGCCAGCCCGACGCCGTCCCAGTCGCCCAGCGACGGGTGGTTGCCCGAGACGTGGATGGTGTCCTCGAGGGGCGTCCACCAGGGCACCGTGACCAGGAAGGTCACCTTCACGTGGTCTTCGGCGCGGACCTCGACGTCGTTCGTGGCGACGAGGCCCAACCCCACGGCCTCGAGGGGCGCGGTGCCGACCGCCTGCGCCGTCAGCGTGCCGTCGGCGGCCAGGGTCGCCACCTCGGGCTTGGTGCTGGTCATCTCGAAGGTCGGGTGTGGCCACGTCAGCCGCAGGATGTCCCCGTGGCGCGCCTCGATCGAGACGCTGGTCGTTTGGGGTCCGGGGTCCAGCGCCAGGAAGCTGCCCAGGACGTGCAGGTGCAGGCTGGTCGCGGGGACGTCCGCCGGGCGGGCGTCGCCCAGCAGGAAGGCCAGGATGGCCGGCAGGCGCCCCTGCCAGGCGGCCTCGTTGTGCGCGGCGCCGGGATCCTCGAGGTAGCCCAGCGCGTCGCCCATGGTCATCCCGAGGGCCAGCGCGCGGTCGCGGGCGACGCGGGCCAGGGCGGCGACGCCGGGGACGCCGGCGATGGCGGGCTTGGCCTCGTCCAGGCCGGCGTCCAGCCACAGCCGCTCGGGCAAGGGGCCCTCGTAGGCGTCGAAGGCCTTCAGCATCCACTGATCGTCCCACCACAGGGACGGCGAGACGGCGGCGACGCGGCCGAAGACGCCGGGGTGCTCGAGGGCGATGAACAGGCTGACCAGGCCGCCCAGGCTGGAGCCGCCCAGGGCCGTGCGCGAGGGACCGCACTGGGTGCGGAAGTGGGCGTCGACGACGGGCTTCAAGACGTCCAGCAGGAGCTCGGCGTACAGCGGGGCCTTGCCGCCCTGTTGGTAGTTGGCGGCCCAGGTCGGGGTGTAGTCGTCGATGCGCTCGGGGGTGTTGTCGACGCCGACCACGATGGTGGGCTCGACCAGGCCGGCGGCGGTCAGGGCGTCCAGGGCCTCGTCGACCTCCCAGGCGACGCCGAACGCCGCGTCGGCGCCGTGGAAGAGGTTCTGGCCGTCGTGCAGGTACAGGACGGGGTAGCGGGCGTCGGGGTCGGCGTCGTAGCCGGCGGGCAGGTAGACGCGGGCGCCGCGCGGGTGCAGGCCGGGGACGGAGAGCGGGGCGATGAAGCGCCAGCGGCCGGAGCCGGTGATGGCAGGGGTCGGGAGGTCGGCCGGAGGGGCTGGGCAGGCGAAGGGATCGGGGACGGGGCCGGTGTCGGGGTCGGTGGCCGTGTCCGGGGCCGTGTCCGGGGCCGTGGCCGTATCGGTGGCCGAGTCCGTGGCCGTGGCCGAGTCCGTGGCCGTGGCCGTGTCGGTGGCCGTGTCGGTGGCCGTGTCGGGGGCCGTGTCGGGGGCCGTGTCCGGGGCCGTGTCCGCGTCGGTGGCCGTATCGGTGGCCGTGTCCGTGTTCGAGGCCGTGTCCGGGTCCGTGGCCGTGTCGGTGGCCGTGTCCGGATCCGGGGCCGTGTCGGCCTCGGCGTCGGCCGTGACGTCGGCCCCGGTGTCGTGGACCTGGGACGGGCTGCCGGGGTCGCCGCACGCGGCGAGGAGCCACAGGCCGGCGATGAGGAGCGACCAGCGATGGATGCGCATGGACCAGTGATACCGCGCCGCCCCGCCGCCCGTCCATGGGGCCGGCGCGGCCTTCGAAACGCCGAGGGCGCCCGGCCGAAACCGAACGCCCCCGACGTGCTACCCGGGTCACCGCCTCAGAAGGCACCGCCCTTCTTCTCGATCATGCACTGCTCGAACAGCTCGTCGCCGACCCAGCCGCAGCTGCCGTCGGCCGTGGTGCCGCACTGGGCGTACTGCAGGCACTCGTACCAGGCCTGATAGACGCACGGCGAGTCCATCGCCTCGGCCGCGCAGATCTCACCGGAGCAGCCCGACACCACGCACTCGCCCGGCTGCGTGTCGACGCACTGCCCGTGGCAGATCCCGTCGTCCGTGCACGGCTCGGTGAACTCGCACTTCTGTCCGGGCGCGCACTCGCCGTTCCAGGTGCACGCCTTCGGCGTCTCCTTGGGCGTGCACACGCCCTCGCAGCCGCCGCAGCCGGTCGCCGGGTCGCACGGGATGAACCAGGCGCCGCAGGCGCTCATGTCGCAGAAGGCGCCGTCGCCGCACTCGGCGTCCGACGTGCAGCCCTGCGGGGCGTCGGGCACGCACTGGAAGACACACACCGCGCACGCCGGGCAGTTCGGGTCGGGCATGCACTGGCAGCTGCTGCCTTCGGCGCAGTCCGCGTCGGTGTTGCACTGGCCGCCGCTCCAGTCCGGCTGGCAGGAGCCCGTGCACGGCGGGCACGGCTCGTCCGGCAGGCATGGCGGGCACAGGCCGATGACGCAGATCTCGCCGTCGGCGCACTGGTCGTCGGACGTGCAGCCCATCGGCGCGTCCGGGACGCACTGGTTCAGGCAGCCGTCGCACTCGACGCAGGTGGGGTCGTAGACGCACTGGCAGCTGCTGCCCTTGGGGCAGTCCCCGTCCTCGAGGCACACCACGACGGGGTCCTTGGCCTTGCAGTAGCCCCAGCAGCCGGCCTCGCAGTCGCAGGGCTCGTTGTCCGGGCAGGCGCAGTCGGTGCACGCGTAAAACGCGCAGAACTGGTCCGGCCCGCACTCGAGGTCGCTCGTGCACTCGCCGGTCGGCTGCGCGGGCACGCACATCCCGGGGCACGGCGGCGGCGCCGGGTCCTCGCCCGGCATGGCGAAGCACGACACCCAGGCGCACGTGTAGCCTTCCTTGCAGTCGAAGTCCGACGAGCAGGTGTTCGCGTTCGGGTCGGGGACGCACTGGCCCGGGCAGGCCACGATGCCGTCGCCGCCGTCGGACGGCGGGATCATCTTCTGGCCGTCTCCCCCGCAGCTCGTGTCGCAGAGGTAGCCGACGCCGCAGTCGGAGCTGACGTAGCACTCGGGCTCGTTCGTGTCCGGCACGCACTCGCCCCAGCAGATCGCGGGCATCTCGGCCCCGCCGCCGCCGCCGCCAGAGCCCGGCCCCGGCAGGCAGACCTCGGCCGCGTTGCAGCGCTCGCCCGGCCCGCACTGGTCGTCGTAGGTGCACTCGCCGACCGGCGGCTGCTTGGCCACGCAGGTGCCGGCGCCCAGGCACGGCTCACACGCGCAGTCGGAGTCGCTCGGCCCGCAGTCGCACGGCGCGGCGCACGGCGCGAGCTCGCACAGGTAGCCTTCCTGGCAGTCGGCGTCGCTCTGGCAGCCGCTGGGCGTCACCTCGACGCACACGCCGTCCTCGCACACCGCGTTGGGCGGGCACTCGGCGCCGGGCCCGCACTGCGGCGGGCTCACCGGCTGGCACTCGCCCTCGACGCACTGGGCGCCTTCCACGCAGTCGTCGTCGCTCACGCAGGTCGTGGGCGTCACGTCGCAGTGCCAGACACACGCGGCCGCCTCGCAGGCCCAGGTGCCCTCGCAGTCGGGGTGCGCCAGCCCTTTGCAATCGCTGGCGGTGATGCACGCCCCCGGGGTCACGTCATCTCCGCCGCCCGACACGTCGACCTTGCCGCCCGTGTCGTCGCTGGCGTCGATCGTCCCCTTCGCGTCGTCCTCGCCCATGCCGGCCTTGTCCGGCGTCAAGCAGCCGCCCGCGACGCCGAGCATCGCGAACGCCGCGATCCCCAGGCCCACGGCCCTGCTACAGCTCCCTGTGCCCCTGCGCGTGTCCATCGTTCCCTCCCGCTGTGTGCGCGGCTGGCCCCATTTCCGGCCGCAGCGAATGACTTAGCAATCAGTATGCCAGGCGCCGCCCCACCAGAGCCAGCCGCGCAGGCGCCCCGCGGCCGCCTGGCATGTGTAATTCGACCACACTCGCGACATTCACGTCACACTGCGCCGCGCCAGATGGGCACGCCAGCAGCCGCCGGCGACGACCGGCCCGTCGAGCCCGCAACCCGCCGCCAGGATGTAGATCCACGCTGTCCCGCCGCCGTCCAGCGCAATCCGGCGCCGCACGTACAGCGAGGGCACGTCCTCGAGCTGGTCCAGCTCGGCCAGCGTCGCGTCGTCCACCTCGTACAGCTCGCCCTCGACCGGCCCGCCCCCGCCCTCGCGCAGCCCCGGCCAGTCGCCCAGATCCAGCATCCGCAGCGGCTCGGCCGTGCGTGCCGGCCCAAGCGCCTGCGCGCCGGCCAGCAGCGCGTGGTAGCGCAGCCCGCCCATCAGCGAGCCGTAGACGAACACGCGGTGGGCCATCAGAAGACCAGCAGCGCGCCCAGGTAGATGGGCGCCGAGAGCAGCATCAGGGCCGCCGTGTAGCCGATGAGGTCTCGCGCGGTCAGGCCCGTGATGGCCAGCAGCGGCAGGGCCCAGAACGGCTGCAGCATGTTGGTCCACTCGTCGCCGTAGCTGAAGGCCATCACGGCCTTGCCCAGCGGCACGTCCAGGGCGCGCGCGGCGTCGAGCACCAGCGGGCCCTGGATGGCCCACTGGCCGCCGCCCGAGGGCACGAACAGGTTGACGGCGCCGGCCGAGGCGAAGGTCAGCGGGCCGTAGGACAGCGGCCCCGACACGTCGACCACCGCGCGGGCCACGTCCTCGAGGAGGCCCGACAGGGCCATCACGCCCATGATGCCGGCGTAGAAGGGGAACTGCAGGATGATGCCCGAGGCGCCGCGGGCGGCGTCGGCGATGGCGGCGCCGTAGGCGACGGGGCTGGCGTGCAGGAGGAGGCCCAGCGACAGGAACAGCAGGTTGACGCTGTTGAGGTCGGCCTTGTCCCAGCCGATGAGGCCCAGGTAGCGGACCAGGTAGGCGAGGCCGAGGCCGCCGACGACGAAGGCGAGCAGGCGCGAGCGGTCGAGGCGCTCCGCGGGCGTGGTCGGGGCAGCGGCGGCGGCGGGCGGGGGTTCGGAGGCTGCAGTGAACAAGCTGATTCGCCGGCTCCGGCCGATCTCGGGCAGCTCCGGCCCCGGGAGACGCTGCGGCGAACCGCCCGGTTCACCTCGGTCTCCCGGAACCGGATCTGCTCCGACCTCGACGCGGATCCGACGAACCCCATTGTTCACTACAGCCTCCTCGGGCGCGACCGCGGGGTCGACCTCGACGATCTGGGCGGGGTCGCGGGGCAGCATCAGGGCCAGCAGGGCCGGCGCGGCGATCAAGAGCGCGGCCGTGACGGTCAGGTTCATCGGGCTGAACAGGGTCTCGCCCAGCGGGATGGGCGGCAGCGTGGGATCGCCGAGCAGGGCCGCCAGCTTGCCCTCTTGCGTGACGGTCAGCGGGGCCGAGCCGGACAGGCCGCCGTGCCACACCATCAGCCCCGCGTAGCCGGCCGCGCCCAGCAGCGGGTAGTGCACACGCAGGCCGCGGCGGCGCGCAGCCAGGCCCACCTCGCGGGCGGTCAGGGCGCCGACCACGAGGCCGAGGCCCCAGTTGACCAGGGCGGCCAGCATGGCGGTGAGGGCGGTCAGGGCGACGGCCTGGCGGGCGGTGCGCGGGACGGCGGCCAGGCGGCCGACCAGGGCGCGGACCGGACGCGACGAGGCCAGGGCGTGGCCGGTCACCAGGATGAGGCACATCTGCATCGCGAACTCGAGCAGGCGCCACAGGCCCTGCTCGCCGGGCAGCAGCGCGCCGTCCCGGACGCGGCCGCCCCACAGGCCGGCCAGCTCGAGGGGGCCGAGGCCGGTGAAGGCCCAGGCGGCGAGGAGCGACAGGACGGTCAGCGTGAGGGCGATGGAGAACGGGTCGGGCACCCAGCGGCCAGCGAAGCGCGCCAGGGCCTCGCCGAGCGAGCGGATCATGCGGGCCTCCGGGCGGCCAAGCTAGCGGCCCGCGCCCACAGGGGCAACTTCCCCGGCCGGGGCTAACGATCGGGATCGGAAGGGGGGCGTCAGGCCTGGACTGCGACCCTCTGCGCATCCTCTGACGCGATGACCGTGGCCGTGGCCGAGGCCGTGGGCAGTGGCCGAGGGACCGAGGCCGAGACCGTGGTCCGTGGCCGTGGACCGTGGCCGTGGACCGTGGCCGTGGACCGTGGCCGTGGACCGTGGCCGTGGACCGTGGCCGTGGACCGTGGCCGTGGACTGTGCCGTGGACCGTGGCCGAGGCCTTGGCCGCCACATCGGGACGCTGCGTCTGGACTGCACGAGCTTGCTCGTGCTCGTGGGTCGCGCAGCTCGCTACGCGCCAGGTCGGGCGCCACCGCGACGGACGGCCTCGGCCTCGGCCACGGTCCACGGCCACCCAGCCGGGGTCCGGCCGCGGCGCGTCAGCGGTAGGTCGGCGGGCCGGTCAGGACGCCGCGGCGCTCGGCGGTCTCGAGGGCGATGCGGTGCACGTTGAGCTTGGCGCCCGAGCGGGCGAGCAGGCCCTTGATGCCGCTCATGACGCGGGCGACAAGGACGGCCTCGGCCGGCGGGACCATGCGGATGAAGCGCGGGTGGCGCAGCATGAAGCGCTGCATCTGGTCGCGCAGGCCCCAGGCGCCGAAGTCGAACTCGCGGTCGAGCAGGAAGGGCGCGAGCAGCATGTCGTGGTACTGGCGGAGCAGCTCGGGGTCGAACGCGTCCTCGCGCTCGCCGGCCTTGCCGAAGCCCAGCTCGCGGTACAGGCGCGCGACCCGCTGCGCGTCGCGCTGCCAGCAGGCGTCCATCACGCTCAGGATGCCGTCGGCGAAGGTCGGATCGCACGCCTTGACGCAGCCGAAGTCCAGCATGACCAGCGTGTCGTCGGCGTCGACCAGGAAGTTGCCCGGGTGCGGGTCGGCGTGCAGCTGGAACAGCTCGTGAAACATCCAGACGTAGGCGCGGACCCAGCGCTCGAGCAGGGCCTGGCGGCGCGGCCCGTCGTCCATGGCGGCGACGGCCTCGTCGAGCTTGGTGCCGTGGACGAGCTCCATCGTCAGCACCGTGGGGCGGGTCCACTCCTCGTACGGGCGCGGCGCGCGCAGCCCCTCCCGGTCCTGCAGCAGCTCGTGGAAGCGGCGCAGGTTGCGGGCCTCGAGCTCGTAGTCGGCCTCCTCGATGACCGCCTTGCGGCACTCGGCCAGGTACTCGTCGAGGCGCCGCTTGTCGACGAAGGCGCGGCCCAGGGTCAGCAGCGACCCCAGGTTCTTGAGATCCGCCTCGAGCGACTCGAGCACGCCCGGGTACTGGATCTTCACGGCGACGTCCTCGCCGCTCATCAGCGTCGCGCGGTGGACCTGCCCGATGGAGGCCGAGCCGATGGGCTCGGGATCGAAGAAGCGGTAGACGGCCGAGATGGGCTGGTCGAAGGCCCGCTCGACCTGGGCCTGGATGGTCGCCCAGGTCATCGGCGGCGCGCTGCGCTGCAGGACCCGCAGGGCGTCGCCGTACTCGGCCGGGACCAGGTCCGGGTCGGCCGACAGGATCTGCCCGAGCTTCATCGACGCGCCCTTGAGCTCGCCCAGGACCTTCACGACCTTGTCGGCGTGCTTGGCGCGCAGGGCCGACAGCGGATCGTCGCCCTCCTTCTGCCCCGACACGAAGCCGGCCATCTTCTGGGCGACGACCGAGGCGGACATGCTGACGCCCAGCGAGCCCATCTTGAAGAGCCGCTTGAGCCGGCCGGAGGGGACCACCTGCCCCTTCTCGCCCGCCAGATCCTCCCAGTCGCGCGCCATGCCGTGCTCCTCCCGCGGGGGCCATTGGGCGGCCCCGGCCGTGGCCGTGTCAAGCGACGGTGGGCTTGGCTTGTTCCCGGCGCCGTGGGGTGAGGTAGGATGGCGGGCGACGGACGAGGCCGTGGGGGGAGCGATGCGGGAGGCGCTGTGGTGGGCCGGGCTGGTGCTGGTCGCGGCGTGCGGTGACGCGGTGATCGGGGGGGACGCGGGGGGCGACGACGCGGCGGCCGAGGCCGAGAGCGTGGCTCGTTCGGACGGAGAGGCCGATGACGCGGTGACCGTGGCCGATGCCGTGGCCGAGACCGTGGCCGACGCCGTGGCCGAGGCCGTGGCCGTGGCCGACGCCGTGGCCGAGACCGCGGCCGTGGCTGACGCCGAGGCCGAGACCGTGGCCGATGCCGTGGCCGAGACCGTGGCTGACGCCGAGGCCGAGACCGTGGCTGACACCGAGGCCGAGACCGTGGCCGACGCGGCGCCGGGTCCGTCGCCGGCGCCGAACGACTGCGTGACCAGCGTCGAGGCCGGCCACCACCTCTTCAGCTGCTTCGGCTTCGACTTCGACGTCGAGATCCCGCCGCAGTGCACCGGGGGCGGGTGCGGGCTGGTGGTCGACGTGCACGGGTTCACGATGAGCGCGCAGATGCAGGACGACAACACGGACATGCGCGCGCTCGGCAAGCAGTACGGTTACGTCGTCGTGCAGCCCACGGCCAAGGGGCTGCCGCCGGCCTGGTCGAACACCGGCGGCGACGACGACGACGTCTGGGAGTTCGTGCAGCGCGCCATCGAGGCCCTGGCCATCGACGAAAAGCGCCTGCACTTCACGGGCTTCTCGCAGGGCGGCTTCATGACCTGGCGCTTTCTGTGCGAGCACGCCGACGCGCTGGCCTCGGTGGCGCCGGCGGCCGGCTGCTCGTGGTCGGGCGCGACGGCGTGCGCCTTCTCGGCGGGGCAGATGCCCTCGCAGCCCATCCCCGTGCTGTACATGCACGGGCGCAAGGACGGCATCGTCAGCTGGGCCTGCGCCGAGCTGCAGCACGAGGCCGTCGTCGACGGCTGGGATCTGAAGCAGACCCAGGTGATCTCGAAGGACGGCGACCACGAGTGGACCCGCTTCGAGGGCCCGAACGGGGCCGTCTACGAGCTCGTGGCGCACGACTACCTGGCCAAGTCCCTCCTCATCACCGGCCACTGCTACCCGGGCAGCGGCGACCAGAACGGCGGCGCCCCCGGCCAGATCGTCGGCTTCGGCTGCCAGCCGCCCAACGCCTTCACCTGGGGCGAGATCGCCATGGAGTTCTTCATGGCCCACCCGCGGCCGTGACCGCGGCCGGCGCCCTGTTCGCCGCCGTCGCCCTCGCCCTCGCCTCCCAGCCGCGCCGACACCCCGAGCGGGCCGCCTACGCGTCGCTGGGGCGGCTCAGCTCGTGCTCCATGATGGCCGCGGCGACGGTCAGGAGATCCGTCTCGGTGACCAGGCCCACCAGGCGCCCGTCCTCGACGACCGGGACGCAGCCGACGCGCGCGTCACGCATCAGCCGCAGCGCCTCGAGCGTGCTGGTCTTCGGCGACACGGTCAGCACGTCGCGCTTCATGATCCTCTCGACGGCCATCGGCGACGGCGCCGTGCCGCGGCCCACCAGCTTGAGCAGATCGCGGTGGCTGACCAGGCCCACCAGGTGGCCCTCGTCGTCCTCGACGGGCACGTGGCGGATGTGCTCCCAGGTCATCACGCTGGCGGCGAGATCCACGAGATCCCCCGGTCGCACGGTGAAGAGGTCGCGGGTCATGATCTGGCCGACATACCGGTAGCTGTCGCGCCAGTCGTCCGCCGCCGACGGCTGCGCGACGGCCAGCGGCCAGGTGTGCACGGGCTGCCCCTGCTTCTGCAGGGCCAGCGTCGCCTTCGCCAGCGTCCGGAAGCGGCCCTCCTTGCCCTGGCCGCCGTGCCCGTTCATCGACGCCAGCGACCGCAGCGCCCACTGCGCGCCGGTCTGCCCGCTGCGCACGCGCTCCTCGACGACCCCCAGGTAGCGGTCCGCGTCACCCGCGTCGATGTTGCGCGCCGCCAGCCCCTGCCGCGCCAGCGGCAGCAGGTGGTCCAGGATCAGCTCGGAGGCTTTGTAGTTCTGGCCGCCGATCCAGGTCAGCTGCGCCATCAGGCCGTGGCGCGCCGCGCTGGTGAAGTTGCCCTTGGCGTGGTCGAACTCGAGGACGTGCGCGATGTCGCCGTACTCGTCGCCCAGCGCGCTCATCAGGCCGAAGAAGAACGCGGCGTTGGCGACCTCGTCGACCGTCGTCGGGCCCGACGGCAGCACGCGGTTCTCGATGCGCAGGTGGGGCTTGCCCTCGGTGACGCCGTAGCAGGGCCGGTTCCAGCGGTAGATGGTCCCGTTGTGCAGGCGCAGCGCGGTCAGCGACGGCGCGATGCCCTGCGCCACCAGCGCCAGCGGATCCTCCTCGACGCCGGTCGACAGCACGACGCGGAAGCGGGCGATGTCCTCTCGGAACAGCTCGATGATCGACTCGCGCACCCAGCGGTCGCCGAAGTGGACGCGGGTGCGGTCGCCGCGGGCCTGGTGGACGTCGCGCCGGCCGTCGACCGACTGCTGGAACAGCGCCACGCGCGTCTCGCGCCACAGGCGGTGCTGCAGCATGGTCGGCGAGTTCACGGCCGCGGCCAGCACCGGCCCGGTCACCGCCTGGGCCAGGTTGTACAGGCGCGCGAACTCTTGCGGCGCGACCTGGAAGTGCACCTGGAAGCTGGTGTTGCAGGCCTCGAGCAGGATGTTGTCGTGGGTGACCTGCAGCTCGTCGAGGCCCTTGATCATCGTGCGGAAGGCGCCGCCGCGCAGCCGGCTCATCGTGTTGTTGAGCGACAGGTAGCGCGGGTTGGGCGTCATGTTGTCGAGCGACAGGTCGCCGAGGGCGATGGTCGGCAGGATGCCGGTCAGCAGGACGTCGGCGCCGTGGCGGGCCGCGGCCTCGCGCGCCGCGGCGACCAGGCGGTCGAGGTGGGCGTGCATCTCGCTCAGGCAGCGGCCGCCGAAGTGCTGCGGCGGCAGGTTCGCCTCGAGGTTGAACAGGGCCAGCTCGGTCGTGAACGCCGGATCGCCCAGGGTCTCGAGGACCTGCAGCGCGATGGGGGCCGGGCCCGCCGCGCGGTCGACCAGGAACATCTCCTGCTCGGCGCCGATGCGGCGCACGCCCGACTCGATCATCCCGCCCTCGAGCATCTGCTCGAGCGCCTCGAGGTCGTCCAGGATGCGGCGCATGAAGGCGCGGAGCTGGCTGTCGTCGACGCCCGCCGCGACGTTCGGATCACCCATCGCGACCTCCAGGGGCCACCGGTCGATGTCTGGGAGGACGGGCCGCGCGCGCGGCCGCTGGATCTCGGGACAGCCCTGACCGTAAAGGCGCCCGGCGCCTCGCGCAAGGTGACCGGGCGCCGATTTCGCAGGCGGCGACGCGGCGATCAGCCGCCCATGAGATCCATGCCGCCCGTGGTCATCCACGCCCCGCCGTCGACGACCAGCACCGCCCCCGTGATGTAACTGGCGGCGTCGCTGGCCAGGAAGACCGCCGCGTCGGCGATCTCGGAGACGCGGCCGAAGCGCCCGAGCGGGATCTTGCGCTCCATGCGCGCCTTCAGATCCCCCGGCGCCAGGCGCCGCATCCCCTCGGTGTCGCCGATGGGCCCCGGCGCGATGGCGTTGACCCGCACGCCCGCCGGGCCCCACTCGACGGCCAGGTGGCGCGTCATCGCGTCGACCGCGGCCTTGGCCGATCCGGCGTGCACCTGGAAGGGCTGGCCGATGTAGTGCAGGGTCGCCGACACGTTGAGGATGACGCCGCCCGTCCGGTTCAGGGCCTTGGTGAAGGCGGCCTTGGACACGTTGAAGGTCCCGGCGGCGTCGATGTCCAGCACCGTCCGGAAGCCGTTGGGGCTCAGGGCGGCCGCCGGCGACAGGAAGTTGCCCGCGGCGCCGTTGACGACGATGTCCAGCCCGCCCAGCTCGCCCAGGGCGCGGTCGATGGCCGCGTCGACCGCCGCCGGATCGCGCACGTCCGCGGCGACCGGGACGCAGCGCCGGCCGGTGGCGGCGCTCAGCTCGGCCGCCGCCGCCTCGAGCCGCTCGAGCTTGCGGCTGGTGATGACCGCGTCGCAGCCGTGACGCATCAGGGCCTCGGTGATGCCCCGGCAGATGCCCGAGCCGCCGCCGGTCACGAGCGCCACCCGGCCGGCCAGGACGTCCTCACGAAAGATGCTCATCGCCACTCTCCTCGCCCACGCTATCAGCGGGCCGACGGCGCCCACCCCGCCCGGGATGTACGCGCCCGGCCCGAAGGTGTCTATCATGCTGTTGGCAGGTCGCGCCCGACCAGGGCGCCCCGCCCCCATCATCGCACCTCGCTCGCGCGAAGGCCCCGCCGGCGCCCCGTCCGGCGGCGGCGCGCGCCCGCTCCCGGACCGGGCCCGCGGCGAGGATCGAGTCACGCGGCACGTGGCGGCTCCATGCACCCCCTCCTCGAGCAGCAGATGCACGAGCTCGGGCTCTTCGACGCGGCCCGCGTCCCCTCGCCCGAGCAGTGGTCGCGTCTCATCCGGCGCGTCAGCCAGACCTACCAGCGCCTCGCGCTGCACCAGGACGGTGACGGACGCGCCGGCCACGAGGTAGCGGTCGCCCCCCACGCCGGGGCCGACGAGCAGGTCACCGAGGCCGTGCAGTTGCCGTCCGAATCCGTCAGTGGGCTGGTCGAGACCGTCGACCAGCTGCTACAGACGGAGGCGACGCCCGAACAGCAGCCGTGCCTCGAGCGCCTCAAACGTTCCCGTGAGCTCCTCGCGCGCCTCGTCCACCCGGGAGACCACCCCGAGGACGGCGCCGGTGGGCGCGCGACCGACCGCCTGGAGCAAAACGGCGTGGAGTTCGACATCCGCCAACTCGTTCACGAAGCGGTCACCACCATGGCCCGCCACCTGGACGTCGAGGGCGTCAAGCTGACGAGCTGGTTCGACTGGCGCGTCCCGCGGGCGGCCCTCGGCGACCGGGTCGCCCTGCGTCAGGCCCTGGCGACCCTCCTCGACTGCGTCACGCGGGACGGGGCGTCCGGCGACGTCGGCGTCGAGGTCCGCCTCGAGCACGCCAGCGACGAGGCCCTGGTGCTGAGCTTCCGGCTGCTCCCCCAGGGCGCGCCGAGGGATCTCCTCGAGCGGCTCGCCCAAGCGCTGTCCCCGCCCGCGCCGGGCGCCGAGGTGCCCGAGGCCTGGGCCCACCCCGACACCGGCCGCCAGGCGCTGGCACGCATCGGCGCCGTGCTGGCCGTCGATCCCGACCCGGCGCTTCGCTTGTCCGTCAAGCTCCTGCCCGAGCCCCCCGGCATGCGCCCGGTCCTGCTCAAGCGCCGCAACCTGCGCGGCCTCTCGGTGCTGGTCGCGGGCGGCGACGACGCCAGCCGCCACGGCCTGACGGAGCTGCTCGCGCGCGCGGGGGCCTCGGGCTACGAGGTCACCACCGCCGCCGATGCCCTCGAGCAGGCCCGCTCGGCCATCGACCACGGGCGCCCCTACGATCTGATCGTCATCGACCTGCCGCTGCCCGACGCGGACGGCTTCGCCCTGGCCGCCGAGTTGCGCGAGCTGGTCGCCAACGATCGCACGCGCCTCGTGTGCCTGACGCCCGAGCGCCACCGGGATCTGACCGCCGAGGCGCGCGAGGCCGGGCTGGCGGGGCTGCTGCCCAAGCCGGTGCAGGCCGCCGATCTCCAGGACATGCTGGCGGTCGTGACGGGCCTGCCGGTCGAGACCGCGCAGACCCGCGCCGGCCACCCCGGCGACGCGCTGGTCACGGCGCAGAGCCTGGCCGATCTGCGCGCCGGCGCCCGCCCGCGGGGCCTGCTGGTCATGCGCACGGTCCCGTCACGGCTGACCGCCGCGCGATCGCTGCACGCGCTCGGCTGCTGGCCCGACGTCGTCGACGATCCCCGCGAGGCCGCGCGCGCCATCGCCGAGGGCCGACACGGCGTGGCCATCGTCGACGCGACCGAGCCCACCTCGGACGCCGCGCGGGTCGTCTCCGAGCTGCACGCCGCCCCGGAGGCCGCCCAGGTGCCGGTCATCGCGATCACCTCCGAGCGGGCCGCGGCCGAGCAGCAGGCCTTGCTGCAGGCCGGCGCCGTCGACACGCTCAGCGGGGCGCTCGACCCCAAGAAGCTGCAGACCGTGGCGCGCGAGTGGATGCAAGAGGCCGTGCGAGCCGGCCGCCGCGGCGAGCGCGCGCCGGTCGAGCCGGTGCTCGACGCCAGCAAGCTGGCCGAGTTCCGCGAGTTCGAGGCCACCGGCGCGGACAGCTTCCTGGCCGAGATCTTCGAGGCCTTCCTGCAGGACGCCCCCGAGCGCGTCGAGGTCATCCACAACGGCGTCAAGGCGCGGGTGGCCGACGAGGTCGCCGCGGCCGCGCACAGCCTCAAGGGCAGCTGCCTCGAGGTCGGCGCGCTCGAGATGGCCGTCCTCGCCTACCAGCTCGAGCGCCAAGGCCGCGCTGGCGATCTCGACGGCGCCGCCGAGCTGGCCGGCGAGCTCGAGGCCGCCCTGGACCGGGTCCGCGCCGCGCTGAGGGAGATGCCCGAGCTGGCCTCCTGAGCCCACCGGACCCAGGATCCTGGCGCGCTCCCTCGCCGCGGGCTATGACGTCCGCCATGGACGCGCTCGCCCCCAGCGGACCCAGCGCCCTCGCGGCGATCGCCGGGATCGGCATCGACCTGTGCCCGCCTGCGCGCATGGCCCAGGCCCGCGAGCGCTGGGGCACGCGCGCCCGCGCCATCTTCTCGCCCGCCGAGCTGGACGCCTTCCCCGGAGGCGAGCTGGCCGTCCCCTGGGCCGCCCGCGAGGCCGCCCTCAAGGCCGTCGGCCTCCCCAGCGTCCTCGGCGCGCCCCTGGGCGACTTCCGCGTGGTCCCCGCCGCCGACGGCCGCCTCGCCTTCGATCTGGGCCCGGCCGCCCGCGCCGCCCTCGAGGCCCGCGGCCTCGCCACCCTCGCCCTGGCCGTCACCCGCGTCGCCGGCGTCGTCCTCGCCCTCGCCACCGCCCACGCCCCCGGCGCCGCCCCCCACGCCATCGCCTGGGGCGCCCTCCCCGCCCGCGGCGCCCCCTCCGCCACCGCCCGCGCCGCGGCCCTGCTAGCCCTGCGCCCCCTCCTGCCCGCCGCCGACCCGGCCGCCGCCACCTGGACCGGCGGCGCCGACCGCGCCCCGGCCCTCGCGCTGCCGGGCGGCCCCCCGATCCTCGTCAGCCTGACCCACGACGGCGGCCTCGCCGCGGCCGCCGTCGCCGTCCCCGCCCCGGAGGCGCGTCGATGAACGTCGACGTCAGCCTGCTCATCGGCCTCGCGGTGCTGCTCCTGCAGCTCGTCACCATCTTCGGCTTCGTCCTGCTCGAGCGCCGCCAACCGGCGGCCACCATGGCCTGGGTGCTGGCCCTGTTCCTCCTGCCGCTGCTGGGCGTGCTGCTGTACCTGACCTTCGGCGTCAAGCGCCTCGCCCGCCGCCGCCGCGAGGGCCGCCACCTCAAGGCCCGCATCGACGCCGTGCTCATGAAGCACGAGTACGTCCGCAAGGCGCGCGGCGTCGAGGACCCCGCCCTCGGCGACGCGCGCACCCAGATCCTCACGCAGCTCGCCCGCAACCTCGAAGGCCCCCCGCCCAGCGCCGGCAACCGCTGCGACCTCCTCATCAACGCGGCCGCGACCTACCGCTCGATGATCCACGCCATCGAGGGCGCCCGCGACCACGTCCACGTCCTGTTCTACATCATCCAGCCCGACGAGACGGGCCGCGCCCTGCGCGACCGCCTGGCCGCGACCGCCCGCCGCGGCGTGCAGGTCCGGGTCCTGTGCGACGCCGTGGGCAGCATCGCGCTGCCGGGGGACTTCTGGGACCCGCTCGTCGAGGCCGGCGGTCAGGCCGCCTACTACGCGCCGGTCAACCTGCTCTACCGCCTGCGCCGCCGCGACCGCATCGACTACCGCAACCACCGCAAGATCGTCATCGCCGACGGCCGGGTCGGCTACACCGGCGGCATCAACGTGGGCCGCGAGTACCTGGGCCTCAACCCCGAGGTCGGCCACTGGCGCGACACCCACGTCCGCATCGAGGGCCCCGCCGCGCTGGCCCTGCAGGGCACCTTCGCCGAGGACTGGCTGGCCACCACGGGCGAGCTGCTCGACGAGCCGCGCTACTACCCCGAGCCGCCGCTCGACGCCGAAGAGGGCAGCGTCGTGCAGGTCGTCGACTCCGGCCCGGACCGCACCTGGTCGCCGCTGCACCAGCTCTTTTTTCAGGCCTTCACCCTCGCCCGCAAGCGCATCTGGGTGACCAGCCCCTACTTCATCCCCGACGCCGTCATCGAGCAGGCCCTCGTCACCGCCGCCCTGCGCGGCGTCGACGTGCGCCTGCTCGTCCCCTCGCGCTCGGACAGCCGCCTGGTCGACTTCGCCTCGCGCGCCTACTACCCCAATCTGCTGCAGGCCGGCGTCCGCATCTTCGAGTACGCCCGCGGCTTCGTGCACGCCAAGAGCCTGCTGGTCGACGACTGGGTCGCCACCGTCGGCTCGGCCAACATGGACACCCGCTCGTTCCACCTCAGCTACGAGCTGAACGTGATGGTCTTCGACAGCGCCTTCACCCGCGAGCTGTCGCGCGTCTTCCTCGACGACCTCCGCGACGCGAGGGAGATCGACCTCGAATCCCAGCGCCGCCTCGGCTACTTCCGCCGCATCGCGCAGGCGGTCGCCCAGCTCTGGTCGCCGCTGCTCTAGCCGGTTTGGCCGCGGGTGGACGCTACGCCTTGGGCGCTTGTGGACCGGTGGACGCGCGGCCCCGGGTCGGGCTAGCTTCACGCCGATGGGCTCGAACTGGCACCGCGCGACCGAACAGCTCCTGGCGGACCACCACGCGGACCTCGTCGCCGCCTGGGTGGCCGCCCTCACGGCGCCCGGGGGCGAGCTGCCCCGCGCCCCGGCCCCAGCGCTCCGCGACCTCGCCCAGCGCGCCCTGGGGGTGTTCGCCGGTGACGGCCAGTACCCGCTGGTCGAGTGGCTCTCCGAGGGACACGCCGGCGCCCTGCGCGACGAGCAGCTGGTCCTCGCGGTGCAGCGCCTCACCGCCGCCGTCCGCGCCCTCGTCGCGCCCCGCGGCGAGCCCGCCTGGAGCGCGCACGTCGCCGAGACCGGCGAGGCCCTCGTGCGCGCCGTGGTCGCGGCACGCACGGCGCGCCAGACCGGCGAGGCCGACGAGTCCGCCGCGAGCTTCCGCGAGCTCGCGCTGGTGCTGCGCGACACGCTCTTCAGCCTGCTCGCCAACGGCACCGTGCGCTACGTCAGCCCGGCCATCGAGGCCCTCACCGGCCACGCGCCCGCCGACTTCCTGGCCGATCCGAACCTGTGGGCCATGCTCGTGGTGCCCGAGGACATGCCCGCCTTCCAGCGCCTCATCCGGCGGGTCACCGTCGACCAGCAGCTCGCCGAAGAGGTCTACCGCGTCCGCAACGTCGTCACCGGCGAGCTCAAGGTGGTCCTGACCCGCGCCAACCCGCTGGTCATCGACGGGCTGGTCGTGCGCGTCGACGGCCTGCTGGTCGACATCACCGAGCGCCGCGAGCTCGAGCAGCGCCTCGAGCGCACCGAGCACCTGCGCAGCCTGGGCCAGCTCGCCGGCGGCATCGCCCACGACTTCAACAACCTGCTCGTCAGCATCCTGGGTTACTCGGATCTCCTGCTGGTCCGCGCCCGCCCGGGCGGCAAGGACGCGCAGGCCCTCGAGCTCATCGCCGCGGCCGCCGAGCAGGGCGCCGCCCTCACCGAGCGCCTGCTGACCTTCGCCCGCGGCGCCGCCTCCAGCGCCAAGCAGCCCGTCCGCCTCGACAAGGTCCTGCGCGACACTCTGGCCCTGGTCGCCCCGTCGGTCCCCCACGCCATCCGCCTGCGCCTCGTCGAGCACGAGGCCGTCCCGGTCGTCGTCGCCAACGCGCCGCAGGTCGGCGAGGCCATCTTGAACCTGGTCCTCAACGCCGTGCAGGCCTGCAGCGGCGGCCTCGGCGACGACGTCCAGCTGACCCTGCGCCCCGCGACCCGCGAGGAGGCCGCCGCCATCGGCGCCGACGCCGGCTGCACGGTCGCCGTCAGCGACAACGGCCCGGGCATGGACGACGCTACGACCCAGCGCGTCTTCGAGCCCCTGTTCACGACCCGCGGCGACTGCGGCGGCACCGGCCTCGGCTGCAGCATGGCCTACTCGGTGGCCGTCGATCACGGCGGCCTCATCCTGGTCGACGCGTCGCCGGGGGCCGGCTCGGTCTTCCGCTTCGTCCTGCCGGCCGCGCCGCCCGGCACCGTGCCGATCCGTTCGGCGAGCCGCAAGCTGATGCCCACGCCGGTCGAGCGCATCCGCGGCGCGCGCCACATCCTGGTGGCGGACGACGAGCCCAGCGTCCGGCAGCTGCTCGTGGACGTGCTCGACGGCGCCGGCTTCCGCGTCACCTCGGTCGCCAGCGGCAAGGAGGCGGTCGAGGCCGTCGCCCGCGCCCCGCGCGCCTTCGATCTCGCCATCCTCGACGTGATGATGCAGCCCGTCGACGGCACCGAGGCCTTCACCCAGCTGCGCCGCCTGGCGCCCGACCTGCCCATCGTGTTCTGCTCGGCCTACTCGGACTCGTCGCGCATCTCGCTGCCCGAGGTGCTGACCGAGGCGCCCATCATCCACAAGCCCTTCCGGCCCATCGATCTCGTCGAGTCCGTCCGCCAGCACCTCGACCGCTGGGACCGCGCCCGCCGCGCCAACCTGAGCCGCCCGTGACCCCGGACGCCGACCGCCGCCGCCGGGCCGCCCACCGCTTCTACGCGCCGCTGGCCGACGCGCCCTCCCCCGCCCGCCGCGTCGGCTGGGAGTCCGACGCCGCCCATCGCGTGCGCCAGGCGGCCATCCTCGAGGCGCTGCAGCCGATCGACCGCCTCGAGCGCCTGCTGGACGCCGGCTGCGGCGAGGCCGCCCTGCTGACCCCGCTGCTCGCGGCCGGCTTCCGGGGCCACTACCGCGGCGAGGACCTCTTCCCCGCGGCCCTCGACCGCGCGCGCGCGCGCTGGCCGGACCGGGACCTGGCGCTGGCCGACGCGTTCGCCCCCGGCCCGGCCGCCCAGGCCGTCGTCTGCTCGGGCGCCCTCAACACGCGCGCCGACGCCGACGACCACGACGCCGAGGTGCACGACGCGCTGCGCGCCCTGTGGGCCCGCACGACCGAGGTGCTGGTCCTGGACGTCGCCGTCCGCGACCGCCACGCCCCCGGCGCCCTGCTGGCGGCCGCCGATCTGCCCGCGCTGTGGACGGTCGCGCGCGAGCTCGCCGCCGTGGTGACCGTCCGCGAGGACGTGGTGCCCGGCGAGGCGCTGCTGGTCCTGCGCCGCGACCGCCGGCCGAGCCTCGAGCGGGCCCTGGGCGACGACGTCCACGCCCGCGCCGAGCTGCACCTGTCGGCCGGCGAGCCCGAGGCGGCCCGGGCGACGCTGCAGGGGCGGGTCGACCCGCTGGCCCTGCTGCTACGGGCGCGGGCGGACCTGTCGCTGGGGCGCCCGCGAGACGCCGAGCGGGCGCTTCGGGATCTGCAGCGCAGCCCGGCGGTCGCGGCGCCGGCGGCGCTGCACCTGGCGGGGCTGCTGACGGCGACCCGGCGAGCGGCCGAGGCCGAGCGGCTGCTGGAGGGGCTGGCCGAGGGCGCGGGCGCGGAGGCCGACGAGGCGCGGGCGGCGCTGGTCGAGGTCAGCCTGCGACGCGGCGACGAGGCGCGGGCGGCCAGATGGGCCGAGGCCATCGCGGACCCGTTCGTGGCCCGCGAGGTCCTGGGGCGGCTCGAGCAGCGCCAGTAGCCCGAGGCCACGCGCCGTGCCATTCGGCGCAGCGAGCTGCGCCAGGCCGGAGCACCAGCGAGCTCGTGCAGTCCGGAGCGGAGCGAAGCGTCGACTCCGGAGCGGAGCGAAGGGTCGACTCCGGAGCGGAGCGAACCGTCGACTCCGCAGCACGGGCGAGCTCGTGCAGTCCGGAGCGGCGGCGAGCCGGAGAGTCTAGCGAGCCGCGTCGCCCGGGGGCGGGCTACTGCAGGCCGCCCTTGCCCCACTGCAGGCGGTCGATGGCCGCGCACTCGCAGCCCCAGGAGGCCGGCAGCTTGGGGCAGATGGCCTTGGCCATCACCCGGTGCCCCTCCATGTTGGGGTGGATGTGGTCGAAGGCGTGCAGCTCTTTCCTCATGAAGTAGCGCGGGATCTCGCGGGCCTGCTCGACCAGCTGGGCCAACAGGGACTCGCGCTCGCCCTCGGCCACCTCGGCCAGCTTGCGCTTGGCGAAGGCGTCGAGCTGCACCTGCCGCATCAGCCGCTCGCCGTCGCGTAGCGGCGCGTCCTTGTCGCGCAGCTCGGAGGCGTACAGATCGACGCCGATGGTGGGCAGCTCGCCGGGGAGCCACTCGGCGCTGTCGCGGCCCTTGGCCAGGTCCCCCAGGGCCTCGGCCGGCGTCAGGCGGCCCATGACGAAGTCGACGGCGAGCCGCATGTACGACAGGTACTGCAGGCCGCGCGCGCCGGCCCAGCGCTTCTTGTCCTTCTCGGCGCCCCAGGGACCCAGCGTGATGCCGACCGTCTTGATGCCGTGCTCGTAGGCCAGCCTGAAGATGTCGGCGACGTACTTGTTGGTCTTCTCGGGCGTCCCGATGGAGTTCAGGCCGCCCTGGAACAGCAGCCACGTCTCTTCGTGGGCCTTGGGGTCGACGCGGCGGTTCCTGAGCACCTGCTTGACGAAGCGCTCCTTGAGCTGCACGGCGCCGATGCGCGCCTTGCCGCGGTTGACCACCTCGACGCGCTTGCAGGCGCCCTCGAGGAACTGGCCGAAGTTGCCCTTGGGCCACGCGGTGACCGATCCGCCCAGCACGATGGCCTTGACCGGCCGGTCCGAGGCCTTGAACGACCAGGTGCCGACGGTCTCGGGCGGGATGCCGGCGGGCTCGTCGCCGGTGTCGCCGCCGTCGGCGCGGGCCGAGGGCGCGGGGGACAGGACCAGGGCGGCCGCGCCGAACGCGACCGCCCCCAGGATGAACGTACGAAACCCGAGTTGCCGCATCACGCCTTCGCGAAGATGTCCATGACGTCGTGGAGGAGCTTGATGGACTCGTCCTTGGGCCGCTGGAACGCGTTGCGGCCCATGATGGAGCCGAAGCCGCCGCCCTTGGCGATCTGGCGCACCTCCTCGAGCACGTCGTCGGTGCCCTTGGCGGCGCCCCCCGAGAAGATGACGATGCGCCGGCCGGCGAAGCAGGACTGGACGACGTCGCGCACGCGGTCGGCCAGCGTCTCGATGGGCCGGTTGTGGCCCTGGTAGGCCTTGCGCGCTTCGTCCTGCTCGAGGTGCGCGGTCGGCGGCTTGACCTTGATGAGGTGCGCGCCGAGCTGGGCGGCCAGGTGCGCGGCGTACGAGACGACGTCGATGGCCGTCTCGCCGTTCTTCGAGACCTGCTCGCCGCGCGGGTACGACCAGGTGACGACCACCAGGCCCTTGCGCTTGGCCTCGATGGTCAGCTCGCGCAGCTCCTCGAACATCTGCTTGGAGTGCGTCGTGCCCGGGTAGATGGTGAAGCCGATGCCGACGCAGCCGAGGCGAATCGCGTCGTCGACCGACGCGGTCACGGCCGAGACCGGGTTGGCGTCCGAGAACAGCGAGTTGTTGCTGTTGACCTTGAGGATGAGCGGGATCTGCCCAGCGTAGTCCGCGGCGCCGGCCTCGATGGCGCCGAGCGGCGCCGCGTAGGCGTTGCAGCCCGACTCGATGGCCAGCTCGAAGTGGTAGCGCGGGTCGTAGGCGGGCGGGTTCTTGGCGAAGCTGCGCGCCGGGCCGTGCTCGAAGCCCTGGTCGACCGGCAGGATGACCAGCTTGCCGGTGCCGGCGAGGCGGCCCGTCATCAAGAGCCGGTACAGGTTGGTCAACACCCCGGGGTTGTCGGACCGGTACCAGCTCAGGATCTCGCGGACACGCTCGCTGCCTTGCGCCTGCTTCGCCATGGCTCGTGCTCCCTTGTTCGTCGTCGCGGTAGGCTTGGGGGTCGGCGCCACCTGTCACGGGTGGGCGGACGGGAGCGGAGCCTAAACGAGGGCCGTGGGGCCGACAAGGATGCGAACGCGAAGGTCGCCCGCGGTGCGGGGCCGGCCGCGCGCGGCATTTGGCGCGGCGCTCGGGCGGTCAGACCTCGGGGTCTTCCTGGTCGAGGTCGAGCACCGGCGGCGGCAGGCGCTCGGGCGGCGTCGAGGGCAGGCTGTGGACGCCGTTGCGGAAGAGCACGGTCAGGGTCCCGTCCTCGGTCCGGTCCTCGACGATGCCCATGCCGAACATCTTGTGCAGGATCGCCTCGCCCGGGTCGTAGGCCTCCTCCTCGCGGTGCGGCCGTGCGAAGCGGCTGTCGACCCCCGCGGTGGCCTGGTCCCACCGCTGAAACATCGCCCGCAGCGCGATGATCTCGGGTGAGTCGCTGCGCTGGCGCCGGGTGGCCGCCGGGCGCGGGTGCTCGTCGGTGCGGACCGGGCGGCGCGTGGCCGTGCGCGACTTGCCCGCGCTCGACCGGTTGGACTTGCTCATCGCCGACACGTCGACGACGCGGCGCCCGCCGCCGGCGGCGGTGCGCGACGCCAGCGGCGCCACGGTCTTCTCGGGCCTGGGCGGGCGGAACTTCTGCTTCTCGTCGCAGGTGCGACAGACGACCGACACGATCTCCTCGCCGACGACCGCCGCCACCGAGGTGTCCAGGTTCAGCTTACAGCGGCCACAGTAGGCCTCGATGATGTCACCAAGCTTGGGGATGGGCATGACGAGCCGTTTCTCGTGGGCAACGCGGGAGGGGAGGAGGCAAGCGGGGAGTGTCCGCAGGGCTGCGGGGAGGGATACGCGTAAGGTAAGCGCATGCGCCCGCGTCGGACAAGCCAGACGTTGGGCGGCCCCCGTTTGACCTTGGAAACCGACGACGTCAAGAAACGTCGCCGTCGCCTGCACGATGGACTCAGGACGAGCTGATGCCCGATGAAACCGGCGGGTTTCATTGGCCATTCCTGAATCGAGGGCGATAGTGCCCGGTCACCAGGGGCGGGCCACCCAGCGCAGCCAGTGCGGCCCCTCGGCGGCCCACAGATCCCAGGTGTGGCCGCCGGGCGTCAGGCGCAAGGCGTGGTCGACGCCGCGGGCGTTCAACAGATCCGAGGCGGCCTGGGCCAGCGGCGCGAACTCCAGGCGGTCCTGACGGCCGCAGCTGAGGTACAGGCGGGGCGCGGCGGGCCCGGGCTCGAGGCGGCTCATCAGGGCCACGGCGCTGGTGCGGCGCCAGTGGGCGGCGTCCGGCGGGTGGCCCCAGACCGGCCGGTAGATCTTGCGGTGGGTCGGCGCCTCGGCGAACAGGGCGCCCGAGAGGCTGGCCGCGGCGCCGAAGCGGTCGGGGTGGGTCAGGGCCAGCGAGACGGCGCCGAAGCCGCCCATCGAGACGCCGGCCAGGGCGCGGTGGGCGCGGTCGGGGCGGGTGCGGAAGCGGGCGTCGACCTCGGCGACCAGATCCAGGGCGACATAGTCGCCGAAGCGGCGGCCCTTGCGAGTGGGCCGGTCCAGGTGGTTCACCCAATAGCCGCTGTCGCCGTCCGGGCCCACGGCGATGAGGGCCGGCACCTCGCCCGCCGCGATGAGGGTGTCGAGCTGCCGGGCGAGGCCGCCGCGCTCGAAGAAGTCGCGGTCCGAGCCGCCCATGCCGTGCAGGACGTAGACGACCGGGTAGCGCCGCTCGGGGTCGGCGTCGTAGCCGGGCGGCAGGTAGACCGTGTAGTGGCGGACCTCGTCCAGGGCCTGGGTGCGGAAGGCGTGGCGCTGGACCTGGCCTCCCGCCGCGAGGGCGGTGACCGCGAAGGCCAGGACCAGGAGCGCGACCGCGAGGGCCGCGAGCCGGCGGGACAGACGCCTCACGGGAGCGCCTGCTCGTCGGGGGGCGTCGGGTTGGGCTTCGCAGGCAGGGGCGGCAGCAGCAGGACGTCGGCGTCGCCGCACGACAGGTACCAGGTGTCGGCGTCCCACAGCGGGCGCACGCGCTCGCAATGGTCCGCCAGAGACTCGCCGGGCAGGACCAGCTCGGGGCCGGCCGCGTCGGTCGCCTCGGGCGCGGCCGACAGCAGGAACTGCGGCGTCTGGGCCAGCAGGCCGCACAGCACGCGCAGCCGGGCGTCCAGCTCGGGCACCTCGCCCACCGGCGTGGCCAGCGGCGCGCCCAGCAGCGCCTCGAGCAGCGGCGCCTCGTCCGGCGCGATGTCCGGCGCCTGCAGCAGCCGGTCCTTGAGCGCGACGACCACCTCCTCGAGGCGCAGCCCGGCGTCGCCGTCGGCGGCCGCCAACAGCCGCGCGACGAAGTCCTCGACCGGCTCGGGGACGGTCTCGACGTCGCAGCCGCCGCAGTCCTCCTCGCACTCGGTCACGCACTGCCCGTCCCACGCGGTGTCGCAGCAGTAGGGGTCGAGATCGCACACGCAGGCCTGGCACGAGCAGCCGCCGCAGCCCTTCTTGTCGGTCGGCGTGCAGCCCGGGCCCGTCAGCTCGCCCAGCATCGGCTGGCTGCACACCCCGTGGGCGTCCTCCCAGGCCAGCAGCCCCTGGAAGTCGACCCCGCGGAAGCCCGGCTCGGCGTCCTTGGTGAAGGCCCCGATGGCGACGTGCAGGGTCTCCTCGGCGCCGCTCGGCCACCGCGACGGGGCCGGCCAGCCCAGCGCCGCCACCATCGTCCGCAGCAGCGTCCGCGCCGGCAGCCGCACCAGCAGATCGCCCGCGCCGTTGCCCTGGCGCGCCGGGTCGTCCTCGTGGACCGTCCACGGGTCGAAGGTCGGGCGCATGTAGTAGCCGTCGTCGGCGCCGCAGCCGGCTTCGGGGTCCAGCTGGTTGAAGCGCGGGTCCAGCACGGCGTGGCGGATCAGGGCCCTGAGCGAAAAGCCCTGCTCGACGAAGCGCTCGGTCGCCAGCCACAGGGCGTCGCGCTGGCCGCGGTTGCGTGGGAAGTAGTTCGCGATGGTCAGCGGGTGGCCCATGATCTCGGTCCAGACCTGGTTGGCGAGGTTCACCGACACCAGATAGGCGAAGGCCTCGGGACCCGGGACCGCGAGCGTGACCGGGTCGCGGTCCAGGCCGTCCTGGCGCAGCCCTTCGAAGCCCGCCGCCAGTGCGCCCTCGAGCTGCCAGACGCTGCCGTAGGCGCCGTGGGCCTCGATGAAGAAGGCGTCGGTCCCCACCGGGTCGGGCTTGATGTTCTCGGGTTTGACGATGCGGCCGCACACCGGCGCCCAGCCCCACGGCCGCGCGGCGGCGATGCTGTCGGTGCCCACGCCCATCCGGCGCAGCATGGCGTGGACCTCTTCGGCCGGGCGCCCCGCCGGCGTCTCGAACAGGGCGGTCTCGAAGTGCCCCGGGATCTCCCAGGTGCGGTCCAGCTCGGGGTCCGCGTGCCCGGTGACGCTGAAGGTGCTGTTGTGGCACACCGTGCAGGTGGCGTTGCGGTGCAGGTAGGCGGCCTCGAAGACCTCTCCGAAGTCGCGGCGGCGCGTGATCTCCATCTCGAGGTCGTCGACGTTGGCGCCGGTGAGGGGCTTGGAGAGCATCGCGAAGAGGTGCCCGCGGTAGACCGGGCTGAGGTCGTCGAGCCGCAGCGCCGAGCGGACCAGATCCGTCATGTTGAACGCGCCCGCCGAGCCGCCGCCGATGGGCGGCGCGTCGCGGACGAAGGCGGCGAGCTGGCCGGGCTCGTCTGGAGGGTCGTCGCCCTTGACCGGGCCGCCGTAGCAGGTGTCCTGCTTCTTGTCGCCCACGCGGTTGACGCGCAGGGCGTCGAGCAGGAAGTCGAACCAGCGGTCGACGTACTCGGGCGACCGCATCATGGCGTCGAGGGCGACGGCGCGGCCGGCCTGCTCGGCGAGGCGGGCCCAGACGCGGACCTCGGCCGAGCCGAGAGGGCGGCGGCCGTAGACGGCGACCAGGGCGCGGGCGGCCCAGGCGGCGTGGCCGGCGTCGCAGGCCAGGACGTCGGGCTCGACCGGCTCGGGGTCGGGGTCGAAGGGGCCCGGCGGCTCGGGGCCCGGGTCGGCTTCGGCGTCGGGCTCGGGGAAGACGGTGTCGCGGACCGCGTCGGGGGTGGGCGGCACGTCGGGGACGGCCGGCGCGTCGGCGGCGTCGGGCTCGGCGTCGGCCCCGTCCGGGGTCGCGGCGTCCTCGTCGGGGGTGGCGTCGGCCTGCTTGGTCTCCTCGAAGGGCGCCGCGGGCCCGGGTCCGTCGGAGCAGGCCGAGAGCGTGGCCATGGCGATGAGGGCCGCCAGCAGGCGTGCGAGCGGACGGTCGTTTGGGCGGCTCATGTTGGGTGACCCAGGACGACGGCCTTGAGCCAGGCGGCGGCCTCGGCCTCGCTGGCGACGTCGCGCACGTCGCCGACGGCGAAGGCCTCGGGCTCGAAGGGCCAGATGCCCATGGCGACCAGGGCGGCGGCGCGCGCCTCGGACGGGGTCACCCAGCTCTGGGCCAGGCTGTCGGGGCCGATGCTGCCGACGATGCCGCGCTGCGCGGGGCCGATGGGGCCGCCGAACATCACGGTCACGTAGCCGTAGGGGTGGTGGTTGCGGCCGTTGCCGTTTTGCGGGTAGGGCGTGCGGCCGAACTCGGTGTTGAGGATGACCAGCGTGTCGTCGAGCGAGATCTTCGCGGGGTCGTCCTCGCCGGGGGCGTTGATGACGCTGGTGAGGTGGGTCAGCGTGTGCCAGAGGTTGCGGGCCTGGTCGCGCGTGTGATCGGTGTGGGTGTCGTAGCCGCCGCCGCCGGTCGCCGGGATGAGGCCGCCGTCGACCAGGCAGACGTAGCGCGCCGGGGCGGTGGGGTGGGTCAGGAGGTGGGCGGCGAGCTTCATGCCCATGCCGGGCGTGTCGAGGCCGCTGTCCTTGCCGCAGGCCGAGCCGCCGACCTTGGCGAGCAGCTCGGGCGGCAGGATGGCGCCGAGCTGGTCGGTGCTCTGCAGGGTGCCCGACGAGAAGAGGAAGTCGGTCAGGGCCGGGCTGCGGACCGGGACGTCGTGGCCGGGGCGGGTGTAGCGGGCGACCATGCGGCCGCGGTAGTGGCCGACCAGGGCGTCGTAGTCGGCGCGGAGGTCGCCGACGGTCTGGCGGGCCAGGGTCTGGCCGAGGGAGGAGCTGGCCTCGAGCTTGATGGCGAGCGGGCGGGCGCTGGCGGGCATCATGCCGACGGCCGAGGCGGCGCGCAGGTTGTCGGTGGGGAAGACGCCGGTCGGGTACAGGACGTAGGAGAACGGCGGCGGGACGGCGACGGCGGCGCGCTGGTTCCAGTACTGCGCGATGGCGGCGCCGAGGCCGGCGAGCTTGGGGTTGCCGAGGAAGCGGCCGGACAGGGCCAGCGGGATGGCGGCCTCGTGGGGCTCCAGATCGTGGCGCTGCACGAGGACGCGCAGGCGGTCCGTGATGTCGGGCCGTGCCCGCAGCGGCTGGACGAAGGGGCCGAAGTGGACCTCGACGCCCTGCGCGTCGGTGGCGAAGGGCTCGGTCAGCAGCTGGGTCGTGTCGTAGCCGCAGTCGGCGACCACCGGCTCGACGCCGTTGGCGCCCGACTGGAAGGTCCAGAACTGCTCGTTCGGGTACTGCGGGTCCTCGGGCGTCCCATACCCCGGCACGCAGTAGAAGGTCTCCCAGGGGCTCAGCCCCCCGTACAGGAAGACCTCCAGCACGCGCTGTGCGCGGACGCCCTCGGGCAGCAGCCCGGCTTGCGCCTCGCCGCCCGGATACTCGCCCCACGGGGCGGCGCGGGCGCGGCCGCCCGTCAACAGGCCGCCCGCGAGCCCGACCCCGGCGGCGAGGCCGGTCGTGCCCATGACTTCCAGAAAGCGGCGGCGGTCCACGGTGGTCTCTCCCAGGGCGGGCGGCGAGGCCGACAGGGTAGCCGCCGCGGGGACGGAGGTGCAAACGGGGGGGGGCGCGAGCCTCGCGGCTAGTCGTCGCCGTCCCAGAGGTCGAGGCGCTTGAGCTTCATGTTGAGGCCGGCGCGGGACAGGCCGAGATCGCGGGCGACCTGGCTCTTGTTGCCGCCGGCCGCGCGGAGGGTCTCCTCGAGCACCCAGGCCTCGAGGCGGTCGACGCGGTCCTTGAGGGTGCCCTCGTCGAGGCCGAGGGTGACGACGAGGCCGCTGCCCGCGCCGCGGGGAGAGGCGCCGGGGCGCGGGCGGGCGCTGCGCACGTCGTCGCTGAGGTCGGCGAGGGTGATCTCGCCGTCGCACAGGAGGGCGGCGCGGGTGATCTCGTTTTCGAGCTGGCGCACGTTGCCGGGCCAGGCGTAGGCGATGAGGGCCTTCATGACGCCCGGGCCGAGGGACAGCGGCCCCGCGCCCGCGCGCGCCGGGGCGCCGTGGGCCAGGAAGTGCTCGACGAGCAGCGGGATGTCGTCGGGCCGCTCGCGCAGGGCCGGCACGTCCACGCGCACCACGTTGAGGCGGTAGTAGAGGTCCTCGCGGAAGTCGCCGCGCAGGGCGAGGTCCTTCAGATCGCGGTGGGTGGCGCAGATGATGCGGACGTCGACGCGGTGCACCTGCCGGCCGCCGACCGGACGCACCTCGCCGGTCTCGAGGACGCGCAGGAGCTTGGCCTGCAGCTCGAGCGGCAGGTCGCCGATCTCGTCGAGGAACAGGGTCCCGCCGTCGGCCCGCCGGAACAGGCCGTCGCTGGGCCGGTCGGCGCCCGTGAAGGCGCCGCGCTCGTGGCCGAAGAACTCGCTCTCGAACAGGGTCTGCGGGATGGCGCTGCAGTTCTGGGCGACGAAGGGCCCCCGGGCGCGCGGGCCGTGCTCGTGGATGGCCCGCGCCACCAGCTCCTTGCCGGTGCCGCTCTCGCCGTGGATGTAGACGGGCAGCGCGCTGCCGACCACGCGGTCGAGACGCCGCAGCATCTTGCGCATCGCCTGGCTGCGAAAGACGATCTCGGGGTAGGCGTTCGCCGGCCCCAGCTGCTCGCGGGTCGACTCGAGCTCGCGACGCAGCGTCAGGATCTCCTCGGTCGAGCGCGTCAGCTCGGCCCGGCGCCGCGTCTCGGCCTCGCGCACCTGGCCTTCGGCCGCGGCCAGCGCCTGCTCGAGCGCCTGCAGCCGCAGCAGCAGCGCCGGCGGGCCCAGCTCGGGCGGCGCCGCGACCAGCTCGGCGAAGGCCTCGGGCGTGAAGCGGTTCTGCAGCACCAGGACCACCGGCGCCCCGCCCGGCACCCGCACCGGCAGCCCGGCCACCGCCCCGCGCCCGGCCGACCCGCTGGCCCGCCACGGCCGCCCGCCGGCCACCACGGCGTCGACCACCGCCTCGGGCAGCTTGCGCTCGGGCGCCGCGATGGCCTCGCCGTCCAGATCACAGGCCGCCATCACCACCGGCTCGGCGCCCTCCCCCGCCGCCCGCACCAGGAAGCCGCGCTCGGCCCCGTGCTCGACCACGAAGCCCTGCAGCCACTCGAAGACCAGCCGGCCGATCGCCTCGCCCGTCGCCGCCGCCACCCGCGCCGCCCACGCCGCCCGCTCGAGGGGCGCCGCCGCCCGCGCCGCCGCCACCGTCGTCGCCATCGCCGCTCCCCCTTCGTCCCGCTCCCGCGTCCCAACCATCAGCCGCGCCGCCTCGGCCTGCGCCACGAAGGTCGCCCGACACGGCCCGTCCAGCTCCGCCTCGCCGATCGCCCCGTCCGCCCGCGGCGCCTCGGGCCACCGCGTCGTCCGCTCGTCCAGCACCGCCCGCGCCCGCGCCACCACGGCGTCGGCCCCGGCGCAGTCCCCGCACGCCCTCAGCACCCGCTCGGCCGTCGCCAGCGCCCGCAGCGACAGCGCCCGCCCCGTCGTCGCCAGCACGTCCCGCGCCGCCGCCGCCGCCCCGTCCAGCCGCCCGAGCCGCAGCGCCGCCTCGGCCCGCGCCCGCGCCGCCGCCGCCCGCACCGCCTTGCCCCCCAGCCCGCTGCGCCACGCGTCCTCGGCCAGCTCGGCCGCCAGGCTGGGGTCCTGGTCCAGCCACGCCGCCGCCAGCACCGCCCGCGCGCCCGCCGCGTTGTAGGCGCTGCGCACCGTGTCGACCCGCGACAGCCCCCGCGCCGCCAGCTCCCGCGCCCCGGCCGCGTCGCCCCCCGCCAGCCGGATCTCGGCCAGCGTCGTCTCGGCGTCGCACGCGACCAGCAGATCCCCCAGCTCCTCGGCCACCGCCAGCGCCGCCCCCGCCCGCCGCTCGGCGTAGGCCAGCGCCCCGCCCTCGAGCCCCAGCACCGCCAGCGCCAGCAGGCTCCACGCCTCGCCCCGCCGGTGCCCCAGCGCCCGCGCGGCGGCCAGGCTCTCGGCCAGGTGCGTCAGGGCCTCGTCATAGCGCCCCAGCTCGAGGCACATCAGCCCGACGTTGCCCACCGCGATGCGCTGCCCGACCGGATCACCCTCGACCCGCTTGAGCTCCAGCGCCTGCTGGTAGCGCGTCAGCGCCCCCTCGTGCTCGTCGCGATAGGCCAGCACGTTGCCCAGGTTGTTGTGGATGCGCGCCCGCAGCCCGGTCGGCACCACCTCGGCCGCCCCCTCGGCGCGGCGCAGCGCCTCGGCCAGCAGGCGCTCGCCCTCGCCGTAGTCGCCGCGCTGGATGACGACGTTCGCCAGGTGGACCAGCGCCTCGGCGTGCGCCTGCGGGTCCTCGGCCGCCTCGGCCAGGCGCAGCACGCGCCGCCCGACCTCCTCGGCCCGGTCCGCGTCGCCGATGCGGGTCAGCGCCCAGAACAGGCGGCTCTCGACGCCCAGCCGCCGCGGGTCCGCCGGCGCCAGCACGGCCAGCAGCGCCTCGAGGCTGGCGACCTGCACCTCGCGCGGCCCCAGCAGGTTGGCGATCTCGGCCCGCGACGCCAGCGCGTCCTCGAGCCCCGGCGCCAGGGTCAGCGCCAGCTCGCAGGCCTGCGCCGCGTCCTCCAGCCGGCCCTCGGCCCGGACCCGGTCGGCCTCGGCCATCGCCAGGCGCGCCCCGCCCTGCCCGCGCGTGTGCCAGGCCCGGACGAGCGCCGGCGTGTCGGCCCCGAGCCCCGCGAGGACACGCTGGTGCGCCTGGTCCGAGCCGCCCGGCGGCACCCAGCCGACCAGCGCCTGCGCCACCGCGGGGTGCGCGACGTGGTGGCGTCCGTGGCTGTCGGCGTAGGTCAGGCCCGCCACGGCCAGCTCGGCCAGCCAGGAGTCGGTCGAGAAGGCGCCGCCGCGCGCCGCCTCGATCTCGGCGGCCGTCGCCGGGTGACGCAGCCACGCCAGCGCGGCCAGCACGTCGCGCGCCTCGGTCGGCAGCAGCTCCAGCCGCTGCGCCACGGCGTCGGCCATCCCCGCCGGCAGCACCACGGCCTCCCCCGGCTGCCACCGCCACCGCCCGGCCTCGTAGCGCAGGTCGCCGCGCGCGACCAACAGATCCAGCAGCGCCTCGAGGTGCTCCGGCTGCCCGCCGCTGGCCGCCGCCAGCGTCGCCCCCAGCCGCGAGCTGGCCACCTCGGCGCCCAGCCGCGCGTCGACCAGCGCCTCGACCGCCTCGCGCCCGAGCGGCCCCAATCCGAGCGCGGCCGGGCCGTCCCAGGCCGTCGCCGTCACGACCAGCGCCAGCGGCAGCGTCGCCCCGCCCTCGGCCGCCCGCGCGAAGGCGCGGACCACCGCCTGGACCAGGCGCGGCGCGTCGTCCAGGTCCTCGACGACCAGCAGCGGCCGCGCGGCGGTGGGCGGCCGCTGCCCGACCAGGCTCACGACGCGTGTCGCCTCTCGCTCGGTCCAGGCGGCGAAGGCCTCGAGGTCCGCGGCCGGGGCGTCGGGCGTGCGGCCGTCCAGACCGGGGTCGCCGCCGGTCAGGCGCCCCAGCGCCGCCGCGAAGCCGCTGACCGAGCGCAGGTCGGGCGCCCCGGGCCAGAACTCGACCGCGTGGCCGCGCACCTGGGCGGCGCGGCCGGCGGCGCGGGCGACCGTGCGGCGGCCCGAGCCGGGCAGCCCCGTCAGGACCACGGCGCGGCCGTGGGTCACGGCGCCGGCGCAGGCGGCCAGCTCGGCGTCGCGGCCGGCGGGCGGCCCGGCGCGCAGGATGGCGGCGCAGGTGACGGGCGTGTGCAGGCGCAGGGCGCGGCGCAGGCCGCGGGACCACAGGGCGGCCGCGTCGGCGACGGTGACGGGGCGGGCGCCGGGGTCCTGGGCGGTCAGGGCGACGACGGTGGCGAGCCAGGTCTCCGGCACGCCGCGTTCGCGCATCCACGTGGCGCGCGCGCCCGCGTCGCCCAGCGGGCCGCGCAGGGCCTCGGGGCTCGGGGGCTCGCCGGCCCAGACCTCGGCCATCATGACGCCGAGGGCGTAGAGGTCGGCGCGCGCGTCGGCGGCCGCGCCGGCCAGGCGCTCGGGCGCGACGTAGCTGCGGCTGCCGCGGACCGAGGCGTCGACCTCGCCCGTCCCGCGCGCGATGCCGAAGTCCAGGACGCGCGCGGCACCGTCGGGTCCCACCAGGACGTTGTCGGGCTTGAGGTCCAGGTGCACGACGTCCAGGGCGTGCAGGTACGCCAGCGCGCGCAGCACCTCCTCGAAGACCCGCTCGCGCTCGGTGAGGCTCGCCTGGCGCAGCGCCGTGAACAGGTCGCGTCCGTCGACCCACTCCTGCGTGTAGGCGGCCGGCGCCGGCCCGCGCGCGCCCAGTGCGCCCAGTGCGGCCGGTGCGGCCGGTGCGGCCGGTGCGGCCAGCGGACTGGTCGCGAACCAGTCGTAGACGGCGACCAGGTTCGGGTGCCTGAGGCGGGTGAGCAGCAGGAACTCGCGCTCGAGGTCGGCGCGCCCGCCGGGCGTGGTCTCCTTGAGGGCGACGACCTGCCCGCCGCGCGCGGCGTCCCGGACGGCCACGACGCGGCCCTGCCCGCCCTCGCCGAGGACACGCAGCGGAGAGAACCGCCCGTCGGTAACGTTCGTGGCCCCTGCCGCGGGCCCGGAGAGTCCGGCCATCCGCGGCAGCCTATTGGGTTGTCACCTCGCTGTAAAGCGGCTATACAGCGCCCACCGATCGCCCATCGCGGCGGACCCGTATCCGAGCGGGATCCGAGGCCGTCGAAAAGATTGGACACCTCGGATCGGCGCCGCCATGCTCGCGCCGATGCCCTTGGATCATCAGCCCTTTTAGAGACGGAGAGGCCAGTGAACGCGACGCCCCGGCGCCTCGCGGCCGCGCTGGTGACCCTGCTGGTCGCCCTGCCCGCGCCCCCCGCGGCGAGCCGCCCGAAAAAGCGCACGCCCCGTCCCGTGGCCGTCTACGAGGTCGCCAGCGGCGACACCCTGGGTGGCATCGCCCACAAGCACGGCTGCACGGTCGACGAGCTGAAGACCGCCAACGAGCTCTCCGGCGACCTCATCACCATCGGCCAGAAGCTGGACATCCCGACGTGCAAGGGGCCCGCCAAGGAAGGCGGCGCCCGCACGGTGACCCACACGGTGCTGCCGGGCGAGACCCTGGGGGCCATCGCCGCCCGCTACGGCGACTCGGTGGCCGACATCCGGGCCCGCAACCGCCTCAAGGGCGACGTCATCCGGGTCGGGCAGGACCTCAAGATCAAGACCGCGCTGCCCCTGCGCGAGCGCCGCAAGTTCGTCTACACCATCGAGTCCGGCGACACGCTGAGCGGCATCGCCCATCGCTTCGGGATGAGCGTCACCGAGATCCAGGGCCTCAACCCCAAGAAAGACCCCAAGCGCCTGCGCATCGGCGACCGCATCAGCCTATACATGGAGGGGCCGGCCGAGCGCAGCAAGACCGTGGGCCGCCCGCAGGACGGCAAGCTGGTCAACGCCGAGCAGCTGCCCGCGGGCCCGGGCTACTACCGGCGCCGCCCGCACCGCGCCTGGGCGACCAACGAGACGGTCACGCACCTGCTCAACACCATCGCCGAGGTCAAGCAGAAGCACCCGAAGGTGCACGATCTGGCCATCGGGGACCTGTCGGCCAAGGACGGCGGCCGCATCCCGCCGCACAAGTCGCACCAGTCGGGCCGCGACGCCGACATCGGCTACTACTTCCAAAACCAGCCCCGCCAGGGCCCCAAGGCCTTCATCCGCGCCGACCGCAACCCGCTGGACTTCGAGGCCACCTGGACCCTGCTGACCGCGCTCATCGGCGACAACCCCCGCGCCTCGCGCGTCGAGTACATCTTCATGAACTACCGGGTTCAGAAGATCCTCTACGAGTGGGCCAAGAAGAAGGGCGTCCCCGAGCGCACCCTGTCGCGCATGTTCCAGTACCCCCACGGCAAGCGCGCCATGCACGGCATGATCCGCCACGAGCCCGGCCACGACGCCCACATGCACGTCCGCTTCAAGTGCCCGCGCGGCCAGGAGCGCTGCAGCTAGCGTCGGTCCGAGCCACGCTCACGGCCACGCTCACGGCCACGGCCTCCGCCACGGCCACGGCCACGCTCACGGCTGCGGCCTCCGCCACGGCCACGGCCCCACGGCCACGGCCACGGCCTCAGACGTACCGTCCCAGCCACTCCAGCACGCGCCCGAGCATGTCCGCGACCGCCGCGCTCCCCGACAGGACGTGCCCCTCGGCCGGGTAGACCATGAGGTCGGTGGGGACCTCTCGGGCGGCCAACGCGCGGTAGAGCAGCCGCGCGTGCGCCGGCGGCACGATGGGGTCGGCGCCGCCGTGCAGCAGCAGCGTCGGCACGTCCAGGCGGCGGGCGTGGCTGATGGGCGAGGCGCGGTCGTAGGGGGCGCGGTCCTCCCACAGGGGCGCGCCGAAGTACTCGCCGTAGACGCCCGAGACCTGGGGCGAGCCGAAGAAGGACACCCAGTCGGCGACCGGGGCGCCGGCGACGACCGCGCGGAACAGGGACGAGCGCGTCGCCAGCAGCAGCGCCAGGGTGGCGCCGTAGGACCAGCCGACCAGCGCGGCGCGGCCGGGGTCGGCGACGTCCATCTGGACCAGGCGGTCGATGCCCGACAGGACGTCGTCGCCGTCGGCGCCGCCCAGATCCCCGACGCTGGCCCGCAAGAAGGCGTCGTCGCGGCCGGTCGAGCCGCGGTAGTTGGGCGCGAAGACCGCGTAGCCGGCGGCAGCGAAGGTCTGGAAGTACGGTGAGAACGTGCGGGCGACGTGCTCGGCCGGACCGCCGTGGAGCCAGACGACGAGGGGCGCCGGGCCGGGCGCGGCGGGGCGGACGAGGACGCCGTCGAGGCGGGTGCCGTCGACGGCGGTCCAGGTGACGGTCTCGGCGGGGCGCAGGCCGGCGGGCAGGCTGCGGTGCAGGCGGGTGAGCGGGCGCGCGCGGGCGGCGCCGGGCTCGAGCAGGCACAGGCGCTGGGGCGTACCGCCGTCCTGGTCGAGGAAGGCCAGGCGGCCGCGGGACCGGTCGCCGTGGGGCGCGGACAGGTAGCGCTCGCGCGGGCCGAGCGGGGTCGGCGGCCCGTCCAGGGGGCAGCGGTACAGGCGGCCGTAGGTGCCCTGGACGACGGCGACGACCAGGCCCGAGGCGTCGGGCAGCCAGTCGAAGCCGGTGATCCAGCCCGGCAGGGCGCGGGTGGGGCACCGGGCGGTGGACGGGTCGTCGGGCGAGGCCACCCAGAGCTGGCGCGTGGACAGGCGCTGGGCGCGCGAGCGGCCGAGCCAGGCGAGCAGGCGCCCGTCGGGGGACCAGGCGAGCCAGCCGAGGGGCTGGTTGGGCAGGCGGACGGTGCGGCCGTGGCGGCCGTCGGCGTCGGTGACGTGCAGCGGCGTCGGGGGCTCGGGCTGGCCGGGCAGGCCCAGGGGCGGCAGGGGCAGCCAGGCGAGGCGGGCGCCGCCGGGGCTGAAGGCGAAGTCGCCGGCGTGGACGCCCTCGGCGGTCAGCGGGACCGGGGGGCGGCCGGGGTCGGCCCAGGCGAAGACGCGGCGGTAGCCGGCGGGGTCCTCGCCGAGGCAGGTCGGGTCGGGGCCGCGCCACTTCAGGGCCGCGGCGGCTGGCGGGAGCGAGGCGAGGACGGTGGCCGGGCGGTCGGGCTGGGCGGCGTCGAGGAGGGCGGCGCCCAGAGCGGTGCCGGTGACCTGGAAGCAGGCCAGGCGCCGGCCGTCGGGCGCGAAGACCGGCTGGTAGCGGCTGCGGACGGCGGGGTCCGGGGCGGGGCGGGTCCAGCGCAGGGACGGCGCGTCGAGGTCGGCGACCTCGAGGGTGACCGGGCGCTCGGGCTGGCCGGGGACGTAGCGGGGGTAGGCGATGGCGACGCGGCGGCCGTCGTCGGCGAGGTCGCAGCCCACGATGGGGCGGTAGCGCAGGGCGTCGGTGATTCGCACGGAGCCCCGTGGTACACCACCGCGCGGCGGGGGTCCACGTGAACGGCCCTGCGGGAGGCGCGCGGATGATCGTGGTGAAGGTGGGCGGCGAGGTGGTGGACAGCCGGGCGGCGTGCGACCGGTTCGCCGAGGACGTGCGGGCGGCGCGGGCGGCCGGGCAGGCGCTGGTGGTGGTGCACGGGGGCGGGCCGCAGGCGAGCCGGCTGCAGGAGCGGCTGGGGCTGGTGGCGACGCGGGTGCGCGGGCAGCGGGTGACCGACCCCGAGACGCTGGAGGTCGTGAAGATGGCGCTGGCCGGGCAGGCGGCGCTGGATCTGCAGGCGGCGCTTGTGCGGGCGGGCGTGCCGGCGGTCGCGCTTTCGGGCGTGGGCGGCGGGCTGCTGACGGCCGTGCGCCGCGGCGGACCCGAGTCTCGCCTGGCGGGCGCGCCCGACGCCGACCTGGGCCTGGTGGGCGAGATCGTCTCGGTCGACACGCGGCTGGTGGCGCACGTCCTCGAGGGCGGCTGGACACCTTGCGTCAGCTCGCTGGCGGTGGGGCGCGACGGGCAGATCTACAACGTGAACGCCGACGCGGCCGCCGCGGCCATCGCCGCTGCCCTGGGCGCGCGTAGCCTGCTGCTGCTCACGGGCGCCAACGGGGTCCGTCGCGACGCCGCCGACCCCGCGTCGCGCATCGGCCGCATGACGGTCGCCGAGGCGCGCGCCCTCATCGCCGAGGGCGCCATCCGCGAGGGGATGATCCCCAAGGTCGAGGAGGCCGCCGCCGCCCTGGCCGCGGGCGTCGCCTCCGTGCAGATCGCCAGCGGGCTCGAGCCGGGCGCGTGGCCGGCCGAGGTCGCCGATCCCGGCTCGGTCGGCACCGTGATCGTGCCCTGAGCGCGGGCGGCCCGCGCCGGATGCCGCCGCCGGCCTTGCGCCCGCCCGGTCCGCTTCGCTAGATTGCGCGCCCTTGCTTCCGGGGGCGGCACACGCGCCCCCTGTCGAGACCCGATGTCACTCTCGCCCGCAACCCTGGCCCGCCTCGTCGCCTGCGCCCTGGCCGCCGCCGCCCTGGCCGCGTGCCCCGATCCACCCGACGAGGACGACGGCCGCGACCGCCCCGACGGCCACGGCGACGTGGACGCCTCGGGCCCGGTGGCGTGCAGCGCCGACGGGGACTGCGCCGCGCTGGCGGGCGACCCGTGCACCACGCCGGTCTGCGACACCGCGGCGGGGTTCTGCGCCTTGTCGCCGCGACCCGACGGGACGCCCTGCGCGACGGGCGGGCTGTGCCGCATCCAGGAGACCTGCCAGGCCGGCGTCTGCCAGGGCGGCCGCGCCGCGCCGCCCAAGTGCGCGGGCAAGGACTGCGGACAGGACGCGTGCGGCAACGTGTGCGGCACCTGTCCTGCGGACCAGATCTGCGCCAGCGACGCCACCTGCAAGCCCAAGCCGCAATGCGGAGCGGTCGGCTACGACGGATGCTGCACGGCGGCGGGATCGGTCCTGTTCTGCGCCGAAGACGGGCAGCTGGCGGAGCTGGCCTGCGCGGCCGGGACCGAGTTCCCGGCGTGCGGCTGGAACCCCGCCGAGGGCTACTACGACTGCATGGCCGAGGCGCGGCCGGAGCCCAGCGGCGCGCTGCCGTGGCTGTGCCCGGGCGAGAGCTGCGAGGCCCCGTGCGCGGGGCGCGAGTGCGGCTTCCGGTGCGGCGTCGCGTGCGGTGACTGCAGCGAGGGCGAGTTCTGCACCGCGGCCGGGCAGTGCCAGGCGTGCAGCTGCGTCGGGCGGCAGTGTGGCGACGACGGCTGCGGGCAGTCTTGCGGCAGCTGCGCCGCGGGCCAGGCGTGCGGGGCCGACGGGCTGTGCGTCGACCAGGCGTGCGGCGGGGTGCCCTACGAGGGCTGCTGCGACCTGACCGTGCTGACCTGGTGCGACGGCGACGGGCAGCTCCAGACCTTCGACTGCGGCGCCGCCGGCTGCGGGTGGAACCCCGAGATCCCCGGCTACTACGACTGCGGCCACCAGGGGGCCGACCCCAGCGGCCAGTTCCCGATCGGCTGTGACCCCGTGGTGCAGCCCGATCCCGGGCCCGAGGCGGTCGAGCCCGGGCCCGAGCCGGTCGAGGCCGTCGAGGCTGTCGAGGCCGTCGAGCCTGGGCCCGACGCCGGCGCGACCGAGGTCATCGAGGAGATCGCCGACGACGCCTCGGTCGACACGACGCCGGACGCCGACGACGACCTCGGACCCGACGCCGCGGACGTCACCCAAGCCGATTCGGCGGCCCCCGACGCTGCCGCGGACGACGCGACCGACTGATCCACCAACCTTTACCCGTCGAGGTTCTACCCATGTCACGCCTGCTCACCGTCGCCCTCGGGGCGCTCGCCCTGCCCGCCCTCATGCTCGTCGCGTGCGACTCACCTGGCGGCGGCGGCGGCGGCGGGTTCGTCGACTGCCAGGCCAGCCCGACCCATCCGGTGTGCCAGCCGCCGCAAGCGGACACCAAGACCGACACCACGACGGACCAGGACACGACCGAGCCGGGGCCGGACTCGACGACCTGCACGGCGCAATGCGCCGGCAAGGCGTGCGGCGACGACGGCTGCGGCGGCTCGTGCGGCGCCTGCGGCGAGGGCACCTTCTGCAGCGCCGGCGCGTGCGTGCCGGGCTCGTGCACGCCCGACTGCCTGACCAAGCAGTGCGGCGACGACGGCTGCGGCGGCTCCTGCGGCACCTGCGGCGCGGGCGAGTCGTGCCAGCTGGGCCTGTGCATCCCGGGCTCGTGCACGCCGGACTGCGCCGGCAAGCAGTGCGGAGACAACGGCTGCGGCGGCTCCTGCGGCACCTGCGCCGAGGGCACGTGCAACGCGGCCACCGGCCAGTGCGTGGGCGGCTGCGAGCCGGACTGCGAGTTCAAGGAGTGCGGCTCCGACGGCTGCGGCGGCTCCTGCGGCACCTGCCCCGGCGGCACGACCTGCGACCCGTTCGAGTTCTTCTGCGACGACACGTGCACGCCCGACTGCAACGGCAAGCAGTGCGGCGACGACGGCTGCGGCGGCTCCTGCGGCACCTGCTCGGGCGGCGCCTCCTGCAACTCCGGCACCGGCCAGTGTGTCTCGACCTGCACGCCGGACTGCACCTTCAAGCAGTGTGGTGACAACGGCTGCGGCGGCTCCTGCGGCACCTGTTCGGGCGGCACCGTCTGCGACGTCGAGATCGGCCAGTGTGTCTCGACCTGCACGCCCAACTGCAACGGCAAGCAGTGCGGCTCCAACGGCTGCGGCGGCACCTGCGGCACCTGCTCGGGCGGCGCGACCTGCAACGCCACGGGCCAGTGTGTCTCGACCTGCACGCCCAGCTGCAGCGGCAAGCAGTGCGGCTCCGACGGCTGCGGCGGCACCTGCGGCACCTGCTCGGGCGGCGCGACCTGCAACGCCTCCGGCCAGTGCGTCACCAGCACCGACCCCTGCGGCGGCGTCACCTACGAGGGCTGCTGCGCCGCCACCGACTACCTGAAGTACTGCGACGACACCCAGTCGCCGCCGCTGGTCGAGGGCACCTGCCCCGCCGGCCAGACCTGCGGTTGGGACACCAACGGCGGCTATTACAACTGCGGCACCGGCCTGGCCAATTCGGACCCGTCCGGCCTGAATCCGCGCCAGTGCCCGTGATCCCGACTCGCTGAGACGAAACGACGAAGCCCCGGAGAGGTCACTCTCCGGGGCTTCGCACTTTCAGATGAAGACCAAAGGGCTCAGGCCTTCTTGGCGGCCTCGGTCAGCTCGATCATCTTCTCGAGGGCGCGGCGGGCGTCGGCGGCCAGCTCGGCGCGGCTGGTCGGGTCGAGGCGCTCGCGCCAGCCGGAGCGCTCGTCGACGGCGTCGCCGGCGAGGACGCGGTTGAGGTCCGGGGGCGTGCCCTTGCGCAAGAGATCGAGCATGGCGACGAGGTGCGGCGGGTCGTTGCGGCTCATGGTCGCGCAGCCGCAGCCCAGGGCGCCGAAGGCCGGGTCGGGGATGTCGGCGAGGTTGACGATGTCGACGCCGCGGCGGCGGGCCTGGTCGATGGCGTTGCGGACGAAGTGGCCCTCGGTTCCGATGGCGAACTTGCTGCCCGCGGGCGCGGTCATGACCTCCTTCCACAGGAAGTTGGTCGAGCCGGCGCCGTCGGCGACGCTGACCACCTCGTGGGTGCACTCGGGGTGGACCAGCACGCGGTAGTCGCGCTCGCGCCAGTAGTCGACGTGGGCCGGCTTGAAGACCATGTGGACCCCGCAGTACGAGTCCCACAGGATGAGCTCGCTGTCCTCGAGGCGGCGGCGCTCGGCCGGGGTCATGGCGTCGATGCGGACCTGCCGGCCCGCCCAGCCGCCCGGCCACAGGTACATCCGGTCGGGCGAGATGCCGACCTGGCGGCCCGAGTTCTCGCCCAGGTGGCGGTCGGGCACGAAGAAGATGCGCTTACCCTTGGACCGCGCCCACTGCATGATGAGGCCGGCGTTGGCGCTGGTGCAGACCGAGCCGCCGGTGCGGCCCGCCATCGCTTTGACGCGCCCGCTGGTGTTCATGTAGGCGACCACCAGCAGATCGTCGCCGAAGTGGTCGTGCAGCTCGTCGAAGACCGGCTCGATCATGGCCTCCTTGGCCAGGGCCTCCATCGTGCAGCCGGACTTGGGGTTGGTGATCCACACGTCCTGGTGGTCGTGCTTGAGCAGCGCGATGGTCTCGGCCATGAAGTGCACGGCCGACTCGACGAAGGTCGTCACCTCGGGGTGCAGGAAGGCCTGCCGCGCCAGCTCGTAGCTGTCGGCGATGCGGCCGCCGTAGCGCTCGACCAGCTTCACGATCTCGCCGCCCATGTAATAGTGAGCGAGCAGCATGAGGCGATCGCCGAAGTGCTCGAGGGCGGGGACGATGTAGCGGTCCATCCAGGGCAGGACGGTCTCGGGCGTGCGGTCCGGCAGCGCGAGGTACTCCTCGGCGTACGGCTTGAACTCGGCCTGGTACCAGTCGAGCGGGAGGTCCGTCTGGCAGATGGGCATGCCCGGCGTCAGCTCGATGCCGCTGGAGGTCATCGACCGGTCGAGCTCGACCTCTCGCGGGGCTCTGGGGCTGTGCATCACGCGTCTCCTTGACCGCGGGGGTCCCGAGGAACGGGCCCAACATTAGAGACGGGGCCGAGAACAGCAAGCGCGAAGCGCGCGCCGTTTCCCCACGGCGGCTACAGGGACGGACACCCTTGATCTGGACGGCCTTCGGTGATTGGGTTACTGACGCGACGCAATAACGTCACGTGAACCTGACCCGTGGTGCCCGAGTGGGCGCCCGCGCGTGCGTACGTTGAGGAGCTCGACGATGAAGATGTTCAACATGGGCCTCGTGGCGGCCATCGGCGCGCTGGCGCTGCTGGCGACCGGCTGCGACAGCAACGACGGCGACACGACCCCCATCACCGACACGAGCGACGCTCAGGCCGAGGTCGAGGACGACACGGTCGAGGACGACACGGTCGAGGACGACACGGTCGAGGACGACACGACCGGCGACGTGACCGACGACACCGTCCAGCCGGCGGGCGCCTGCACCAACGCGGCGGACCTGGCCATCGTCAGCACCGAGAACGTCAACGGCACCGCCTCCAGCTGCGGCCTCGGCTGCCTGGGCGAGGCCGACGAGCGTCAGTGCTCGATCACCTGCATCCAGCAGACCCACACCATCACGGACGAGTGCGCCGGGTGCTACGGCGACATCGTCGCCTGCACCATCACGAACTGCGTCGGCGAGTGCGCCGCGGACCCGAGCGCCGCGGTGTGCACGCAGTGCCAGCAGGACGCCGGCTGCACGGCCGCGTTCTACGAGTGCACCGGCCTGACCCCGCCGAGCGAGTGAGCTGATGCGCCGAACGCTCGTCACGGCGTTCGCGGCCCTGGCCGCCGGGGCCGGAACCTCTGGTTCCGCCCTGGCGGCAGGCTACGACACGCCCATCCTCTATACGGCCCGTCACATGGGCCTCGGTGGTGCCGCGATCGGCTACGTGAACGATCCTTCGGCGCTCTTTCACAACCCCGCGGGCCTGAGCCACACCGAGAACCTCTCCTTCATCGTTCACGGCACGTTGCTCGTCGGCGAGATCACCTCCGCGCCCGACCGCAACGACGTCGAGGTCGGTTCGGATACGACCGTCGCCCCCTTCCCCTTGTTGGGTGCCTCGTATCGCATCAACGACTGGCTGACCGCGGGGCTGGCCGCCTATCCGGTCGCCTCCGCTGGCGCCGAGTACACCTACGACAACGCCGCCGGCGTCGCCACCTACGACGCGACCACGCTCATCTTCGTCGAGATCTCGCCCGGACTCAGCTTCGACCTCCCCGGAGACGTGAAGCTCGGCGTGGGATATCGGATGACGCGCGTGTCCCTGCTGCGCGAGAAGGGGCGGGTCGAGGATCCCAAGCTCTTCAACCTGGATCTGGTCGGCTGGAGCTTCGGGGGCGTGCGTGCGGGCCTGCAGTGGAGCCCGATGGACGGCCTCGAGTTTGGCGCGACCTACCGTCACAAGACCGACACGGAGATCGAGGCGGACTCGTCGTTCATCCTCAACGCGGAGCGCGGCAAGACGACGACCACCTTCACCTTGCCCTCGAAGCTCGGGTTCGGCGTGCGCGCCGATTTGGACGCGCTGGGCGTTCCGGCCCCGGTCTCAGTCGTCTTCGACGCCGAGTACGGGTTCCAGAGCCAGAACGACCGCGCCGTCATCCGCGCCGAGACGGACGGCACTCCCCTCGAGATCAACAACTTCTTCGAGTGGGAGGACGCCTGGACCCTTCGGCCCGGGGTCGAGTTCCGCCCCAAGCCGCAGCTGCCGCTGCGGGTCGGCTACGTCTGGGACGGCAAGGTCGGCAACAAGCAGTATCCGACCGCCTTCGGGACCCCGCCGAACGAGTCGCACACCGTGACGCTGGGCGCCGGATACGAGTTCGACTCTTGGCAGCTGAACGCCGCCTACGCCTATCGGACCGGTGAGGCGACCGTCACGACCGACGACCTGCAGGGCGCGCAGGTGTGTCTGTCCTGCTCGAAGGCCGGCGACTACCAGCTGACCATGCAGGCCATCTACCTGGACGCTTCGTTCGACTTCTGAGCGCGCACCCGGCTCACCCGAACGCCTCGACGGCCCTGGCCGCTCGGGGCGTTCGCGTTCGGGGGCTCAGACGACGACGCGGTTACGGCCCTCGCGCTTGGCCTGGTACAGGCGCTCGTCGGCGGCGGCGACCAGGTCCCTTGCGTCGGCCATGTCGCGCGTCCAGGTGGCGCCGCCCAGGCTGATGGTGACGTTCAGGCGCTCGGCGCCGAAGACGAAGGGGTGCTGCTCGACGAGGCCGCGCAGCTTGTCGCCGACCGTGCGCGCGCCGGCGGCGTCGGTCTCGGGCAGGACCAGGGCGAACTCCTCGCCGCCGTAGCGGGCCAGGAACTCGCTCTGGCGCAGGCGCGCGCTGACCACCTGGGCCAGCTCGCGCAGGATGGCGTCGCCGCAGACGTGGCCGTAGGTGTCGTTGATCTGCTTGAAGTGGTCGACGTCGATCATGAGCAGCGTGAGCGGGCGGCCGTAGCGCGTGCTGCGGGCGATCTCGCGCCGGAGGAAGTCGTCGAAGTAGCGCCGGTTCGGGATCTGCGTCAGCGGGTCCTGCACCGTCACCTGGTGCAGGTACTGGTAGTAGGAGTGCTCGACGTTGTCGTCGGCCAGGTACTTGAGAATCGTCGCGCCGACGTGGATGAGGTCGCCGTCGCTCAGCGTCTGCTCCTTGGTCGGCACCTTGTTGACGTAGGTGCCGTTCTTCGAGCCGAGGTCCCGCACGACCACCGCGTCGCCCGCGTACTCGACGACCGCGTGGTGACGGCTGACGCCGTTGGACTCGAGCATCAGGGCGTTGGCCGGGTCGCGCCCGATGGTCAGCGGCGCCTCGCCGATCTCGACCATGGCGCCGAGGCTGCCGCCCTCGACCACGACCAGGCGCGGGCGGCCCTTGGAGACCGCGCGCAACAGGTCGTCGAAGGACAGGCGCGAGGTCTGGCTGGCCGGGTCCGGCGTGTCGGCGGCCGCGCCGCCGGGCGTCGGTTGTTTCTTGGCCACGGCTCCTCCCTGGGCGCGTCCTGCGTTGCTCCAGACGTGGCGAGCCCGGCGCGGCGACGCCCGACCTTCATACCACCGTCGTCACCGTCGCGACAACGTGGGACGCCCGCCGATGCGCCCCTCGTCTCGCCGGTTTGCAACCCGAGGACCACCCCAAAGGGGCGGAACATGGACGCATGGCCCGCGGCGTGGTCGGCTTGGAGCACGTGCCATGGCGCCCTCCGCTCGAACGAGCCGCGAGCGCCCCACCGCGCCCCTCCCCGGTGGCGCGGACCCGGCCCCCCCTCCCCTCGACGACCAGGCCGACCGAGCGCCCCAGCGCCGGCACGCGCCCACGGACCGGCCGATCCGGCGCCCCCGACGCCCGGCCGCCGCACCCCGAGCGCCCGCCGCGCCCCACCCGCTCGCTCGGCTGGGAGCCCGCCCCATGCTCTCGACCTCCGACTTCGCCCTGCTGCCCTCGGACGCGCGCCTGGCGCTCATCGAGGCGCGCGTCGACGACCGGCTCGCCGACCTCGGGCTCGACGCGCGCCACCGCCTGCTCGACGCCGTCGGCGACCTGGCCCTGCACCTGACGCGCCACAGCCGCGGCGCCTGGACCGACACCCGCGCCGCCTTCACCGCCGCCCTCACCGCCGCCGGCTGGGGGGACGCCGCCTCGGACCTGCTGACCGACGGGGTCGCGCACGGCCTGCTCGTCCCCTGCGACGGCGACCGCCTCCGCCCGCTCGACGCGGGCGTCGTCCACTGGTGCGCCGCGCGCCGCGTCGCCCTGGCCGGCCCCTTCGCGCAGGCCCCCCGGCGCTTCCGCGGCGGCCTGCTCGACGTGGTGCCCATGTCGGTGAGCCTCATCGCCGACCCGCTCGAGTCGCAGGCCCTCGGCCGCTGGCTCGTCGAGCTGGAGGGGCCCTTCGAGGACGCGCTGGAGCTGGCCAGCCTGCAGGCCGCGCTGGCCCTGGCCTACGGCGCCCACCTGTCGCCCGAGCTGCACGGCCACGTCGTCAAGCGGGCCTACACCTGGACCGCGCCGGGCGCCGCGCCCATGCACGCCTGGGTCGGCGCGGCCGCGCTGGCGACCGAGCTGCGCAAGGGCCCCTACCGCGACGAGCTGCAGGAGGGGCTGTCGCACCGGCTGGACGCGCTGGTCGAGGGCCTGCGCGGCGTCGACGTGGCGACCAAGCCCGAGCTGTGGGCCTGCCTCGACGGGACGCTGGTCCCGCTGGTCGCCGCCTGCGAGCAGCGCGAGGGCGGCGTGCAGGACCTGCTCGAGCGCGCTCCCGGGCACGCCGGGCGCATCGCCTCGGCCGTGAGCCGCGTCTTCGCGCCGGGCGAGGCGACCGACCGCGATCTGGTGCTGGCGGCGAGGACGGCCACCAAGCAGGGCGACCCCACGGGGATGCGGGCCCTGACCGCGCTCACCGAGCTGACGCCCGAGGCGCGCGACCTCGTGTACCGGGTCCTCGACCGGGCCCGCACGGCGGGCGAGGCCGACCCGGCGGCGGTCTCCGCGGCCGTCGCCGCATGCGAGGCGGTCGCCCAGCGCGCCTCGGCCGAGCCCGAGTGGGCGGAGCTGCTCGACCCGGTGCTGACGGGCCTCGTGCGCGACCCGGGCCCGCCCGAGCTGCGCGTCGCGGCCGCCCGCGCCCTGTCGGCCCACCCGGAGCTGCTCGCCTGGTCCCGTGACGCCCTGCTGCCGTCCCTGGAGGCCGAGCTCTCGGCCAGCGACACCGGCCGCCGCGCCGGCGCGGTGGGCGCCGCGCTCCAGCTCGGCTCGTTCAACCCGGTCCTGCCGATCCTGGCGGTCGGGCTCGTGGCGCAAGGGGTCTCGCCGGACGTGCTGGGCCGCCCGCTCGGGGCGGCGCTACGCCGCAGCCCCGGCATCGCCGAGAGCCTGCTGGCCCTGGGCGAGGAGCTGTCGGACGACGGCCTGGCGGACGCGACCCTGGCCATCCTGCAGCCCATCGCAGAGGCCACCCGCGCCGAGCGCGAGGAGGGGCCGTTCCACGCGGACGGCCCGCTGGCCGAGGAGATCCGCGACGGCCTCGTGCGCATGCTGATGCCGCTGGCCACCGACGTCTCGCGCGAGCTGCGCTGCGGCCGCGCCGCCAACGTGGTCGGGTGGCTGGGGCGCCGGCGGCCCGGCATCGAGGAGGATCTGTTCGAGGCGCGCGCCCGCGTGACCTCGGACGAGATGCGCGGCCTGCTCGACCTGGCCCTGGGCGCCTGCGGCAGCGCGCGCGCGGAGACGCTCGAGGTGCTGGGCCTCGACGCCGCCTTCGGCGCCCCCACCCTGGCCGCGCTGGCGGCCATCGGCCTCGAGCGCGCCCCCGAGGAGGCGAGCGAGATCCAGCTCGTGCCGGACCTCGTCGACGCCCTGGGCGAGCGCATGCGCGCCGGCGGGCCGCACGGCGACGCCATCCGCCAGCTGATGCTGACGCTCCACACGCTGCCCGGATAGGAGGCTGTAGTGAGTAATGGGATTTGTCGGATCCGAGCCGAGGTCGGAGCAGATCCGGTTCCGAGAGACCGAGGTGAACCGGGCGGTTCACCGGCTCCCTCCGGTCGCCGGCTCCTCTGGCCCTGTGGGCCAGCGCGGCCGCGCTTCGCACGGCCGCAGCGTCTCTCGGGGCCGGAGCTGCCCGAGATCGGCCGGAGCCGGCGAATCAGCTTATTCACTACAGCCTCCTGGGTCCGCGCACTTCGGCAGGAAGATGTCTGCCATTCCCGATGTTTAGCCTTACGAGAGCCCGCCCCTGGATCTCCGGATTGCCCCGGCCACCCGGGCCTCGCCTCGCCCCCGTTTCCCATCTCGAACGGCTCACAGCCCTGCTCGGCCATCCGCCACGGCGCGCGCCTCGCGCGTCTGGCCCGGCCTCGTGGGCAGGCGGTGAGCGCTTGTCGGCCACCACGCCACCCGAATCCCCGAGCCTCAGGCTCCGCACCCCCGCGCGACGGCTCCGCCGACCGACCGGCCCCGCTGGCCCCGACGGTAGGCGCCACGCTCCCGGGGGGTCCGATGCGATGGAGGATGACGAATGAGACTGACTCTCCCCACTCTGTTCATGGCCGGCCTCATGTCGAGCCTGCTGGCGCTCCCCGCGTTCGCGCAGGTCGACCCCGCCATGCCCCAGCACCAGCAGCACCAGCAGCCCTACCAGCAGCAGCAGGTGCAGCCGGTCCAGGGCCAGACCTGGTCCCAGACCTCCGGCACCATGCAGACCAACCGCTGGGCCGACGTCGAGATGACGCGGGTCCAAGCGGACATGCTCACGCGCTACGAGCGGGCGGCTGCGCGCGGCCTGCCCGCGGGCGTGTCGTGTCCGTCCCAGATCGAGGGCGTGTACGTCACCACGATGGACACCCCGAACGGCATCACCCTGACGATGACCGGCCCCGAGCGCTACCAGGACCACATCCGCAACTGGCTGCGCAACGAGGGCCAGATCTTTCTCAAGTACCAGGCGATGGCGCCGAGCTGGTCGAACCAGCCCGTGTACTACCCCGTCGGGGCCACGCTGCCGGGTGAGCAGGTCGGGCAGACCACGACCCTCGACAACGGCTGCATGGTCTCCTGGCGCCGCGGCGTCAACCTGGGCACCGCGACCCTGGCGGCGGCCGACGAGGGCTGCCAGGTGATCATGCCGGCGAACCTCGACATCCCGCCCGCGGCCGATCTGCAGGTCATGGACATCGACAACGGCGCCCAGCTGACCTTCACGGCGCGCGACGCGGCGCACATCGCCCAGCTGCGCCAGCACCTGCGCCAGAACGCGCAGCTGCTCAACCAGGATCGCTGCACGAACCTGTTCACGACCTCGGCCGAGGTCTTCTGATCGGGTTCCCGACGGCTTCTGTTCCCGGGTGCCTCACGCCGCGGGGGAGGTCGACGCTCCGCCTCCCTCGTGGCGTGTCTCCACGACGGCCGCCGCGTCCCGGCGCGCCGGTCGTCCGCTGCGAACCGGGACGCGGCGACCCCCGAGCCCTGCGCGACCGTCCCCTCGGGTGACGAGCGCGCAGGGCTCGATTCGTTTCGCAATGTCCGCGCGGCCTTGGCATCATGGCGCCCGATCTCGATCGGGAGGCGACGATGCGGCGGTGGACGAGGGCGTGGGCGTTCGGGGTGTGTCTCGGCTTCGGGCCGGCGCTGGCCGCCGCAGCCGGCTGCGGGACCGAGCCGGCCAGCGGGTCGGTCGACGCCGCCGACGCCGCCGAGGACGGCGAGGACGACGCCAAGACGCCGGACGTCGACGAGGACACGCTGGCGTCCGACGCAGACGCCGAGGGCGACGCGGGCGACGCGGGCGACGGGAGCGACGGTGGGCCGACGCCCAGCGCGGAGCGCTGCGACCCGCTGGTGCCGACGGTCTGCGCCCTGCCCTGGCCGTCGAACCTGTACCTCGAGCCCGATCCGGCGCGCGCGACCGGCTACACGCTCAGCTTCGCCGACAGCCTGCCGGTGAACCTGGACGGCGACCGGGTCGACCCCGCGCCCTGGCGCCGCATGGACGGGTACGGCCTGGGGACGCCCATCATGGCGCACTTCCCGAACCTGGACGCGACGGGGCTGCCCGACGAGCTGGCCATCGGGGCCTCGCTGGACGCCGACGCGGCCATCTTGCTGTTCGAGGTGGGCGAGGACGGCCTGACGCGGGTGCCCTACTTCGCCGAGCTGGACCAGCGCGAGGCCGACCCGGCGCGGCGCGTCCTTTTCGTGCGGCCGGCGATCATCCTGAAGGAGGCCACGCGGTACGTGGTCGCCTTCCGCGAGCTACGCGACGCGGACGGGCAGGCCTTCGCGCCCAGCGAGGCGTTCGTGAGGCTGCGGGGCGGCGACACCGAGGGTGAGCCGCTGCTGGCCGAGCGGCAGGCGCGCTTCGACGAGGTGTTCGGGCTGCTCGAGGCGGCGGGCGTCGAGACCGACGCGCTGCAGCTGACCTGGGACTTCGTCACGGCCAGCAGCGACGCCCTGCACGGCGACATCCTGCACATGCGCGACGAGGCGCAGGCCCTGGTGGGCGAGGACGGCCCCGAGCTGACCGTCACCGAGGTCGTGAGCTACCTCGCCGAGGACGACGGCAGCGGCGCGCCGGTGAACCCCGACGTCGCGCTGATGATCCGCGGCACCTTCCGGGTGCCCGAGTACATGGTGCCCGACGAGGGCCAGTACGCGAGCGGCTGGCGCACCAGCCGCGGCGAGGACGGCCTGCCCGAGCCGGCGGGGTGGCGCGAGCCGACGTTCACCGTGCGCATCCCGCACAGCGCGCTGGACGGCACGCCGCACGGCCTCGTGCAGTACGGCCACGGCCTGCTGGGCGGCCAGGGCGAGGTCGAGGCCGGCTACAACGGCAAGATCGCCAACGCCCACGACCTCATCTTCTTCGCCTGCGATTGGACGGGGATGTCGGGCGCGGACGTGCCGCTGGTCGCGTCGGCGCTGGTCGAGATGAGCCACTTCCGGTGGGTCGGCGACCGGCTGCATCAGGGCGTGCTCGAGTTCCTGCTGCTGCAGCGGGCGATGCGCCAGCGCCTGCCCCAGCTGCCCGAGCTGACCGATCGCGGCGTCGTCGTCGACCAGGACGAGCTGTTCTACTCGGGCATCTCGCAGGGCGGCATCTTCGGAGGGACGGTCGTCGCGCTCAGCACCGATCTGACGCGCGGCCATCTGGGCGTCCCGGGCAACAACTACGCGACCCTGCTGCACCGCTCGCACGACTTCGAGGCGTCGCTGACGCTGATGAACCTGCGCTACCCCGACCGGGCCGACCAGACGATCCTCATCGCGCTGGCGCAGCTGCTGTGGGACGCGACCGACCCGGTCAGCTACTACCGGCGCCTCAAGGCCGACCCGCTGCCCGGCACGCCCAGCCACGACGTCATCGTCGCGCCGGCCAAGGGCGACTACCAGGTGTCGGTGATGACCAACGAGATCCTGGCGCGGACCGACGTCGGCATCCCGCTGATGGCCCACTACGGCGCCGACGTCTGGGGCCTCACCGAGCAGCCCTACCCGCACCAGGGGTCGGGCGTCGTCCTGTACGATTTCGGCAACCCGTGGCCGCCGCCGGGCAACATCCCGCCGGAAGACGACCTGGGCGACCCGCACGAGAAGCCCCGGCGGGCCGACCACCACCAGCAGCAGATGGTCCACTTCTTCCGGACCGGCGAGATCATCGACGTCTGCGGCGGCGACGGCTGCACGCCCGACTGAGGGCGGGCGCGGCTCAGCGGTCGTGGCGCGCGACGAAGGCGGCGAGGTCCTCGGGCAGCGGGGCCTCGCAGCTCACGGCGGCGCCGGTGAGCGGGTGCGGAAAGCGGGTGCGCCAGGCGTGCAGGGCCTGCCGCGGCAGGCGCAGGCGCTCCATGGCCTCGGCCTCGAGCGCGCCGCGGCTGTGGCGGTCGAAGTACAGCGGGTCGGGGCCGTAGATCTTGTCGCCGACGATCGGGTGGCCGGCGTGGGCCAGGTGCACGCGGAGCTGGTGCTGGCGGCCGGTCTCCGGGTGGGCGCGGACCAGCGCCAGCGGCGTGTCGGGCGGCCCGAAGCGGCGGACGACCTCGAAGGCCGTGCGCGCAGGCTTGCCGGCGGGGTCGATGCGCACGGCGACACGGACCAGGGCGGTGCCCTCGGCGATGGGGGCGTCGACGACGAAGGCGTCCTGCGGCGGGTGGCCCTCGACCAGGGCCAGGTAGGTCTTGTCGACCTGGCCGGCGGCGAAGGCCTCGCCCACGCGGCGGCGGTGGGCCGACCCCAGGGCGCAGACCAGCACGCCCGAGGTCTCTAGATCCAGCCGGTGGGCGGCCTCGCACTCGGGGCCGAAGCGCTCGCGCAGCAGACACGCCAGGGTGCCCCGGCGATAGCGCGCCGTCGGGTGCATCGGCACGCCGGCGGGCTTGTCGACCACCACCACCGCCTCGTCGGCGTGCAGGACCACCAGCGGCGGCGGCGGCGCGACGGCCTGCCCCTCGTGGCGCAGGCTGAAGGCCAACCCCGCGCGGACCAGCGTGCCGGGCTTGAGGACCCGGTCGGCGACCAGCCGCTGCCGGATGAGCCACTGGGCCCGATTGCGGCTCAGGCGCGGCAGCTTGTGGCACAGGTAGCGATCGAGCCGCCAGCCGTCGCACGACGGCTCGACCACGAACGAGACCAGGGTCGGGTCCTCCATGGGGCCGACCCTACCCGACCCCGGCCCCGCGGAGCTACTTCAGCTGCAGCTGCGCCGCCACCTGCCGGCAGGTGTGGGGTCGGCGCGAGCGTCTGCCGCGACGGGTGAGATTCCGGTGAGATCCCGAGGCGGCGCGCGGTCCGTAGGCTGGCCGGGTTCCACCCCGAGTCCAGGCGTCGCAGGGCGGCGCGAGGAGCAGCCCCGCATGGTCGTCCCGCGCCACCAGGAACCGGTCCCGACCCTGACGCCGCACGCGCCGCGCCACGACGACCAGGCGAGCGAGCTGGCCCGCGCCGAGCGGTCGCCGCTGGCCACCGACGAGCGGACGCCGCAGGGGTACGAGGAGGCGCGCGAGGCCGTCCGGCCGCGACCGCAGGAGCCCACGCCGACGCCCGCGCCCGAGGCCGAGCCGGCGCCTCTGGACCCGAAGGCCACGCTCTCGGCCGACGCGCTGGCCGACAAGGAGGCGCAGGACCTGCGGGTCGGCGCCTTCCGGGCTCGGCTCAAGCAGCAGCCACAGGCCCTGGACGCCGAGCGCGAGCGGCCCGTCGACGCCGCCGAGGCCGAGGTGAGCGCCGCGCAGGTGGCGAGCAACGAAGCGCACGAGGCGAACGCCGAGGCCGAGATCGCCGGGGTCGATCCGTTGCTGTTCCCCGAGCGGGCGCGGGCGCGGCGGCGCGCGCGGCTGACCCACCTGGGCCTGATGGGTGACGCGGCCGAGCCGGCGCGGCTGGCCGAGGCGGCGGTCGACGCGCACGGGCGCGAGGTGCCGGGGGACCGGGCGCTGGTCCTGCAGCGCGTGTCGGAGCTGGTCAACCAGCTGGTCTTCGTCAAGGGCCTGGCGCTGACCCGCGAGGACGTCGACGCGATGACGGCCGAGCTGACGCGGCGCGTGCTGGCCGGGCGGGTGGCGCAGCAGTACCTGGGCGACGTCGCGACGTATTGGCGGCACTTCCAGGTCGAGCGGCTGAGCCGGGACGAGCGGCGCGCGCTGCGAGCGACGGACCCCGAGGCGCTGCGGGCCCACCGCAAGGACCGGCTGCGCACCGTGGCGCACCGGCTGGGGCACCGCGACGCGGGCGAGCTGGCGGGGCGGCTGACCGGGGGCCGGATCGGGCCGGGCGACTCGCCGCCTCCGGGGACGGTCGCGGCGCTGGTGGGGACCGGCGAGGCGGCGCCGGCGCTGCTGGAGCCATGGATCCTCGCGCAGACGCCGCGGGGGCCGGCCGAGGCGCGGGCGGCGACGGGGTTCGACGGGGCCATCGAGGCGCGGGTCGACACGGTGAAGTCGCTGGCGGATCTGGAGGCGACGCTGGCCGAGGCGCTGGCGCCGCTGGGGCTGGCCGGGTTGCCGGGGGCGGGGACGCGGGCGCCCGAGCTGGCGACGGAGCCGGCGGCCGGCAGCCGAGTGGACGCTGGCGCGCTGGAGGCGGCCGAGCCGGCCGAGGCGGGGACCCGGCCGGACGCGTTCCTGACGGCGGTCTATCAGGAGCTGGTCGAGCTGGTGCTGGGGGTCCATGCGCAGCCGGACCACCACGCGCCGCGGCTGCGGGACCTGCGGGTGGGCGACCGGGTGCCGGTCACGCGCGAGCGGCGCGAGGCGGGCGGGCGGACCTGGGCGCGGGCGCTGGTGGACGCGCCCGAGGGCGGGCCGGCGCGGCTCGGGTGGCTGGACACGGCGTTCACGAACGAGGCGCGGGTGGAGGCCGAGGCGCCGCAGCGGACGCTGCTGGGAGTGACCCCGAGCGGGCTGACGGTCGTGGACTACCTGCGGCCGGCGGTGGCCGGGGCGAAGGTGCCGGTCTACGCCGGGGTGTATGCCGAGGACACGGCCCGGCCGGTGGGCGAGCTGGGCGAGGACCCGGCGGCGCTGGTGGGGAAGACCGCCGACAACGACCCGGACTTCGTGGAGGTGCTGCATCGGGGGCGGCCGGTCCATGCGCCGCGGGCGGCGCTGCGGGTGGCGACCGACGAGGAGCGGCTGCTGCACCGCGAGACGCTGAGCGCCCTGGAGATCGCGCGCTGCCGGGCGTTCGTGGTGGGGGTGGCGCACGGGCCGACGCGGCAGGCGTGGTTCGAGCGGCTTCAGCGCAAGGCGAAGCTGGTCCCGGCGGCGGCCGCGACGGTGGTGACGGAGGCGCGGCGGGGGCCGCTGGCCGCGCTGGGGCTGGCGCTGGAGACGCTGGGGGTGGCCTCGCCCTACCCCGAGGCGGGGTGCTTCGCGGACGCGCTGGAGATGGTGCGGCTCGAGCGCGGGCTGCCGGAGGCGCTGGACGCGGGCGGCGTGGCGGCGTTGGCGCGGGCGTTCGGGGTCGGGGCCGAGGTGGTGGCGCCGGACGGGGTCTCGGGCGCGCTGGGCAGCGGGCAGGCCGTGCTGGCGGTCGGGCCGGGCGCCGAGGTGCGGCGGGTCGTGGGGCGGGTGGACGACGGGTGGGAGGTGGACGACCCGGTGGCGGGGCGGCGGGTGACGGTGGGGACGCTGGAGGGGGCGGCGCTGGTGGCGCTGGCGGTGGCGGTCGAGGTGGACCGGGGCGAGGTGGCGCGGCAGGTGCCGCGGCTGGCGGGGGCGGAGGCGGTGCGGGAGGCGTTCACCGGGAAGGTGTTCGGGGCGACGCCGGCGGCCGAGGAGGCCTGGTACCTGGGGAAGGGGGCGAAGGTCCACGGCGAGGCGGCGACCGCGGGGCTGAAGGGGTGGCGACCGGAGGCGGCGGAGGTCGCGGGGATGCCGCCGGGGGCGCAGGGCAAGGCGTTTCGGCGGTGGATGCAGGCGCGGGCGGCGGGGCTGGCCGGGCTGGCGGAGGTGCGGCGGGGGTTCGTGGAGCCGCTGGGGGCGCTCGGGGGGGACGCGGCGGCGATGCGGGCCGAGATCGGGCGCGAGGTGGAGGCGCTGCTGGGCGCGGCGCTGCGGGGGGCGCCGAGCGAGGCGGCGTATCAGCGGGCGCTGGGGCGGGTCGGCGAGGCCAAGGGGCTGGGGCTGCTGAGCGAGGCGGAGGCGGCGCGGTGGCATGAGCGGGCGGAGGGGCTGCGGCCGGCGCGGACGACGCCGGAGGACGACGACTTCGCGGCGCTGTGGGTGAAGGACGCGCGGAAGGCGGGTGGGGCGGCCGTGGAGGGCGCGCTGGCGCTGGGCGCGGTGGGCGAGGTGAAGCCGGTCTACTCGACGCGGGAGCTGGTGCCGTTCGAGACGACCTGCACGGTGAAGGTGGGCAACGTCACGCTGGTGTACCGGTGGACCGCGATGACCCGGCACGACGCGTCGAACCGGTGGCTGTCGGGCTGGATGATCCACGGCGTGACGGTGGACGGCGAGCGGGCGACGGCGGCGGGCAAGGGCCACCACTGGGCGCTGGTGCAGGAGGCGCTGGGGGCGAGCGACGACGAGCTGGCCATCTATCGGGCGAAGGGGGCGACCGAGGGCGGCGAGCTGGGGCACTTCGCGTCGAACACGTACGACCGGATGCACGTGACGATGGGGCTCGACGGGCTGGCCGGCACCGACTACGGCCACGGGTGCAGCCTGCTGGCGAACGCGTTCGGGCAGGCCATGCGGCACGACGCGCGGGGCGAGATCGGGGCGCTGCTGGCGTCGGTCGGGGTGCGTGTGCGGCCGGTCGGCGGGGACGCGAAGACGGCGCAGTGGTTCTTCTTCGAGGTCGACGCGGCCGACGGCAAGACGTACTCGGAGCGGAGCGAGGGCTCGGAGGCGCAGGTGCGGGCGATCCTGGCCGCGTACGGGCGCGACCCGCTGAAGGACGGGCTGGCGACGCTGGCGGCGGCGGGCAAGGCGGGGGACGCCGAGGCGAGGGCGCTGCTCGAGGCGAACGTGAAGACGTCCTTCCATGCGGACCGGACGCTGTCGGCGAAGGGGAAGGCGGGGTCCGGGGCCAGCAACCTGCCGCAGCTGGTCATGCGCTACGACGTGGCGAAGCTGGCGGTGATGAACGCGCTGATGGCCGACCCGCGGGTGCAGGCGGCGATCACGGGGCGGGCCATCGCCGAGGAGCGCCACATGGCGGTGAACAAGAAGGTGCAGGGGGGGCACAGCGCCTACGACTACATCTGGGCGCCGCTGACCCGGTACTGCTACGCCTACACGAGCGACCACCTGGGCAAGCGAGAGGACCTGTTCGCGGCGGCCTTCGCCGAGACGAAGGCGCGCTTCGCGGGCGTGGCGGTGGACGACCCGGCGGCGTGGACGCAGGAGATCGAGGACTTCTTCCGCGGGGCGTACGCGCCCAGGGCCAGGAAGGCGGGCGGCAAGACGCTGGCGGACGTCATCCGCGAGGGGACGGGGGACGTCGGCAAGCTGTCGGCGGCGCGGCCGAAGACGCGGCCGGCCGACGCGGGGGCGGCGCTGGATCTGGACGGGGCGCTGGCGCTCATCGAGCGGCGGATGGAGCAGGCGCGGGGGAAGGGGCCGCAGGAGGCGCGGGAGGAGCCGGCGGCGCCGGACCGGCCGCGGGTGATCGACGGGGCGCGGGCGGCGCGGCTGTTCGCGCTGGAGGCGGACGTGGCGCTGCGGCGGCGGGTCGACGCGGTGCACGCGAGCGAGGCGGGGGCCCGGCAGCTGGACGCGTTCGTGGGGCCGGCGCGGGCGCGGCTGATGGAGGCGCGGCCGACGTGGGACGTGATGCGGCCGTTCGAGTTGCTGGCGGCGCACGGGAGCTGGGCGTTGGAGCTGGGGGTGCTGGCGCGCTGGGCGATGAAGGACGGGGACGCCGAGGCCTTCGACCGGCTGGTGCGGGCGGCGGACGTGGCGCTGGACGTTGCGGCGCGCTACCCGGCGCTGGGGACGGGCAAGGACGTCGGCCCGGTCGACCCCAAGGGCGGCAAGGCGCTGCGGGGCGGCGGCGAGCCGGCGCCGCCTGGGGACCTGTCGGATCTCCGGCGGGTGCACGACGACCCGAAGGTGCGCTTTTCGACCTCGAGCCCGTGGCTGTACGTGAAGCGGGACGGGCGGTTCGACAAGACCAACTATCTGGCGGGGCGCAACGTCCCCTACCGGCTGCTCGAGGTCGACGGCGACCACCAGGCGCTCGAGGTGCTGTTCCAGATCGGCAACATGGGGGACAACCTGCCGGCGGGCAGCCGCGTGTACGTCAAAGCCGGCCAGGCGGCGGCGTGGCGGACCGGCGCGCAGGCCAAGGCGCTCATCGTCGGGTCCTTCGACGACGAGGTGGCCTTCATGGAGGCGGTGGGCGGCGGCGCGGTCGCCTCGGAGCTGTGGACGCGGCTGCGGCAGGGCAACGACGATGACGACCCGAACTGGGGCAAGCAGCGGGGTTACGTCGAGCGGCCGAGCGCCACCTACTGCAACCACCTGGTCATCGACGCGCTGGACAACCTGGCCCACGCCAACGTCTCGCGCGCGCATCGGACCAGCGACATGTTCACGGTCTACGAGAAGGCGCCGCCCAAGGACTTCCAGGTGCTGGCCCTGCCCGACCTGGACCTGCATCGGGCCATCTGGGACGAGCACGTCAACCGGGGCGAGCTGGTCTTCATCCTGTCGCGGGGCGACCTGAAGGCGGGCCGGAAGGCCGGCGAGCAGGACGCCTACACGACCGGCCACATCGCGCTGGCGGTGCCGACCAAGGGCGTGGGCAGCCGCAAGGTGGGCGACGAGACCTTGACCTTCGGCAACGTCATCCAGGCCGGCTACAACATGGGCTACATCGGGCTGACCGGCGCCTGGACCGCGGACGACATCGCCGCGCGGGTCAAGAGCGGCAACGCCAAGGCGTACCGCTACACCGGCCCGATGAAGAAGCCCTCGCTGGGCGGCTCGACCGTCAAGGAGCCGAGCGAGCCGCGCCACGTCCGGCTGCTGCCCGAGCCGAAGGGCAAGGGCGGCGGAGAGCCGACGACGCCGCTGGACGCCAAGGCGCTGAAGGATCCCGGGGCGGCCGACGCGCTGCGGCAACGCTTCCCTGGCGGCGTGGTGGTCGCCTTGAGCATCCCGGACGCGTTCCAGAGCGGCGCCGACGCGGCCAAGCAGGCCAAGGGGCCCGGTGACCTGGACCCCTACGCCTTCCGCTACGTGCTGTCGCAGATGGCCGCGACCCCGGCCGACCACCCGCGCCTGCAGCGGCTGTGGTCCGCGGCGCGCAAGCCGACCTCGCCCCTGCCCGCCGACGTCACCCAGGCCACGAAGGCGCAACGCAACCAGATCGCCGCGGCCATGCACGACGTCGCAGCCGTCAACGCGGCCATGTTCGCGGACACCAACCTCCGCCAGCGGGTCGGCACCGTCGCCTGCAAGAACAACCTGGTCTTCCAGTGGGAGGCCAAGCAGTTCGCCAGCGCCGAGGGCGCGGTGGCCGCCGACCGCGGCAAGGTCGAGCTGGGCCGTCACCTGACCTACCGCACCAAGGACGACATCCCGAAGCTGGTCGCCTCGACGTCCGCCGCCGTGGCCGCCCTGCTGGCCGCCAACCCGGCCACACCCGCGCGCGCCGCCGCCGACGCGCAGGTCGCGCGCGTCCGCTTCCTGGCCCTGGCGACCCACGGCTCCTCGGGCTCGATGCACGGCCGCGGGGCGGCGGCCGGCGCCCACATCGGCCAGGCCGACGTGCCGTCGCTGGTCTCGCGCATGGCCCGGCACCTGTCGAGCGACGTGCGCGTCCGCCTGTTCGCCTGCAGCACCGCCGCCAAGCAAGAGGGCGGCATGGCCGACGCCTGGCGCGACGCCCTGCACGCCGAGGGCAAGCGCGAGGGCGCCGTCATCGGCCACACCACCTACGGCCCCGCGGTCGCCAACCCCAAGACCCGCTTCTTCTCCACGGCGTCGACCACCGGCGCCAACGACTGGCGCGCCCGCGAGGGCTCGGCCCCGGTGTTCGACGACGCCTACGCCAAGGCGACGCTGACCCGGTACGGGCGGCCGGCCAACGCCGCCAACCTGGCCGCCATGCGCCAGTCCCTCGACACCTTCTTCTCGCGCGAGTGCTGGATGGAAGACGCCACGGACGTGACCACGCTGCGCCAGCTGAGCCGCGCCCGCTTCGAGCGCCGCTACCCGACCGAGGCCACGCTGAAGGTCCTGATGCCCTTCACCTCCTTCCAGGGCAAGCTGTGAGCCCCGCCTTCCTGCACGGCGTCGAGGTCCTGCTGGCCAGCCTGGGCGACGAGGCCGGCCTGACCGTGGCGCGCCGCGAGGTGGCCGCCCAGCTGACCGGGCCGGACGCGCCCGGGGCGCCCGTCGCCGCGCGCTACGGGCTGACGCAGCTCGAGCTGCTGGTGCTGTGGCTGGTCGCGATGGACCAGCTGGACCCCGGCCACCGCGAGCGCGTCGCGCGCGCCAACGACGACCTGCGCCGCGACCGGCTGGACCTGGCGCTGCTGCTGCGCCTGCTGTCGGACGGGCCGGACGACGAGCGGCTGCTGCGCGCGGCGCTGGCCCCGCAGGGCACGCTGGCCCGCCGCGAGCTGCTGGTGGCCTACGCGGCCGCGGGCCAGGCGCCGCTGTTCGCGCCCTTGGCGGCCGACCCGGTGGTGGCCGGGCTGCTGGCGGGGGTCGAGGCGGCGCCCCTGACGACGGCGCCCTACCTGGAGGTGACGGAGCCGGCGGGCGGCGGCGAGGCGCCGTCGAGCGAGGGCGAGGCCATCGGGTGGCTATGCGCCGTGTTGGCGGCGTGGGCGGCGCGTCCCGCGCCGACGCCGGGGTGGCTGGGGGCGCTTGCGGGGCCGGCGGCCGAGGGCGTGCTGCTGGTGCTCGAGGGCGCCGAGGGGTCGGGCCGGGCGACGGCGGCGCGGGCGGCGGCGCGGGGCATCGATCGGCGAACGCTCGAGGTCGATGGCGGGGCGCTGTCGGTCGCGTCGGAGGGCCAGCAGCGCGAGGTCCTGTCGGCGCTGACGCGGATGAGCGAGCTGTACGGCGACGTGGTGCTGGTGCGCGACGGGCATCGGCTGACCGGGGCGGCCGCCCACGCGCTGGCCCGGTTCGTGCGGCGGCGCGACGCGGCGGTGGTGCTGGTGACGCCGTCGGACGCGGGGCTGGAGCCGGCGCTCGAGCGGGTGACGCTGCTGCGGCGGCGCCTGGCGCTGGCCGGGGGGCCGGACGAGGCGCGGGTGTGGCGCCTGAACCTGCCGACGGAGGCCGAGCTGGCGCCCGAGACGCTGCGAGAGCTGGCGGCGCGGGTGCACCTGAGCCCGCGGCAGGTCGGGCAGGCGGTGCGGCTGGCGGCGCTGGTGAGCGCGCCCGAGGGGCTGGAACCGGCCGGGCTCGAGCGGGCCGCGCGGGCGCAGCTGACGCGCAACGTGGGGGACCTGGCGGTGGTCAGCGAGCCGCGGGCGCGCCTGGCCGATCTCGTGCTGGACGACGAGACGCGCGAGCGGGTCGAGGAGGTCATCGCCGCGGGGCGGGCGCGGAGCCTGGTGCTGAGCGGCTGGGGGCTGGGGCGGCGCATCTGCCGCGGGACGGGCATCATCGCGCTGTTCGACGGCGAGCCGGGCACCGGCAAGACCCACGCGGCCGAGGTCGTCGCCGCCGAGCTGGGCCTGTCGCTGGTCCGCATCAACACCGCGAGCGTGGTCGACAAGTACATCGGCGAGACGGAGAAGAACCTGACGCGCATCTTCGAGCGGGCGCGGCCCGAGGGGAGCCTGCTGCTGTTCGACGAGGCCGACTCGCTGTTCTCCAAGCGCACGTCGGTGGAGCGGTCCGCCGACCGGTACTCGAACATGGACGTCAACGTCCTGCTGCAGCTGGTCGAGCGCTTCCCGGGCATCGCGGTGCTGACGACCAACCTGAAGCAGGCCATCGACAAGGCCTTCGAGCGGCGCTTCACCTTCCGGGTGACCTTCGGGCTGCCCGGGTTCGACGAGCGGGTGCGGCTGTGGCGGTACCTGCTGCCCGAGGACGTCGAGACGGCCGAGCCCATCGACTTCGAGGCGCTGGCGGACGTCGAGCTGAGCGGCGGCGAGATCAAGAACGCCATCCTCATCGGGGCCTACGCGGCGGCGCGCGAGGGGGCGCGGCTGACGACGGCGCACGTCCTGGGGGCGGCGCAGCGCGAGGCGGCGGCCACGGGGCGGGCGGTGCGGGTCCGGCGCGGGGACGGGTGGCCGTGAGGCGGGCGTGAGATCAACGTGAGATCCCAGCGCGGCGCGGTGCCCGTAGCGTGGCCTCCCGATCCAGGGATCTCGAGGTGATGGATGAAGATGGGCATGCGGAGGCCGTGCACCCACATGGTGGCGGCGGTGCTGCTGGCGCTCGGCGCGGCCGGGTGCGGGGATGAAGGGGCGACGGCCGACATCGACGCGGCCGGCGACACGATCCACGGCGACAAGGACGCGCACCAGGACGGCGGCGGCGGCGACGTGACCGGCGATCCGGACGTGGGCCACGACGCCGATGACGACGCCGGCCAGGACGCCTCCGCGGATGCCGCCGGGCCCGACGCCGAGCAGGACGGCTCGGGCCCCGACGCCGTCGAGGACGTCGTCGAGTCCGACGCCGTCGAGGACGTCTCCGGGCCCGACGCCGTCGAGGACGCCTCGGTGCCCGACGCCGTCGAGGACGTCTCGGTGCCCGACGCCGTCGAGGACGCCTCCGAGCCTGACGCCGTCGAGGACGCCTCCGAGCCCGACGCCGTCGAGGACGTCTCCGGGCCCGACGCCGTCGAGGACGTCTCGGTGCCCGACGCCGTCGAGGACGTCTCGATGCCCGACGCCGTCGAGGACGTCTCCGGGCCCGACGCGGTCGAGCCCGACGTCGCCGAGGACGCGGCCGACGCCGACGTGACGCCGCCGGTGTGCTCGCCGGGCGAGACCGACTGCGGCGAGGACGGGGCCTCGGTGTGGGTGTGCGCGGGCGACGGCAGCGGCTTCGAGCCGGCCGAGACCTGCCCCATCACCCACGCCTGCCAGCTGGTCGCCGAGGCGGCCGTCTGCGTGGACGTCAGCGTGTGCTCGCCGGGCGCGCTGAGCTGCGCGGCCGATGGCGAGGGGATCGAGCAGTGCAGGGCCGACGGCTCCGGGGCCGACCCGGTCGAGGCCTGTCCCCTGACGCACGCCTGCCAGACCGTCGCCGGCACGCCGACCTGCGTCGACGTCAGCGTCTGCGACCCGGGCGCGCTGAGCTGCTCGGACGACGCGAAGGGCGTGCTCGTGTGCGTGGAGGACGGCTCGGGCAGCGCCCCCTCCGCGACCTGCCCGGTCGGCCAGATCTGCCAGGCGAGCGACGGCACCGCCGCCTGCGTCCCCGACCCGAGCCTGGTCTGCGTCCCGAACAGCAAGCTGTGCTCGGAGGACGCGAAGTACGTTCTGCAGTGCAACGCCACGGGCACGGCGACCCAGAACTTCCAGCTGTGCGCCACGAACAAGATCTGCATGGCCGATGGCACGACCGCGAGCTGCGTCGACGACCCGGCGCTCCTGTGCACCAAGAACGAGCGGACGTGCTCTGCGGACCTGAAGCAGGTGCTGCAGTGCAAGACCACCGGCATCGGCACCTTCGTCTACGCCACCTGCGCCAGCGGCAAGATCTGCCAGGAGGCCGACGGCACCGCCAGCTGCGTCGACGACGTCGGCATCGTGTGCAACGCGGGCAAGACCTACTGCGCCCCCGATCTCGGCGAGGTCCGCGTGTGCGCCGCCGACGGCAAGAGCTGGACCGTGGCCGAGGCCTGCACGGGCGGCGCCCAGTGCACGACCAACAACGTCGACTTCTGGTGCGCCTGCACGCCCAAGGTCGGCAAGGCCTGCGAGGACGGCGACGTGGTGTGGGTCGACAGCTGCGGCGCGACGACGCTGGACGTCGCCTGCAACCCGGGCGCGCCCTGTGACGACAGCGGCGCCACCCCGGTCTGCGGCGCCTGCACCCCGGCCACCTCGACCAAGTGCGGCACCACGGCCGAGGGCGGCGCGGCCGTCGTGACCGTCAACAGCTGCGGCGTAGTCGACGGCGTGGCCGAGGCCTGCGCCGAAGGCCTGGTCTGCTACGACTACGGCGACGGCGCGACCTGCACCAGCTCGGTCGGCGACCCGGACAGCCCCTACTACGCGGACTCGTGCGTCTTCGAGCAGTTCGTCTCCGAGCCGACGGCCCTCGACGCCGACTGCCGCTGCCTCACCAACCGCGCCCTGACCGGCGGCCTGCCCGTGTGCTGGCGCCCCTACGAGGCCTACATCTCGGAGTCCGGCGTGACCGTCGGCGCGGGCGTCCGGGTCGGCGCCCACCCGCAGGCGACCCTCCTCGGCGGCTTCCTCGACGCCGCGCAGGGCAAGATCGTCGCGGCCGTGGCCTGGTCCAGCGCCGCCAACCCCGACGCCGGCTTCGTCATGGCCTTCGACCTCGCCACCGGCGACCGCACCGTCCTGTCGGGCGAGCACCTCTCCGCGGGCGGCGCCCCGGCCGAGGTCGGCGCCGGCCACCGCCTGACCAACGTCATCGACGTGCAGCGGGGCCCCGACGGCACGCTGTACGTCTGGTCCGGGACCAACGTGATGGGCGAGATCGTCGCCGTCGACCCGGCCACCGGCGACCGCACCCTGGTGTGGCAGCGCGACGGCGCCGGCTTCGCGGTCTGCGACAACGGCCGCGACGGCAAGTCGGTCCAGACCCGCGCCGACGGCTTCGCGATCGACGCGGCCGGGGCCTTCTACCTGGGCTTCTCCAACACCTCGCCCGTCGGCGAAGGCCTGGGCGTCATCCGCATCAGCGGCACGGGCGCCCAGCAGACCTGCCAGTACGTCACCCGCGCGGGCACCATGGCCGGCAACGCCATGGCCGGCACCTCGGTCGGCGCCGGCTGGGCCTTCACCTCGGGCGTCCTCACCGGCTTCGGGCTGCACGACGGCAAGCTGCTCGCCCTCAACGCCTTCGACCTGACCCTGTACGCCATCGATCTGGCCACCGGCGACCGCGCCCGCCTCACGGGCGCCTCGACCGCCAACCCGCTCGGGTCCGGCCCCACCGGCTCGTCCGGCGTCGGCCACCGCTGGGTGAAGTGGGACGCCGCCCGCGCCCGCTACTGGACCGTCGGCCGCCAGGGCGGCACCCAGGTCGTCCTGGTCGACCCGGCGACCGCGGCGCGCGTGGCCCTGTCGTGCAACGACGCCCCCGCCGACCCCGGCCTCGCCTGCATCTCGGGCTCGCTCGACTCGGGCCTGTCGCAGAACTACGGCGGCTTCTGGTTCGCCCCCGACGACGCCGACCGCGTCTACTTCTCCCACGACGGGATGGGGCTGGTCGTGCTCGAGGTCTCGACCGGCAACTCGATGATCTTCTCGCTCTGACCTGCGCCGCCCCTACTCGCCGACGACCAGGACCCGCGCGACGCCATCCCAGCCGGTGGTGGCGAGCCGGGTCCCGTCGGGCGAGAAGGCGACGCCGCCCGTCCGCACCCCGTGCGCGGTCAGCCGCAGCGCCAGCGCGCCGTCGGACGCCCGCACCTCGACCGTCCCATCCCGCCGCCCCAGCGCGACCCGCCCGTCGTCCGCGACGTGCACCGCGTCGATGGTGGCCCCGGGCGCCTCGTAGCGGACCCGGACCGCGTCGCTCGCCGTGTCCCGCACCTCGACCGCGCCGGCCTCGGCCAGGGCCAGCAGCCGCCCGTCGTGCGACACGGCGAGCGCCCGCGCGTAGGGCGCGGGACGCACCTCGGCGACCTCCTCGGCCGTGGCCCAGAACACCCCGTGCCCGTCGAACAGGGCCCACAAGCGCCCACCCTTGGGCTCGAACACTACGTCCGTCACGTCCTCACCCGGCATCGGCGGCAGCCCGACGGGCCGCCCGGTCCCCACGTCGAAGCCGTACCTCCCCTCGCCCCAGGCGATGGTGACGAGCAGCGCGTCGCTCAGAAAGCCCACATGGCGGCCCCGCGCCGTCGCCACCTGCCACGACCCGCGCAACGGCGCGAGCGTCGCCACCTCGTACACCCCGATGCCGAAATCGCGCGACGCGCCGACCGCCAGATGCCGGCCGCTCGGCGACCACGCGACCGCCTTGACCACCCCCAGCTCGCCCGGCAGGCGCCGCGCCTCGCCCGTCGCGATCCCGAACAGATCCACGCTCCCCGAGCCATCCCCCAGCGCCAGCGTCACGCCGTCGGGCGAGAAGGCCGGCACGGTCCGCGCCTCACCCCAGGCGCTGCGGTGCCAGCTCGCGCGCCTCGGCACGCGCAGCGTCTCGACGGCGTCACCCGTGAAGGCGTGGACCAGCTCGCCGACCACCGCCACGCCGTCCAGCCGGCGAGGATCGACGGCCGCCCACGCCCCGATCTCGTAGCGCCACAGGGCGTGGCCGCGCTCGCCCACCACGACGGCCGTCTGGGCCTCGGGCAGCACCCGCACCTCGCGCACCGGCCCCACCGGCGAGGCGTCGCTCGCCAGGATGCGCCGCCGCTCCCCGTCGACGAGCCCCACGCGGCCCTCGATGGTGCCGACGACCAGGCGTCCGTCGCGCAAGCCCGCCCCGGCGAACGGCCCCCGCAGCAGGTAGGTCAGGTCGGGCACCAGGCCGCTCGTCATCCCGTCGCGGGTGACGTGCACGAAGCTGTGGTCGTCGCACAGGATCCCGACGCGGCCCGGCTCGGGACCCAGCCACACCGCGAGCCGGGTCATCCCATCCCGGCAGGGGACGGCGTGCTGGATCTCGGGCTCTGAGTCCCACACCAGCAGGATCTCGTCCGACCCGGCCACGACGACGTCCCGGCCGTCGGCCCCGACGTCCATCGCGCGCAGGGCGCCGTGCATCAGCGACCGCGCCAGGGAGGCGCCGTCGCCGGCGAGCAGCGAGACCATGTGCACGAGCCTCGGCCCCCGGTGGACCACCAGGACACGTCCGCCCGCGAGCAGGCGCACCGCGACGGGCCTGTGCTCGGCCGGCAGCGGCAGCGCGACCCGGCGGCCACCGTCGACGAGCCACAGCTGGTCGCCCTCGAAGCACGCGCGCCGCCCGGCAGCGTCGACGTCGAAGGTCGCGCAGCCGTCGCGGCCGCCCACGGAGGTCCGCGGCACCTCGGGCAGCGCCGCCAGCGCCGCCAGAACGCCGCGCGCGTCCGGGGACTCCGGCGCCTGATTCAGCGCGCGCCGCGCGTGCTCGAGCGCCTTGCGGTGGTCGTCCTCCAGCAGGGCCTCGCGCGCCGCGTCGAGCAGCAGCTGCGTCGTCGCGGCGAGCGTCTCCTGCTTGGCCGCCTGCGCGACCAGGCCCAGCACCGAGCCCAGGATCGCGACCAGCACCGCGCCCCCCGCCAGCAGCGACAGCGCCAGCGGGTTCCTGCGCCCGAAGCGGGTCACGCGCTCCCACGGCCCCTCGCGGTGCGCCGACACGCGCGTCCCGTCGAGCCAGGCCGTCAGGTCGTCCGCGAACCCGGCGGCGCTCGGGTAGCGGTCCTCGGGCGCGTGCGCCAGCGCCCGACGCGCGATGGACCACAGGGCCGGCGGGCAGCCGCGGGGCGGCGCCCCCAGCGGCAGCCCCTCCACGGACGGCGCGCGCCCCGCCAGCGCCAGGTGCAGCAGCGCCCCCAGGCTCCACACGTCGCTCGCCGGGCCCGACGGCTCGGCGGCCGCCAGCTCGGGCGCGGTGAACCCGGGCGTGCCGCAGCGCAGCCCCCCGCGCGCGCAGTCCTCGACCCGCGCCGCCAGCCCCCAGTCCATGACGACCACCTCGCCCCGGTCGCCCACGCGCACGTTCGAGGCCGACAGATCGCGGTGCACGACGCCGTGCTCGTGCGCATAGGCCACGGCCTGGGCCGCGGCCAGCAGCGTACGCACGTGCCGGCGCGTCGCCCGGCCGGGTGGCGCGGCCGCGACCTCCTCGACGAAGCTGCGCCCCGCCACGACGCGCATGGCGTAGAACGGCCGCCCCTCGGCGTCGGCCCCCGCGTCGAGGACCGTGATGATGCCCGGGTGGTCCAGCCCGGCCGTGATGCGGGCCTCCTCGAGCAGCCGCCGCTCGGCCGCCGGGTCCGCGGCCCTCGCCACCTTCACGGCGATCTGCCGCGAGAGCAGCGGGTCGAAGGCCGCGTGGACCCGCCCCATCCCGCCGCGGCCCAGCTCGCCGCCCGAGACGTACCGGGGCCCGCTGGGCGTCACCTCGCGCGGGACCTCGCCGCTCGGCTCGCCCACCTCGCCCAACAGGCTCGCGTCGCCGGCGAAGGTCGAGCGGAAGTCACCGTCGTCCCCCATGCTCAGCCGCGATCCTCGGCCTGATCACCCGGGTACAGCAGCAGCTCGAGGTGCCCGTTGCGGTGGGCCGTCACCAGGTCACGGCGCACCCCGGCCGCCTTCAGCGTCTGCCGCAGCCGCGCCAGCGTCACGTCCAGCCGATGCCTCAGGGCGCTCGACTCCTCGCCCCCCGGCCACAGCTCGGCCGCCACCAGCTCCCACCGCATGGGGCCGCCCACGGCGAGCAGCTCGGCGAACAGGCGCGCCTGCTGCCCGCGCAGCACACAGGGGCTCGTCGCGCCCTCGCGCCAGACCTGCACGCTGTCGAACAGGCTCACGATGCGCAGCCGCCCCAGCGCGCTCGTCCGCGGCGTCGTCTCGGCCACCCCCACCACCACCCGCGGGATCTCGGTCGCCGTCAGCGTGTGCCCGCCCACCTCGATGCAATCGCCCGCCTGCAGCGGCCGCGGCGCGCCCTGCCCCACCCGCACGCGCCAGCGCACGCCGTCGCTCCACACCAGCGCCGCCGCGCTCGGGTGCGGCCCGTTGACCAGGTGCAGCGCCGGCGCCGTCAGCACCGACGTCACCCCGACCAGCGCCTGCCGCGCCACCCCCGGCCCCTCCAGCGCCAGCAGCGTCTCCGGCAGCTCGACCTCCTCGACGAGCAGCTCCACCCCCGCGGCCAGCTCGATCCGCTGCCCGGGCTCGAGCGTCACCCGCGTCACGTTGCGTTCGCCCACCCGCAGCCGCCCGCGCAGCGCGAACAGCACCAGCTCGCCGCCCCGCAGGCTCACCATCGCGTGGGCCTCGCTCACGCGCCCGTCGTCCACCCGCGCGTCGGCCGTGAAGGCGCGTCCGATGAGCGCCCCAGGCCCCAGCGCGGCGCTCAGCCCGTCCGGCAGGCGCACCCGGGCGCAAGCCAGCAGCCGATCGTCGGTCATCGAAGTTCTCCCGCGCCGGCAGCCGCCCCGCACGACGCGCGGCGCCGTCCGGCTCCCCTGGACCGAAAGATAGCGAGCCCCGGACGCATTGCGCAAATGCACAATGGCGCCGGGGCCCGGGTCCAGGCCGATGCCCCGCCGGGGAGGCGGCTACTTCGCGTACTTGACCGAGCAGCCGTAGGGGCGCGTGTCGCTGACGCGCACCGGCTGCTTGGCCTTGAGATCGGCCAGCGCCTGCGCCACGTAGTTGACCGCCTCGCCGTCGCCCTGCACGCGGCCGAGGGGCGCGTTGTCGATGGCGCCGCGGTACACCAGCGTGCCCTGCGGATCGATGACGTACATGTGCGGGGTGGTCTTGGCCTCGTAGAGCTTGCCGACCCGCCCGTCCATGTCGAGCAGCATCGGCTCGGTCAGCGACCAGTCCTGCACGGCCTGCTGGTTGCGGGCCTGCCCGGCGCCCTGCTGGCCCTCGGCGCCCGAGTTGATGCGCAGCCAGACGACGCCCCGGTGCTGGCCGGGCATGCCCTTGAGCGGCCCCTCGGTGTAGGCGTGGCGCACGTAGGGGCAGTCCGGGTTGAACCACTCGAGGACGACGGTCTTGCCCTTGTAGTCGGCCAGGCTGACCGGCTTGCCCTCGAGGTCGTTCAGGGTGAAGCCCGGCGCGGGCTGGCCGAGCTCGGCCGTCTGGCCGGCGGTCGGGGCGGCGGACGGGGCGGCACCTTGGGCTCCGGCGTCGCCAGCGGGGGGCGCCGCGGCGGCGTCGGCCTCGCCGGTCGGGGCGGGCGCGGTCGGGGCGGCGTCGCCCTCGCCGGTGGGCGCGGTCGGGGCGGCGTCGCCCTCGGCCGGCGGAGGCGTCGCCGGCTGGGGCGCGGCGTCCCCCTCGGCAGCGCCCGGGGCGGCCGGCTCGACGGCGGTGGGCGGGTTGGTGCCGGGCCCGCGGCCGTCGGCGTCGCCGCGGCAGGCCGGGACCGAAAGCAGGGCCGCGAGCGCGACGGGAGGGAGCGCGCGCGCGATGCGCGCAATGCAATGGGTGAGACGCATGGGACCTCGCAGCGGAGTCGTTGGATGGCCCGGGATGTTCGCGCAAGCGGCCGACGGGCTCAAGCCTGCAGGCGACCAGGGGGTGTGCGCTGCAGCGAGACGCGCAGGGCGTCGTCGCGTACGAACCGACTCGCTCGCGACCGGCGTTGACACGGCTCCGTGTCCTGGGGGACACGGGCGCTCGCCGCCACCATCGGCACCTCCACCGCCGCCGGGCTCCCGGGCGCTGGCACGGGACTTGCTGACACGCCGCTCCGTCCCGCCGCGACCGACCGAGCGCGGCCCCCACGCCACCACCACGCACCTACCTCGTCCTCAGGAGCCTCCCATGCGTCTCGTCGCGCTGGCCCTCGCCCTCGCCTGCACCCTCGCCGCCTGTGACAACAAGGACGCCCAGCCCGCCGCCGCCCCCGAGGCCGCCGAGCCGGTCGCCCCCAGCCCGACCCCGGCGGCGCTCCCGACCATCGACACGACCCGCCTCGAGCCGGTCCGCCCGCCCGCCCCCTCCGCCCAGGTCGCCGCCGAGCCCGAGCCCCAGCCCGCCCGGCCCGCGCCCGCCGCCCCGCCGACCCCGCCCCCGGCCCCGGCGGCCCAGCCCTCGGCCCCGTCGGCCGCGCCGGCCGCCGCCCAGGCCCCCGAGCCGGCGCCCGAGCCCACGGCCGCCGAGGCGCCCGCCGCCCCCGCGCCGACGCCGCCGCCCGCCCAGCCGGCGCCCAGCGGCGACAGCGCCTACGCCTTCGAGATCCTCGAGCTGTCCGCCGGCACCGGCGTCGAGCAGCGCGCCCCGGTGGGCGTCTCCAGCGCGTTCGGCCTCGACGTCGGAGAGGTGTGGGCCTACGTCAACGTCAAGTACGACGGCGAGCCGACCACCGTCACCATGGTCTGGAAGCGCGACGGCGCCGAGAAGTGGCGCATCGATCTGCAGGTCAAGAAGAGCCCGCACTGGCGCACCTGGTCGCGCAAGAAGATGGGCCCCAAGGACGCGGGCGCCTGGACGGTCGACCTCCTCGACGCCGACGGCGTCCTCCTGCGCACCCTGGCCTTCGACGTCCGCTGACCCGCCGTCCGAGCCCTCCAAGTCTTCGTTTTTACTGCATTGCACGATCCCGTAGCTTCCGCCGCGGGGCCGCGCGCGGGTAGGTTGCCTGGACCGCGCCGGGGCGATGGACGCTCTCGGCGCGCCGGGAGGGCCCATGCGCGCGACGTGGAACGAGCTTGGCCGGGTGCTGGCGGTGGCGGGCGCGCTGGCAGCCTGCGACGCCCCGGGGGGCGGCGGGCTCGGCGCGTGGCCGGACGGCTGGGGCCCCGACGCGAAGGACGCCCCCGAGGTCGGCGCGCCAGACGACGGCGGGGCCGGTGATTCGGCGGTCGGCGGCGGCGACGCCGAGGCGGTCTGCGCGCGCTGGAGCCAGGTCACCGGCGCCGTGAGCGAGGGCGCCTGGACCGGCGACGTCGCCACCTGCGACGCGGGCGCGTTGGGCGAGGCGGGCCGCGAAGGCGCGCTGGCGCTGGTGAACCTGTACCGCGAGCTGGCCAGCCTCCCCCCGGTCACGCGCTCGGGCGAGCGGGACGCCGCCGCGCAGGCCTGCGCCCTGGTGATGCACGCCAACGACGCGCTGTCCCACGGCCCACCGCAGTCCTGGGACTGCTGGTCGTCGCTGGGTTCCCAGGCGGCCGGCAAGAGCAACCTCGCGACGACGCCCGCCGTCGCCGCGGTCCCGCTGTACATGGTCGACCCCGGCAACGCGACGACGCTGGGCCACCGCCGCTGGATCCTGTCCAACTCGCTCGGCCCGGTGGGCGTCGGCTCGACCGACGCGTACTCGTGCCTGTGGGTCCTGAGCGGCAGCGGCCAGGCCGGCGCCGACTGGACCGCCTGGCCCCCGCCGGGCCCCTTCCCCATCCAGGCCGCCCACCTCGGCTGGACCTCGCTGGACCAGACCGGCTGGTCGCTGCAGAGCGACTCGCTGGACCTGTCCCAGGCCCAGGTCACCGTCACCTCGGGCGGGCAGCCGCTGCCCGTCACGACCACCGTGCTGGCCGCCAACTTCGGCAGCAAGCACGCCCTCTCGTTCACGCCCTCCGGGTGGGTGATGCAGGCCGGCCGGGCCTACGACGTGGTCGTGACCGGCGCGGGCGCGACCATCAGCTACCGGGTCGAGGTCGTGGACTGCGCCGGCGCCTGACCCCAGGCGCCGCTCCACGGAGCGCTCCCCAGCATGCCGATGCGCGCCCTTGCGCTGACCCTCCTCGCGGCCCTCGCCGGCTGCAACACCGAGCCCCCCCTCCCCCTCGCCGACGCGACCGCCGACACCAAGGCGACCGAGCTCCCCCCCGGCGACCCCGACGCCCTCCCCGAGCCCGACTCGAGCGCCTCCGACGACGCTGTCGACACCCGCGAAGGCGACGCGCGGGACGCGAATGACGATGGCGACACTCGCGCGGGCGATTCGCAGATTGCGAATGACGATGGCGACGCTCGCCACGGCGATTCGCAGATTGCGAATGACCATGACGACGCTCGCCACGGCGATTCGCAGATTGCGAATGACCATGGCGACGCTCGCCACGGCGATTCGCAGATTGCGAATGATGATGGCGACGCTCGCCACGGCGATTCGCAATCTGCGAATGACCATGGCGACGCTCGCGAGAGCGATTCGCACGCCACCGACGCTTTCGACCCGCGCGACGAAGATGCGAATGATTCGGCGGCCTCGGACACGGCCCCCGACACAGCTCCGGACACGGCCGTGGACACGGCGACCGACACGGCCACGGACACGGCTACAGACACGGCCACCGACACGGCCACCGACACCGCCTCGGACACGGCCAAGGACACGGCCACCGACACGGCCACCGACACGGCCTCCGACACGGCCTCCGACACGGCCTCCGACACCACCGACGTCTCCCTGGACATGTCCGTGGACACCGGCCCCGACGCCGACGCCACCGCCGACGCCTCGCCCGACCCCGGCCCCGCCCCGGACGACGACCCCGCCGCCGCCATGTGCGCCCGCTGGAACGCCGACCGCGCCGACCTCGACGAGGGCACCTGGTCCGGCAGCGCCACCACCTGCAACGCCGGCGCCATCTCCCCTTCCGCCCGCGACACCGCCCTGCGCCAGGTCAACCTGTTCCGCTGGCTCGCCGGCCTGCCGCCGGTCACCACCGACCCGACCCGCAACGACGCCGCCCAGCAGTGCGCCCTGATGATGCACGCCAACGGCACCATCACCCACACGCCGCCCAGCAGCTGGAAGTGCTACTCCAGCACGGGCGCAGCCGCCGCCGGCAAGAGCAACATCGCCACCACCCCCGGCGTCATCGCCGTCGACCTGTACATGGTCGACCCGGGCAACGCGACCACCCTCGGTCACCGCCGCTGGATCCTGTCGAACGCCCTGGGCCCCATCGGCCTCGGCTCGACCGACGACTACTCGTGCATGTGGGTCCTGTCCGGCTCGGGCAAGGCCGGCGCCGACTGGGTCGCCTGGCCGCCGCCCGGCCCCTTCCCCATCGAGGCCAACGCGGCCGGCTGGAGCACCCTCGACAAGACCGCCTGGTCCATCCAGAGCGACTCCATCGACCTGACCAAGGCCCAGGTCGCGGTCAGCGCCGACGGCGTCGCCCTGCCCGTCACCAAGACCGTCCTCGCCGCCAACTACGGCAGCAAGTACGCCCTGTCCTTCAAGCCCTCCGGCTGGAAGATGGAGGCGGGCATGGTCTACGACGTGACCGTCACCGGCCTCGCCCAGACCATCCAGTACCAGGTCGACGTCGTCGACTGCCTCGACTACTGACGGTCGCCCTTCGCGCCGGGCTCGCCGTCGAGCTCGGCGCGGAGCGCGTCGATGACCTGCGCGAACTGCTCGCGGTTGCGGTCGCTCAGCGACGCCAGGCGCTGGTGCGCGTCCAGGATGCGCCGCTGCATCCGCTCGCTGCTCTCGCGGTGCTCGTCGAGGCGCTCGAGCCCCTCCGGCAGCGGCCGCACCGACTGCGACACGTGCGCCACGACCCGGCCCATGAACAGCTCGTCGAACAGGCGCCGGATGGGCGCCGACACGCCCTGGAGCCGCACCGACTGGCCGCGCTCGTCGCCGCGCGAGACGATCTCCTGCAGCGTCCCCAGGAAGGTGCTGTCCAGGTAGTTGCACTCGGACAGGTCCACGACCAGCGCGTCGCCCTCCTCGAGCGCGGCCATGGCCTCGTCGCGGAAGGCGTCGGCCAGCACCCAGGTGCCGCGGCCCGCGACCGTCAGGTAGGTCGCGCCGTCCGCCCGCCCCTTCTGCACCGCGGCGTGGTTGGCGCTCGTCAGCACCGCGCACTCGGCCCGGTCCTGGCCGTTGTCCAGGACCGACGGCCCCTCGGTCGCCGAGATGAGCAGCATGGTGACGTCGTCCTCGAGCCCGGCCTCGCACTCGCCGTCCGGCTCGCCGCCCGCCGTCTTCAGAAGGTGCATCAGCGCGTCGTACCCCTGCCGGTCGCCCTCGAGCAGCTCGCGCGCCACCAGCTCGCTCGCCAGCGGACAGCGCGTCCGGTCGGGGTCGTCCAGCCCGTCGGTGTACAGCAGCAGGCGGTCGCCCTCGCGCAGCCACAGGTGCCGCTCCGAGAAGACCGCGTCGCGCTCGACGCCCAGCGCCGGCCCCGTCCGCTCGACGAAGTGCAGCTTGCCCTGCGCCTGGAAGGCCACCGGGGTGTGTCCGGCCGACGCCAGCACCAGCTCGCGCGTCTTGGTGTCGAGCAGCCCGTAGACCGCGGTCACGAACAGCCCCGAGCCCGCGCACTCCTGGAACAGGGCGCGGTTGACCCGGCACAAGACGTCCGACGGCGGGCGCGGGCGCTTGCCCTCGAGCCGCAGGTTCAGCCGGTGCTTGAACAGCACGGTCAGCATGGCGGCGCTGACGCCGTGGCCCGCCGCGTCGGCCATCATGATGGCGACGTAGCGCGAGTCCAGGCGCTGGATGTCGTAGAAGTCGCCGCCGACGTTGTGGCTGGGCCGGTAGACGCCCGCGAACGAGAGCCCCTCGACCTCGGGCGCACCGCACGGCAGCAGCACGCGCTGGATGCGCTCGGCGCGCCGCAGATCGTTGCGGATGATCTCGGCCTGCTCGTTGAGCAGCCTGACGACGCGCTCGAGCTGGACGACCTGCTCCCGCAGGCGCTCGTTCTTGGCGGCCAGCTCGGTCGTCAGGCGCTGGCGATCCTGCACGAGGCGCCGCTGCGCGACGGCGTTGCGCACCGTGACGACCAGCTCCTGGTTGGACTGCCCGGCCTTGGACACGAAGTCGAAGGCCCCCAGGTGCAAGGCCTTGAGCGCCGTGTCGAAGGTGTCGACGCCCGAGCGGATGATGAACGTCGTCTCGGACACGTGCTCGCGCGCCCACTCCATCAGGGCCAGGCCGTCCATGCGCGGCATCATCACGTCGGTGACGACCACGTCGACGGGGGCGGCCGCGGGCCGCGCCGCCAGCAGCTCGCGCGCGGCCAGTCCGTCCTCGGCCTCGAGCACCTCGTAGGCGCCGGTCGCCTTGAGGGCGGCCACCAGGATCTTGCGCACCACGGCCTCGTCCTCGACGACGAGGATGCGCGGCTTGGCGTCGTGCTGCGGGTCTTGCATGGGCGAAGGCGGACCGTCGGCCCCGGGCGGTTCCCCCCGGGCTGGAGCGCGGTGCGTCGTCGAACGCGCCGGGTGAATCGGGCATGGGTCGTACAACGAGTGCAACGACGCCCGGCCCGGTGGCCATTCCGGCGTCGCCGAGGCGCGGCGCGCGCGAGCCCATCGGTGCGGGCGCGCGGCGCGACGGCCGAGGCGCCCTCAGCATGGCCCGGCCATCCGGTCGTGACAAGGCGCCGCCCCTGCCGACCAAGGGACCGCGCCTCGGTGGCCGGCCGCATCTGGCGTGCCTAGCCTGTGCAGGACACGACCGAGGACACCCACCGACCCACCATGACCACCCTGCTCGCCGTCATCGCGATCACCCTGGCCGTCTCGTTCGCCTGCTCCGTCATGGAGGCCGTGCTCCTGTCGGTCTCGCACGGCCACCTCGGCGTCATGCGCGAGCGCGGCTCGCGCGCCGGCGAGATCCTGTCCCGGATGCGCGAGGACATCGACGAGCCCATCGCGGCCATCCTCACGCTCAACACCATCTCGCACACGGTCGGCGCGGCCCTGGCCGGCGCCATCGCCCTGCAGGTGCTGGGCAACCAGTGGATGGCGCTCTTCTCGGCGCTGCTCACCTTCGCCATCCTCATCCTGTCGGAGATCATCCCCAAGACCCTCGGCGCCGTGTACTACAAGCAGCTCGCGGCGCCGGTCGCGCACGCGCTGCGCTGGATGATCGTCGTCCTCAAGCCCGTCCTCATCCCGCTCAAGCTGCTCGGGCGCCTGATGACCCGCGGCCGCAAGGACCCGCGCATCAGCCGCGCCGAGATCGAGGTCCTCGCCAGCATCGGCCGGCAGGAGGGCACGCTCGACGAGAACGAGTGGCAGGTCATGACCAACATCATGCACCTCGACCAGATCACCGCCGAGATGGTCATGACACCGCGCACCGCCATCGTGGCCATCCCCATCGAGGCGACCGTCGCCGAGGCCAAGGCCGTGATGCTGGCCGAGGGCCACCTGCGCCTGCCCGTCTACGAGGGGTCCATCGACCGGGTGGTCGGCATCCTGCTGGCCCGCGAGCTGTGGCGCGCCGAGGCGCACGGCCTGTCGCGCGTCCGCGAGATCGTCCGCACGCCCATGTTCGTGCCCGAGTCCAAGCCGGTCGAGCGGCTCATCGTCGAGATGCGCCAGCAGCGCGTGAAGATGGCCATCGTGCTCGACGAGTTCGGCGGCACGGCGGGCCTGGTCACCCTCGAGGACCTGCTCGAGGAGATCGTCGGCGAGATCCAGGACGAGCACGAGGTCGAGCCGCCCGACTTCGTCGAGGTCGACGGCCGCGTGCTCATCGACGGCGCCGTCCCGGTCTGGGCCTTGAACGAGCGCTACGGCACCCAGGTCCCCGAGGACGAGTACGACACCGTCGGCGGCTTCGTCTTCGGCGAGATCGGCCGCATCCCCACCGTCGGCGACGAGATCGAGTCCCCCTGGGGCACCTTCCGCGTCGACATCATGGACGAGCGCCGCGTCGCCCGCGTCGCCTTCACGCCTCGCCCCGAGGTGCCCACCGAACCATGAACCCGAGGTGGTCCGGCGGCCGGCGCGAGGCTATGGTCGCAGCCCCTTCGACCGCCCCGACGGAGCCGCGCGTGACCGATCTCCTCGCCGCCCGCACCCAGATGGCGATCTCCCTCGGCTTCCACATCCTCTTCGCCGTCGCCGGCATGGCCATGCCCATGCTGATGGTGATGAGCGAGTGGCGCTTCATCCGCACCGGGCAGGCCATCTACCGCGATCTCGCCGTCCGCTGGGCCAAGGGGACCGCCATCCTCTTCGCGGTCGGCGCGGTCAGCGGCACCGTGCTCAGCTTCGAACTCGGCCTGCTCTGGCCGGCCTTCATGGAGCACGCCGGCCCGCTCATCGGCCTGCCCTTCAGCCTCGAGGGCTTCGCCTTCTTCCTCGAGGCCATCTTCCTGGGCCTGTACCTGTACGGCTGGGACCGCCTGCGCCCGGCCGTCCACCTCGCTTGCGGCGGGGTCATCGCCCTCAGCGGCATCGCCGGTGGCGTCCTGGTGATGGCGGTCAACGCCTTCATGAACACGCCGCCCGTCACCGGCCTCGAGGTCGACGCCACGGGCGCCATCGCCGCCGTCGACCCCTACACCGCGTTCTCGGCCACCTCGTTCCCCACCCAGGCGCTCCACATGGTCCTCGCGGCCTACGTCGCCGTCTCCTTCGCCGTGATGGGCATCCACGCCTGGTCGCTCCTGCGCGACCCCAAGAGCCGCTTCCACCGCGCCGCCCTGGGCCTGACCTTCGCCCTGGCCGCCGTCGCGACGCCGCTGCAGATCGCCAGCGGCGACCTGTCCGCCAAGCACCTGGCCGAGCACCAGCCGCTCAAGCTCGCCGCCGCCGAGGGCCTGTTCGAGACCACCACCCGCGCCCCGCTCACCCTCGGCGGCTGGCCCGACACCGAGGCGCTCGAGGTGCGCTACGCCATCGAGCTCCCGGGCGCCCTGAGCTTCCTCGGCAAGGGCGACTTCGACGCCGAGATCCAGGGCCTGCTGGACTTCCCGCGCGACCTGTGGCCGCCCGTGCCCATCGTCAAGATCGCCTTCCAGATCATGGTCGCCTGTGGGTTCGCCATGTTGGCGGTGGTGCTGGCGGGCGCCTTCGTGCGCCTGGTCCTCAAGACCCGGCTCGCGGACAGCCGCCCCTTCCTGCGCGCCGCCCTGCTGGCCTCTCCGCTGGGCCTGCTCGCCCTCGAGGCCGGCTGGGTGGTCACGGAGGTCGGCCGACAACCCTGGATCATCCAAGGCGTCATGAAGGTCGCCGACGCGGTCACCCCCATGCCCCACCTCGTCGTGCCGCTCACGATCATGACCGCCATCTACCTGTTCCTGGGCGTCATCGTGGTGCTGCTGCTCCGCGCCCACGTCTTCAGCGCCCCGCGCGGCGACGTCCCCGACGAGGCCGGCCACCCGGGAGCCGGCGCATGAGCGGCGAGACCCTCATCTTCCTGGTCATGGGCGCCGGCTTCGTCGCCTACGTGCTGACCGGCGGCGCCGACTTCGGTGGCGGCGTGTGGGATCTGCTGGCCTCGGGCCCCCGAAAGCGCCCGCAGCGCGAGGCCGTGGAGCAAGCCATCGCCCCCATCTGGGAGGCCAACCACGTCTGGCTCATCTTCGTCATCGTCGTGATGTTCACGGTGTTCCCGCGGGCCTTCGCCGTCCTGGGGACCGCCCTGCACATCCCCATCGCCCTCGCCCTGGTCGGCATCGTCATGCGCGGCGCGGCCTTCACCTTCCGCGCCTACGGCCTGCAGCCCGAGCCCGCCCGCGAGCGCTGGGGCCACGTCTTCGCCTGGTCGTCGGCCCTGACGCCCGTCTTCCTGGGCACGACCCTGGCGGGCGTCTCCAGCGGCGCCATCCGCGTCACCGACGGCGCCGTGACCACCGGCTTCCTGGCCGGCTGGACCACGCCCTTCGCCTGGGGCGTCGGCCTCTTCACGCTGGCCCTGTTCGCCCTGCTCGCGGCCGTCTACCTGGCCCGAGAGGTCACCGACCCGGCGCTCGCCGACGACTTCCGCCGCCGCGCCCTGGTGGCCGAGGGCGTCGCCGCCGCGCTCGCCGCCTTCGTCTTCTGGCGCGCCTCGGTGGACGCGCCGCTGCTGTTCGAGCGGCTCTCCGCCTCACCCTGGACCTGGCCCGTGCAGGGCGCCACCGCGCTCGCCGCCCTGACCGCCATCGCCACGCTGTGGACCCGGCGCTTCGGCCTCGCCCGCCTCGCCGCCGCCACCCAGGTCGGCCTGGTCGTGGTCGGCTGGGGCCTCGCCATGGGCGACTGGCTGATCGTCCCCGATGTGCGCCTGGGTGACGCGGGCGGCCGGCCCGAGGTCATCGAGGCGCTCCTGCCCGCCCTGGCCTTCGGCGTGGCCCTGCTGGCGCCTTCGCTGTGGTTCCTCTTCCGCGTCTTCAAGCGCGCCCGCCCCGAGCCGCCAGGCTGAGTCCCCGGCGCGCCCCTGAAGGCGCCCGGACGCACCTCGCGTCCGAGCCCCTCTCGTCTCCGGCGCCCCTCAGCCGGGCGCCCAGCTGCCCTTGCCGCGGTCCTGCATGTGGGCGAAGCGCTGCGCTTCGTGGATGTGGTTCGCGAGCTCCTCCCAGACCACGTCGAAGCCCGCCGCCGTCCGCGCGTGCTCGAGCGCGGCGTCGTAGTCCTTGGCGTCCAAACGCTCCTTGGCCCGCCGCGCGTGCACGAGGGCGGTCTGCTCGCTGCCGTGTCGCCCTCCGGCCGCGGCCAGCCGGTTCCAGGTCCGCTCGGCCCGCGCGAGCGCGTTTCGTAGCTGCTGGCTCATCGCCGTTCCTCCGCTGTCGTCCAGGCTCTCTTCTCTCTGCTGACCCGCCTAACCGTGCGGCACCGCTGGCCGACCATCAACCCGCCGGGCGCCGCGGAGCGCGGTCGATAGGTGTTCGTGCGTGCGGCCCGATGACTCGGCGGGGGTGAGGCACGAGGACAGGCGGACAGGCGGACAGGCGGACAGGCGCGGGCACTGGGCGGCGAGTGCTGGGCGAGGTGGCTGGTCGGGAGTTCCAGCGACGGGGCGTGCTTGGTCGCGCAGTCGGGCAGTGGACGGCAATTAAACGCTCGTGCAATCAGTAATCCCGGGGCGGAAGCGCGCCGGTCGTCGTCCCGGGGCGGAAGCGCGCTGGTCGTCGTCCCGGGACGGAAGCCCAGGTCGTCGTCCCGGGGCGGAAGCGCTGTTCGTCGTCCCGGGGCGGAAGCGCTGCTCGTCGTCCCGGGGCGGAAGCGCGCGGGTCGTTGGTCCCGGGGCGGAAGCCCAGGTCGTCGTCCCGGGGCGGAAGCCCAGGTCGTCGTCCCGGGGCGGAAGCGCGCGGGTCGTCGTCCCGGGGCGGAGGTCACCCACGAGCTGCTCGCCCGGACTGACCGTCGACCCTTCCGCCCCGGGGCGGAAGCGCCCTCGAACGGCGCGCTCCGACCTTGCGGGCCATGAACCCGGCCCCCAGCTCCTGCCGGGCGATGAGCAGGTTGTGGGCCTGACAGACGACCCGAAGGTTGTCGACCGAGTGCTCGCCGCCCCTGGCAAACGCCTCCTCGTGGTGCAGCTCCAGCCGGCGCGTCTCGGTGCACCGCCCTCCCGGGCCCTCGTAGGTGCACCGCAGCCCGTCCCGCTCGACCACGGCCCGCTTCACCTCGGCCGGGATGGCACGGCTGCGGTCGGTCACCTCCACTGCCGCCTCGCTCGCCGCGGCCTCGACCGACTCGCCGGCCATGGCCACGCTCTCGGCCGACTCGGGCGCCTTGGCGACGGCCTTCTTCACTCGCCGCTTGGCACCGAGACCGAACCGCTGCTTCTTCTTGGCGGCCAGGAAGACGTCCAGCGCCATCTCCAACAAGGTCTCGTAGTCCCCCGACGCGACCTGGTGACCGGCCAGCGCCATCGCCTCCTCGAGCTTCGCCGCCACCCGCGCGCCCACGGTCACCTGGACCCGATACCGAGTCTCTGACAGCGGCTCGACCCGATGCTGCGGCTTCGGACGCTCCAAGGTCAGCTCCGTCGTCCCCTGCGCGTCGCCCTTCGCCTGCTTCGGCGCCTCGGCCCGCGCTCCGCCCCGGGACGGCGGCAACCGGAACACCCGCGCCGGCACGTCCGGCCGCGGCGACCACTTGGCTACGAGCTCGGCCAGCTCGCGCTTGCTCTTCCCGGCCGCCTCGGCCAGCCGCTCGCCGGCGTCCTCGTCGCTCAGGTGAGGTCCGATGACCCGCACCCCGCTCAGGCTCAGCCGCCCGTCGGCCAACATGGCGCCCATCTCGGGCCACCGCCGCACCCACCCGACGGCCTTCACGTAGTTGTAGGCCTTGTCCTCACCAAAGCCCCACCGCGTCCGGCACCACTCGAACAGCGACGGGCTGCCGTCCCGAAGGTGCAGCTCCCTGGCCTCGACCTCGGCCAGATGGACGACCAGGTTGGCCGTCGTCCGCCGCTCCAGATCGACCAGCTCACCTACCCGCCCCAGCAGCCGCTCGTCGGACAACTTCCCCAGCAACTCCAAGCCCTTGCTCATCCCGCACCCCTCCCAATCGAGGCCTGCAGCATAACACGGGGGTCTCAATCCCCTCGGAGCAGCCCCTGGACGGCCGTTCAGGCCTCTCGAACGACTCGCGACGACCCTCACCCCCGATCAGCGCGCTGTAGAGCCTGCCAGAGGCCTCCCGGCCCCTCCTCCAAGCCGACCGCGGGTCCCCCGAAACGTCCCCTGAAATTCCGTCAACAACTATTTGCCTCCTCGCCCCGACCGGATGTCGTTTTTTGTCCCCGACTTCCGCCCCGGGACGGCGACCCGCGCGCTCCCGCCCCGGGACGACGACCCGCGCGCTTGCCGCCCCGGGACGACGACCCGCGCGCTCCCGCCCCGGGACGACGACCCGCGCGCTTGCCGCCCCGGGACGACGACCCGCGCCCTTCCGCCCCGGGACGATGACCTGCGCGCTTCCGCCCCGGAACGACGACCCGCGCCCTTCCGCCCCGGGACGACGACCCGCGCGCTTCCGCCCCGGACCAACGACCCCGGCCCTCCCGCCTCGGGGACGACTAATCACACAAGCGTTTAATTCCCCTCACCCTAGCCCCACGCGACCAAGCACCGCCCCGCCCCCCGGAACTCCCGACCACCAACCTCCCCCAGCACCCGCCGCCCAGTGCCCGCGCCGGGACGCGAAGCGGCCCGGAAGGCCCCCTTCCGGGCCGATATCAGCCACCCAGCCGCAGCGTAGGCCGGGGTCAAGGGCTTTGTCGTCCGCGAGGAATTGGCCGGCCGTCAGGCCGGCCAAGGGGGACAAAGCCCTTGATGCCGGCCGAAGCGGAGGCTACCGCGCCTCCCCCCAATCCCTCTCCCCCCCACCCCCAACCTCTCCCCCCCGCCCCCACCCCACTAGACGCCCTCCCCCCTCCAAGCTAGCCTTAACGACGACCCGAAGACCCGACGACCCGACGACCCGACGACCCGACGACCCGACGACCCGACGACCCACGACCGCCCAACTCGCGCGAATATCCGGCGCGCATCGTGCGTCGCAGGGCCCGCGCCGACGGCGCTCCCTCTTGTCCTACCCCCTTCGCCACCCACGCACCGGCGCCGCCCCTGGCGGGCCGACCTCGGAGGAACCCATGAGAAAGCTGTTGACCGGCCTCGCCTTCGCGCTGCTGCTCGCCCCGGGCGCCGCCGTCGCTGGCGACGAGCCCGCGCCGGCGCCGGCGCGACCCGCCGAACCGGCCCCGGCCCCCGAGGACGCCCGCGAGACGCAGGCCAAGACGCTGACGGCCAAGCTCTGCGGCATCCTGCTCGCCACCGACGAGGCCGGCTTCAAGGCCATCCTGCACTCGGACGCCCCCAGCGACGCGATGCGCTACTGGTGGGGCTCGAGCGGCAAGGGCAAGGACTTCGCCCGGCTGTACGCCAAGTGCGAGTTCGCCTACCTCAAGAAGGACGAGTCCGACGACGCCAAGCTGCGCATCTTCGCCAAGCGCTTCGTCAAGAAGGTCGACCGCTTCACCGACCCCGCGCCCATCGAGTTCCGGCGCGATCCCGCCGCCGGCAACGACTGGCGCCTGGTGAAGTTCTCGCTCTGACCGATCGGCCCGGCCGCAGCGCGCCGGCACGCCCGCTCCTTGCAAGGCGCCGTGATCTCGGCGCCTTGCGCGCCCGCTCCCCACTGGACCTTGGCGTCTGACGCGCGGCGGCTATGCTGGGCGCTCCCACCGGTGCGACTGAAGGAGAGACCATGCGCGACAAGCTCCTCGGGCTCGTCATGAACAACACCAAGCTGCTCGAAAACGAGAAGGTCGGCGTCGGCCTCGCTGTCGGCGGCATGGCGGCCCTGCTGGCCGGCCAGAAGCTCGCGGGCCTCGCGATGTTCGCCGCGGGCGCGGCCGGCATCGAGAAGCGCTGGCGAAAGGCCCACCCCGAGTTCCAGGGCGGCCTCAAGGACCGCTGGAAGGCGGCCATCGACTTCTACGAGACGCAGCACAAGAACGACGTCAACCGCAAGCTGCACATCGTGGGCATCCCGATGATCGTGGGCGGCGCGGTGGGCCTGCTGGCCTCGCCCTCCTACACGCCGCCGTGGCTCGCGTCCGCCGGCCTGTTCGCGGGCGGCTGGGCCCTTAACATCGTCGGCCACGCGGTCTACGAGAAGAACAAGCCCGCCTTCAGCGACGACCCGCTGTCCTTCCTGGCCGGGCCGGCCTGGGACCTGGCGCAGGTCTTCACCCGCGGCGCGACGGCCGCCGGCGCGGACGACGCCTCGGTCAAGGCCGCGGCCTGACGCACCTCACGCGGGCGGCTCGTCCGACTCGGCGAGCGCCCGCGTGACCAGCGCACGCACCGGCTCGGGCACCGGCAGGGCCAGCGCCTCGGCGCGGCCCCGCTCGCCCATCTTCGCCCACGTCTTGCGCAAAACACCCAGCAGCTGTGTCTCGTCGCGCCCCTCGGCGAAGGCGGCCAGCCCCGTCTCGATGAAGACCAGGCAGGCCGCGTCCTCCAGCAGCTGCGCCTCGGGGTCGCTCCTGAGGTGCCGCTTGCGCACCAGCGCCTGCACACGCGCGATGGTCTCGGCCGGGTAGCCGACCTCGGCCAGCAGCTCGCCGGCCAGCTCCGCGTGCAGGCGCGACAGCTCGGCGCGCCAGCTCAGGTAGCCCACGCGATCCATCGGGAAGCGGTCGCGCGGGATGCGCCAGCGGCACAGGTGCTGGGCGCGCACGGCCAGCCTCAGCGGCTCGGACGCGTCGGGGGCCAGGCGTTCCAGCCAGGCGGTCATGCGCCGTGCGTAGGCCAGCTCCTGGGGGACGGGGCCCTCGCCCGGGACCTCCTCGGTGCGCGGGTCCTGGGCGTGCTCGGCGTCGAGGCGCGCGATGGCCCGCTCGAAGCGGGTCACGGGGCGACCGGGGCGGGCGGCGCGATCGGGTCCTCGAGGAAGGCCTCGGCCTGCCGGGTCTGCTCGACGACGATCTCGCGCAGCTGGGCGACCGCCTTGCGCCACACCAGCGGCGGCGGCGAGCGGGGGTCGGCCTCGACGTGGGGCAGGATCGTCGCGCGGTAGCGATCGAGCAGCGCCAGCTGAGCGTCGCGGCCCAGCGGCGCCCCCGGGGCGACCACCAGCTGGTGGACCTGCGCGCGGTACTGCTCCCACTGCGTCTGCATCAGCCCGCGCAGCAGCTTGTCGCACTGCGGCGCCTGCACGCCGACGCCCACGCCCAGGTTGATGGGCTTGATCTGGCAGGCCGCGGGGCTGTCGTCGAGCCACGAGCGCGCCATGTCCTCGTTGGGCACGTTGAAGGTGTGGTCGAGGTCCCAGGGGATGACCACGAAGCGCCGGGACGAGGGGTCGTCGTACAGGTAGAAGTTGTGGTTCCCGCAGTAGGGGCCCTGGCAGTAGAACTTCCAGATGCCGTCCCAGTTGTTCGTCATCTGGTCCACGACAAAGTAGCGGGCCATGGCGAAGGGGTCGATCCACAGCGACAGGTGCTCGCCGAGGGCGCCCTCCGGGGCCGCGGCCAGCGCCTTGGCGAAGGCCACCAGGCGCGAGACGTCACCCTCTGCCTCGTTCGTGACGAGCTTCGCCTGGTAGACCGCCGGGTCGGTCGCGCGCGGCCAGGCCTCCTTGTAGAGGTTGCCGTCGGGGTCGTCGTAACGCTCCTCGAGCCACTCGCGGTCGATGTGCTCGACCAGCAGGTACAGGCTGGCGGGGCCGCCGTTGACGCTGACCAGCGCGTGGACGGCGCGGCTCGCGGGCAGGCCGGCCCGGCGGAACAGCGCGTAGGACAGGCGCTCGCGCAGGCACGTGTCGTCGCGCTGGCAGGCGTTGAAGACCAGCTTGCGCACGCCGTGGAAGCGCCCGTCGGGGTCGGCCTCGTTGAAGCTGACCTTCAGCGACAGCTTGCGGCAGGTCACCTCGCCGGTGTCGGCGTCGACGCACGAGACCAGAGACCCGTAGCTGCCCTTGAAGCGCACCGAGGCCCCCTCGAAGCGCTGCCCCGCGTGGTCCAGCGTCGCCGGGACCCAGCTCTCCTCGAGTGGATGGTCACGCAGCCAGGCCCAGTCGTCCTCGGCCACCGTCAGGTCGAAGCGCCGCACCGGGGCCAGGTCGTCGAACAGATAGCCGGGCCCAGCCGTCGGCGGCCGCGGCGGCCCGAACTTCGGCGGCTCGGGCAGGCTCACCACCGGCGCGCCCGAAGACGGCGGGCAGTCGAGGCCCTGCTCCGGCACGACGTCGATGGCCCCGGTCCCGGCCGGGTCCGACCCGCAGGCGACCAGCGCCAACCCCGCCAGCAGCAACGTGGCCGCCCTCATCACAGCCCCTCCAGGCACGCGTAGACGGCCGGGCAGCCCTCGGCCTCGAGCAGGCAAGCCGCGCGCGTCCCGGCCCCCGGCTGCATCGCCAGCAGCACCGAGCACGCCTCGGCGCTCCCCAGCCCTTCGCCCCCGGGGCACGCCAGGATCTTGGCGCAGCCGGCCTCGAGCTCGGCCGCCGTCGCCCCGACCGTCCCCTCGCACATCGCCGTGAAGGGCGGCGCCGGGCCGACCTCGTCCAGCGGCGCCGTGTCGCAGGTCACCGCCTCGCTCACGACGTAGGCGACCGCGGCCGGAGGCGGGCAATCGGCGGCCTCGAGGCAGTACGACCGCAGCGCCGCGCGCAGGCCGTCCTCCCACGGCGCCATCGGATCGCCGCAGTGGTCGACCATGCAGGCGGCCACCTTGTCGGCGTAGGGTTCGCACAGCTCCGGCCCCGCGCAGGTCCCGGAGGGCGGCGGCCCGTGGCACTGTTGCGCGAAGTCCGGCGAGTCGGCCTCTACGTAGCCGACCAGGGTCTCGCAGGACGTCACGGCCAGGATCTGCTCGGCCTGCGCCGGCGTGCAGCCCTGATGGCAGCCCAGCTTCATCTGCACCGCGAAGTCGGCCCCGACGGCCTCGCACTCCTGCGTGATGCAGCCGGCGAAGTGCTCGCAGGCCTCGAGGCACGGGTCGCGCTCGCAGGCCGCCTCGAAGCCCGACATGCGCGTCCGCGCCGCGTCCAGCACCGCCCCGCAGTCCGCGGCCGCCTCGACCTCGGCCGACAAGCCGGCGCCGCAGGTGTCCAGGCACTGCTCGGTCAGGGCCCCGGCGTTCACCCACGAGAACCCCTCGCAGCCGTCCACCGCGCACCGCACCACCCGGTCGCAGGCCGCGTCGCACGGCGGCAGCGGGGGCGCGACCCAGACCTCTGGGGGCGGCCCTGTGACGTCGGCACCCGCGTCCTGGCTGACCTTGGCGTCGCTCCCAGCGTCCGCCGCGCCGCCGTCGACGGGATCGCAGAGCCCGCCGACCCGCGTCCCGGGCCCACCCCATCCGTCGGGCGCCGCGCACGCCACCAGCCCGAGCCCCGCGACGAGGCCCCCAAAGACCACCCATCGGCTTCGCATGCCTCGATGCTACCCGACCCCGGGCGGCCGCCACAATCGGCGCGCCCCGCCGGCCCGTGACCCTGGCCACCCACGGGGCCGCGAGACCTCGCCCCGGCTGACCTCGCCGCCCGCGTTCCTAAGGTGTCTCCTGCCGGGAGGGACCGGCCGAAGCGCACCCTCGCTGACCCGACCACTCGTGAAGGAGGCCGAGCGCATGGACTACTTCGGACAAGAACACTTGAGGGAGCTCCTCGACGAGCGGGTCTCCGGCCAGGAGGCCGTCGGGCCGGCCATCTCCATCTACCTGCGGACGGAGCGGGACCAGCAGCACATGCCCGAGGAGCGGCTCCGCCTGCGGGGCCTCGTCGAGCAGGCCGAGCGTCAGCTCGCCGGGCAGCTCGACAAGCGGACCACGGCCGCGCTCATCGAGCCCATCGCGCGGCTGGTCGACGACGTTGCGTTCTGGCGCGCCCACACGACCGAGGGGCTGTGCATCTTCCGCGGCCCCGACTTCTTCCGGGTCTACGGCCTGCCCGTCCGGTTCGAGGACCGCGTCGCCATCAACGACAACTTCCACACGCGGCCGCTCATCGAGTACCTGCAGTCGCCCGAGCGCTACTGGGTCCTGGCCCTGAGCCAGGGCGCGGTGCGCCTGTACGAGGGCAACCAGGGCGGCTGCTGGCCCATCGATCTCGCCGGCGTCCCGCGCTCGCTCAAAGAGGCGCTGGGGTACGCCGTCGCGCAGGACGCGCTGGACTTCCGCGGCACGGGCGCCGTGTCGTCCACCGAGCACGGGGGGCGCGGAAGCTGGGCGGTCGGCAAGGGCGTCATCTACAACGGCCAGGGCTATGGCGACGACGACGACAAGGTCGAGCGCAAGAAGTTCTTCCGGATGGTCGCCGACGGCGTGCAGGAGCTGCTGCGCGACGAGCGTGGGCCGCTCATCCTGGCGACGGTGGACATCAACGAGCCGCTGTTCCGCGAGGTCTGCTCCATCGAGAACCTGGCCGACCAGGCCGTGCGCGCCAACGTCGAGCGGTGGTCCACGGCGCAGCTGCACGAGCAGGCCTGGCCCATCGCCAAGCGCCAGCGCGACGCCCTCGTCGAGCGCGCGCTGAAGCACTTCGAGGTGGGCTTCGGGCGCGGCAAGCTCGAGACGGACCTGGCCAGCATCGGGCAGCTGCTCGTCGCCAACCAGATCCGCATGCTCATCATGGAGCGCGGGCGCCAGTACTGGGGCCGCTACGACACCGAGATGGGCACGCTCGAGGTGCTGGGCGACGGCCGGAGCGGCCCGACCCAGGACTCGGTGGAGCTCATCGACGAGCTGGCCGAGCAGGCGGTCCTGCACGGCGCCGAGGTCGTCGTCGTGCCGCCGGGGCGGCTGCCCGCGGACTCGGGCGTCGCCGCCATCTTGCGCGGAACCTGAGTGACGACGGCGCCTTGCGCCAGCCTTGACACCCGCCTCCGCCGCCTCGATGGTGGCGGCGGAGGTGCCGGGTGGCCGAACCCATCAGTCTCACCGTGGTCATCATGGCGCTCGACGAGGAGGACAACCTGCCCGTCCAGGTCGAGCGCACGCGCGACTTCCTGCGCGAGCACACGGCCGACTGGCAGATCGTCATCGTCGACGACGGGTCGACCGACCGCACCGGGGTCATCGCCGACGCGTACATGACGCAGGACCCCGAGCACATCACCGCGCTGCACCACGGCGTCAACCGAGGCATGGGCGCCGCCATCCGCTCCGGCTACGCCGCGGCGCGGTGCCGCTGGGTGACCCAGCTGCCGGCCGACTGCCAGATCGACCCGCGCGTCTTCTTGCGCTTCTTCCCGCACATGGCGACCAGCGATCTGGTCCTGTCGACCTACCGGCAGCGCGACGACGGCCTGGGCCGCGCCGTGCTGTCGCGCGGGTTCCAGACGACGGTGCGGCTGATGACCGGCCAGCGCGGCGACTTCACGGGCACGATGATGTTCCGGCGCGAGCTGCTCGACCGGGTCGGCCCGCTGCGCTCGGACAGCTTCTTCGTCAACCTCGAGCTGCCCATCCGCGCGCTGCGGCTGCGGACGCCCCACGCCGTCGTGCAGATCGAGGCGCAGCCGCGCCTGCACGGCCACAGCAAGGTCGCGAACCTGCGCCGCATCCGGCACGTCCTGGGCGAGATCGTGCAGATGCGGCTGCGCGAGCTGCGGGGCCGCTGAGGACGCCGCGCGGGCTCACTCGTCGTCGGCGCGCTGCAGCTGCCAGAGGTGGTCGACCGGGCTGTGGCCCTTGCCCACGGGGCGCGCGTGGCGGAGGGCGCCGGTCAGGTAGCGCTTGGAGCGTCGGATGGCCTCCTCGATGGGATGGCCGAGCGCGAGGTGGGCGGCGATGGCGGCCGACAGGGTGCAGCCGGTGCCGTGATCGCAGCGGGTCGTGATGCGCGCAGCGTCCAGCCAGACGCGGCGGCCGTCGGGCAGGCGCACGAGATCGCAGCTGACGGGCGTGTTCTCGCGGTGGCCGCCCTTGAGCACGACGGTGGGCGGCGGGCCGGCGCCGGTGACCAGCGCGGCCAGGGCGTCGGCGGCCTCGGCCGGGTCGTCGATGGCGGCGACGCCCAGCAGGGCCGCGGCCTCGGGCAGGTTCGGCGTGATGACCGTCGCGCGCGGCAGCAGCTCGGACCGCAGGGCGACGAGCGCGTCGTCGGTGAGCAGCGGGTGGCCGTGCTTGGACACGCAGACCGGGTCGACGACGACCGGCAGGCGCGGGTGGCGCGCCAGGGCGGCCACGACCGCCTGCACGATGGCGACGTTGGCCAGCATGCCGGTCTTGGCGGCGCGCACGGGCAGGTCGGCGAGGACCGAGTCGATCTGGGCGACGACCAGCGACGGGTCCAGGGCGTCGGCGCGCTGCACGCCCACGGTGTTCTGGGCGGTGATGGCGGTGATGGCCGTGCAGCCCAGCAGGCCGTGGGCGGCGAAGGTGCGGAGATCGGCCTGGACGCCGGCGCCGCCGCCCGAGTCGCTGCCGGCGATGGTGAGCGCCGCGATGGGGCGCGAGAGGGGGGGTGCGGAAGACGTCGACGTCACGGCGCGAGCATAGGAGCGTGCGCGCTCGGACGCAAAGGACGCCGCGAGGTCACCGGGGCGGCGTGCCGAGCTCGGCGCAGGGGGCCAGGAGGGTTGGACCCCGACCGGCGGCCCAGGTCGGCAGGAAGCGCAGGGCGTGGAGCATGCCCTCGGGGCTGCGGGCGACGTCGCCGTGGCCGCCGGGCGTCACGGCTTCGCAGGGCCGCGCAGGAGAGAGGCTGCGTGGCGGTCCCGGAACTTTCAGAGGGCCGGCGTGTCGCGACCCGCCGGTCCGGGAGGCTGGAGGGTCAGCTGGCCCTTGCGGGGCACGCACCTGGCGTCGCCCAGGTGACGCCAGCCGCCGAGCGTGGCCGCCGACAGCGGGTCGAGGGCGCTCGAGGCGACGCGGCGCGGGTGCTCGCCGGGGTCGGCGTCGACGTGGACCAGGGTCAGGTTGCCGATCTCCTCGGGCAGCGTGACCTTCAGGCGCACCGCCACGCCCTTGCCGGCCTTGGCGACGTGCCGCTCGACCCGCGGCAGGGCGCCGTCGCCGCGGACGTCGCCGGTCGCCAGATCGACGATGAAGCGGTGGACGCGGGCCTGCGGGTCGACGCAGTGGTCCGAGAAGCCGAGCTGCGGGCCCAGGTAGACCTCGATCTGGTCGCGATCGTCGGCCTTGGCCGAGGTCAGCGCGTCGTCGGTCACCTCGAGCAGCAGGGTCGTCCCGTCGACCATCAGGGCCCGCAGCGCGCCGTCGCCCGGCGTGGCGGCGGGCGCGGTGGGATCCAAAACGAACCCGCGGCGCTCGGACGCGTCCAGCCGCAGCGCGCAGGTCCCCAGGCCCAGCTCCTTCCAGCCGCCCTCGACCACCTCGCGCGCCAGGTCGACCCGCGGCAGCGTCTCATACCGATGACGCGGCAGCGCGGCCCCTTCGACCGGCTCGGGCATCGTGCCGTCATCACGGCAGACCGGAGCCGCCCAGCTCACGTCACCGCGCGCCTCGGCCCAGCTCCAGCGCTGCGTCTCCTCGTTGGGCCCGACCGTCCACCTCCCCTCCGAGCGCTCCTCGAGCAGCGCCAGCGGCGAAAGCCGCAGCGCCTTGGTGGTCGACCACCGCCAGTTCGAGCCGCCGTGCTGCGTGTGCGTCAGCCGGTTGGGCCCCACCTCGAGGACGTCCTCGCCCATCATGGCCGCGCCGTAGCCGTCGTTGCACAGCGCCAGCAGCTTCTGCGTCGCGCGCGGCTTGCCGGCCGGCCCCTCCAGCAGCCAGACCTCCCAGGACGCGCAGTCCTGCAGATCGGGCTGCTTCCAGTCCTCGCCCTCGCGGTCGTGCAGCGCCACCTCGGCCACCCACAGCGGCTGCTTCCTGGCGCCCTGCCCCGCCGCGTGCACGCCGACGGCCCGGCAGGGGCTGCGCTCGCCACACACCGCGGCCTCGACGGCGCGGGCCGCGGGCGCAGCGGGCGCCGGCTTGGCGTCCCCGGCGCCGCCCAGCAGCGACAGGGCGGTCGACAACAGGACCTCGAGGGACCAGGTGAGGGCTGACATCGTGGCGTCCTTCGGCAGGCGGGGGTCGGGGCGCGCCAACGCCGCGCGGGCGCGCCCGATTCCCGCTCGGCGCCAGAGCCTGAACGGGAGGCACGGAGGCGCCAACGGTCGAGCCGGTTTCCGCTTGGCCGCCCGAAAGGCTGTCGTGTAGGCTCCGGGCCATGCGCATCCCCTTGAAGAACGCCGTCCAGTCCTCGGCCACGTGGCTGCTTCGCCACCCGACCGTGCTCGTCCGAATGGCCAAGAACGCGTCGCGGTTCGGCCTGTCCGTCCCCGTGGACGCGCTCGGCTGGCTGGTCGACAACGTCGTGCCCACGAACAAGCGGCCCGAGCGCTTGCGCCTGTCCGCGCGTCCGCCGGGGCTGCGCGTCGAGACCGTCCTGGATCTGATGGGGACCAAGCTCGAGCTCGAGGCGACCGTGCGCATCGAAGAGGTGCGGCTGTCGGCCGACGAGGTGCGCGTGTCGCTGCGGCTGTCCGACGTGCGGGCCGACACGCCCTCGCAGCCCAACAGCAACCTGGGCAAGCTGCTCAAGTCGGGCGCCATCGACCTGAAGAAGCCCGCGAATCTGCTGAACTTCATGGGCAAGAAGCCCGCCGTCATCGCCTCGGCCAAGGACGACCTCATCGTGGTCGACCTGATGAAGGCGCCGAAGCTGGCGGCCAACCCGCGCTTCCTCAAGGTCGTCCGCACCGTCTCGCCGGTCCTGGGCGTGCGAGAGGTCGCGACCCAGGGCGGCAACGGCGACGGCCTGCTGGTCGTCAAGCTCGAGCCCAAGCCGCTGGGCGTCCCCGAGGCGATCGCCGCCGTCCGCAGCTGAGGCCTCAGTCCAGCCTCACCGTGGCGACCACGGGCAGGTGATCCGAGGCGCGCCGCGCCTCGCGGCTGCGGTGCACGCGCGCCTCGACGACCCGCGCCCCGCCCAGCGCGAACACCCGGTCCAGCGCCAGCACCGGCAGGCGCGCCGGGAAGGTGCGCAGCCGCGCCGAGCGGCCCAGGGCGGCCGTCAGCCGCCGCGCGCAGGTCCCGAACGGCCACCACTCGTTGAGGTCGCCCAGGACCACCAACGGCTCATCGTCGGCCGGCAAGTGGGCCAGCAGCCGCGCGACCTGGTCGCAGCGCTCCGGCGCGGCCAGCCCCAGGTGGGTGACCCAGGCGCGCAGCGGTCCCGCCGCGGTCGCGACCACCGCCTCGAGCAGCCCGCGCGGCTCTCGCCGGGCGACGCTCAGGTCGTGCACGGCGACGCCCTCGACACGCGCCTCGGGCCGGACCAGCAGCGCGTTGCCGCAGTGCAGCCCCAGGCTGTGGCGCGTGGTCCCGCGCAGGGCCCGCAGGCCGGCGACGCGCGCGACGTGGGCCAGGTGCGACTCGCCGCCGGGCCCCAGGCGGCAGCAGCTGACCTCCTGCAGCCCGACCAGATCGGCGTCCAGCGCGCGCACGACCTGCGCGACGCGCTCCGGGTCGGGCGCGACGTCGCCCGCGCCGACGCACCCGTGGACGTTCCAGGTGGCCACGCGCAGCGCGCGCCGCGCCCGGGCCGCCTCAGCCATGGTCCCCCAGCCCCTCGCGGCCGGGGCCGTGGGCGCTCAGGGCGCGACGCAGCGCGCGCAGGCCCAGCAGGACCAGGACGACGACCAGCACGGCCACGGCCACGGCGAGCGGGTTGGGGTCGGCGACGATGGCCTCGAGCGAGGCCTCGAACACGTTGACCGCCAGGATGCCCGGGACGAGGCCGATGAACGAGCCGACCACGAAGGGCAGCACGCGCACTCGGGTGGCGCCGGCGACCAGGTTGACGACCGCGAAGGGCGCGATGGGCAGGACGCGGACCAGGGCGACGGCCAGGGTGCCGCGGGCGCCGACCCAGCGCGCGACCTCGCGCACCCTGGGATGCGTCACGCGGGCGACGGCCTCGGCGCCGACGCCGCGACCGACGGCGTAGCTGGCCAGGCCGCTGAGCAGGCTGCCGGCCATGGCCAGGGCCACGCTGGGCAGCAGGTCGAAGGCGATGGCCGTCGCGACGATGAGCAGCGTCAGCGGGATGAACAACAGACCGCTGACGACGTAGGCGCCCAGGACGACGAGCGGCGCCCAGGCGGACGCGTCCAGCGCGTCGATCTGCGCGGCGAGGCGCGTCGGCTCGAGCCATTCGGCGAGCGGCGTCAGACGCCAGGCGGCGGCCAGGGCCAGGAACGCCGCGACCCCCAGGGTCCACCAGATCGCCTTGCGACTCATCCTGCTGGGCTCCTGTCCGGTCATGGGCGGCGCGACCTGTTGCACGATGCGGCGAGGCGTCAGCGGCGCGCCAGGGTCGATGAGCTCGGTCCCGGGGAGCAGGGCGTCGAGCCACGGAGAGACCTCGTCCGCGAGCGGCGCGAAGGGCCGCGCCTCGGGCCGCTGCTCGCAGCGCGCGACGCCCCCCAGCAGCGCCCCCTCGGCGTCGATGGCCTGCGCCACGTCGTCGGGAGCCACGCCCAGGTGCTCGGCGACGAGCCGGTCGCGCAGCCCGCGCACGGCGCGCGCCACCCGCGGGTCGCCGCGGGCCTCGATGACCAGGTCGCACTCGGTGTCGAGGCCCAGCGAGCGGTTGGTCAGGTTGGCCGAGCCCACCTGGGCGAGCTGGTCGTCGATGACGCTGACCTTGCTGTGGATCTTGACCGGGAGCCCGTCCGAGAGGCGCCGGACCGGCGTGACGATGCGCAGGCGCCCCTCGGCGGCCGCCTCGCGCAGCCGCGACGTGACCCGGTGGCGGGCCACGCGCTCGGTGAGCTGCTCGAGCCAGCCCTCGAGGTCGCGGGCGGTGACGACCAGGACCTGCGGGCCATCGGGCTCCTCCAGGCGCCGCACGAGGGCCTCGGCGATGCGCTCGGAGCTGAGGAACTGGTTCTCGAGATAGATGGCGTGGCGCGCGGCCGCGATGGCGTCGAGGTGCAGCTGCTCGATCTCGGCGACCGCCTCTTGCTCGCCGCACGCGGGCAGCGTGCGGGCCACACCGACTTCGACGTCGGTCAGGTCCGGCCGGACGCTCTCAGGCCACAGGTCGTGCGCGCGCGCGGTCGGCGGGGACACCACCTGGCCGGTCGCCAGCCGCCAGCGCTCACGGGCCAGCGCGCCCAGCGCCCGCGCCGCGGCGCCGTCCACGGCCACGCTGACGTCGTGGAACGGCGGATACGGCTGGCCGTCGAGGTCGCGGCGGCGCGGATCGTCGGGCTCGTGCGCCGGGGTGTCCCAGCGCTCCTTGGACAGGTCGATGCCACCGGCGAAGGCCAGCACGTCGTCGAACACCACGACCTTCTGGTGGTGCGAGGCGCCCGTCGGGTGGTGATCGTCCAGGTGGTAGTGGATGCGCGCGTGGGTGCTCCAGTCCAGCCGCAGGCGCTGCAGCACCTCGCGGTCGGGGGCGTAGACGGCGGCGTAGTCCCAAACCAGCAGGTGGACGTGCAGGCGAGGCTTGCGCCGGACCAGGTCCTCGAGGAGGTCGCGCAGGGTCAGCCCCGCGCGCGGGTCGTCGTCGTCGCGGACCAGCGCGAGGCGGCTCTCGAGGTCCCAGCCAAGGATGTACAGGGCCTCGTCCGCCTGCTCGGCGGCCTCGAGGAAGGCGCGCGCGTAGGGGGCGGCGTCGATGAGCCAGGCGAGGCGACCGGCGCGCGCGCGGCGCCAGACGTTGCGGCCGGGCTGAAGGATCTCGGGGGGTTCGGGGGGCACCCCGAGACCCTAGACACCCGGGGCGGGCCGGCGAAGGCCTGGCGCGGGCGTCAGCGGCCGCCGACCGCGGCCGACAGCTCGGGGCGCTCGGGCTGGTCACCATCGACGTAGCGCTCGACGACACCGGCGCCGACGGCGTCACCCCAGACGTTGACGGCGGTGCGGAAGCGGTCGAGCAGCCAGTCGACCGAGAGGATGAGGCCGGCGCCCTCGAGCGGCAGACCGACGGCGTTGAGGACGATGACCATGGTGACGAGGCCGGCCTCGGGGATGCCGGCGGCGCCGATGGCGGCGAGGGCGGCGGTCAGGACGATGAGGATCTGCTGGCCGATGCTGAGGTCGACGCCGAGGGCCTGCGCGATGAAGATGACGGCGACCGCCTCGTACAGGGCCGTGCCGTCCATGTTGATGGTGGCGCCGAGCGGGATGACGAAGCGCGCCGAGCGCGGGTCGACGCGGTTCTCCTCGACGACGCCCTCGAGGGTGAGCGGCAGCGTGGCGGCCGAGCTGGCGGTCGAGAACGCGGTGAGCAGGGCCTTGCCGACGCCGCGGGCGTACAGGAGCGGGCTCCGCCGCGTCGTCACCCACAGGATGAGCGGCAGGACGAGCAGCGAGTGGATGGCCAGGCCGATGAGCACGGTCAGCATGTACGAGCCGACGGCCGACAGCTCGTTCCAGAACCCTTCCATGCCCAGTTGGTCGATGGCGACGCCGAAGCGTCCGGCGACCAGGCCGAAGATGCCGACGGGCGCCAGCCACATGACGAGGTGGACGATCTTCATCATCGCCTCGTTGCCGCCCTCGAAGAAGGCGATGACCGGCTTGCCCTTGTCGCCGATGGTGGTCAGCACCCCGCCGAAGACCAGGCTGAAGACGATGAGCGGCAGCATCTGCATCTCGGCCGCCGACGCGACGATGTTGTCGCTCAGAAAGCCCATCAGGATCTCGGGGAGGCCGATGTCCTCCTTGGCGGCCAGCCGCTCGGGCACCTCGAGCCCGGTCGTCACCATCCCCACGCCGGGCTGCATCAGGTTGACCACGACCGCGCCCAGCACCACGGCCAGCAGCGTCGTCGTCGCGTAATACAGGACCGTCCGGCCGCCCAGCCGCCCCAGCTTGCGCACGTCCCCGAGCCCGGCGATGCCGCTGACCATCGAGAAGACCACCAGCGGGACGATGATCATCTTCAGCGCCCGCAAGAACAGCTCGCCCACCCAGTACACGTCTGCCATCGCCCCGCCGAGGGTGAACACGGACGCGAAGGCGAGGACGATGGCGACGACGATGGCGACGAGCAGCTTGTTCATGGCGGGGGGAGGCTATCGCAAGTGGCGGTTGGGGGCCACGGTGGGTTGGGGGGTGGGCGGGGTTGGGGGATGGGGGTTGGGGGTGGGTGGGGGGGTTGGGGGTGGGTGGGTGGGGGTGCGGTAGCCTCCGCTACGGCCGGCATCAAGGGCTTTGTCCCCCTTGGCCGACCTGGCGGCCGGCCAATTCCTCGCGGACGACAAAGCCCTTGACCCCGGCCGTAGCGGACGGCTGGGGGGCCAATATCGGCCCGGAAGGGGGCCTTCCGGGCCGCTTCGCGTCCCGACGCGGGCACTGGCGGCGGGTGCTGGGGGGAGGCGGGTGTGCGGGAGTTCCAGCGGCTGGTCGTGCTTGGTCGATTGGGCCTGGGGTGGGGTTGGTAATTAAACGGCCGCGCAATTAGTCGTCCCGGGGCGGAAGTCGCTCGTCGTCCCGGGGCGGAAGTCGCTCGTCGTCCCGGGGCGGAAGTCGCTCGTCGTCCCGGGGCGGAAGTCGGTCGTCGTCCCGGGGCGGAAGTCGGTCGTCGTCCCGGGGCGGAAGTCGGTCGTCGTCCCGGGGCGGAAGCCTGCCGGTCGTCGTCCCGGGGCGGAAGCGCGGGTCGTCGTCCCGGGGCGTAAGCGCGCCGGTCGTCGTCCCGGGGCGGAATCGCGGGTCGTCGTCCCGGGGCGGAATCGCGGGTCGTCGTCCCGGGGCGTAAGCCTGCCTGTCGTCGTCCCGGGGCGGAAGCGCGGGTCGTCGTCCCGGGGCGTAAGCGCGCCGGTCGTCGTCCCGGGGCGGAAGTCGGTCGTCATCCCGGGGCGGAAGCCTGCCGGTCGTCGTCCCGGGGCGGAAGTCGGTCGTCGTCCCGGGGCGCAAGCGCGGTGGTCGTCGTCCCGGGGCGGAATCGCGCCGGTCGTCGTCCCGGGGCGGAATCGCGCCGGTCGTCGTCCCGGGGCGGAAGCGCGCCGGTCGTCGTCCCGGGGCGGAACCCAGCAGTCGTCCCGGGGCGGAAGCGCGGGTCGTCGTCCCGGGGCGGAAGTCGCTCGTCGTCCCGGGGCGGAAGTCGCTCGTCGTCCCGGGGCGGAAGTCGCTCGTCGTCCCGGGGCGGAAGTCGCTCGTCGTCCCGGGGCGGAAGTCGGTCGTCGTCCCGGGCGGAAGTCGGTCGTCGTCCCGGGGCGGAAGCGCGCCGGTCGTCGTCCCGGGGCGGAAGCGCGCCGGTCGTCGTCCCGGGGCGGGTCGTCGTCCCGGGGCGGAAGTCGGGACGAGAAATCGACATGTGGACGGGTCGAGACGGCGAATAGTTGTTGACGGGTTTTGGGGGCCCGATTTTGGAAGTCCGCGGTCGGCCAGGTGGAGGGGCTGGGAGGCCTCTTCCAGGCTCCACAACGCGCTGATCAGGGGTGAGGGTCGTCGCGGGTCGTCCGAGAGGCCTGAACGGCCGTCCAGGGGGTGCTCCGAGGGGATTGGGACCCCCGTGCTATGCTGCAGGCCTCGATTGGGAGGGCTGCGGGATGAGCAAGGGCTTGGAGTTGCTGGGGAAGTTGTCCGACGAGGGGCTGCTGGGGCGGGTCGGTGAGCTGGTGGATCTGGAGCGGCGGACGACGGCCAACCTGGTCGTCCATCTGGCCGAGGTCGAGGCCAGGGAGCTTCACCTTCGGGACGGCAGCCCGTCGCTGTTCGAGTGGTGCCGGACGCGGTGGGGCTTTGGTGAGGACAAGGCCTACAACTATGTGAAGGCCGTCGGGTGGGTGCGGCGGTGGCCCGAGATGGGCGCCATGTTGGCCGACGGACGGCTGAGCCTGAGCGGGGTGCGGGTCATCGGACCTCACCTGAGCGACGAGGACGCCGGCGAGCGGCTGGCCGAGGCGGCCGGGAAGAGCAAGCGCGAGCTGGCCGAGCTCGTAGCCAAGTGGTCGCCGCGGCCGGACGTGCCGGCGCGGGTGTTCCGGTTGCCGCCGTCCCGGGGCGGAGCGCGGGTCGAGGCGGCGAAGCGGGGCGCACCGCGGGAGGTGGCCGAGCTGACGCTGGAGCAGCCGAAGCCGAAGCACCGGGTCGAGCCGCTGTCAGAGACCCGGTACCGGGTCCAGGTGACAGTGGGCGCGCGGGTAGCGGCCAAGCTCGAGGAGGCGATGGCGCTGGCGGGCCATCAGGTCGCGTCCGGGGACTACGAGGCCTTGTTGGAGATGGCCCTGGACGTCTTCCTGGCCGCGAAGAAGAAGCAGCGGTTCGGGATCGGGGCCAAGCGGCGGGTGAAGAAGGTCGTCGTGAAGGCGCCCCAGCCGGCCGAGAGCGTGGCCGTGGCCGGCGAGTCGGCCGAGAGCGTGGCCGTGGCCGGCGAGTCGGCCGAGAGCGTGGCCGTGGCCGGAGAGTCGGTCGAGAGCGCGGCCATGGCCGATGAGTCGACCGAGAGGCTGGCCATGGCCGGCGAGTCGGTCGAGGCCGCGGCGAGCGAGCCGGTGGCCGAGGTGACGGAACGCAGCCGTGCCATCCCGGCCGAGGTGAAGCGGGCCGTGGTCGAGCGGGACGGGCTGCGGTGCACCTATGAGGGCCCGGGAGGGCGGTGCACCGAGACGCGCCGGCTGGAGCTGCACCACGATGAGGCCTTCGCCAGGGGCGGCGCTCACTCGGTCGACAACATCCGGGTCGTCTGTCAGGCCCACAACCTGCTCATCGCCCGCCAGGAGCTGGGGGCTCGCGTCGTCGCGCGGAAGATCGGCGAACGGCGGGCCGGGTCCGTTCCGCCCCGGGACGGAAGCGCCGACCTTCAGTCCGGGCGAGCAGCTCGTGGGTGACCTCCGCCCCGGGACGACGACCCGCGCGCTCCCGCCCCGGGACGACGACCCGCGCGCTCGCGCCCCGGGACGACGACCCGCGCCCTTCCGCCCCGGGACGACGGCCCGCGCGCTTCCGCCCCGGGACGACGACCCGCGCGCTCGCGCCCCGGGACGACGACCCGCGCGCTCCCGCCCCGGGACGACGACCCGCGCGCTCGCGCCCCGGGACGACGACCCGCGCCCTTCCGCCCCGGGACGACGGCCAGCTTCCGCCCCGGGACGACTAATCACACGGTTGTTTAATTCTACACCCCACCCCAGGCCCACGCGACCAAGCACCGCTCCGGCCCCCTGGAAGCCCCGAACAGCCGCCCTCCCCAGCACCCGCCGCCAGTGCCCGCGCCGGGACGCGAAGCGGCCCGGAAGGCCCCCTTCCGGGCCGATATCAGCCCCCCAGCCGCAGCGTAGGCCGGGGTCAATGGCTTTGTCGTCCGCGAGGAATTGGCCGGCCGACCAGGCCGGCCAAGGGGGACAAAGCCATTGAGGCCGGCCGAAGCGGAGGCTACCGCGCCTCTCCCGCTCCCCTGCCCCTCTCCCCTGCCCCTCTCCCCTGCCCCTCTCCCCTGCCCCTCTCCCCTGCCCCTCTCCCCTGCCCCTCCTCATCCCCCATCCCACCCGCGTAACCCGCTCCCCCGGCCCGGGCCTTGCCGCGGCCGCGGCGCCGTGGTCATGCTCGACGCACCACGCGCCCCCTTCGAGGTTCCCGCAGACATGCCCCCGACGACGCCCACGCCTTCGAGCGCTCCGCCCCTCGCCGCCGTTGCCGTCGGCGCCGCCGATGCCGCCGGCGAAGCCGACGCGACGCCCCTCGGGGCGGCCCCCGAGCCGTCTTCCCGCCGACACGCCGTGCGCGTGCTGCCGGGGCAGTTCGAGCCGACCCGCCACTGGTACCCGCGGGCGTTGAACGCGCAGATCCACCCGCTGGTCGCCTACTTCATGAACCTGTCGGCCGAGCGGGTGTTCGAGCGCTACTGCCACCTGAACCCCCACGTCGACCGCGCCGCGCTCGAGTCGGTGCTGACCAACGTCCCGCAGCACTTCCGCTGGGCCGGCTGCGACCTCTTCCACGTCACGAGCGAGGTCGGCCAGCGGCAGATGGTCCTCATCGAGACCAACTCGTGCCCCTCGGGGCAGAAGTCGATGCCGCTGCTCAACGATGCGCAGGAGCAAGGCGGCTACCGCACCCTCATCGAGCAGACCTTCGTGCCGATGCTCGCCGGCAAGCGCCTGCCGACGGGCGGCCTCGCGGTCGTCTACGACAAGAACCTGATGGGATCGTCGGGCTACGCCGCCGCCATGGCCGACGCCATGGGCGAGCCCGTCTTCTTCGTCGAGCACCGCCGCGGCGACCCGGACCCGCCGGTGCGCTACTCGGACGGCGTGATGGAGGTCCGCGAGTCCGACGGCGCCTGGCTGCCCATCCGGGCGGCCTTCCGCTACGTCACCCAGCGCCCCTGGGACCGCGTCCCGCTCCACACCAAGACCCTCATCCTCAACCCGGTCCTGGTCTGCCTCGCCGGCGGCCGCAACAAGATGGTCGCCGCCAAGGCCTACGATCTCTTCAACGCCGATCTCGACGGCACGGGCCTGGCCATCCGCGTCCCCGAGACCATGTGGGACATCGACAAGCAGGAGGTCCCGCTGTGGGTCAAGCGCCTGGGCGGCCACGCGGTCGTCAAGGTGCCCTACTCGAACGCCGGCCAGGGCGTCTACACCATCACCAACCAGCGCGAGCTCGACGCCTTCATGGACGAGCCGCACGACTACACGCAGTTCATCGTGCAGAGCCTGGTCGGCAACTACCACTGGAGCTCGCGCACCCGCGCCGGCCGCCTGTACCACGTCGGCACCGTCCCCAACCGCAAGGGCGAGATCTTCGTCGCCGACCTCCGCATGATGGTCCACGCGACCGACGCCGGCCTGCGCCCCATCGCGCTCTACGCCCGCCGCGCCGCCACGCCGCTCATCCCGGCCCTGCCCGCCGCCGCCGACTCGTGGGAGATGCTGGGCACCAACCTGTCCATCAAACGCCACGACGGCGGCTGGGACAGCGACGTCGACCGCCTGATGCTCGTCGACCGCAAGGACTTCAACCAGCTCGGCCTCGGCCTCGACAACCTCATCGAGGCCTACATCCAGACCGTCCTCGCCACCGTCGCCATCGACCGCATGGCCAGCACGCTCCTGACCCAGAAGGGCCGCTTCCGGATGAAGCTCTTCCAGTCCCTCGACGCCGACGAGACCCTCATCCAGGAGATCCTGCTTTGATCTCGGGCGCCTCCGACCCACTCGAGGTCGACCGCCTGGACATCGACACCCTGCCCCGCGGCGCCGTCTCCCGCCTGCGCGTCACCCTGGCCAGCGACGCCATGGGCGATCCGGTCCGCGTCCCGGTCATCGTCGCCCGCGGGCCCCACGACGGCCCCGTGGTCGGCCTCACCGCCGCCATCCACGGCAACGAGGTCAACGGCCTCCCCGTCGTCCACCAGGTCCTGCGCAACCTGGACCTCGCCCGCCTCCGCGGCGCCGTGGTCGGCGTCCCGGTCCTGAACGTCCCCGGCTTCCACGCCCACCAGCGCGGCTACGCCGACGGCTCGGACCTCAACCGCGTCATGCCCGGCCGCCCCCAGGGCGCCGCCGCCCCCGTCTACGCCCACCGCCTGCTCGACCGCGTCCTGCGCCCCCTCGCGTTTCTGGTCGACCTGCACACGGCGTCCTTCGGCCGCGTCAACTCGCTGTACGTCCGCGCCGACCTGACCGACCCGGTCACCGCCGCGCTCGCCCGGCTGCAGCCCGCGCAGATCCTGGTCCACAACAAGGGCGCCGACGGCACCCTGCGCAGCGCCGCCGCGTCCATGGGCCTGCACGCCATCACGGTCGAGGTCGGCAACCCGCTGCGCTTCCAGAAGTCGCTCATCCGCACCTCGGTCGAGGGCATCGAGAACGTCCTCGTGCACCTCGGCGTCGTCCCCGGCGAGATCCTCGAGTCCGAGGAGGACCCCGTGGTCTGCCGCCACTCCTATTGGCTGTACACCGACCGCGGCGGCCTGCTCGAGGTCTTCCCCGGCGTCACCGACACCGTCCGCCGCGGCGAGGTCGTCGCCCGCCTGACCAACATCTACGGCGACGTGCTGACCGAGTACCGCGCCCCCGAGGACGGCGTGGTCGTCGGCAAGTCGACCAACCCGGTCAGCCCCATGGGCGCGCGCATCCTGCACCTGGGGATCGTCGGCGAGCCTTGAGCGGCACCGCAGCGGGCGTGCCGCGCGCCCCTGCGGCGGCGGGGGAATGCCCGCCCATCAATCCTCGTTGACGGGCGCCATGGACGGGCGCAGATTGGGCGCCACCTGGCGAAGGGGACCTCGAGGAGGCATCGGGCCGCGCGCGTCGCGACCCACGCCAGGCGACGGGGCGAGCCGGCGGGCTCCCACGACGGTCCATCGAGGCAATCGGCTGCCTTCAGGGGCTCGGCGACATTGGACACCTGGTACATCGTGCTGCTCTCCGCGACGACCGTGCTCATCGTGGCGCTGGGCGCGATCGAGCTGTGGCTGCACCGAAAGCGCCTGGCCAGGATCCCCATCCGGGTGCACGTCAACGGCACGCGCGGGAAATCCAGCGTCACGCGGCTCATCGCCGCGGGCCTGCGCGCCGGCGGCGTCACCACCTGCGCCAAGACGACCGGCACCCTGCCCCGCATGATCATGCCCGACGGGCGCGAGTACCCGGTCTTCCGCCCGGCGCGCGCCAACATCATCGAGCAGCTGCGCATCGTCTCGGCCGCCAACGCCTACAAGGCGCAGGCGCTGGTCATCGAGTGCATGGCCCTGCAGCCCTACCTGCAGTGGCTCAGCGAGGCGCGCATCGTGCGCGCCACCCACGGCGTCATCACCAACGCCCGCCCCGACCACCTCGACGTCATGGGGCCGACCGAGCGCGATGTGGCCCTGGCCCTGGCCGGCATGACCCCGCACGGGCAGACCCTGTACACGGCCGAGCGCGACCACCTCGACGTCTTCCAGATGTCGGCCGCCGACCGCGGCTCCAAGTGCGTCGGCATCACCCTCGAGGAGGTCCAGGCCATCTCCGCCGAGGACCTCGCCGGCTTCCGCTACATCGAGCACGCCGAGAACGTCGCGCTCGCCCTGAAGATCTGCGCCTCCGTCGGGGTCGACCGCGCCACCGCGCTGCGCGGCATGTGGGAGGCCACGCCCGACCCCGGCGCCATGATGACCTACGACGTCGACTTCTTCGGGCGGCGCATCACCTTCGTCAACGCCTTCGCCGCCAACGACCCCGAGTCGACCGAGCGCGTCTGGGACATCGCCATCGAGCGCTTCCCCGACGTCGACCGCCGCATCGCCGTCTTCAACTGCCGCGCCGACCGCCCCGACCGCTCCATCCAGCTCGGCGAGGCCTACCCCAAGTGGCAGCAGGCCGACGAGCTCGTCCTGATGGGCAGCGGCACCTACATCTTCGCCAAGGCCGGCGTCCCGAGCGGCCTCGACTCGAGCCGCGTCCACCACGTCGACGACTACTCGACCGACCAGATCTTCGAGACCCTCATCGGCCTGTCGGGCCGCTCCGCCCTCATCGTCGGCATGGGCAACATCGGCGGCCAGGGCCTCGATCTGGTCGCCTACTTCCGCAACCGCAGCATCCTCTCCCCGAGCGCCCCCTCGCAGCGGGCCTCCCAAGACGCCTCGGACGCATCCTCGAAGGACGCCGCCGCATGATCGAGCTCCTCCCCGTCGCCATCGGCCTCGGCCTCGCCGTCAGCCTCATCTTCTCGGAAGTCTTCGGCGTCGCGCCGGGCGGCATGGTCGTGCCCGGCTACATGGCGCTCAGCCTCACGCAGCCGGTCGACATCGCGCTGACCGTGCTGGCCGGCTTCATCACCTTCGCCTTCGTGCGCCTGCTGTCGCCCATCGTCATCCTCTACGGCCGCCGCCGCACCGCCCTGATGATCCTGACCGGCTACCTGGTCGGCATCGGCCTGCGCAGCCTCTTCGCAGGCACCGAAGGCGCCTTCGGCGAGGTCTACCAGGTCATCGGCTTCATCATCCCCGGCCTCATCGCCATCTGGCTCGACCGCCAGGGGGTCGTCGAGACCATCGCCACCCTGATGACCGTCTCCGTCATCGTCCGCCTCGTGCTCGTCCTCACCGTGGGCTCGGAGCTGCTGGCCATCTCATGAAGAAGCTCTACTGGCGCCCCAACAAGGTCTCCCGCTCGGTCCTAGCCCTGGTCGCCATCCTGGCGCTCGGCGGCATGACCGCGGTCGAGGCGTTCCTGACCCAGGCCAAGCAGCCGTGGTACGCCGAGAAGCTCGCCGCGGCCCGCCTGACCCGCGACGCCTTCGAGGCGCTGCGCATCGAGCGGACGCGCCGCCAGCCGGCCATCGATCCCGAGACCGACCCGACGCGGTCCGGGATGATGGGCCTGCTGATGAGCGCGGTGACCTCGAACAGCGGCAGCCTGCCGGCCAAGCAGACCTCGGTGAACCCGAACTTCGCCGCGGTCATCGTGCAGATGCTCAAGCGGGCCGGCGTCAACGAGGGCGACGTGGTGGCGGTCGGCGTGTCGGGCTCCTTCCCGGCCCTGAACGTCGCGACCTACGCGGCCCTCAAGACCGTCGGCGCCAAGCCCGTCATCGTCTCGTCCGTCGCGGCCTCGCAGTGGGGCGCCAACGTCCCGGGCTTCTCGTGGCTCGACATGGAGCGCGTCCTGCGCCAGCGCAACCTCTTCCCCTACAAGTCCCTGGCCGCCTCGATGGGCGGCATCGAGGACCGCGGGCTCGGGATGAGCAAGGAGGGCCGCAAGGAGCTGGTCGACGCCATCGTCCGCAACGACGTCGCGCACATCAAGCCGGCCAACTACAACGCCAGCGTCGAAGAGCGCATGCGCCTGTTCGTCGAGGGCGCCGCCGGCACGCCCGTCAAGGCCTACGTCAACATCGGCGGCGGCACGACCTCGGTCGGCACCAAGGTCGGCAAGCGCCTGTTCAAGCCGGGCCTGAACCGGACGCTGCCCGAGGGCGCCTCCGGCCTCGACTCGGTCATGGCCCGCTTCGTCGAGGACGGCGTCCCCGTCATCCACCTGGTCAACGTGGACCAGCTGGCCCTGCGCTACGGCCTGCCGCTGCAGCCCAAGACCATGCCCAACGTCGGCGAGGGCAAGATCTTCGTCCGCGAGGTCTACAACCTCTGGCTCGCGGGCGGCGTCCTCGTGACCATCCTGGCGTTCCTGTACCTCTTCATCCGCTCCGACCTGGGCTACCGCATCGTGCAGTCCGCGCGGCGCCCCGCCAGCTCCGGCGGCCGCCCCGAGCAGATGGTCTGACGCGGCGGACGCCGGGCGCCTGGGGCGGCCTCCACCTCCACGACGGCACCCGCAAGAGCGCGCTGCGCCACCCGTCCGTGGCCACGCCGGCCCCGACGGCGGCGTGCGCGTCGGCTCCCCGGCGTCGAGGCCGCGCTGGACCACGTCCGCTGCGCCGACCACCGCGGTCCACACTTCGGCCGAATTCCCGGGCCCTGCTCCGTCCCTGTTCCGGCGGTCACTGAGACGTAGGGGGCGACAATCCTGCTTCGCAGCATGCTTGATGGTCTTCGATCCTGCGGGCGGGTTGTGCGTCGGTGCGATGGGATGGCAACATGGCCCGGAACCACCATCAACACGCCTCCCGTATGTGCGATGCGTCCGAAGGGATCGCGGGGTCCCCTTGCGGTGCAGTCTGCATTGGGAGGAGAGGAGAGGCGGGATGAAGCTGTCCCTGAATCCCTGGATCCGGCTGAACCAGTTCACGGTCGGTCGTAGGTTGTTCGCCATCGCGCAAGTCAAGCGACTGGCCGAAGGACGCGGGCTGAGCGCCCTGGTCGAGCGCTGCGCCCAGGCCGAGCAGCTGGACAAGCAGGTGCGCGAGCTCGAGCGGCGCTACAAGGTCGACAAGAACCGCCGGGTCGACCCGCGCCTTCAGGCGCTCGATCCGCAGATCGACAAGCTGGTCGGCGCGATCTACCGCATCTGCGTCGAGGTGACGGCCTCGCTCGCTGGCGAGCTCGAGGGGGATGCGGCGGCCCGGATCGTTCGCGAGCTGTACCCGGGAGGGCCCATCGCAATCACCACGCTGACCTACGTGGATCAGGGCAGCGAGGTCGGAGCCATCGTCGAGCACCTGTCGCCGGACGGTGTCCTCGGCGCCCAGGCCCAGACCGTCGGTCTGGTGGCCCAGGTCGCGCGTCTCGGCAAGCTCAACGCCGAGTTCCTCGACCTGCTCCCCAAGGGCACGGACGAACTGGTCCGTTGGGATCACGTCCGCGCGGCCAACGCCCAAGGCGACGAGCGCCTCCGCGCCATCGTGGCCTGGATCCTGGGCCAGTTCCCGGACCCCCACCAAGCCGAGGCCCGCGCGGCCCTGCTGGAGCCCATCCGACATCAAGACGAGGCCATCCGCGCGGCTCTGTCGGCCCGTCGCACCGTCCGTGACGTCGACCCCGTCAGCGGCGAGGAGATCGTAGACGAGGCCGATCCCGAGACGACGGTCGCGCCCGTGCCCGAGTCGGAGGCTGAAGCGATCGCTTGAACCGGTCGCCTGATCATCCCGTCAAGGGCCCGGCTGCGCGCGTGACCGGGCCCTTGACGTTTTCGCCCTCCGCCGCCTGCCTCCGCGGCCAACGCGCCCGATCGCCCCGCGTCACTCACTCCCAGCGGCATCGGACCACCCTCGCTCGTCCGCTGGCCCACGCCAGCCGGTATCAGACCACCCCCTGAGGGGGTCGGACCCCCTCGGGGGGTGGTCTGACACCAGCCTCGATCGCTCAGCGAGCGAAGCCACCTGGTCCGATACCAGCCTCCGTCGCCCAGCGGGCGAGGCCCGCCGGGTCTGCTATCGGCCACCGCCGTCCAGCGAGCGACGCAGCCTGGTATCGCACCACCCTCCGTCGGTCAGCGAGCGACCGAGGGTGGTCCGGTACCGGCCTGCGTGGCCGGGTGAGCGCCCGAACCCGGCGCCCGAGCAGCAAGCGTCGTCCGGCGCGCCCCACGTCCGGGCTCCCCCGGCCGCCCGTCGTCTGCAACGACGGGCCGGCCACACGCTCGACGCCTTGGTTGCGCCTCCTCACTCTTCGGGGCTACGGTGGCGCCGCTCGTGATCCCGTGGGGCCAGCCGCCGCCACCATTGCCGAGGTCATCCCGATGGACCACCCGTACATGCACCTCGAAGGCCTCTTCACCCGCAGCTACTTCGAGCGGGTCGCGCGCGAGCCCAGCTTCCCACGGCTCCGTGTGCTCCCGAAGGATGCCTTGGAACGGCTGAAGACCCTGATGGGGCTCTGGGAGTCCGTGCGGTCCATGTACGTCCGCGACGCTCGTCTCGACGCCGACCCGCCCCGACGGCGCTACGTCGGTCTGCTCCCCCACCAGCAGGCGTTACGCGGTCCAACCGAGTCCGACATCGAGAACGTATTCGTTCGCCGTGTGTGCGAGTCCGTGCTGGGCTACGCCGTGGTCCAGAACCGGCATCTGATGCTGCGCGGGGCCGCCTCCGACGAGGTGAAGAGCGCGGCGCAGCGGCCCGACCTTGTCCTCTACTCGGACCCGGCCGTGCGAGACAGCGTGGTGCAGCGCTTCGGCGCCGACTCCGCGGCCCGGGTTGCCGACGGACCCGAGTTCTGCCGGTCGGCCGCCTTCATCATCGACGTCAAGCGGTTCGACAAGGGCGTGGGGGCGGACGAGGTCGCCTCCGACGAAGCGACCAGCAAGAAGAAGCGCTCCGAACCCACCGCCATCGAGGACATCCAGCAGGTCGACCGCTACCTGCGCGGCTACGATCGGCCGTGGGGCGTCCTGACGAACGGTCGCTCCTGGCGCCTGATGCAGAAGGGGCGGCTGCACGAGAACCTCCGCTTCGACCTGGTGCTCTTCCTCGAAGACCTGCGCGGGCGCGAGGTGACCGACGCGGACCTCGAGGTGTTCAACCTCTTCTGGCACCTCTTCGGTCCACCGGCCGTGGACGGCGGCTACCTCGACACGCTGGCTCGCGAGAGCGAGGCCGACACCCGGCGCGTTCGCGACGTCCTGCGCGACCAGGCGCATCAGGCCGTGGAGGCCATCGCCCAGGGCTTCTGGGCCTGTCCCTCCAACCGGTACTGCGGCTTCCCGGTCTCGCCCGAGCTGCCCGGCCAGTCCGCGCTGGACCATCTGCGCGACGTGTCGCTGACCCTGCTTTATCGGCTGCTGTTCGTGCTCAAGGCCGAGGCGCAGGCCCTGCTACCGCTGCGCGACTCGCAAGGCGCCGACACGGCCTACGCCAAGATGCGCTCGACACGCGCGATCTTTCGCCGCCTTGACCAGACCCCCGCTGAGGAGCGCGAGCGCTACTCCAACGTCTACGATGACCTGCTGAGGCTCTTCGAGGCCATCGACCGCGGCGACCCCGGCTTCGAGATCCCGGCCTACAACGGCGGGCTGTTCGATCGCGACAAGCACCCCGAGCTGGCCACCTGGAAGCTGCTGGACGGCGCCCTTCATCAGGTGCTCACGCGGCTCATCTACCTGCAGGGCAACACCGACGCGCCGGTCCCTTACGCCGATCTCGACGTCCGTGACCTGGGCGACATCTACGAGGGCCTGCTCGAGCAACGCCTCATCGGCCGCCGCACCGACCCGCCGAGCCTCAGCCTGACCAACCAGAAGGGCGAGCGGAAGGCCAGCGGCTCGTACTTCACGCCCGACTCGCTGGTCGAGCGCTTGGTTCGCCGCGCCGTCGAGCCGCTTTTGTCTGCCTGCGGCAGCGACCCCGAGCAGGTCTTGCGCTTGCGGGTCCTCGATCCCGCGATGGGCAGCGGCCACTTCCTGGTCAAGGTGGTCGACGTCATCGCCGACTACCTGACGGTCCGCTGCGACCCGGTCGACCCGGACGCGCCCCGCGACAACGGCCCAGCCGAGCGGGCGTACTGGAAGCGCAAGGTCGTCGAGTCCTGCATCTACGGGGTCGACTACAACCCCATGGCCGTCGAGCTGGCCCGGGTCGCGCTGTGGCTCTACACCGCCGAGCCGGGCAAGCCGCTGTCGTTCCTGGATCACCACCTCAAGGTCGGCAACAGCCTCGTCGGCACGACCCTCGACCGCCTGTCGGCGCCTGGGTTGCGGTCGAAGAGCACGCGCAAGGGCACCGAGTGGGTCGCGATCCCGCCGCCGGCCGAGGCCGAGTCCGAGGCCGTGGATGCCGCTCCGAAGAAGGGCAAGAAGCGCAAGCGCAAGGGAGCGGCCGACCTGCAGATCGCCCTACCGCTGCCGATCGACACCTCGCTCTTCTCGGGCATCCTGGCCAGCATCCGCGCGATCCTGGCGCGCCCGAGCGACACGGCCATGGACATCAAACGCAAGGGACAGGACTACGCCAAGGCGGTCGAGGAGCGGCTGGCCGCCCACCGGCTGCTGGCCGACCTGTGGTGCCTGCAATGGTTCCTGGGAGAACCGACGACCGAGGACGTCGCAGCCTATGAAGGGCTCGACGGCCTATACGCCGAGGTCAAGGCCATCTGCGGGTTGCCCTCGGACGCGCAGCGGCTGGAGGCCGTCCGCGCCCTCGGTGACCACCCGCTGGTCGCCCGGTTGCGCCGCGGTCGCGAGGTCGGCTACGGTCCGCGGCCCGAGACCTACTTCCACTGGCAGCTCGAGTTCCCCGAGGTGGCGTTCGACGGGGCGGGCCAGGCGCGCCCGGGGTTCGGCTTCGACGCCGTCGTGGGCAACCCGCCCTGGGATCGCATCCGGCCCGAGCGTCGCCACTTCTACGGCCCCTACGGGAGGCCAGAGCAGGGGCCCGAGTGGGACGTCGCCAACCGGCAGGGGCCGTCACTAGAGGCGCTCATCCAGAAGCTTCACGGCGAGCAGCCGGGCCTCGCCGAAGCCTGGCTGGACTATGAGCAAGGCACCACCCGCCTCGCCCGGTTCCTGCGCGACAGCGGGGTGTACCAGCACCAGGTCGTCGAGGTGAACGGCAAGAAGACCGGCGGCGATCCCGACACCTTCCGCTACTTCGTCGAGCGGGCGGTCCAGGCGGCCCGCGCCGGCGGCCGCGTCGCCCTGCTGACGCCCAGCACGCTCTGGCAGGCCGAGGGCTGCACCGGCCTTCGCCGGCTGCTGCTCGAGCAGCACGCGGTCGAAGAGCTGTTCGTCTTCGAGAACTATCGCAAGTGGGCCTTCGACATCGACAGCCGCTTCAAGTTCACGGCCTTCGTGGCCCGCCGCGAAGCGCCGACCCCGGACCACTGGTTCCCGGCTGGCTTCATGCTGCGCGACACGCGGGCCATGGAGGGGCTGATCCCCGGGCGCCTGGTGCGCATGTCGGGCGAGATCGCCCAGCGCCTGAGTCCCGGAACCCTGGCCTTGCTGGACCTGCCCAGCGATGGAGACGCGGCGCTGATCGATCGGCTGCATGACCAGCATCCAGCGCTGGGCAGCGAGGCGAGCGGCTGGGACGTCAAGTACCGCTGCGAGCTCCACATGACCAACGACGCCTGGCTGTTCAAGCGGCGCGAGTGGATGCGCGAGCGCGGGTTCCTGTGCGTCCGTCCCGAGCGCCAGCCGGACGGCAGCTGGACTCGAGTGCGTGAGTTCGGCTCGGTCACCGCCCGGTACCCCGATCCGCTGCCCCCCGGCGGCGAGTACTGGGTGGCCGCCGACGCCGACTGGTACCGCGAACGCGGCTACCTCGAGCATGTCGTCGACCTGCCCGGCGGGCCTACTACCGTCTTCGTCCACCCAGAGGACGCGCGAGAGGGGACCAGCCGTGGACGCACGGCCGAGGAGCGTTTCCGCATTCTTCCCAGCGCCCGCTACACAGCCTTGTACGAGGGGCGGATGGTCCACCAATTCGACCACGCGCAGAAGCGCTACGTGTCGGGAGAAGGGCGCCGCGCCGTGTGGTCCGATCAATCGCTCGTCGACAAAGCCATGGTGCCCAGGGTCTTCGTCGCGCAGTCCGAGACAAGCGACACGACAGGCTCGCGCCTCGGCTTCTGCGACGTGACCGGAGCCACCAACGAGCGCTCGATGCTCACTGCGCCGCTCCCTCCGGCCTGCATGGCGGGGAACAAGGTCCCAACGCTGAGTGGGCCCCAAGACGATCTACTGGCCTCGCTAGCTGCCATCATCAACTCGTTCGTTTGGGATCACCTCGTTCGGTTGCGGATTACGACGACGCTGAACTGGGCCTTCGTTGAAAGAGTCCCCGTGCCGACTCCGAGCACGTTGGAAGGCAGCCTTTCTGGATTGAGTCGGGATGTCGCTCGGCTCGCGTGCACGACGCCCGAGCTGGCCCCCTTCTGGGAGGGCGTCATGGGTGGACAAGCCTGGACCTACGACTCCGCCGAGCGCGACCCCTGGACGCGCGGCGAGCTGCGCGCCGAGATCGACGCCATCGTGGCCGACGCCTACCGCCTGTCGGTGCCCGAGTACGCGCGCGTCCTGGCGTCGTTTCCGCTGCTCGATCGCAGCCAGCCTCCGCTCTCGGGCGACCTCTTCGTCACCGACTGCGACGAGCCGCCGCGCGACAAGCGCGGGCCCGAGCACGAGGAGACGCCCTGGGGCTGGGTCGAGCGCAAGCCGCGCAGCTTCATCACCCGCGATCTCGCGCTGCTCACCTACATGCGTCGTAAGGGCTACGCGCCGCCCCAGCGGCTCGACACCTTCTTCGCCGACGAGGTCGGCCTGGATCCCCAGGGTCCGCTCTCCCGCTTCCGCATCGGCGAGCACCGCGACCTGGTCGACCGCGTCCACCTCGCCCGCCAGCTCGGCGCCGTCCCCTACCTCCCCACCGGCCGCGGCACGTCCGCCCCAACCGAGGACGACGCAGACAACGAGTGAGAACACGCCCATCGGCCCGATACGACGCTTCTCGAGGTGACGCGGGGCCAACGCCGCCCTGCCGGATGGTCCTGCGAGTGCGGCGAGCTTCGCGTGGCTACGACCTAGGGCCGCACTCTTTGCGACCGCTCCCGGGCGTCACCGGACGTGCTCCTGCGACACGAAACCAAGCTGACCAGCGGCGCGTAGTCGAAGTCGCTCGTGAGACCATCGGGAGACTCAGTCCTCGTCGCCGATGAGCCCCAGCGCCCTGTATCGCTGCTCGACCAACTCTACGGAAGGCCAGCGGCCCTGGTTCAACCGCTGTTCACATGCAAGGCCGATGGCGTAGTGGTGAGCTGCCGAGAGCCGATGATCCTCCAGCAACAGACGCACGAATCGATCCACGTAGCCGGCCAGGCCAGTGTCATCGTCAGCGGTGCCCGCGACCAGCGCAGGGATCGCGAACCGCGCGTCACGGGGCGACGTAAGCGCCCGCTGGATCGCAAGGCGGAGCATATGCCGGAGATCCCCTGGCGTTGGAGGGCACCCGGTATCGAGCGCTCGCTCCACGTCCGAGACGAGCCGGCGAAGGGTCTTGAACGTCGCGTCCTCACCGCGGTCAAGGGCGACGGCAACGCGAGCCAACTCGCGAGCCACATCCTGCAATGTCCTTTGGTTGTCACGGGGCAGACGGCGAACGGCCGCTGCCCACTCGGCCCGGTCATCCACTCCCAAGTTGTCCCATCGGGTGCCGATCGCCCCCAGGACCATGAATGCGGTCGCTCCGCGATCTTCGCTCAGCCACTTCAGCGCTAACGAAGCGACCTCGTTCCACGCGTCGTGATGGATCTCGTCCCGAAGGAGCAATCGACTAAGGACCCAATCCGCATCGGGATTCGAAGCGTTCAGCCGCGCCCAGCGCAGAGCCCCCTCAAGAACCACCGGCTCGACGCTGCCCTGGCGCAGCAGGCGCCTGATGACGAAGTCCGCACCCGGGTTCTCCGCGTGCTGCGCGACCCACCTCGTCGCGCAGGACACGATCGTTGCGTGATGTCGTCCGACATAGCGCCGGTCGAGGAGCGACGTCAGTACGTATTGACTATCGACCTCCTCGGCGTGAACTTCGAGCCAGGCGACGGCCGTCGCGACGACCGACTCCGCGGTCTTTCCGTCGAGATCGTCGCGCGAAAGGAGCCCCTTGAGCACGAAGGTCGGATCGCCAGGGTCTTCTGATCGATCCAGTCCGGCTCGTTCGGGCCGCTGCTCGGATGGTGAACAGCTAGCGGAACCGAAGTGGTGCCGCTTGATCCATTCAAGAGCGGCTCCCACCACGCAACCAAGCTGATCTCGCTGGAGTTCGCGCCGCCTGAGCAATGGTCCGAGCACGAATCCTGCTTCCGGTTTCTGATCGTGCACCGAAAGCCAGGCCAGGGCGACCTGAACCGCCGCCCTGGCCTGGGCGGCGCCGAGATCGGATCGTAGCAGGAGCCGCCCGTGAACGGGTTGGGCCTGGGGCTCCTCGCCATTCTGGGAGAGCCAGGACAACGCGACCTCTATCGTGGCATTGGCGTGTGCGGTGTCGAGGTCGGTTCGGTGAAGAAGTGGATGGAGGACGTATGCGGCCTCCGACTTGTGCCCATGCGCCGAGAACCAGGCCACCGCGGCGCCGGTTACGGTCGACGCAGCCGCGCCTGAAAGGTCGTCGCGACCGAGGAGCGCCGAAATGACGAAGCTGGCGACCGACGCTGTCGCATGATGACCCAGCCACGCGAGCGCCTGAGCGGTGAGCTCACCAGCCTGACCGACAGGAATGATACGAAGGCCTGTGTAGAAGACGTGGCGGGCAGCCTCGGCGCTCGACCATCGCGTCAACCAGGGCGTGACGACCTGCGTCCACGACGCCAGCACGTGCTCTTGCCACATCGGCGACCACAACAGGGTGCCGAGCGCATAGGCACCCTCAACGGCTGCCCCCTCTGCCAGAACCTTCCCGGCTGCTTCACTCCCGCGCGGCCACCAGCTGTTGAGGCCTGCGGTGATGCGTTCGGCGACCCAGCCATGCGCGTCCGGCTTGCTGACCATCATGCGTGTGAGCGAGGTCGCGAGACGGCTGATGTGTCGAGAGCGCCGCGTCCAGGGCGCGAACACCGTAGACCAGGCGCTCGCGGGAACCGGGTGTTGTGGTGCTAGCACTTGCTCCAGCACCTCGTCGGCGACCACATCGTGGGCGGTCCGTAAGCTCACGCCTTCCGACTCGAGCCAGCCTAGTTGAACTAGGCTCGCCACGATGAAACCCGCACGCTCGCCTTCCCCTCCCCCGGCGACCAGGGCGGCCTCCGCAGCGTCGGTCAAGGCCTCGAAGCCTTGCGGAGCGCACGCCAGAACCGAGGCCACAGCGAGCACTTCCGGAGGCGTAATCGGAGGCTCCCAAGGGCTCGATGACACGGACGTGCGCACCTTGTCACCCTCGAGCCGTCGGCGTAGCCAGCCGAGCAGATCGCCGCTTCGGATCCCTTGGACGATGTCCTCGCCGAGGCGGCCGGCGAGGGCACGCCGCTCGAGCTCCAGCGCGATGAGCAGGGCTATGATGGGCCGGTCGCCGCAGAGTTCGCGGAGCCGCGGCTCGCCCATCAGGTAGCTCGCGTTGGGTGCGGCTACCTCGAGCATGGCGGCGAGGATGCGACTTCGCTGATCTTCTTCGGGCGTCAGCGGGGTGATCTCGAACAGGGTATCCCGCTCGGCGTGCGCCGTGCGTACCCAGCCTGGGCGGCTGTTTCCAAGCAGTGCAATGGGCGCCCTTGCGATCACCAAGGCGCCCCGGAGAAGGCGTAGGGCGCGGAAGTCCAGGTCGGGCATTTGGTCCAGGTAGTCGAAGACCAGGAGGGTTGGCCTCGGGTCGGCACACACTCGGGCCCTCAGCCGCTCGAGGGACAGCGGTCGGTCGGCCGGTAACAAGTGGATGACACGCCAGCCATCGGCCGCGGCGAGGCAGGCCACCTCGAAGGCGGTGCGGGTCTTGCCGACGCCGCCGGAGCCGACGAGCAGGATCCCCGGTCGTTCCGTCTCCTGGAGCCGCGCCCAGAGCGCCATCGGGTGCGTGGGCGAGCCCTCGGCAGGCGGAACGAAGGGCAGGTTCGCTTGGGTGAGGAAGCGCTGGAAGGCCTGCAGTTGGGCGACGTACTCGTCGTGTTCGACGATTTGGAGGTCGTCGAGGCCGAGCGATGCAGGGTCACCGATGACAGTAGTATTGTTGGTTATGACCTGGTCAGCATGCGCCACGTTGACGCCGATGGCGCCGTGGCTGATGGCGTTCTGATTGACCGCCACCCGAGGGCGCGTGTCGTCAGAGGTCGACACCCACGGTACCTTTGCCGACTACGTGGTCTTGGTCGACACGGATATCCTTGTCGGTGGTCGAACTGACGCGAACGCCGGTCGCACCATCGGCTACCGTCCCCTGACGGACCTCGATCCTGGCGCGTCGAGCGACCAGTTCACCCACCTGACGCCCAAAGTCGGCGAAGCGGGGATCCAACGGGACGGCGCCTTCGGCAGGAGCTTCGCCGACGCCGACGAGCGAATGGATCAAGAGCTGAGCGACCAGCTCAGCGATGCGCTGCGCCTGGAGTCCGCTCGCCTCTTCGGCCTCGAGCTTCCCGATCTCGGCCGCCATGCGCCCGTAAGCCGAAAGGGAGAAGGCCTCGCGCAGGGCTTCCTCCGTCAGCTTGCCGACCCAGGGGACGCCGGAGGCCAATGCGGTCAACAGCTTGCCGCACGTGGCCACGAACCCCGCCTGATCCTTGATGCGAGCCGTCCGAGCGATCTCGGCGAGGGTCTCGCCTTGCTGGGACAGCGCGTCGTCGAGCCTCATCGCCACGGCATCCCTCCGCGAGTCGAGTCGACTCGCATCGTAGCAGTGGAGGCATCAACTGCCCACCACCCTGCGTCAGCCGACTCGTGCCGTGCCGCTCGTCGACCTCGACGGACCGACGCCCAGCGAAGAATGCGCGGCGCGACGCCCATGCAACGGGGCGCCGCGCGCTGAGACGGAGAGCGTCGCCGGGCGGGGCTACTGCTTGCCCGGCGGGGTCCAGGCGCCGTCGCCGTCGACGTCGACCTCGATGGGGTTGGTCATGGCGAACGGCGGGCCGGTGCGGCTGACGGGCTCGAGCGAGCCGGAGCCGATGACCTGCACGGCGTACCAGGCGTCGGCGGTGGGCGTGTCGGTCAGGACCGTGTCCAGGCGGACCACCTCGTCCTGGCTGGTGATGGCGACGGTGTCGATCTCGACGCCGTTGCGCAGCAGGCGCACCTCGTCGACGGTGATCCACGACGGCGCCTGGACGTTCACGCTGAAGGTGATGGCCCCGTCGTCGTCGACCTTGGCCAGGCCGCCCAGGCCGACGCTCTCGCCGGTGGCGCCGTCGGTCGCCTCGAAGCGCACGAAGGGGCCGCAGGACACGAACATGCGGCGCTCGCGGACCACCGGCACCAGGTTCTGCTCGTCGGCCTCGAGGGCCGCGTAGTCGACCTTCAGCCAGTTGCGCGGCGTGCCCGGCGGGGTGCGCTCGTCGTGGGTGTCGGAGCCGCTGGACAGGGTCTTGCCGTAGCCGGCGTTGGTCAGGCCGATCCAGTCGTCGAGCACCTTGTTGCCGCTATGCTGGCAGTTGCCGTTGAAGACCTCTACGGCCTCCCAGTCGGTCGACCAGCCGGCGGGGTTGGAGACCTTGTCGTTCTTGGCGTCGAGCCCGACGTAGTCGAAGTAGCTCGAGATGCTGACGCCGCGCGGGTGGTTGACCTGGATGACCTCGTCGGCCGGGTTCTGCGCGCGGATGGCGGCGAAGAGCGCGCTCGGCGTCTGGCCGTGCTCGTAGACGGCGCCCATGTTGATGCCGTTCGGGTCCCAGATGAGCGGGAAGGCGTTGAAGTGCCCGTACTCGAAGGTCGTGACCTCCTGCGCGTCGAGCGTCACCAGCTTGTCCGCGAGGCCCAGCTCGTTCGCGCTGTGCTTCATGTGCGACAGCATGACGTGCTCGGTCAGGATGGGCAGGTCGAGATCGTCGGTGATGGCCTGCCGCAGCCGCACCTCGTAGGGGACGATGCTGTCGGGGCTGCGCAGCGCGTGGACGTGGAAGTCGGCCGAGACCCAGCCGGTGGTGTCGACGGCCCGGACGACCTGGAAGTCCAGGGTCTTGGTCTCGCCCGCGCCGATGTCGAGGTCCTGGGCGTCCAGCTCGTAGGAGAAGCCGCGGCTGGCGACGGCCGTGTAGCTGCCGGCCGGCACCAGGACGGTCTGCGTGCCGCCCACGGCGTAGGCCATCTCGCTGATGTTGCCCGCCAGCATCGCGTCGGTGCGGACCGCGTCGGGGGCCCAGGGGGTGGGCGTGCCCGCCTTGCGGGTCAGGGTGACGCGCCCATCGAGCGGGGCCCCGTCGCCGTCGGTCACGTTCACGACCACGCGACCGGCGGCCGGGACGGTCGGCAGGGCGGTCGTTTCCTGGCCCTCGAGCACCTCGACGTCGACGAGGCCGCTGGAGGCGTGCCGGTGGACGAAGACCTCGAGCTGGTACTCGCCGATCTCGAGCGGCAGCGAGAAGGCGCCGTCCTCGGTGACGGGGACCATGGCGACCGGCTCGGGGCCCTGCCAGGCGACCAGCCACTTGGTCAGCCCGGCCGCGGTCTCGGGGAGATCGACCACGCCCTGTAGCGTCCCCTGGGGCTGCAGCGCGAACGGGAAGCGGGCGCGCCGCTCGGCGTCCAGATCGGCCGAGCCGGGGCCGCCGACGAGGAACAGGTACTCGGAGGTCCGCTTCGCGCCGGGCGCCAGGGTCCAGGTCGTTTGCTGGGTGAGCGCGACGGCCTTGTAGTTGAACAGGTGCGTGAGGTCGTCGGACTTGGCCATCACCGCGTAGCTGGCCGCGTCGCCCAGCAGGCCGAAGTACGGCACCCACTCGGCCTGGGGGGAGCTGAAGCCGATGAAGGGCGTCCACTGCTGGGCGCCGTCGCCGTGGTTGGAGAAGAGGAGCGGGAAGTCGAGCGAGGCCTCGTCCTCGGCCGTGTTGGTCACGGTGACGGTCAGGCGCAGCGCGCGATCGTCGGGGCGCAGACGGTAGTCGTAGACGATGTCGAACTGCACCGGAGGCGGGTCGATGAGGTCGCGCAGGAAGCTCTCGGCGAAGTCGTAGGGCGCCGTGTGTCCGACGAATCGCACGTGGGCCTCGCCGTCGCGGCCGTCGCTGACGACCTCGAACGACTCGGGCTGGAAGATCATCATGTTCCAGGTCAGGAAGGTCTCGCCGAAGCGGTCCTCGCCGGCCTCGCCCGCCGGTCGGATGATGTCCAGGTCGACCGGGTGGCCCCCGAAGAAGCGATAGCCGCTGGCGCGGCGCGGCGACTCGATGATGAAGGCGGCCTGGGCGTTGTAGAGCTTGATGTCGCCGACCTGGCCGTCGGCCTTGATGCCACCGATCAGGTGGTTGGCGTCGTCGACGACGCCGGCCCGGACCTGCCCGTCGGCCAGCCGCTCGCCGAGATCCACGGGGCCCGGATCGACGACGTCGGCGTCCGGCTCGCCCTGGGTGTCCGCAGCGTCGGTCGAGGTGTCCTCGCCGCCCTCGTCCGACCCGGCGTCCACGGCGTCGGCCACGTCGTCGAGCTTGCCGGCGTCGGCGTTGGAGCTGGGCTCGTCGCCGCAGGCGGTCAACATCAGCGAGCCGGCGAGCAGGAGGCGGACGGATCGACGCAAGCGCATTGGATTCACCCCGGGGTCACGGCGGCGTCATACTAGCGTCACCGAGTCGTCGGGGGTAGTCCAACGTGGCGGTTTCGCGAGCCTATGCGTCGCTCAGCGTGAAGCGGACCGTGGCCCCGCCGCCGGGGGTCTCCTCGACCCAGATCCGGCCGCCGTGGCGCTCGACCGCGCGCCGGCAGATCGCCAGCCCGAGCCCGGCGCCGGCGCCCGAGGCGCCCGACGGGGTCGGGCCGGCCCGCTCGAACAGGCGGAAGATGCGATCGGCGTCGCGCGGGCGGATGCCCGGGCCGTGGTCGATGACGGACAGCGTCCAGGAGGCGCCAGAGCGACGCCCGAGGACCTCGACCGTGGCCGCATCGGTGCCGCCGTGGGTCAGCGCGTTGTGGAGCAGGTGCTCGAGGATCGCGGCGAGCTGCACCGAGTCGGCGCGCACGGCCGGCAGCGGCCCGCGCACGACCCGCGTCGCCGTGGCGGCCAGCAGGGGCTGCAGGCGCCGCAGCACGCCGTCGAGCAGCTGGCCGACGTCGACCGTTCCGACGTGCAGCGACGACTTCTGGACGCGGACGTACGTCGCCAGGTCTTCGGCCAGGCGCGCGACCCGGCCGAGCCCGCCTTCCCGCTCGGCGACGACCGCCTCGGCGAGCCGGGCCTCGAGCGCGGTCAGGACCTGCTGCAGCTCTTCGTTCGACCGGCTGAGCTCCTCGACCCAGCGCGACAGGCGCTGGACCTTGTGCTTGTGGTGGCTGACGTCGCGGATGACCTCGGCGACCGCGGGCCGCTCGCCGTGCCGCACGGCGGTCCCCAGCAGCTCGACGTCGATGCCCTGCCCCTCGAGGCCGAGCATGGTGACCTGGACGGGCTCGCCGTCCAGGCCGCGCTGGGCGAGCTCGCGCTCGCGGGTCTCGGCGAGCGGGCGATGCTCGGGGTGGAGCAGGTCGGCGAAGCGGCGCCCCGTCAGATCCTGGGTCGACGTCGCCCCCAGCAGGCGCGCGGCGGCGCCGTTGCCATAGACCAGGTCGCCGCGGCTGTGGACGACGATGGCCTCGCCGGTGTGCTCGACCAGGGACCGGTAGTCGGCGGCCTCGGGCGTGCGGATGACCGACTCGACCGCGTCGAGGGCCACGACGACCCCGAGCCGCGCCCCGGAGGCGTCGAACAGGGGCGAGCCGCTCATGCGCAGCCCGACCAGCTTGCCCCCGTGGCGCACGTAGGCGGCGCGCCACTGATAGCGGGTCGCGTCGCCCTCGCGCAGGGCGACCATCGCGCGACGGACCTCGGCCACGTCCTCGGCCGCGGCGAGCTCGGTGAGGCGGCGCCCCGCGAGTTCGAAGGGGGCGTACCCCAGCGCCTCGGCGAAGACCCGGTTGACGCGCACGACGCCGCCGTCGGGACCCAGGGCGGCCAGGCCGACCGGGGCCCCCTCGAACCAGAGGCCGCCGTCGAAGGCGTCGCGCGGCGCCGCCGGGGCGGACGCGGACGGCAGGTCGGGCTCGGTCGCCGCTGGCGACGACAGGTCGGCGAAGGTCGGCTCGGGCAGCAGCGACAAGGCCGGCTCGGCCGACGGCGTCGGCGGATCGCGCAGCGCCCTGCGGTGGTACTCGGCGTTGTCGGGCGCCAGGATGGCGGCCTCGGCGTAGTAGCGTTGCGCGCCTTCGGCGTCGCCGCGCTGGTCGGCGTACACCCCCAGCAGGAAGGCGAGCTTGGCCTTGGCCTCGGCCGCGCGCTGGCAGGCCCGCTCGGCCCAGCCGCGCATGGAGGGATCCGAGGGATCGAGCGAGGTGGCCTGGGTCAGCTCGAGGGCGGCGCGGACGAAGGCGCCCTGCTCGAAGGCGGCGCGCCCGCTGGCCATCAGATCCAGCGCGGTGCGGCGGCGGTTGTTGCGCGGCACGTTGTCGGGCGCGACCAGCCGGTAGGCGCCGAAGGTCATGCCCAGGGCCTCGAGACGGCCCGGCAGCTCGACCGCCTCGAGGCGCTCGAACAGCCCCAGGACCGAGTCGACCAGGCGCTGCGCGGACGCGGTCAGCCCGAAGAACAGGACGCCCATGCCCGGCAGCGTGCGGGCGATGGAGGCGTCGGTCGCCGACACGGTGCGCACCACGCGCGCGCGCAGCTGGACGCGCTCCTGCCCGAGCAGCGGCGCGTCGAGGTGCAGGACGGCGCCGATCGGGGCCGGCTCGTGGCTCTCGAGGAAGGCCCCGCGTCGGCTGAAGTCGCTGATGGCGAGCCGCTGGCTGCGGCCGCCGAGCAAGGCCTGGACCTCCATGACGACGAGCCCGTAGCGGGTGCGGTCGTCGAGCGAGGCGGGCCCCTTGAGGACGACCGAGCCCCCTCCGAACTTGCCCGGACCTGACGACGGGCTGCTCATGGGCGAACACCTTCGGGGGCCGCGCGCCCGCGGCGGCGGCGGGCGTGGCAGGCGACGCCTCCGCCAGACGGCGGGACGCCGGTGAATCGGTAGTCCTGGTGCTTTGTGCGTGGCAAGCGGGCTCGCGGGGCGGACCGAACCACCCTGCCCGGCCCCCCCGGTCTGGCGTGGCTCTTCATCACGTCCCCAAGGCCCCGCGCGAGGTCGGCGAGGTCTCCCCAACCGACAGCGTAACCCGGACGCATCGGCCTCGCCAATGCGAGATGTCCACTTTTCTTGTCGGAGTCACGCGCAAACACGCCGACGACCGCTCCATGCACTGCGCTGCAGGGTCATCTCACTACGATCTCCACAGCCGGAACGCGCGGCCCCTGACCGGCCCCGGCCCCACCCGGCCACAGGCGCCCCCGCAGATGTATTCCAGCCAGATCGTTGACGCCATCCCCCGAACGGGGGTCTCTGGTCGCACCGGGAACATCGGGAGTCATCGTCGCCGACGGCGGCCGGCCAACGGGTTGGGTGCCGCGGCGTTCGTGCGCGCGTCGTGCGCGCGGAGGCGTGGATGATGGAGCGGCTGAATCGGAGCGGCGGCGGGACGACGGAGGCGGCCAGAGGCTCGGGGCGTTGGACCACACTCGACCAGCTGGAGGCGCTGGCCAACGCCCTCGTCGCCCGGGCGCGGCGCGACCGCGGCGCGGCCCTGGAGCTGGCCGAGCGGGTCCGCGACGCCGTGGCGCGCGTCACGGCCCCGCTGTCGACCGGCGGGCTGCTCGATCCGATGGCGGGGGCGGCGGCCCTGGCGCGCGCCGCGGACCGGCTGGCGTCACGGCTGGCGCCGCTGGCCCGCGAGACGGGGCGCACCGAGCGGCGCCCGGCGCGCATCCTCCAGGTCGCCTGCGGCCGCGGCCAGGGGACGCTGGCCCTGGCGCGAGCGCTCCAGCAGCGCGGCCTCCCGGCCGAGGTGGTCGGCACGGACGCCGACGACGAGGCGCTCGCCGAGGCGAGCCGCCTGACGTTCCGGACCGCCACCCTGCCGGTGCGCTTCGCCTCGCGCGCGCAGCTGCCGCCTCCAGAGGATCTGGTGGACCGCTTCGACCTCGTGGTCGCCCTCCCGGACGCCCCGCCGCTGCCCGGCGGCCTCGCGCGCCTCATCGCCTCGGGCCTGCCGATGGCCCGGCGCGGCTTCCACGCCGCCGTCCTCGGCCACGGCGCCGGCGCCCGCCTCGAGCCCCGTCCCAGCGGCCGTCGGTCGCGCGCCGTTGGCCGGCCCGGCTACGACCCCGCCGGCCTGCTGACCAGCGAGGAGCTGGCCCTGGTCGGCGCGCTGGCCGCCCCGCACGGGCGCGTCGACGTGCGGCGCAGCTGGCGCGGCTACAACGTCCTGAGCGTCTATCCCTGAGCCGCCGACGCCTCCCCGCCGCGCGTCACCAGCCGCGCGCCCTGCCGCGTTGCCCGGGCGTGAGACGCTGTGCTATCCAGGGGCCGTCTTCGTCCGGGGCGCCGGTGATTCCAGGGGTCGAATGCGCTTCAGTCTCGAGGTCCAGAACATCTTGACCGAGGCGCGCGACATGGCCGCCGGCGCGAGCCAGCCGCTCACGACGGGCCACCTGCTCCTCGGGATGCTGACCAACGCCAACCGCGCCGGGGGCGTGCTGACGGACCTGCGCGTCGACGCCGACCGGGTCCTCGAGGCGATGGCGGCCGTCAAGCGCTCCGACCGCAAGTTAGAGGAGTCCGAGGAGCTGCTCGCCCTCATCGAGGAGCGCATGCTGGAGGCGGCCCGCCGCAGCGACGCCCGGCTGGTCTCGAGCCTGCACCTGCTGATGGCGCTCACGCGCGAAAAGCGCGCCATCGCCTACCGGATCTTCGCCCTGATGGGCCTGCCGCCCGCGCAGGTCCGCACCCACGCCCTGGGCCGCATCACCGGCCCGGTCCCCCGCTCGATGGTGCGGACGCCCAGCGCGCGCGCCTTCGCGGGCGAGCCGACGGGTGGCGCCGTCGCCGTCGCCGAGGCCGACGCCGACGTCGTCGAGGCCGCGCCCCGCGCCAAGGCGCCGACGCGCCCGGCGGCCGAGACGTCTCGCCCGCCACCGGCGCCTCGGCCGCGCGCAGACGAGGACGACGAGGGCGCCGGATACGACGGCGACGACGAGCTCGACGCGGTCCGCCGCTCGCGGCGGCAGGCCGCCGACTCCGAAGAGGTCCAACGCCACCTGCTCGACCCCGACACCTACCCGCTGCTCACCAGCCTGGGGCGGAACCTGACCGCCGAGGCCGCCGCCGGCCGCATCGACCCGGTGGTCGGGCGCGACGGGATCATCGACGCGATGATCGACGTCCTGAACAAGCGCCGCAGCAACAACCCCTGCCTGGTCGGCGCGCCGGGCGTCGGCAAGACCGCCATCGTCGAGGGGCTCGCCGTCGCGATGCTGCAGTCGGCCGAGCGCGTCGCCGCCCTGCGCGATCGCGTCGTCGTCAGCATCGACGTCGGCTCGCTGGTCGCCGGGACCGAGCTGCGCGGCTCGTTCTCGCGGCGCATGGCGCGCCTCAAGGACGAGGTGCGCGCCGCGGACGGGCGGGTCATCGTCTTCATCGACGAGCTGCACACCCTGGTCGGCGCCGGCAGCGGCGACGGCGCGCTCGACGCCTCGAACGACCTCAAGGCGGCGCTCGCCCGCGGCGAGTTCCCCTGCATCGGCGCCACCACGCCCCAGGAGTACCACCGCTACATCGAGCGCGACCCCGCCCTCGAGCGACGCTTCCAGCCCATCGAGGTCGACGAGCCCAGCGAGGCCGACACGCTGCGCATCCTGGCGGGCATCGTGGCGCACTACGAGGCCCACCACGGCGTCATGTATCAGCCCGACGCCCTCGAGGCGGCCGTGCGCCTGAGCCGACGCTACATCGTCGACCGGCAGCTGCCCGACAAGGCCATCAACCTCATCGACACCGCCGCAGCGCGCGCCGTGCGGCACGGCAAGGAGACGGTCGAGGCCGAGGACGTGGCCCGCGTCGTCTCCGAGGTGGCGCAGATCCCCATCGAGCGCCTGCTGATGAGCGACGCCGAGCGCATGCTGGCCATGCGCGACTACCTGGGCGAGCGCATCATCGGCCACGACGAGGTCCTCGACGGCATCGCCGAGGTCATCCAGCGCAACAGCGCCGGCTTCGCCAGCAAGCGCCCCATCGGCTCGTTCCTGTTCCTGGGGTCGACCGGCGTCGGCAAGACCGAGACGGCCAAGGTGCTGGCCGAGTTCCTGTTCGGCTCGAAGGACGCGATGACGCGCTTCGACATGAGCGAGCTGATGGAGCGCCACGCGGTCAGCCGCCTGCTGGGCGCGGCGCCGGGCTACGTCGGCCACGAGGACGCCGGGCAGCTGACGGCGGCGCTGGCGCGGCGGCCCTACCAGATCATCCTGTTCGACGAGATCGAAAAGGCCCACGCCGACGTCCTGAACATCCTGCTGCAGATCCTGGACGAGGGGCACGTCACCGACGCCAAGGGGCGGCAGCTGTCGCTGTCGAACACGGTCATCGTGATGACGAGCAACCTGGGCGCCGAGGTGCTCGAGGCCAGCGCGACCAAGCGCATCGGCTTCGGCGGCGAGGGGGCCGGCGGCGGCCGGGTCGACCGCAAGGATCTGAACCGGCTGATGGACGTCGCGCGGCGCGCGCTGCCGCCCGAGCTGTGGGGGCGCATCGACGAGAAGTGCGCCTTCGCGCCGCTGGGGCGGCCGCAGGTGGCGGCGATCACGCGCCTGCTCATCGCCGAGTCGTCCGACCGGCTCGGCGACGAGCGCAACATCCGCTACGAGGTCAGCGACGAGGTGGTCGAGCACCTCATCGACGCCGGCGGGTTCGATCTGTCGCTGGGCGCGCGGCCGATGCGGCGGGCCGTGCAGCGGGTGTGCGAGACGGCCATCGCCCGGGCCATCCTGCGGGGGCTGGCGGCGCCGGGCGACCGGCTGCGGCTGGTGCACGAGGACGGCGAGGTGCGGGTGACGCACGTCGACGCGGCTGACTGACCTTCAGCGCAGCTCGACCCGCAGCGACGGCTCGTCGGCGACCTCGAAGGCGGCGCCGCGGGTGACGCGCGCGCCGTCGGGGGCGGCCAGGGTCACGCGGGCGACGTAGCGGCCTCGCGGCACGCGCAGGGACACGGGGGGCGTCAGGGGGCTCTCCAGGCCGTCGGGCAGGGTCTGGCGGGCGGTCGACACGACGCGCTGCTCGTCGTCGAAGACGGTGATCTCGACGGAGGTGAAGCGCTCGCGAGGGACGCTGGCGCCGCCGACAGAGAACGAGGGCGGCAGTTCGAAGCTGACGTCGACCTCGGTCGGGGCGGTCGCGCGGACCAGGAAGAAGCCGACCGCGACGAAGGCGAGGACGGCGAAGCGCGCGAGGCGTCGGCGGCGGGTGGCCGCGGCGTCTGGGCGAGGCTCCATGCGGACTCCGGGGGCGTTGGAGGCCCTTTCTACACCACGGCCGCGGGCGCTGATATGTAAGGCGCATGAAGATCGCACTCATCATGGGCGGCCGGAGCGGCGAGCACGAGGTGTCCCTCGAGACGGGCAAGGCGGTGGCGGCCGCGCTCGAGCGGCTGGGACACACGCGGTTCGAGGTGGTGCTGGGCAAGGAGGGCGGCGCGCGGTGGCCGGGCGGATCGGGGTCCGTGGCGCAGGCGCTGACCGCCATCGCCGGATGGGCGCCGGACGTGGCCTTCATCGCCATGCATGGGGCCGACGGCGAGGACGGGCGCGTGCAGGGGACGCTGGACCTCTTCGGCATCCCGTACCAGGGCTCCGGCGTGGCCACCAGCGCGCTGGGCATGCACAAGTCGTGGACCAAGGCCGTGTACCGGGCCGCCGGGCTGCCGGTCGCGGCGGACGTGACGCTGCGGCGCGGGGACCGCCCCGACTGGGCGGCGATGGCCGATCGGCATGGACTGCCGCTGGTGCTCAAGACCAGCCAGAGCGGGTCGAGCGTCGGGGTCGAGGTCGTCGAGTCGGTCGAGGCGCTCGCCGAGCGGGGCGACGCGCTGCTGGCCGAGACCGACGCGCTGCTCGTCGAGCAGTACGTGACCGGGCGTGAGTTCACCGTCCCGGTCCTCGAGGACGCGGACGGCGCGGCGCGCGCCCTGCCGGTCATCGAGATCCGGCCCAGGTCGGCGCGTTTTTTCGACTACGCGGCCAAGTACACGCCCGGCGCGACCGACGAGCTGTGTCCGGCGCCCATCGACGAGCCGCTGACCGAGCGCCTGCAGGCCCTGGGCCTCGCCGCGCACGCGGCCCTGTCGTGCCGCGGCTACAGCCGCACGGACGTCATCGTCGACGCGTCGGGGCAGCCGCACCTGCTCGAGACGAACACCCTGCCGGGGCTGACGCGCGAGAGCCTGTTCCCCAAGGCGGCCGGCGCCGCCGGGATGAGCTTCGAGCAGCTCGTCGCGGCCCTGCTGGCGCGCGCCCACGCGGCGCGGACCGGACTGAGGCCCCGTTAACAACCGGAGGCTCGGCCCGGGGCGAAGCACTGGCTAGCATGCGCGCACACCCGACAACCCGTCACAGGAGTGTCCGCCATGCAGACTCAGTGGCCTGGCTTCCGTACGTCCATCGTCCTCGCCTCCCTCGCGCTCGCGGCGCTGCCCGGGTGCCGCCAGGGGGCCCAGGAGCAGCCGCCGGCCCAGCCGACCGGTGAAGCCGAGCGCGCCGAGCAGCCGGGCGAGGCCGCGCCCGAGGGCCAGCGGCCCGGCATGCAGGAGGGCCAGCAGCCCGGCACGCAGCCCGGCATGCAGGAAGGCCAGCAGCCCGCGGCCCAGCCGGGCCAGCAGCAGCCCGGCATGCAGGAAGGGCAGCAGCGCATGGACGCGCAGGTCTTCGCGGGTCAGCTGCAGCCGATCAACCAGCGCGTCACCAACGCCCAGATCGCCGGCTCCGCCACGTTCACGGTGCGCGAGGAGCGCGTCACGATGGCCATCGACGCCCAGAACGTGCCGACCGGCGTGACGCACCCGATCCACGTCCACGGCTTCAAGGACGGCAAGGACGCGCGCTGCCCGACGATGCAGGACGACGCCAACGGCGACGGGATCATCGACGCCACCGAGGCCAAGGCCGCGGTCGGAGAGCCCATGATCCCGCTGAGCGACGACCCGACCAAGATGGACGGCGAGCCCAGCTTCGCCGAGAACGACGAGCAGGCCCTGACCTACAACAAGGTCGTGCAGAAGAGCGAGCTGGCCAGCGCCCTGCAGTCGCAGCGGCAGGTCTCGGACATGATGCTCGACAAGCGCGTGGTCATGATCCACGGCGTGGCCAAGGACGCTCAGCTGCCCGAGACGGTGCAGGCCGAGGGCGGCACGCCCGCGCACGAGATGATCCCCATCGCGTGCGCCGAGCTGAACCAGGCCGAGGGCGGAGAGGGTCAGCAGCGGCCCGGCCAGCAGCAGCCCGGGGCCGAGCAGCCCGGCCAGCAGCCCCCGGGCCAGCAGCCGCCTTCGAACCCCTGACCGGTCAGACCCAGCTTCGGGTCGCCTCGCGCTCGCGCTGCGCCACGAACCGCTCGATGGCGCGCGCGACCTCGCGGGGCGACTCGAGGCTCGAGAAGTGGGTGCCGCCGTCGAGTCGGTGGACGTGGAACCACGGGTGCTCGGCCGCGAAGCGCTCCTGGGTCGCCAGGAACCCCGCGTCGCGCGGCTGCGTGTACAGATGCAGCGTCTGGGGCCGCTTCGGCAGCTCGGCCAGCTCGTCCAGCGGGCTGCGGGCGCGCGCGTAGCTCGCGGCCACCGCGCGCGAGGCGCGCGCCCAGGTTCGAAAGCCGAAGCGCGCCATGTCCCGTTCGACGTGGGCCTCGACGCGCGGGTGGCGGACCACGCCCTTCCACTGCTCGAAGGCGTGCGCGCGCGCGTCCTCCCAGCGCATGGGATCCTGCAAGGCCGCAAGGCTGGCGCGGAAGGCGGGCGGCGGCTCGAGCATCAGCCAGTCCAGCGCGACCAACGCCGGGACCCGGGCGCCCATCCGGCGCCGCAACGCGATGGCGACCCAGCCCGCGTGGGCCGACGCGACGGGGACGACCGCACGCAGCCGCGCCGCCTCGATGACGGCCAGGGCGTCGGCCACCAGATCCCCGGTGCCGTAGTCGCCGGCGGTCGTCCCCGACTCGCCGTGGCCCCGCCAGTCCAGGGTCACGACCCGCCTCGCCCGCGCCAGACGCCGGACCAGCGGCTCGAACACCGCCCGCGTCTCGCACCACCCGGGCAACAGCAGCAGGCCCGGCTCGCCGCGTCCCTGCGACGCCCACGCGACCCGCGCCCCACTCATCGATGTCTCGGGCATGAAAGACCTCCAGGATCAATGCCTTAGGCACCGCTGACGCCCCCGGCCACCGTCACGGCCTCGGCCACGGCCATCGCCAACGCCTCCGCCAACGCCACCTCCACGGCCACCGTCACGGCCTCCGCCTCGGCCACGCGGTTTGCCAGACGGCGCGCCCGTTGCGTATCCTGCGCCGCGCCGGTGGGGCGTCGGGAACTTCCGCGCGGGGTCGGCGTCCACGCACCGCGACCGGCGACGACCGGGGCGTCAAGCGAACCACGGGCGGGGGACACCAAGGCGAATGACCGACGAGGAGCGCCCGATAGCGGACCTCGCCGACGGCGAGACGCTCGAGAGCCCGACCCGGGCCCGGCGTGCGGCCGGCGGCCCGACGGGAGCGCCGGAGCGACTCGGCCACTATCGCCTCGAGCGCCTGCTGGGACGCGGCGGCATGGGCGAGGTGTGGGCCGCCTGGGACGAGCGGCTCGAGCGGCGGGTGGCCGTCAAGCGCATCGCCGCGCCGCGGCGTGGGGTCGCCGAGGTGCGGGCGCGCTTTTGGCGAGAGGCGCGTGCGCTGGCGGCGCTGGACCACCCGGGCGTCGTGCGGGTGCACGACATGGGCGAGGACGCGGACGGCAGCCTCTTCATGGCCATGGAGCTGGTCGAGGGGACCTCGCTCGAGGACGCCCTCGAGGCGCCCTGGACCACGCGCGACGCCAAGCGCGTCCTGCTGGACGTCGCGCGCGCGCTGGGCGCCGCCCACGCCGCCGGACTGACCCACCGGGACGTCAAGCCGTCGAACGTGCTGCTCGAGGCCGCGGGCCGCGCCCGGGTCGTCGACTTCGGCCTCGCCCGGCGCGCCGACGCCGACGAGGAGCGGGTCACCGCGGACGGCGCGGTCGTCGGGACCCCCGCCTGGATGGCCCCGGAGCAGGTCCGCGGCGAGCCGGTCGGGCCCCCCGCCGACGTCTTCGCCGTCGGCGTCCTGGCCTATCGCCTGCTGACGGGCGTCCACCCCTTCGCGCGCGAGACCACGGCCGGCACCGTCGCCGCCATCTCGGCCGGCCTGCGCCGCCCGCTGGACGAAGCCGCCCCGGGACTGCCCTCGCCCTGGGTCGCCGTCGTCGAGCGTTGCCTCGCGCCGCACCCCCAGGACCGCTGGCTCGACGGCGACGCCCTGGCCGCGGCCGTCGAGCCCCTACCCGAAGCCGACGACGCCCCCGCTCTGGCCCCCTCGACCTCCGCCTCGCCGCCCTCGGCGCTGGACTCCGAGCTGCGTCGCGGCTGGACGGGCCGCCCGGCCGGGTCGCGGCGCGGCCGGCGCTGGGGTTGGGCGCTCGCGGCCGCCGCCGCCCTCGCGCTGGTCGCCTCGGTCGGCTTGCTCGCTCCAGGCCCCCCCGGCCCTACGCCCCCCAGGCCGCTGGGCCCCGGGGCCCTCGCCGAGGCGCCCTCCCCGCCCGCGCCTCCTACGCTCGCCCAGCAGCTCCCTCCGCGCCCCGTGGTCGCCGTCCTGGCCTTCGAGCCCTCCGGCGACGGCTCCGACGCGGACCTCACGGCCGCCGTCCTCGCCGACGCCCTGCGCGGCTTCCTGGCGCTCGATCCCATGCGCCTCGTCGCGTCCCCCGCCTCGGTCCTCGACGGCGCTCTTCCGCCGGATCGGCCCCGCACGGCCGCCGCCGCCGCCGCCGCCCTGACCCGCCCCGGCCGCGCGCTCGGCCACGTCGACGCCTTCGTCGAGGGCGTCCTCCACCTCGACGCGGACGGCGCCGTCACGGCCGAGGTCCACGTCTTCGACCCGGCCCGCGGGCGCCCCTTGCTGACCCGTCGTTACCCTGGCCGACGCGACGCCCCGGCCGCCCTCGCCCGGACCATCGCCCAGGATCTGCTGCCGCTGCTCGGCGCCCGCCTCCCCGCCGACGCCGCGCCGCCCACCCGCTCGCCCGAGGCCTGGGCCGCCCTGCTCGACGCCCGACGCGCCCGCCGCACCGACGACCAGGCGCGCGCCACCGAGGCCCTCGCGCGCGCCCTGCGCCTCGACCCCGCCTTCGTCACCGCCCGGATCGAGCGGCTCGAGCTGCTGCGGGTCACCCAGGACCGGGCCGCCCTCGCCGCCGAGGCTCGCGCCCTGCTGGACGAGGCCTCGCTCGGCGCCCGCGACCGCGCGATGGCCCAGGCCTGGCTCGCCCTCGGCGAAGGCCGCCCCACCGACGCCGTCGCCGGCCTGACCGACCTGCTCGACCTCTGGCCGCACGACCTCGAGGCCCTCGAGATGCTGCTCACCGTGCGCTTTGGCGAGCCCGAGATCGCCGACCTCGCCGAAGCCGAGGCCCTCGCCCGACGCCTCCTCGCGCTGGCGCCCCGCCACGAGGGCGCCGCCTCCCGGCTCATCCGCGCCCTGGCGTTCCGCGGCCGCGCCGACCAGGCCCCCGCCCTGCTCGCCGAGCTGGGTGTCCCACTGGACGAGCCCTCCTACGGCGAGCTGCCCGCCGAGCTCGCCCTGTACGCCGGCCGGTGGGACGACGCCCTGGCCGCCTTCGACCGCCACCTCGCCCACACCCCGGGCCAGCCCTACTCCGAGAACCTGCGCCTGTCGACGCTCATCCTGGCCGGCCGCTGCGACGAGGCCGCCGTCGAGGCGCTCGCCCGTGTCACCGCCATCGAGGAGCGCGGCCGCGGCACCTACCTCGACTGGACCTACAGCCTGGCCGTCCAGGCCCTGACGTGTCGCCAGCAGTGGGACGCTGCCCGGCAGACCCTGGACCGCTGGGCCGATCGGCGCCCCTCGGGCCGCCGGCAGGCCACCTTCTTCCGCCCACGCCTCGAGCTCGCCGCCGGCCGCTCCCCCGACGAGGTCGCCGACGCCCTGAGGGTCCAGCTCGAGGCCGCGGACACCCCGGCCGACGTCCGCCTCGAGCTCCTGCTCGTCTACGCCCTGGCCGAGACCCGCCCCGATCGCCTGCTCCTCGCGGCCGGCGCGGCCGAGGGCGCCTCCATGGACCTCGGCGTCTCGCGCCTCGAGCGCGACGCCTACCACCAGCTCGCCCGAGCGTTGGCCGCCCGCGCCCGCCTGCTCGCCTTCCCCGACAGCCGCGCCCCCGACGCCCTGCCCGCCCTCGACGCGGCCGTCCCGCCGCCCGAGTGGCCCCGCAGCGAGACGATGCTCATCTACCGCACCGACCTCATGGCCCTGCGCGCCGATACGCTGACCCGCCTCGGGGCGCGCGCCGGCCGCAGCGACGCGGCCCGTGCGGCCTGGACCGAGATCGCGGCCCTGGGGTATGCACGGCTCTGGCGCACCGATCTCTGGGTGCTCGCCGGCCGCCACCGATGACCGAACCGACGAACGAACCCAAGACCGAACCCCAACCGTCCGCGGCCGATCTCACGACCGAAGAGGTGCGCCCGGCTGGCCTCCGCGCCGCCGCGCCCGAGACCGAGCTGGTCCTGGTGGTCGCCTGGGACGCGGACGGCCTCGGCCGCGCGGGCCAGGTGCTCCGCCTGAGCCCACCGGGGGGGCCCGCGGGGCTCTTCGGGCGCGGCGACGGCCCGGTCGAGCCCGGCGAGGTCCGCCTGCCCCTCGTCCAGCAGCGCCCGGGCGCCCAGCGCCTGTGCGCGCCGCTCGCCTCGCGGCACCTGTCGCGCCGCCAGCTGCGCCTGTGCCGCCTCGAGCGCGAGCGCGCCACCGTCGAGAACCTGGGGCGGCTGCCCCTGCGGGTGGGCGGCCGCGTCACCGCCCAGGGCACGATCGGCCCCGGCGATCTGGTCGAGCTCGAGGGCCAGCTCCTGCTGCTGGCGTGCGCCCGCCCCTCACCGTGGCCCGCCGCCCGCAGCGTCCTCGCGCCCGACGCCACGCCCTTCGGCGCGCCCGACGCCGACGGGCTCGTCGGCGAGAGCCCCGCCGCGTGGACCCTGCGCGACGCCATCGCCTTCGCCGCCCCGCGCGACGGACACGTCCTCGTCGTCGGACCCGCCGGCTCGGGCAAGGAGCTGACCGTCCGCGCGGTGCACCGCCAAGGGCCCCAAGCGTCGCGACCGCTGGTCATCCGCAACGCGGCGACCCTGCCCGCCGCACACCTCGAGGCCGAGCTGTTCGGACACGCGGCCGGCTTCCCCGACCCCGGCGCCCCCGAGCGCCCGGGCCTGGTCGGCCAGGCCAGCGGCGGCGCGCTCTTCCTCGACGGCGTCGACGCCCTCGACGAGGCCGGCCAGGCGACCCTGCTCCGCCTGCTCGATGGCGACTACCAACGCCTCGGCGACCCGCGCACCCGCCGCGCCGACCTGCGGGTCCTCGCGACCGCCGCCTCGCCCGAGGCCCTGCGCCCCGAGCTGCTGCAACGCTTCCGCCACGTCCTGCGGGTCCCGCCGCTCGCCCAGCGGCGCGAGGACGTCCCGCTGCTCGTGCGCCACCTGCTGCAGCGCGCCCTCGACGGCGACGCGTCCCTGGCCGCGCGCTTTTTGGCCCCAGGCCAGGGCCCGCGGGTCGACGCCGGCCTCGTCGAGACCCTGCTCGAGGCGGCCGACCGCCTCGAGGTGCGCGCCCTCGAGCAGCTCCTGTGGGCCTGCCTGGCCGCGAGCCCCGGCGACACGGTCGAGCTGCCGCCCCAGCTCGAGGGCCGCCTCGAAGGCGAGCCCGACGATCCCCCGCGTTCCGCCGAGGCCCCCGCCGCCGCTCCGGCCGAGCCCCCCGCCCCGGGCGCCGAGCCCGAGCCGCTCCGCGCGGCCCTCGAGACCCTCACGCCCGCCGAGCGCACCGTCCTGCTGCACCTGTCGCGCAACCTGACCAGCCGCGAGATCGCGCGCGCCCTGTTCGTCAGCACGCGCACCGTGCAGAACCACCGCCAGCGCATCTGCACCAAGCTCGGCCTGCGCGGCGCCAACGCCCTGCTCGAGGTCGCGCTCCGGCTCGGACCTTCGGCGTTCCCCGGCGAGCAGGGTTGACCCCGCTGGCGCCGGGCCCCGATCGCAGCGGGTCCGGACCGTAGGGGCCGCCGGTCCCGCGCGCTACGATGGGCCCGTCCCCCCACAGCGCCGGCCCAGCCCGAGGATCGCCGTGTCCGTCTGCGTCAGCCCTCTCACCGTCGCGCCGGAGGCGCCCGCGTCATGAGCGAGCGCGAGCTCCACCACGAGTATCTGGCGGCCGTCCGGGCCGGCGACCGCCGCCGCGCCTTCCAGGTGGTCGATGCGCTCGTCCAGCGCGGCTGCACCCTGCAGACCCTATACCTGCAGGTCTTCCAGCCGACGCTGCGCGACATCGGCCAGCTGTGGGAACGCGACGAGCTGACGGTCGCGCAGGAGCACCTCGCGACCGCCATCACCCAGACGGCGATGGCCCGCCTGTACGCCCGCTTCTTCGACGCCTGCCCCGCCCCGTCCGGGCCTCGCCTCGTCGCCGCCTGCCCCGAGGGAGAGCGCCACGAGATCGGCCTGCGCATGGTCTGCGATCTCCTGGAGTGCGAGGGCTGGGACACCGACTTCGTCGGCGCCTCGGTGCCCCTCGAGTCCTTCGTCGCCCTCGTCCGCGAGCGCAGGCCCGAGGCCGTCGCCCTGTCGGCCAGCATCTCGCCGCACGTGCCGGCCCTCGCCGCCACGGTCGCCGCCCTCCGCGAGGCCCACCTGCCGCGCATGCCGCTCATCCTGGTCGGCGGGCGGCCCTTCCTCGACGACCCGGCGCTCGCCGCGGCCGTGGGCGCCGACGCCACGGCGCGCGACGCCGAGGAGGCGGCGCGTCTACTCGCCGAGCGCTTCGATCGCGCGACCTCCTGCGACCCCGGAGAGGACCGTGGCTGACCACGGCGCCCCACCTCCGGCGCCCGCGCGGTGGATGAGCGGCTTCCCGGGGGCCGTCCTGGCGCTGTCGGCCGACGGCACCGTCCTGGCCAGCAACGGCCACCTCGAAGCCCGCCTGGGCACCAGCCTCACGGGGCGCCCCCTCGCCGAAGCGCTCGACGCGCCCTCGCGCGTTCGTTACCAGCGCTTCCTCGAGCGCGGTGACGCCGAAGACGGGGCCCCCTGGGAGCTGGTGTTCGACACGGGTGGCCACGTCGACCTGCTCACCTTCCACCCCGTCGCCCCGCGACCGGACGGCGCCGAGCTGCCGCGTCTGTGGCTGGTCGAGCACCCGCGCGACGACCAAGCCGAGCCGCTCAACGCCGAGCTGACCGCCTTGAACTCCGAGCTGGTCAACGCCCAGCGCGCGCTCGGCAAGGAGCGGACCCGCCTCGCACGGGCCGTCGCCGCCGCGGAGGAGGCGCGCGCCCGGGCCGAGGCCGCCACGCGCCGGCTCGAGGCGCTCCAGGAGGTCCTCGCGGCGGGGCTGCGCCACCTGGACACCGAGGCCCTGCTCCAGGACGTCGTGGGCCAGACGATGGCCGCCTTCTCGGCCGACGGGGCCGTCCTGTTCATGCGGTCGGACGACGGCCAGGCCCTGGTCGAGGGCGCAGCCGCGGGGGTGATCGCGAGCCCCGGCGCCGCGCCGATGGAGATCCCGGTAGGCCATCCGGTGGTGGGGCGCCTCCTCGAGCAGGGCGAGCCGCAGCTCATCGACGACGCCGACGTCGCTCGGATCGTGCCCGACGCGCCTCGGCTCAGCCCCCTGCGCTCGCTGATGGTCGCCCCGCTGCTGCCGCCGCCCGGGCGCGGCGGCGACGCCATGGGCGTCCTCATGGTCGGGGCCTGCTCGGCGGAGGGCTCGTCCGAGGGCGACCTCGATCTGCTCAGGGCGATGACCGAGCCCATCGCCCTGGCCGTCGACCGCGCGCGGCTCTTCTTCGACGAGCGCGCCGCCCGCGAGCGCGCCGACCGGGCCCTCGCGCTGCGTGACGAGGTCCTGGGCATCGTGTCGCACGACCTGCGCAACCCGCTGAGCGCCATCTTCATGAGCGCCCGGGCCCTGAGCCGACGCCTGTCCGACGAGCACGCCCGCAAGCCCATCGCGCTGATCCGCCGAGAGGCCGACCGGATGAACCGCCTCATCGCCGACCTGCTCGAGGTCAGCAGGCTCGAGACCAAGCACCTGTTCCTCGAGCCGGCCCTGCACCCGATCGGGCCCCTGCTCACGGAGCTGTGCGAGCGGTACGCCGCCCAGGGCGCCGAGGGCGTGGCCCGCCTCGAGTGCGACCCGGACCGCGTCGAGACCACGATCTACGCCGACCGCGAGCGCGTGATGCAGGTCCTGGACAACCTGGTCGGCAACGCGCGCAAGTTCACGCCGCCCGAGGGTGTCATCGCGCTGGAGATCGAGGCCGACGAGGTCTTGGTGACGTTCTCCGTGCGCGACACCGGCCCGGGGATCCCCGAGGCGGACCTGCCGCACCTGTTCGACCGCTTCTGGCAGGCCCGGAAGACCCAACGCGGCGGCGCCGGCCTGGGGCTCGCCATCGCCAAGGGCATCGTCGAGGCGCACGGCGGCGCGATCTCCGTGGCGAGCGTCGAGGGCCGCGGCAGCTGCTTCCGCTTCACCCTCCCGCGCACGGCCGCGGCCTACGACGCCGGCGCCGGCGGACGCGCCGGGTCAGACCCGCAGGTCCAGCGCTGAGGCCAGCGCGGCCGGCGCCGCGGTGGACAGCAGGTGACAGCGTTGGCCGGCCTCGAACGGCCCCGGGCTGAGCACCACGATCCCCTCGTCCCGACGCCCCGGGCGCAGCAGCAGGTCGTCCCAGCCCGCCAGCAGCTCGTCCAGCCGCGCCGCGCGCGGGACGTGGTGGGTCAGGGTCGTGAACGGGTGCCGCGACCAGTCCCCGCACAGGCGGTTCGCCACGGTCAGCGGGATGGACATGCCCCCCCAGCGGCCGTTGCACTCGATCCAGTGCGGCGTCGCGGTCTCGGGGCGCGTGCCGACCATCACGGCGTCGAAGCTGCACCGCCCCACGTAGCCCAGCGCCTGCAGCAGCGCGCCCAGGTAGAGGGCCTCCTGCGCCAGCCGCACCCGCACGCGCGCCGGCAGCCGCGACGGCGCGCCGCCCAGGAACTGGCCGGTCCCTTCGGCCAGCCACTGCGTGAACACGCCCTCCACGATCGGGTCGGGACCCTCCGCCGCCGCCCCGTCGGCGCGGTCCGCCAGCGGCGGGATCCACAGCTGCACCGACGGGCTCTCCAGCACCGGCTCGTCCCAGACCGACACCAGCAGCGGCCAGTCGTCCTCCCAGCCGATCCCCCGCAGATGCGCCGTGACCCGCGCCGCCACCGCCTCCGCGCCCTCGGCGCGCACGGCCGCGGCCTCGACCACCACGTTCCCCACCGAGGAGGCGCTGTCGGGGAGCTTCACGACCAGCCGCCCCGACCGATCAGCGGCCCCGGCCAGGATCTCCGCCAGCGCCTCGGGCCCCCCGGCGCTGGTCGTCGAAGGCCGGGCGTCGCGCCCCAGGACCTCGGCGACCCGCCGCGCGAACCACAGCTTGTCGTTCGCGTGGGCCGTCAGCTTGGGCGGCGCCGCCAGCACGCGCACCGGCACCCGCGCGCTGTCGGCCAGCACGCTCGCCAGGGCCCACGCGCTCGACGTGCCGTAGTAGGGCACCAGGTTCAGGCCGCCGTGGCGCCGCGCCAACCCGATGAGCCGCGTCAGGACCTGGCACTCGCGCAACACCCGCAGCGCCAGCGGCAGCTTCGGCGCGCTCGGCTCGCGATGGACGGTCAGGACCTCGGGCGCGCCGAGGCCCAGCACGTCGCGGCAGTAGGCCTCGAACTCCGGGCGCCGCTCGCCGCCGACCAGCACCACGTCCCCATCCCCCGCCAGCAGCAGGGCCCGATACTCCAGGCTCGCGTCGCCGCTGACGTGAAAGAGCGTGATCTCGACGTGGTCCTCGAGGAAGACCGACGGGACCGCGCCCGCCCCGGCGCGCACCCGCGGCCCGAAGGCGGTCAGCGCCCCCAGGGCCGGGTCCTCGGCGAGCAGCCGCTCCGCCAGCCGCGCCAGCTCACGCCGCTCGGCCGGAGCGAGCTCGACCTCGATCTGCGCGCGCACGGGCAGCGAGGGCAGGACGTCCAGCGAGCGCGTGCGCCGCCTCGGTGCCAGCCGCCTCAAGCGCGCCTCCTCGCGCCGCGTCCCGCGCCCATCGGGCCTCCCATGAGTAGTTAACCAACAGTTTCAAGTGGTTACATGTATAGCTACGCGCCGCAGGCGCCAGGTTCAACGCGTCTCACGCGCCCCGAGGCCCAGTCGAAGGGAGCCCTCCAACACCCATGTGTCGCCTGTACGCCTTCCGCTCCAACGCACAGAGCCGCGTCGAGTGCGACCTCGTCCACGCGCAGAACGCGCTGATGGCCCAGAGCCGGCGCGACCTCTCGGGGCGCGAGCACGTCAACGGCTGGGGGGTCGCCACCTACGACGGGGCCCACATTCACGTCGAGCGCCAGGCCTGGGCCGCCTATCACGGCGAGCACTTCCGCCGGTCGGTCACCGGGCAGTACGCGCGCCTGTTCCTGGCCCACGTCCGCCGCGCGACGGTCGGCGCGCCGTCGCTCGACAACACCCACCCGTTCGTGTGGGGGCGTTGGTCGTTCATCCACAACGGCACCGTCCACGAGTTCGCCCGCGTCCGCGACCGCATGCGCGAGGTGATGTTGCCCCATCACCGCGAGGCCATCCGCGGCACGACCGACAGCGAGCACCTCTTCCACATGATGATGTCCTACCTCGAGCGCGGCTCCGGCGACCCCATGGCCGCGCTGCGAGCGACCTTCGAGGACCTGCTCGCTTGGTGCTGCGGCGGCGACCCCGACACGCCCAACGGCCTCAACGTCGTCCTCACCGACGGCAATCACCTGGTCGGGACCCGCTGGGGGCGCACGCTCTACCAGCTCGAGCGCGACGCCCTGCACGTGTGCGACATCTGCGCCCAGACCCACGCCCGGCTCGAGCCCGACGTCGGCTACCGCGCCGTCGTCATCGCGTCCGAGCCGCTGACCGGCGAGCCCTGGCGCGAGATGCCCGACCGCACGCTGTGGCAGGTGACGCCCGACGTCGAGCTCCGCTGCGAACCCTGGGCCTGACCACGGCTAGTCGCAGCCGTGGGCCCGCCGCACGCGCTCGATCTCCTGCAGCAGGGCCGGCTCCTCGACCAGCGCCAGCAGCGCCTCGTCCTCGAGGCCCAGGTGGCGCTCGTCCGCCGTCGCCTCGAGCAGCCGCCAGGACCGCCCCCACAGCGTCAGGATGAGCCCCCGCCAGCAGGGTGACTCCATCACCGCCGCGTAGGCCTCGGGGTGACCGAGGCGCATCATGTGCAGGTAGCGCTCGAGGTACCACAGGCTCGTCAGCAGCCCGTCGCGCGCGCTCGTCCGGGCGATGAGGTGGTCCGAGATCGTGCGCGCCGCCATCAGCGAGTGCTGGTACTGCAGCAGCTCCTCGAGCACCATAGCCAGCCCCTGGTCACCCGTATCGAATTGGTCGTCTCCGGGGTCTCCTTCCAGATACAGCGCCGCGTACGGGTCACACCCCCGCTCGCCCTTGTCCGGACAGGGCGGCCGCTCGGCCCCGAAGGCGTCGCCACGGATGCGGCTGCGCGCCGGGGTCGCCAAGGGCCCGACGTAGCGCCCACCCTCGCAGCGCACGACCGTGTCCGGCCCCAGCCGGTAGGCGGGCGCCAGCGGGTCGCCCGCGGCCAGGTCCACGGCGTGGCCGCACTCGTGGACGACGCTCTGCAGGCGTAGCAGGAAGTCCCGCGCCAGGGCCGGCGGGTCGCCGTTGAGGCCCCGGGTCACGCAGTCCGGCTCGTCGGGGCCCGCCAACGCGACGCCCTCGTCGACCAGGCGCTCGCCGTAGGGCCAGCGCGCGGTCAGGACCTGCCGCATCAGCGCGCGCGCCCGGGCCGGCTCGTAGGCGGCGACCTCGGCGGCGATGGACGGCTGCCGCCCCGGGATGTCCAGGGTCACGCGGCCGTCGACACAGGCCGGGTCCAGCCGCCGCGCGGCGAGCGGCGTGGGCTCGGAGACGGCCTCGTCGGGCGCCGCGCCTGCCGTCTCCGAGGCGTCGGCCGAGAGCGTGGCTACGCCGTCATCATCGGTCGGCTCGGCCGTGGCCCCGCGCGGCGCCGCGGCCTCGGCCCCGGTCTGCGGCTCGGCGCAGGCCAGCGCAGACAGGGTCAGGGCGACGGCGAGGGGCAGGTGGCGCACGGCGGCTCCCAGCGATCACGGGCACATAGCAGGAAGCTAGGCCCGGACCCGGGGCGGACCACCGCGCGCGGGGCCACCGTCGGTCGGGTCAGCCCTCGCGCAAGGCGCAGCTGGTCGTGATCGTCACGCCCGGCTCGAGCATGGCCGCGACCGAGCAGTACTTGTCGTGCGACAGGGTGACCGCGCGCTCGAGCTTGTGCTGCGAGAAGTCGCCCGAGGCCTCGAAGTGCATGTGGATCTTCGTGAAGACGGCCGGGACGGCGTCGGCGCGCTCGGCGTCGATGGTCACGTCCAGGCTGTCGACCCGGTGGCGTCCCTTCTGGAGGATGAGCTGCACGTCGACCGAGGTGCAGGCCGCGAGCGCCATCAGGACGGCCTGCATGGGCCGCACGCCGTCGTCGCTGGGCCCGATGTCGGGCGAGCCGGCGATGGTGATCCGGCGACCTTCCTCGTTGGTGCCGACGTACTGCGCGCCGTGGACGCGCGAGAGGGTGACCCGCATGGACGCCGCCTCAGCCGAAGAGTCCGGAGGACAGGTAACGGTCGCCGCGGTCGCACAGGATGGTGACGACGCAGCCGGCGTCGAGCTCGCGGCAGACCTCGAGCGCGCACCAGACGGCCCCGCCCGAGCTCATGCCGACCGACAGGCCGCGCTCGCGGGCGAGGCGGCGCGTGGTCTCGGTGGCGTCCTCGGTGGTGACGTCGATGGTGCGGTCGACCCAGCGCGGGTCGAAGATCTTGGGCAGATAGGCCGCCGGCCAGCGGCGGATGCCGGGGATGTGGGTGTCGTCGGTGGCCGGCTGGGCGCCGACGACCTGCACGGCCTCGCGCTGACCCTTGAGATAGCGCGAGGTGCCCATGATGGTGCCGGTCGTCCCCATGGCCGAGACGAAGTGGGTGACCTCGCCGCCGGTCGCGCGCCAGATCTCGGGGCCGGTCGTGTGCAGGTGGGCGGCCCAGTTGTCGGGGTTGCTGAACTGGTCGAGCATCAGGTAGCCGCCTTCGGCCACCTTGCCGCGGGCGTAGTCGATGGCGCCCTCCATGCGCTGCTCGGCGGGGGTCAGCGTGACCTTGGCGCCGTAGGCCTCCATCGCCAGCACCCGCTCGCGCGTGGCGTTCCCGGGCATGACCAGCTCGACGTCGTAGCCCTTCATGGCCGCGATCATCGCCAGCGCGATGCCGGTGTTGCCGCTGGTCGGCTCGATGAGCCGCACGCCCGGGCGCAGCTCCCCGCGGGCCTCGGCCTCCTTGATCATCCAGTAGGCGGGCCGGTCCTTGACGCTGCCGCCCGGGTTGTTGCCCTCGAGCTTGCCCAGCAGCCGCACCCCCGGCCGCCCGACGAGCGGCGAGAGGTCGACGAGCGGGGTGCCCCCAATCAGGTCCGTCGGTTGCATCGCGTTCATCGCGGCCGATGTTGCCCCATTTGGCGGCGGCGCGCGAGCGCGACGACCGGTCCGCGCCAGGGACCCGGGCCTGCCAGGGTCCGACCGGCCCACTGGCGATCGATTGGCCGGTCCAGCCCAGCGTGGTGAAATTTTGCTCACCTGCGGCCTCTCGCGCATCACGGGAGCGCAGCCTCGACGCCGGGTGGCACGCCCCTTGCTCACCTCGCCCCCACCTTCCGCCGGTGACGCCCCGTCACCGCCCCTCCCCCTCTCCGTCAGGACTCGAGATGACCCGCACCGCCCCATGGACCGCCGCGCTGTTCCCGACCCTCCTCCTGGCCGCCCTCGTCGCTGGCTGTGACGCCGACGAGGGTGCCGTCACCCTCCCGGACGCAGACGCGGAGCAGGCGGACGCCGAGATCACCCAACCCGACGCCGAGGACGACCTGACCGAACCCGACCCCGACACCGTCGACCCCGCGGCGCCGCTGTGCGACCCGGCCCACGGCCCCGTGGCACCCACCCCGACCGCCGAGACCAGCTACGACGCCTGGGACGTCGTCCCGTGCCTGACCCAAGCCTGCCTGTGCAGCGACGCCGCCGAGCCCTTCCTCGACGCGATGCTGCGCTGCGAGCCGGTCGCCGGCGGCTTCTACTGGCACTTCGGCTCGGTCGGGCTCCGGGTCCTCGGGCGCCACGCCGATGGACACTGCCGCCTCGAGATCGCCCGCGAGGTCGAGGGCAGCGCCACCCTGTGGCAGTGCGACCTGCCCCTGCCCGCGAGCCCGTGGCCGGGCCTCATGGCGGACTACGCGGAGGCCGATGCCTTCCTCGATGGGTTCCCCGGGACGTGCTCGCAGCAGGACAACTGCTGCCTGCTCGATGGCTGCCCCAAGCCGTGCGACGTGCAGGCGAACTGGCCGCTGTGCTTCGACCTGAGCGGCGGGGGGACGGAGTGCCCCGCGGAGTGACCGGTCCGCCTCAGGCCGTCAGCGCCTGTCGCGCGCGCTCGAGCCGCAGGGCGCGTGCCTTGCCGGCCACGGTGAACAGCGCCCGATCGCGCCTCCAGCGCGTCGCGACCTCGTCCGGCATCGCGTCCAGGTGCGGCGCCAGCTCGGCGATGAGATCGGCGATCGCCGCCAGCTGCCCGCCCAGGACCCGGTGCACCGCCGGATCCAGCGGCGGCGCGGTCGCGAGCGGCGCCAGCCCGACGACGGCGGCCACGATCCGCTCGAGCGCGCTCGCCGGCCACTGCCACCGGCGCGCGCACCCGGCCAGGTGCCCCAGCACGGCCGCGTGGACGTGGACGTCCTCGAGCGTGCGGAACGGCTTGACCACCCGCAGGTAGCCGTCGCCGGGCAGCACCGCGTCCGCGCCGACGCGCACCCCGTCCAGGCGCACCGAGGCGTGGCCCAGCTCGGGCGCGAACGGGGTCGGCGGCATCGGCGCGAAGCTCAGCCCAGGGGCGTCGGTCGGCACCCGCACGGCCCGGAGCTGCTTGCGCCCGTCCGGCCCCTCGCCGGCGCTGGCGACGACCAGCAGCACGTCGCACGCCTCGGCGCCGGTGGACCAGCGCTTGTCGCCGTGCAGCACGAACCCGCCGTCCGCGCCTTCCGACAGCCGCGTCTCGACCGCCGCCGGGTGCCCGCCGCCCGCCTCGGTGACGGCCAGGCCGAAGGTCACCTGGGGCCCCAGGTCGGGCTGGAGGACCCGCCCGGCCGCCTGATAGCCGCTGAAGAACGCCCACGCCAGCCGGTCGGCCCGGAACCCGCCCAGGACCGCCTGGGACAGCGGTGCGGCGTGCTGGCGCGCCACCTCGGTCCACAGCGGGCGGAAGGCCGCCAGCTCGGGCGCCGGCACGTGCGGCCTGGCGTCCTCGTTCAGCAGCGCGCGGGCCAGCGCCAGCGATGCGTCGGGCGCGCTCAGATGCCGCCGCCGTTGTCGAAGTGGGTCTGGCGCGCCTGCGACTGGGTGACGCTGGTGCCCGGCGGCACCGTCCGCGTCAGCCACACGTTGCCGCCGACCACCGAGCCGCGCCCGATGGTGATGCGCCCCAGGATGGTGGCGCCGGCGTAGATGACGACGTCGTCCTCGAGGATGGGGTGCCGGTCGACCCCCTTGATCGGGCGCCCGTTGGCGTCGAGCGGGAAGCTCTTCGCCCCCAGGGTCACGCCCTGGTACAGGCGCACGCGGTCGCCGACGATGGCCGTCGCCCCGATGACCACGCCGGTGCCGTGGTCGATGAAGAAGCGCTCGCCGATGCGCGCGCCCGGGTGGATGTCGATGCCGGTCGTGCTGTGGGCGTACTCGGTGATCATCCGCGGGATGAGCGGCACCCCCAGGACATGCAGCTCGTGCGCCAGCCGGTAGTAGGTGATGGCGCGCAGCCCCGGGTAGGCGAAGATGATCTCGGCCACGCTGTCGGTCGCCGGGTCGCCCTCGAAGGCCGCCTCGACGTCGGTCCACAGGATGCGCCGCACCTCGGGCAGCCGCGCCAGGAAGCGCTGCGTGAGATCCCGCGCCCGCTCGGCGCACGAGTCCGTCCCCTGCCCGTGCGTGTCGCACGTGACGCACAGCCCGCGCTCGACCTGCTCCTGCATGACGTGCAGCACGCGATCCAGCGTCGCCCCGACGTAGTAGCGTAGGCTCTCCTCGGTCAGGTCCCACTCGCTGAACCACCCCGGGAACAGGATGGCCCGCAGCGCCTCGACCTGCGCGACCACCACGTCCCGGGACGGCAGCAGCTGGCGGCCGTTGCGCCCCGGCTGGATGATGCCCCGGCACCCCTCGGGCGCCTCCGTCAACGCGTCGACCACTGCGCCCAGCCCCGTCGGGCTCTTTCGGTCCACCGCGACCTCCGTCTCGCCGTCTCGCCCGGCGTCCAGCGCCGCGGGGCGGACCGGCAGCCTGGTCGTGCTCATGCCGGCTCCTCGAAGAGCCACGTGCTCAGGTAGCGCTCGCCCGTGTCGCAGATGATGACCACGATCTGCTTGCCCGCGTTCTCGGGCCGTTTCGCGATCTGCACGGCCGCCGCCACGTTCGCGCCCGACGAGATCCCGCACATCAGGCCCTCCTCGCGCGCCAGGCGCCGCGCCATCGCGCCCGCCTCTTCGTGGCCGATCTGCACGATCTCGTCGATGAGGCTCGTGTCGAGCACCTCGGGGATGAAGCCGGCGCCGAGCCCCTGGATCTTGTGCGGCCCCGGCGGGCCGCCCGACAGGACCGGCGACCCGGTCGGCTCGACCGCCACCGCGCGGAAGGCCGGCTTGCGCTCCTTGATGACCTGCGTCACGCCCGTGATCGTCCCGCCCGTCCCGACGCCCGACACCAGGATGTCCACCTGCCCGTCCGTGTCGCCCCAGATCTCCTCGGCGGTGGTCCTGCGATGCACCTCGGGGTTCGCCGGGTTCTGGAACTGCTGCAGCATCACGTACTTGCCGGAAGGGTCCTCGGTCATCGCCTGCGCCTGCGCGATGGCCCCCTTCATGCCCTCGGCGCCCGGCGTCAGCACCAGCTCGGCCCCCAGCGCCGCCAGCATCTTGCGCCGCTCCGTGCTCATCGTTTCGGGCATGGTCAGGATCAGACGATAGCCCTTGGCCGCGCATACGAAGGCCAGCGCGATGCCGGTGTTGCCGCTGGTCGGCTCGACCAGCACGGTGTCCGGCCCGATCTGCCCCGCCGCCTCCGCCGCCTCGACCATCGCCAGGCCGATGCGGTCCTTCACCGAGGACAGCGGGTTGAAGAACTCGAGCTTGGCCAGGATCTCGGCCCCAGCCCCATCGGTCACCCGGTTGAGCCGCACCAGCGGCGTCCGCCCGACCAGCTTGGTGATGTCGTCCGCGATGTTCATGACCTTGCTCCGATCGGCTCGCACGCGCCCCCACGGCCGCGTGACCGAAGGCGGATGAGACGAGCCGCGGCCCCGTTCGTCAAGCCTCGCGCGGCTCCGTGACCGGTCGGGACCCGACCGACGACCTTTCGATCGATAGCCCAGAGCCATCCAGAGCGGCTTCCCGCAGGTGGTGTTGACGCGTTTACTGCCCTGGATCATACTCTCGCCTATCTGGCGATAGGCCATGCCGCGGCGCGTGTCCGCGCAGGCCCGCCGCCGCCGCCGAGGGCTCGCCATGCACGACGACAAGCGCTCCGCCTTCCACCACCTGGTCATGATCGGCGCCTACCTCTACGCGCTGATCCCCATCCTCATCTGCTGCGTGACCGGGCCGCTGTTCATGAACCTGGCGCCCATCTTCTTTCTGACCGGCATCTGCCTCATCAGCGGCGTCGGCCAGCAGCTCGACGCCCTGCACGAGGCCAACCGCCGGCACGCGCCGCCGGCCACGGGCGGCAAGATCTCGGGCGACTCGCGCGCGGCGTGATGTTCCTGCGGTCGCGATCCGCCGCGATCGTGGCATCCTGCGCCCGATGGAGCCGACCTTCCGCCTCGAACCGCCGTTCACGGGCCGCCACGCCGAGGTCCTCGAGGCCGGCCTCGCGCTCATCGCCGACCGGGGCATCGCCGGCGCGAGCTTGCGCGAGCTGGCGCGGCGCCTGGGGATGAGCCAGCCGAGCCTGTACCACTACTTCGCCAGCAAGGACGAGCTCATCGAGCAGATCGTCCAGCACGCTGGCGCCAACATGATGACGCCGCGGGCCGGCGCCTTCACCCTGCCCGACTCGCTCGAGGCGCTGCCCGCGCTCATCGCCCACTTCGTCTCCGACATCTACGAGCGCGACGGGCGGCACATCGCCTTCGTCCGGTTCATGTTCGCCGTCTCCCTCGAGCGCCCCGACCTGCGGCCGCACCTCGGCGCCTTCTTCGGCCGCCAGATGACACGCGCCATCGATCTGTTGATGGCGCCCTGGGTCGCCCGCGGCGAGCTGACCGCCCAGGACGCGCGCCACCTGTCCCTGATGGTCTCGCGCGCCATCGGGCTGGCCTACATCGAGCAGTACGTCCTGACCGAGGCCCCCGACCGACAGGAGCTGGCGGCCTACGCGCGCTTCGTGGTCGGAGCCGCGGTGCACACGCTGCGGGCACGGCGGCCGATCCCCACGTAGGCCGTGGCCGGGGCCGTGAGCGTGGCCGTGGCCGTGGCCGTGGCCGTGAGCGTGGCCGTGGCCGGAGACGCGGGTGGGGGGCCTTGACAGCCGGCGGGAGCCGCCGCTATTGCGCTCACTTCCGCACACCAGCGCCCGTGATCGGGGGAGACGGCCATGAACCGAATCGTGTTGAGCTTCTGTCTGTTGGCCTTCGCCGCCTGCGACTCGAACGACGGGGACGTGACGCCCGACGTCGCTGGGGACGCGGCCGACACCCAGCAGGGCGACGTCGAGGGCGACGAGGGCGCCGAAGACACGGCGACGCCCGACACCGCGGCGCCCGATGCGTCGACGCCGGACACGACCACGCCCGACACCAGCGCGCCCGACACCAGCGCGCCCGACGTGACCGAGGACACCACGACGCCCGACGTCGTGACGCCGCCGGCCGGCAAGCTGTGCCCGCAGGTCGCCCCCTGCTACCTGACCCAGTGCGCGGGCGAGGAGGGCGAGGCCCTGACCACCTGCCTCGAGACCGCCGCGGAGACCTGCGGGACGGCCGCCGACGAGGACGAGACCGCGCTGGTCACCGCCTGGGTGGGCTGCATGAACACCGCGGGGTGCGAGGCCTCGGAGTCGAAGAAGCACTACAACTGCATGCGCTCCAGCTGCCTCGACGCGACGGTCGCCTGCTACGCCGGCGGGCCGGGCGCCGGCAGCGACGGATGCGGCAAGCTGTCGGGCTGCATCGCCCTGTGCGTCGACTTCCTGGGCGACGTCGACCACGCCTGCGTGCGCGGCTGCCATCAGGCCAGCAAGGAGGACGCGCCGACCCTGTACTACGACTGGCGGCTGTGCGTCGGCGCCGAGTGCTGGGACAGCGCCAACCCCGAGCTGTGCAGCCAGCAGGTCTCGGCCACCGACATCTGCCTGGGTTCCTACACCAACTGCCAGGGCGACCTGTAGGCTGGGATCAGGTCGGGCGGCTCCCGAACAGGGCCGTCCCGACCCGGACCAGGGTGCTGCCCTCGGCGATGGCGGCCTCGAGGTCGTCGGACATGCCCATCGACAGGATGGGCGAGGCCCCGCCCGCGGGATCGATCCGGTCCTGCAGCCGCTCGCCCAGCCCGCGCAAGGCGGCGAAGGCGGGGCGCGGGTCGGCCTCGTCGGACGGCCGCGGGATGGTCATCAGGCCGCGCAGCCGCAGCGCCGGGCTGGCGGCCACGCGGTCGGCCAGGGCGTCGGCCTCCTCGGGCAGGCAGCCCGCCTTCTGCGGCTCGCGGTCGACGTTGACCTGCAGCAGGACGTCCAGCGGCGGGCCGGTCAGCCGCGCCTCGAGCGCGTCGACCAGCGCCGGCCGGTCCAGCGTGTGGAGCAGGTGCGGGCGCCCCGCGGCGATCACCTTGGCCTTGTTGGTCTGGATCGGCCCGATGAGGTGCCAGCGCACCTGCAGGTCCGGCAGGCTCGTCAGACGCGCCGACCAGGCCTGGACCAGGTTCTCGCCGAAGTCGACCAGCCCCTGCGCCGCCAGCGCGCGGACGGCCGCGTCGGGGTGGCGCTTGGACACGGCCAGCAGCGTGATCTCGGCCGGGTCGCGCCCCGCCGCCGCGCAGGCCGACGCGATGCGCGCCCGGACGGCCGCCAGACGCTCGGCGTAGCCCTCGCCGCCCTCGCCGGCCACGGTCAGTACGGCAGCACGTCGTGGGCGCCCATCTCCTCCATCATCTCGACCATCTGGCAGAGGGGGAGCCCGACGACGTTGGTGTAGGAGCCGACGATCGAGTCGCACAGGTAGGCGCCGACGCCCTGGATGGCGTAGGAGCCGGCCTTGTCCATCGACTCGCCGACCGCGATGTATTTGTCGATCTCGCCGCTGGTCAGGTTCTTGAAGGTCACCTCGGTCGACACCGCCTGCACGCCCTCCTTGTTCTTCTTGAGGTCGTGGATGCAGAAGCCGCTGATGACGCGGTGCTTGCGGCCGCTCAGGCGGTGCAGCATGTCGGCCGCCTCGGCGGTGTCCTTGGGCTTGCCGAGGATCTGGTCGCCCAGGACGACCACCGTGTCGGCGCCGATGACCCAGCGGGTGTCGACGCTGCGCGGCGAGCCCGTGCGGAGGGTGTTGCCCTCGGCGTCGGTCGGATAGAGCGTCGTCTGCAGGCGCTCGACGACGGCCAGGCACTTGGCGCGGGCCATGCGCTTGACGAAGTTCTCGGCGGACTCGGAGTCCATCCGGATCTCCTCGACCGAGGAGGGGATGACCTTGACGGTGAAGCCGAGCCGCTCGAGCAGCTCTTTGCGGCGGGGCGAGGAGGAGGCGAGGATGATCTGGACGGCCAACGAAGGTCCCTCGGCGGTTCAGTCTACGGCGGGCGCGGCTCGGGCGCCGGCCCGCGCCGTACGCGCGGCGTACGCGCGGCGTCCGCACCTGTGTGCCATCGGCCGGGCGCTGTCAACTGTTCCCGTGGGGATTGCGCGCGGCCGGGGGTGTGTTGTGGCGGGCGCTCAGGGAGGGCTCCGGGACAGGCTCCGGGGGCCCGGACGCGGCGCGGCCCCGAGCAGGCGCGCACGGCTGCTGACAGGGGCCGGCGCGAGTGCTATAGGCGCGCACCGCGGCAACACGAGGTTGGAGTGCAGGCGCGTCGAGTGACGTCGAGGAGGTGAAGGCGATGGGGTTCCTCAAGTTCTTCGGAGGCGGCGGCGGCTCCAAAATCCAGAAGCTGACCGGCAAGGTGACCGAGCCCTACATGCAGACGGCCGAGCGCCAGCGCTGCATGCAGCTGCTGGCCGACGAAGGCTCCGAGGACGCGCTGTTCGGGCTGATGCAGCGCTTCACCTTCCGCACCGAGGCCAGCATCGTCGATCACGACGAGAAGCAGATGGCCTACGAGCTGCTGGTCTCCAAGGGGACCGCCGCCATCCCGGCCATCGAGCGCTTCGTCACCGTGAACGACGCCGTGTACTGGCCGCTCAAGGCGCTCAAGGACATCGGCGGCCTCGAGGCGGCGGTCGCCCTGCTGATGCGGGCGCTCGACGCGGCCTCGAAGAAGGACACGCGGGTCAACGAGCACAAGGTCCAGCTCGTCAGCAACCTGCGTGACTTCCCGCACCCGCAGGTGCAGGCCAAGCTCGCCGAGCTGGTGACCGACCCCAACGAGGACGTGCGCATCATGGCCATCGACGGCCTGGCGACCTACGGCCCCGAGGTCGCCCTCGAGCCGATGGCGCAGCGGATCCTCGACCCCGACGAGTCGCCGCGCGTCAAGACCATCCTGTACGAGCAGCTCATCGACTTCGGCTGGTCGCTCGAGCCCTGGCGCCCGGCGATCGAGGAGACGGGCGCCCTGCCCGAGCACTATCGCATCGGCGCGGGCGGCAAGCTCGAGCGCGCCTGACCGCTCCTTTTTCCGTGCGCGCCCCCCGCGCGCCCCCGCAAGAGGTCGTCCGTCAGCCATGCCCAAGCGCCAAGACATCCACTCGGTCCTGCTCATCGGCTCGGGGCCCATCGTCATCGGCCAGGCCTGCGAGTTCGACTATTCCGGGACGCAGGCCTGCAAGGCGCTGCGTGAGGAGGGGTTCCGGGTCATCCTGGCGAACTCCAACCCGGCCACCATCATGACCGACCCCGAGCTGGCGGACGCGACCTACGTCGAGCCGCTGACGCCCGAGGTGCTCGAGGCCATCATCGCGCGCGAGCGGCCCGACGCGCTGCTGCCGACCGTGGGCGGACAGACGGGGCTGAACCTGGCGCTGGCGCTGGCCAAGCGGGGGACGCTCGAGCGGTACGGCGTCGAGATGATCGGCGCCAACCTGCACAGCATCGAGAAGGCCGAGGACCGCGAGAAGTTCAAGGCGGCGATGGAGCGCATCGGCCTGCGGGTGACCCGCTCGGGCTACGCGCGCTCGGTCGAGGACGCCTGGGCCATCATCGAGGCCGAGAAGATCGCCTTCCCGATCATCTTGCGGCCGTCGTTCACGCTGGGCGGCTTCGGCGGCAACGTCGCCTACAACGCCGAGGAGCTCGAGGAGGCTGTCCGCTGGGGCCTCGACGCCAGCCCGGTGCGAGAGGTGCTCGTCGAGGAGAGCATCATCGGCTGGAAGGAGTACGAGCTCGAGGTCATGCGCGACCGCGCCGACAACGTGGTCATCGTGTGCTCCATCGAGAACCTCGACCCGATGGGCGTGCACACGGGCGACTCCATCACGGTCGCGCCGGCGCAGACGCTGACCGACAAGGAGTACCAGCGCATGCGCGACGCCGCGATCGCCATCATGCGCGAGATCGGCGTCGACACCGGCGGCTCCAACGTGCAGTTCGCGGTCAACCCGGCCGACGGCACGATGATCGTCGTCGAGATGAACCCCCGCGTCAGCCGCTCGTCGGCGCTGGCGTCCAAGGCGACGGGCTTCCCCATCGCCAAGATCGCGGCCAAGCTGGCGGTCGGCTACACGCTCGACGAGATCGAGAACGACATCACGAAGTCCACGCCGGCCTGCTTCGAGCCCAGCATCGACTACGTGGTGACCAAGATCCCGCGGTTCACCTTCGAGAAGTTCCCCGACACGCCGCCGGTGCTGACGACGCAGATGAAGTCGGTCGGCGAGGTGATGAGCTTCGGGCGCACCTTCAAGGAGAGCCTGCAGAAGGCGCTGCGGTCGATGGAGCTGGGGCGGCCGGGGCTGGTCCCGCTGATGGGCGAGGTCAAGGGCGAGCTGGGCCGGGCCGAGCTGGTGCAGAAGCTGCGCGTGCCGAACCCGGACCGCATCTGGTTCTTGGGTGACGCCTTCCGGGCCGGGATGGCGGTCGACGAGCTGCACGCCATCACCGGCATCGACCCGTGGTTCCTGCACCACCTGCGCGAGCTGGTCGAGGCCGAGGCGGTCATCGCGGCGACGCCCGAGCCCACGGCCGACGCGCTGCGGCGCTGGAAGCGCGACGGCTTCTCGGACGCGCGCATCGCCAAGCTGCTGGGCCGGACCGAGGCCGAGGTGCGGGCGCGCCGGTGGGAACTGGGCGTGCGGCCGGTCTACAAGCGGGTCGACACCTGCGCGGCCGAGTTCGCGGCCGAGACCTCGTACCTGTACGCCAGCTACGAGGGCGAGTGCGAGGCCGAGCCGACGGCCCGCGACAAGATCATCATCCTGGGCAGCGGCCCCAACCGCATCGGCCAGGGCATCGAGTTCGACTACTGCTGTGTCCATGGGGTGATGGCCCTGCGCGAGGCGGGCTACGAGACCCTCATGATCAACTGCAACCCCGAGACGGTCTCGACCGACTACGACACGTCCGACCGCCTGTACTTCGAGCCGCTGACCCTCGAGGACGTGCTCGAGATCCTGCACGTCGAGCAGCCCCGGGGCGTCATCCTGCAGTTCGGCGGGCAGACGCCGCTGAAGCTGGCGACCGCGCTCCAGCGGGCCGGCGTCAACGTGCTGGGGACGTCGACCGACGCCATCGACCGCGCCGAGGACCGCGAGCGCTTCGGACAGCTGGTCCAAAAGCTCGGCCTCAAGCAGCCCAGGAACGGCCTGGCGCGCGCCGGCGACGAGGCGGTGCGCATCGCCGAGTCCATCGGGTATCCCATCATCGTGCGGCCCAGCTACGTCCTGGGCGGGCGGGCGATGGAGATCGTCCACTCGACCGAGGAGCTCGAGCGCTACATCGCCAAGGCGGTCGAGGTCTCCGAGGACCACCCGGTCCTCATCGACGAGTTCCTCGAGGACGCCGTCGAGCTGGACGTGGACGCGCTCAGCGACGGGACGCAGGTCGTCATCGGCGGGGTCATGGAGCACATCGAGGAGGCGGGCGTCCACTCGGGCGACTCGGCCTGCTCGCTGCCGCCCTACGCGCTGACCGAGCCGGTCCTGGATCTGGTGCGCGACCACACGAAGGCGATGGCGCTCGAGCTGGGCGTGATCGGCCTGATGAACGTGCAGTTCGCGGTCCGCGGCCGCACCGTCTACGTGCTCGAGGTGAACCCCCGCGCCTCGCGCACCATCCCGTTCGTCTCCAAGGCGACCGGCGTGCCGCTGGCCAAGCTGGCCGCGCGCGTCATGGCCGGCGAGTCGCTCGAGGCCATCGGCTTCACCCGCGAGGTCATCCCGCAGCACGTCGCCGTCAAGGAGGTCGTCTTCCCGTTCAGCCGCTTCCCCGGCAACGACACGCTGCTCGGCCCCGAGATGAAGTCGACCGGCGAGGTCATGGGCATCGACCGCGACTTCGCGCGCGCCTTCCGCAAGGCGCAGGTCGCCTGCGGGTTCGCCCTGCCGCAGAAGGGGCGGGCCTTCCTGTCGGTCAAGGACGCGGACAAGCCCCTCATCCTGAAGGCGGCGCGCAAGCTGGTCGAGCTGGGCTTCGAGCTGGTGTCGACCCGCGGCACCGCGCGCTACCTGAGCGAGCGCGGCGTACCGACCGAGGTCGTCAACAAGGTCGCCGAGGGCCGGCCGCACATCGTCGACCGGGTCAAGAACGGCGACATCCAGCTGGTCATCAACACGACCGTGGGCCGGCAGGCCATCATCGACTCGCGCGATATCCGGCGCTCCGCCTACGTCCATGGTATACCCTACCAGACCACCATCCCCGGGGCGTGGGCGGCCGTGGCGGCCATCGAGGCCGTGAGCCAGGATCCCGCGCCGCACATCTGCCCGCTGCAGGAGCTCTACCAGCCCTTCGCTCCTCGGCCCGGGGCCTCCGACGCGTCACCGCAAGGGTCACGATGAGCAGCGATCCCTACTTCGTCACCAAGGCTGGCATCGTCCAGCTCCGCGAGCGCCTGCGACAGCTCAAGGAGGAGGAGCGCCCCCAGAACGTCCGCGACATCGAGGAGGCGCGCGCCCACGGCGACATCTCCGAGAACGCCGAGTTCTCGGCCGCCAAGGAGCGCCAGTCCTTCATCGACGTCGAGATCCGCACCATCGAGGACAAGCTCGCGCGGGCGCAGGTCATCGACACCGCGACGCTCAGCGGCGAGAAGGTCGTCTTCGGCGCGACGGTCACGCTGGTCAACCTCGACACCGACGAAGAGGTCACCTACCAGATCGTCGGCGTCGACGAGTCGGACCTGAAGCTCGGCAAGATCAGCTACCAGTCGCCCATCGCGCGGGCGCTCATCGGGCACAAGACCGGCGACGAGGTGGTCTTCCACGCCCCGGGCGGCGCGCGCGAGTACGAGATCATCAAGGTCGCCTTCAAGTAGGGCGCCAGGCCTTGCGCACGGACGCGGACGAGCTGGTCATCGACAGCCACGGCGAGGGCGACACACGCGCGCTCGCCGCGGCCTTCGCCGAGGTGGCCGCGCCGGGGGACGTCGTCGGGCTCGAGGGGCCGGTCGGCGCCGGCAAGACGGTGTTCGTGCGCGCCCTGTGCGAGGCGCTGGCCGTGCCGCGCGAGGCCGGGGTGTCGAGCCCGACCTACGCGCTGGTGCACACCTACGACGGCGGGCGGCTGCCGGTCGCGCACCTGGATCTGTACCGGCTGGGCGACGAGGACGAGCTGGAGGCGCTGGGCTTTCGGGATCTGCTGGAGACCGACCGGCTGGTGCTGGTCGAGTGGCCCGAGCAGGCGCCGTCGCTGCGCGAGGTGGCGGCCTGGTGGCTGAGCTTCGAGGATCGCGGGCCCGAGGCGCGGCGCGTGCGGATCAGCGCGGCGTCTCGGCAGGCGCTCCAGGCGCTCGAGGCGGCGCTGGGTCCGCGGGGGCTGGCGCCGACTCGGCCTTGATCGGCCCTTGCCCCGAGGACAGCGCCCTGGTGATGCTGATGGCGATGGAGATGACGAGCCAGCCGGCCACCAGCGCCCAGAGCGCGATGAGCGCCAGACGCAGCGGAGAGCGACGGGGCCGAGGCGGGGCTTGGGGGGCGGCGGGCATGGCGGGTCTGTACCGCCGCGCCCGCGCGTGGTCAAGCCGGGTCGCGGGGCCGGCGCTCGCGGCCCTGGTCGCGCTGACCGCCGGGGCGCCGGGCGGGGCGCGCGCGGCCGAGGGCGCCCGGCACCCGCTGGACGCGCACCGGGGGCCGGTCATCGGCTCGTCGCGGGTCATCGGCCTGGGCGGCGCGTACGCGGGGGTGGGCGAAGGCATCGAGGGCTTCTTCAGCAACCCGGCGGCGGTGGCCAACCGGACGCGCTACTCGGTCGACTGGTTCGACTACGACCTCAGCTTCGACACGCTGCTGACGCCGGGCGGCGAGATCGACTTCGACAACGACGGGGCGAGCGCGCCCGAGGGCAGCGCGTTCAACGCCGGCAACGTGGCGGCCAGCCTGCTGTTCGGGCGGCTGGGGCTGGGCGTCGCCGTGCTGACGTCCGGCTACGAGCTGTTCGGGTCGGACGGCGCGCGGGTGTCCAACATCAACGCGCTCGACGTCCTGCTGGGGGTCGGCTACGCGTTCGCGGAGGGCGAGTGGGTGGTCGGCCTCGGCTGGGGCCTGCGCGCGCTCGAGATCGGCGACTTCCGCGAAGGCGGCAGCGTCGTGCAGCTGCAGGGCGACGCGCTCGACGTGGGCGTGCTGTGGCGTCCGCCCGCGCAACCCTGGCGCTTCGGCGCGCATCTGAAGCTCCCGACCACCCCGCGCGAGCTGCAGGTGGTCAGCGGCGACCCGGGCGACGAGGCGCCCGGCGCGGCCCGCTTCCCGTGGCAGGTCACGGTGGGGGCGAGCCGCCTGGTCCTCATCGGCAAGCGCAAGTACAACCTGCCCGTCGAGCCGGGGGCCGGCTGGGGGAGCGAGCGCCCGCTGCGGGACCGGCGCTACGTGCTGCTGAGCGCCGACCTGCGGGTGGTCGGCCCCGCGGACGGGGCCGTGGGCTTCGAGAGCTTCTTGGCCGGGGCGCCGCTGGCGTCGGGCGATCGCGCGTCGGTGGGCCTGCACGTGGGCGCCGAGGCCGAGGTGGTGCACGATCGGCTGCGCGTGCGGCTGGGCGGCTACAACGAGCCCAGCCGCACGCGCGACGACGCCGTCGGGCGCTTGCACCTGACGGGCGGCGCCGAGCTGCGGCTGTTCGAGCTGTGGCGCTGGGACATCAAGGCGAGCGCCGGGTTCGACGTGGCGCCGCGCTACTCCAACCTGCTGTTCGGGGTCGGGTTCTGGCATTGAGGGGCTTGGTCTTCGCGGCGCTGCTGGCGCTGCTTTCGGGGTGTGCGTCCACGTCGTCCGCGGCGACGGGGGCTGGGGCGGCGGCTCGGCCCGCGGATCTGGGGCGGCTCGCGCTCGAGCGCGCGACCGAGCTGGAGCGGGCCCTGTTCGACGACCTGGCCGACGGCCGGCTGGACGCGTTCGATCTGCTGGAGGCGTCCCTGGTGGTCTCGGGCGTGCCGGACCGGGCGGCCCTCGAGGCGCTGCATCGCAAGGCGGTGGCCGTCGAGGCCGACGCGCGGGTCGCCGGCGCCAAGGGTGAGCGGGCGCGGGCCGAGGCGCTGTTCGTCGCGATGCACGAGCGGCTGCTGGGGCGCTACGACCGGGCGCAGAGCAGCGTCGCCGTGACGGTGCGCGACGGGGTCTACAACTGCGTGGCGGCGACCCTGCTGTACAACGCGCTGGCCCTGCGGGTCGGCCTCGCGGCGGGCGCCGTGGACCTGCCGACGCACGTGTACACGCGGCTGAAGCTGGACGGCCGCGAGGTCGACGTCGAGACGACCCACCCGCGCGGCTTCGAGCCGTTCCGCAGCGACGCCGACTACCAGCGCTTCCTCGAGCAGCGCGGCCTCGACAGCGGGCTGGTCGCGGCCGAGGACGGGCGCATCGCGCCGCGGGGGGTGGCGCGCCGGCACGCAGGGCCCGAGCGCCCCATCGGCAACCTCGAGGTGCTGAGCTACGTCTACGCCAACGCGGCCGCCATCGCGCTGGACCGCGGCGACCACGAGGCGGCCTGGGTGCTGTTCGCCAAGGCGAGCCGGGTCGTCCCGGGTGACGCGACCTATCGGCACAACCGCGACGCGCTGCTGCACAACCTGGCGCTGGGGCACCTGCAGCGCGGCGACCATGCGGCCGGGATGCGCCTGGTGACCTTCGCGCTGGACGCCGAGGCGGACGGCGCGAGCGCGGCGAAGTGGCGGCGGTTGGCGGTGGTCGGGTACGCCGGGCTGGCCGAGCGCGCGGTGGCGGCGGGGGACCCGCCGGCGCTGGAGGCGGCGCTGGCCCAGGCGCGAGCGCGGGTCCCGGGTGACGCCCTGCTGGCCCACAACGGCGTGGCCTGGACGCAGCAGCTGGCCCTGCGGCTGTCGGAGCAGGGGCAGCGCGACGCCGCGAGCACGCTGCTGCTCCGGCAGGTGGCCGCCAACGGCCGGTCCGAGGGCGCGCGGGCCCTGGCCGGGACCTACCTGCAGCTGGTCGCCGACGCCGCGATCGCGGACACCGAGGCGGGGCGCCACGACGCCGCGGTCGCCGAGGTCGATCGCGGGCTGCGCGCGGTCGCCGCCTACGCCCCGCCGGCCGAGGCGCTGGCCCAGCTGCACAGCCTGAAGGGGCTGGCCCACTTCCGCGCCCGCCGCTTCGCCGTCGCCGCCGAGGCCTGCCGCGCCTCGCTGGCCCTGCACGCGAACGACACGACGCGCCGCAACCTGTTCGCCAGCCTGGCCAACCTGGCGGCCGACGCCTACCGCGCCAAGGACTGCGCCGCGGCGCTGCGGTTCGCGCGCGAGGCGCTGGCCGTGCAGGACGACCCCGCCCTGCGGGACCTCGAGCGGGCCTGTCGCCGCTGATCGCGGCTGGACGCGGCGGATCGCGCCCATTGACGGTTGGCGCGGGGCGGATGCTCCGGCAGACTTGCAGCTTGCCTGGCGCGACGGGAACGAACAGACTCCGCGCCCCCGTTGAGACCCCCGATGCACGAGCGCCGCGGCCGAATCTATCTGGACCACAACGCGACGACGCCCCTGCGCGCCGCCGCCGCCGAGGCGATGCGTCCGCTGGGCGCGGCCGGCGCCGAGGCGCCCTTCGGCAACCCGTCCAGCGTGCACGCCGAGGGGCGGGCCGCGCTCGAGCGGCTGGAGCGGGCGCGGGCGCAGGTCGCGCGGGCGCTGGGGGCCGAGGCGGGCGAGGTCGTGTTCGCGGCGTCGGCGACCGAAGCCAACAACGCGGCGCTCAAGGGGCTGGCCTTCGGGCCGCGGGCGGCCGAGCGGCGGCGGCTGGTGGTGAGCGCGGTCGAGCACCCGTCGGTGCTGGGGCCGGCGCGGTGGCTGGCGCAGGCGCTGGGGTTCGAGCTGGTCGAGGTGCCGGTGGACGCGGACGGCGTGGTGCGCATGGACGCGCTGGCCGAGGCCGTGGACGGGGGCGCGCTGGCGGTGTCGCTGATGGCCGCCAACAACGAGACGGGGGCGCTGCAGCCGGTCGCGGCGGCGGCCGCGCTGTGTCGCGAGCGCGGGGCGCTGCTGCACGTGGACGCGACGCAGGCGCTGGGGCGCGTGCCGGTCGACGTGTCGGACTGGGGGGCCCATCTGGTGACCGTCTCGTCGCACAAGGTGGGCGGGCCGCGCGGCGCGGGCGCGCTGTGGACGCGGCGCGGCGTCAAGCTGGTCCCGCTGGTGCACGGCGGGCATCAGGAGCGCAACCGGCGCGCGGGCACCGAGGACGTGGCGGCCGTGGTCGGCTTCGGCGCGGCCTGCGAGGAGGCCACGCGGGCGGTCCCTGCCGAGGCGGCGCGGCTGACCGCGCTGCGGGAGCGGCTGTGGGAGGGGCTGGCGGGCGCCCTGGACGGCCTGACGCGGCTGGGCGACCCGGCGCGGACGCTGCCGAACACGCTGAACGTGCTGGTCGACGGGGCCGACGGAGAGACGATGCTCATCGGGTTGGATCTGGCAGGGGTCGCCGCCTCGAGCGGCAGCGCGTGCACGGCGGGCAGCCTCGAGCCGTCGCACGTCCTGCTGGCCATGGGGCTGCCCTCGGACCGCGCGCGGGGCGCCCTGCGGCTCAGCCTGGGCCACACGACCACCCGAGCGGACGTCGACGCCGCCCTCGCGCGCATCCCCCCGGTCGTGCGCATGGCGCGCGAGGAGGCCGCGTGAGGCGCCTCGAGGGCCGTCGCTGTCGCGTCGTCGTCGCCATGAGCGGCGGCGTCGACTCGTCCGTGGTCGCCGGCCTGCTGGCCGAGGCCGGCCACGAGGTCATCGGCGTGACCATGAAGCTGTACGACCACACCCGCGCCGCGCCCGAGGGGGCCGACGCCGAGGTCGACGAGGCGCCGGGCGGAGGGACCTGCTGCTCGCTCGACGACGTCGCCGACGCGCGCCGGGTGGCCGAGCACCTGGGCATCCCGTTCTACGTCGGCAACTACGAGCAGGCCTTCCACAAGGCGGTCGTCGACGACTTCGTGACCTCGTACCTGGCCGGCCGCACGCCCAACCCCTGCGTGCGCTGCAACGACGTCGTCAAGTTCCGCTCGCTGCTGGCGCGCGCCCGAGCCCTGGGCGCCGACTTCCTGGCGACCGGCCACTACGCCCGCACCGAGGTCGCCCCCGACGGGCGCGTCGCCCTGTTCGAGGGCGTGGACCCGGGCAAGGACCAGAGCTACTTCCTGGCCGGCATCAGCGCCGCCGCCCTCGAGCGCGTCGTCTTCCCCCTGGGCGGCCTGGTCAAGGCCGACGTGCGCGCCCACGCCGAACGCCTGGGCCTGCCGGTCGCCTCCAAGCCCGACAGCCAGGAGATCTGCTTCATCCCGAACGGCGACTACGCCCGCTTCATAGAGGGCGCCGCCGGCGATCGCGTGCCGCGGCCCGGGGCCATGGTCAGCCTGGACGGCACCCGCCTCGGGCAGCACCGCGGCCTGCACCACTACACGGTCGGGCAGCGCAAGGGCCTGGGCCTGCCCGGCCCCGACCCGCACTACGTGGTCGCGCTGCGCCCCGAGGACGGCGCCCTGGTGGTCGGCGGCCGCGACGACGTGCTGGCCGCCGGGCTCACCGCCTCGAACCCCAAGTGGCTGGGCGACCCACCCGCCGACGGGGCCGTGGTCCGAGCGCGCATCCGCCACCGCCACGCGGGCAGCCCGGGGGTCGTCCGCCACGCCGAAGGCGGCCTGGTCGAGGTCTGGTTCGACGCCCCCATCGCCGCCGTGACCCCGGGCCAGCAGGTCGCCCTGTACGACGGGCCGCGCGTGCTGGGCGCCGCGACCATCGAGGGCCCGCTCAGGCGCCGCGCCCCGCTCGCCGCCGAGGCCCTGCATGGCTGACGACGCGCTGGCCGAGCTCGAGGCCGCCCTCGGGCACGTCTTCACGCGGCGCGATCTGCTGGTGACCGCCCTCACCCACTCGTCGTTCAAGAATGAGGTCCCCGAGCCGGTCGAGGACAACGAGCGGCTCGAGTTCCTGGGCGACGCCGTGCTGGACCTCGCGGTCAGCCAGTGGCTCTTCCGCGAGCACCCCAGCTCGTCCGAGGGCGAGCTGTCGCAGCTGCGGGCGCGGGTGGTCGACGCGAGGTCGCTGGCGCAGATCGGCCTCGGGCTGGATCTGGGCGACCGTCTGCGCATGGGGGTGGGCGAGGAGCGCACGGGCGGGCGGCGGCGGCGCTCGCTGCTGGCCGACGCGGTCGAGGCGGTCATCGGCGCCGTGTACGTGGACGCCGGCTTCGAGCCGGCCAACCAGGTGGTGCTGCGGCTGGTCGGCGAGGCGCTGGCCGGGTTGGGCCAGGGGCGCCTGCGCGACGCCAAGAGCCTGCTGCAGGAGTGGGCGCAGGAGCACCACCGGGTCACCCCGCGCTACGACATCATCTCGGTCGAGGGGCCCGACCACGCCTCACACTTCGAGGCCGAGGTCGTCGTCGACGGCGTCCTGACCGCGCGCGGCGAGGGCCGCTCGAAGAAGGAGGCGCACCAGCGGGCCGCCGAGGCGGCGCTCGCGCGGATCGGCGCGGACGCGGACGCGAGCGAGGGTGGAAACAGGCCTTGACCCGGCCGCCCTTCGGGCGTACCTGAGGCGCCCCTTCGACGGCCCCGGCCCCGGCGCCGCTCCGTCGAGCCAACGTTCTGCTAGAGTCTATCGTCCATGGAATCGACGCACCTCGACCTGCCCGTCCGAGATGGCCTGACCATCCCCGCGGACTTCCTGTCCGTCTCGTACACCCGGGATCTCGGTGACGGCGGCGGCGCCGAGGCCGCGCGCCAGACGCCGACCAACGTCGAGCTGCGCCTCGACGTCAAGCGCTGCGAGGCGCTCGACGCCCGGCAGAAGGGCCTCATCCTGGGGCACCCGGAGCTCCGCGCCGACCGCCGCGGCACCGTGCGCGTCGGCTGCGACGAGTTCCGCAGCCGGACCAAGAACCTCGAGGGCGCCCGGGCGCGGCTCGCCTTCCTCCTGCGCGAGGCGCTCGACGAGCGGCGCCCGCAGGACGACGACGGGGCCGACGATCGCCGCCGCCGCCGCGGCGCGGGGCTCTTCAAGGGCATCAGGTGACCTCCGACCGGCGTGGCCTCGCGCCGAGCCGCCTGCGCGCCAGCGCCAGCCGCTGGTGGGCGGCCGCTCGCCACCCCGTCCACGCCGTCGCCCTGCGCGTCAGCCCGTGGCCGCCGATCCGCCTGTTCGTCGCGACCACGCGCCTGTTCGTCGCGCGCCGCGGCCTGCAGCACGCCGCCGAGATCGCCTACTTCGCGGTCCTCAGCCTCATCCCCTTCGGCGTCGTCGTCCTCACGCTGCTCGCCTACGCGGCCGTGGACGTGCTGGCGACCGGCTGGACCCTCGAAGACCTGTCCACGGTCGTCAGCCGCATCGTCCCCGAGCTGCTGCCCGGGGACGTCGCCTACGTCGAGCAGGTCATCGCCACCCTCATCCGCGATCGCGGCGCCCTGGGCGCGGTCGGCGTCGCGGCCCTGCTCATCACCGCCCGCTTCGTCTTCGCGGGCGTCAACGGGGCCCTCGCCGCCATCTTCAACGTCAAGGGACGCAGCCCCGTCACGACCATGGTGCTCTTCGCCGTGTTCCTGACCACGGTCGCCCTGCTGGTCATCTTCGTGGTCAACGCCGCGACGGCCTGGATGGCCCTGGTCGGCGACGGCGCCCAGGGCACGCTCGCCGACCGGCTCGAACGCAACCGTGTCGTCCTGCACGTCGCGACCGACTTCTTCCTGCTGCTCGCGTTCATCTTCTTCATGCGCTCGGCCGTGCGCACCAGAGTCGGCACCCTCGACGCGATCGTCGGGGCCCTGGTCTTCGTGATGCTGTTCGAGGCCGCCCGCGCCGCCTACGCCTACTACCTGCAGACCATCGCCCAGTTCGGCGTCCTGTACGGCTCGCTCGCCGGGACCATGGCCTCGCTCGTGTGGGTCTTCTACGTCGCCGCCGTGCTGCTGTGGGCGATGTGCTTCACGCGGGTCCGCCACGACGACCTGCACCGCACCGAGATGGGCGACCTCGCGAGGACGGGCCGCAGCTGACCGCGCGGCCGGGCGCCCGTTCGCGGCTGCGCACCGCCGGTGTTTGCACGGGGGACGCGCGCCCCGTACCCTCCCGCACGAACGCCACCGCTCGGGAGACTCGAATGCGCAGGCCCCTCCTCACTCTGGCCATGCTCGCGGCCCTGTTCGTGCTCGGCGCCGGCTGCGAAGACATCGTGGTCCCCGCCGGCAACGACGACACGTCCGAGGACGGCAAGACGCAGGACGCGACGCCCGACGGCGGCCCCGACGCTTGCGTCGTCGACGCGGACTGCGCGGGCGTGACGCCCCCCGACTGCAACCGGATGGTCTGCAAAGACGGCGCGTGCCAGGCGACCAGCGACGCGAGCCGCGACGGCAAGACCTGCGGCGAGGCGGACCTGTGCCTGGTCGACGGCGTCTGCGCGGCCGGCGTGTGCGTCGGGACGCCCAAGGACTGCTCGGCCCTGTCGACCGACAGCTGCATCGTCGGCTTCTGCGCGCCGGGGACCGGCGAGTGCCAGCCCGCCGTCGCCGACGACGGCGCCACCTGCGAGGACGGCGACCCGTGCACGACCGGCGACACCTGCGGCGGCGGCACCTGCGTCGGGCAGCCGCTGGACTGCTCGTCGCTCGACGGCGAGTGCTTCGAGGGACGCTGCGACGAGGGCCAGTGCGTCGCGGAGCCCAAGGTGGGGGCGACGTGCACCTCGTCCGACCCGTGCGTGACCGTCGCCACCTGCGACGGCGCCGGCGGCTGCGTCGGCGACATCGACAAGGAGGTCGCCGGGTGCAGCGAGGGGCTGCCCTGCCAGAGCAACGCCGACTGCGGGCCGCCCGCGGCGGAGTGCCGGCCCCTGTTCTGCGACGGCCAGACCTGCGTGGCGACCCAGGCCGCGGGCACCTGCTTCATCGACGGGCAGTGCCAGCCCGAGGGCGCGCCGGACCCGGCCGGTGGCTGCGGCAGCTGCCGGCCCGACGTCGACCCCACCGCGTGGAGCTGCGATCCCTGCGGCGACGGCGATCTCGACCCGGGCGAGGCCTGCGACGACGGCAACCAGGTCGACGGCGACGGGTGCACCAGCACCTGCGAGCTCGAGTCGACCTGCCTGGTCGCCTACGGCATGAACGCCTCCGGGGCGGGGCGCGCCTCGCTGATGGTCGTCTCGCCCAAGGGCAGCTTGACCATCCCCTACGTCGCCCCGCTGCCCTTCGGCGTCAACGCCGGCGCCGGCCGGCGCTCGTTCGCGCGCTGCGGTGGCGTCAGCTTCCTGGCCGGCGGCAGCGGCGGGGTGGTGACCCTGAGCGTCAAGGAGGCCACGCAGCTGACGGCGACCCAGGCGGCCACCTTCACCGAGCCGCACGCGCTGGCCTGCCGCGAGGGCGACGGCGCCCCGGTCCTGTACGTCGCCGAGCGCGTCGGCGCCAACGTCGGCCGCTTCAGCCGCCACACGGTGGGCGAAGAGGGCAAGCTGACGCAGCTCGACGAGGTCGAGGTGACGTTCCCCAGCCCGGTCGCGCGCCTCGACTTCGTCGACGCCGACAAGGCAGGCCTGCTGCTGCTCGCGCGCGCCTCGGCCACCGCCGGCCCGCCCATCACCTTCGCGGCCCGCTTTCTGCCCAGCGGCGCGCAGCAGGGCCAGCCGCTGGCCCTGCTCGACGCGATCGCGGCCCGGGTCGACTACGACCCCCACCTCGGCGGCCTCGTCGCCGTCGGCTACCAGGGGGGCTGCCTCGGGTTCGCCCCCTACGGCGCCGGCGCCGCCCTGCCCTCGCCCAAGGACTTCGTCGCCACCTGCCCCTCGGCCACCGGCACCGCGGGCAGCGATCTGGTCGCCGCCTTCGACCAGGGCGTGGGCTACTTCGCCGGCTACGCGAACGCGCCGCAGCTGACGGTCGTCGAGGCCGACGGCAAGGGCCTCACGCTGCACGAGCCCATCAAGCTGGGGCTGGCCACCGCCCCGGTCCTGCTCGCCCCGGCCCTGCTCGGCCGCGCCCTTGTCGCCGTCAGCGGCTCGGGCAGCTCGGCGCAGACCCTCGACCTCGGCGCCGACCCGCTCGTGCCCAAGGCCCTCGACCAGGCGACGCCGTCGGCCGCCTCCTTCCACGCGGTCGCCCCGGTCCCCTGCGGGCTCTGACGCCGGGCGGGTCGTGGCGATGGCTGGTGGACGGCTGGAGGGGGCCGTTTGCGCGCCGACCGGCCCCGGTGGTACCAATGAGGGCTCCATGGCCGACAGACGCGACGATCTCGATCTGAACCCCGACGGTGGCCTCAGCACGCTGGTCGACCTGCGGCGGCCCTTTGCCGTGGGCGACAGCAGCCACTCCGCCATCGCCGCGGTGGTGCGGGACCCCAACGACCTGCGCCTCGAGCGGATGCTCAAGCGCGAGCACCTGGTCTACGGCGTGCCGACGCCCTTCGTGGGCCGCCGCGACGCGCTCGAGCGCTTGTACAACGTCGTCCGGGACGCCGTGAACCGGCAGCAGGTGCGCACCGTGTCGCTGCTCGGCGGGCCGGGGGTCGGCAAGACGCGCCTGCTCGCCGAGCTGTTCGCCCTGGTCGACCCGGTGGCGCGCGGCATCGAGGTCCTCGCCGCGGCGGCCTCGGACGGCGAGGCGCCCGACGGCCTGAGCGTCATCGGCCAGCTGGTCCGGCGCCGCTTCAAGATCGAGCCCCACGACCGCCCGGGCAAGGCCGAAGACAAGATCATCGAGGCCATCGAGCCGCTGGTCGACGCGAGGCAGCTGTCGACCGCGGCGCGCCTCATCGGCTTCCTCGCCGGCCTGCCGACCGCCGGCCTGGGCCCGGAGGCGCAGCCCGACGACCTCGATCGCTTCCAGCGCCGCGCCCTCAAGAGCTTCTACAACCTCGCCCGCTACGACGCCTCGCAGGCGACCTGGATCATCGCCATCCACCGCGCGCAGCACCTGACCCCGCGCGCCGTGTCGGTGCTGCACGAGATGATCGTCGAGCTGGCCCAGCTGCCGGTCATCGTCATCTTCCTCAGCGACGCCCCGACGCCGCTCGAGCTCAGCTCGGTCTCGCCCGCCCACTGCGACATCGCGCTCGAGCCGCTGGCCACCAAGGACGCCGAGCGGCTGGTCCGCGCCCTGCTGCACAAGCTGCCCGACGTGCCGCAGCGGCTGGTCGACGACGTCCTGTCGCGCTCGGCCGGCAACCCGGGCCTCATCGAGGACAACGTCCGCCTGCTCATCCAGCGCGGCATCGTCGAGCCCGTCGAGCCCACCTGGCGCCTGCACCCCGATCGGATGGCGGGGCCGATGGGCCTCGCCGGCACGGTCGAGGCCTCCTCGCGCGCCCGCGTCGCGGCGCTCAAGCCCAAGCTGCGCGAGGTGCTCGAGATGGCCAGCGTCTTCGGGCCGGCCTTCTGGTTCGAGGGCGTGCTGGCCATCCTGCGCACGCGCCCCTACGACGGCGACCGCCCGCAGGCCCCCTGGGTCAACGACCGCCTCGAGACCCGCCTGAACAACCTGCTGCTCGAGGCGCGCCGCCAGGATCTGGTCATCTTCCACACCCAGACCGCGCTCGAGGGCCAGACCGAGTTCTCCTTCGTGCACCGTGAAGACCGCGCCAGCCTCTACGAGGAGCTCGACCCCGAGCGGCGCGCCCTGTACCACCGCATGGCCGCCCAGTGGCTCTCCGAGCTCGAGCTGGCCGACCCGCGGCCCTGGTACGACGTCATCGGGCGCCACCTCGAGGAGGGCGGCCGCGGCGAGCACGCCGCCGAGTTCTACGTCGAGGCCGCCCGCGCCGCCGCGGCCGTGTACGACCTCGCCCGCGCCAAGCAGCTGTTCCGGCACGCGCTGGGCCTCGTCGACGTCGACCGCGCCGACATCCTGCTCGACGTCCTCTCCGGCTTCGGCGACGCCTCGGCCGCCTCGGGCGATCTGCAGGCCGCGCGCCGCATCTACGGCGCCCTGCTCGAGGCCAGCCTCATCCCCAAGCGCGCCGAGGTCGGCGCCAGCGCGTGGCTGCGCCTCGGGCGCACGCACCGCAGCCTCGGCGACTACCAGCGCGCGCAACCCTGCTACCAGAACGCCCTCGCCCTGTACCGCAAGATCGGCGACCGCGCCGGCATCGCCGCCGCCCAGGACCACCTGGCCAAGCTGGTCTGGCTGCAGGGCGCCGAGGGCGCCTGGGACGAGGCGCTGCGCTACTTCGGCGAGGCCCTCGAGATCCGCCGCGCGCTCGGCGACGACGCCGGCATCGCCGAGAGCCTGACCAACATCGCCAACATCCAGCTGCAGCGGGGCGACCGCCCGGCGGCCGAGCGCGGCTTCACCGAGGCGCTGGCCCTGCGCGAGCGCGCCGGGGACCGAGCCGGCCAGGCCCTCAGCCACATCGGCCTGGGCGCCGTGCGCTGGGCCCGGCGCGATCTCGACGCCGCCATCGAGGCCTGGTCGGCCGGCCTGGCGCTGGCCGAGGAGATCGGCGACCGCGAGCTCATCGGCATCTTCCTCGACAACCTGGGCGAGGCGCACCTCGAGCGCGGCGACCTCAACGCGGCCCGCAAGGCCCTCGAGGAGGCGCGCGAGGTCACGGCCGACACGGGCGACCAGCGCACGGCGGCGGACGTCCTGCGCAACCTGGGGGCGCTGGCCCTGGCGCGGCGCGAGTTCGAGGTCGGCCTCGAGCGGGTGGCCGAGGCCGAGGCCATCTGCCAGGCGATCGGGGCGCGGCCGGCGCTGGGGCAGGTCCTGCGGACCAAGGGCGAGATCCTCAGCCGGCAGTTCTTCGCCCGCAGCCCGCACCGGGTCGGCGACGCGCGCGCCATCGACGACTGCTTCGAGCGGGCGATGCGCCTGTTCGAGGAGGTCGGCGACGAGCTGGAGCTGGGGCTCACCTTGACCGCCTTCGCGCGGCACATGGAGCAGCGCGGGATCCAGGACGTCGCGCAGCGCCTGCGCGACCGGGCCGCCAGCCTGGTGTGACCGGGCCGGCGCGGTCGCGCTTGGCCCGGGCCGCGCCGTTCCGGTAGGATCCCGTGCCAATTGACACGGGGGCAGCGGATGCGACGCGGGATCGAACGAACGTGGACGCGATGGGGCGCGGTCGTGGCCCTCATCGGCGCCGGAGCGCTCGGCGGCTGCCTGTCCGTGGCTCAGGAGCCCGTCACCACCGACGACACCGGCCGCGACGGTCTGGGAGCCGACGCGCCGGGCCAGGACGCCAAGGGCGACGACGCGGGTCAGGACGTCGTCGAGAACGCCGACGTCGACGGCAACGAGGTCGCCGACGGCGGCGGCGGCGATGCGGACGTCATGGGCGACGACGCGCTGGACGCGGGGCCGGAGACCGTGGCCGAGGTGCTCGAGGACGTGCCGCCGGACGAGGGCGGCGAGGTGCTCGAGGACGTGGCGGCGGACGCACCGGACGAGGTGTTCGAGGACGTCTCCGACGACGGGGCCGGGCCGGACGTGCCCGACGACGCGGGCGGACCCGGCGACGCCAACGACGCGGACGGGGACGTCCCGCCCACGTGCGAGCCCACGGGCGAGGAGGCCTGCAACGGCCTCGACGACGACTGCGACGGGCTGACCGACGAGGCCGACGCCGACGGGTGCGCCGAGTACTTCTGGGACTTCGACGGCGACGGCTACGGCCTCGACGAGGGGCCCGACGGCGTGGAGTCGCGCTGCCTGTGCGCGCCCGAGGACTTCTGGCGCGCCGAGGTCGGGGGCGACTGCAACGACGAGGAGGTCGCCGTACACCCCCAGGCCGACGAGGTGTGCAACCAGGTCGACGACGACTGCGACGGCAAGATCGACCCGCCCGAGCTGGCGCTGGACGCCAAGTACTACTTCCGCGATCAGGACGGCGACGGCTGGGGTCACCCCACGGACTCGGTCCTGTCGTGCGCGCCCTTCGGCCAGTACACGGCGACCAAGACGGGGGACTGCTGCGACTCGGACGCCAACGTCTTCCCGGGCCAGAAGGCGTGGTTCGAACAGCAGAGCGCGTGTGGCAGCTTCGACTACGACTGCGTCGACGGCGCCGTGCAGGAGCTGACCGCCATCGGCAAGTGCGCCGCGCTTTCGGGCGGACTGTGCAGCGCCAGCCCGCAAGGATGGGAGAGCGCGGCGCCCGCCTGCGGTGAGTCAGGCCAATGGGTCTTCGACTGCAAGATCGCCCTGCCGTGCGCCCCCGCGACCGTCAAGAAGTTCCAGCGTTGTCGTTGACCGGCCTGGGCGCATGAGGCCTCACCCCCGAGAGACCCTGACCGTCCCGGCCCGCGATCTCCTGCGCGGCCTGGCGGGCGGCCTGCGTGGGCGCCCCGGCGAGGGGACGCGGCAGGCCCTGCGGGCGGCCCTGCGGACCTGGCTGGACGCGCCGACCGTGCTCCTGCTCGGCTCGGCGCGCGTTGGCCTGTGGCGCCTCTTGGCCGACCTCGCCGCCCGCCACCCGGGCGCCGAGGTCGTCATGTGGGGCTACAACTTCTTCGCCGTCCCGGACATGGCGCGGTTGTGCGGACTGGTGCCGGTCTTCGCGGACGCGGCCGACACCACCGGCGAGCCGTCGCCCGAGGCCGTGGCGCGCCTCATCACCTCGCGCACGCGGGGCCTGCTCGTCTCGCACCACTTCGGGCGGCCGGCGACCATGGACGCCTGGACCCACTTGGCCGCCGAACGCGGGCTGACCCTCATCGAGGACGCGGCCCACGCCTTCGGCGCCCGGTGGGGCGGCCGCTCCGTGGGCCTGTTCGGGGCCGGGGGCGTCTTCAGCCTCAGCCTGACCAAGGGGCTGGTCGGCGGCGGCGGTGGCGTCCTCGTCAGCGCCGACGCCCAGGCGGCGCCTGGCCTCGAGGCCTGGGAGGCCGAGCTGCCCGAGCCGTCCCGCCGCGACGTGGCCGCGACGCTGGGCGGCGCCCTGGTCGGCAAGGTCCTGATGACCCGCGGCCCCTACGCGGCGCTGGTCCACGCGCCCAACCGGCTGGCCCGCGCCCTGGGCGCCGACCCCATCGAGCGCGTCATGGTCGAGCCGCACGCCCCGCCTCCGCCGCCCGAGCACCTCGCGCGCGCCCTGGCCCCGCCCTTCGCCGACGTCGCCCTGCGCCACCTGCCACACGTGGCCGGGCAGATCGCCGCGCGCCGCGCCGCGGCCGAGGCCATCGTCGGCGCGCGCCGCTGGCGTCGCCTCGAGCTGCCGCCGCTCGATCGCGACCGCCAGGCCACCTGGCTGAACCTGGTCGTGCGCACGCCCGAACCCGAGGCCCTGCGCCGCCACCTGCTGGCCGCCGGCTTCGACACGCGCCGCGACTACCTGAGCCCGGCCGCCGCCCCGGCGCGGCTGCCGGTGGCCGCGCGCCTGGCCCGCGAGGGTGTCTACCTGCCGGTGCGTTCGCTGGCCGACCTGCGCGACACGCAGCGCCTGGTCGACGCGCTGGCCGCCTTCGACGCCGCCTGAGACCCCGGCGCGCTCAGAACAGCGTGGCGACGGTCGCGCCCGAGGCCCGCCAGAGCAGGGCCTGCGCGGCGAACAGGCTGGCCCAGGTGTTCACGTCGGCCGAGCTCGCCTCGTAGCGCACCCCGCCCTCGGGGGTCTGCAGCCCTCCCAGAAAGCTCAGGGCCCGGTCGATGGCAGCGTCCCAGCCCGCGGCGTCGGTCGCGACCCACAGGCGGACGGCCTGCGCGGCGACGTCGGCGCGCGGGTCCCCCCAGGCCTGGGCGCCGTCGAAGAAGGGCGGCACGCCCCCCGCGGGCGTCTGCAGGCCCGCCGCGAAGGCGGCGCCGCGCGCCACGACGTCGCCCCAGGCGCCGAGGCCCTGAGCGGTCAGCCAGCTCAGCCCCTCGAAGCCGTACAGGGTCGCGTGCAGGTACGACAGCGGCCCGTCCTCGGTCACGCGGAAGCGCTCGCCGTCCCACAGCGGCAGGACGCTCTCCACCAGCTCGGCCGCGGCCTCGCGCGCGCCCGCGTCGCCGGCGTGGTCGGCCCAGCGGTGCAGCGCCATGGCGGCCTTGACCAGGTGGGCGCTCCAGGCGTTCGACCAGTGGGTCGCGGGCTCGACGTTGACCGGCAGCACGGCGCGGCGCGTGGCGACGCCCTGGGTGACGAAGCCCGCCAGCGTCTGGGCGGTGGCGCGCACGGGGACCACGCCGCCGCCGGCCTCGTAGGCGACCAGGGCGCTCAGCGCGATGCCCGAGTCGAACACGTAGCGACGTCCATGGCGGGCGGCGGCGCCGTGGCGATCGACCTCGTCGCACAGCCAGCCGGCCACGGCGTCGACCTGGGCCGGCGCGAAGGCGGCCCGGGCGAGCGGCTCGCCGCAGGCCAGCGACAGCCACAGGGCCGCCGCCTCGGGGTACGGGTAGCCGTTGCCGCGCGGGCCGTCCCACGACAGGACCACGCCACCCTCGCGCACGACGGCCGGCGAGGCCAGCCAAGCCAGCAGCGGGTCGAGCCGCAGGTGCGCCTCGCCCGGCGCTCCCGGGGCCGCCTCGGCACCCCCTCGTGCCCCCCGAGAGATGTGTGCGCGTTCCATCGGGCGGAACGTAAGGGAGCCTCGCCGGCCGCGTCAAGGTGGCCTCCACCGAACCCCGTGCGCTATAAGGGTTTCGGCGTCCGTAGCAGCGGGCGGGGCGCGCATCGGGGGCAGGGTGAAGGTCGTCTTCGTCGGCTTCGCGCAGGAGCAGCTGGGCATCGCGATGCTCTCGGCGGTGCTGCGCGCGGCGGGCCACGAGACGGCGCTCGCCTTCGCGCCGTCGCTCTTTCAGGACCGCTACTACTTCGACGTGCCCCTGCTCGGGCGGCTGTTCGAGCGCGACGAGCGCCTGGTGGCCGAGATCGTCGGCGCCCGCCCCGATCTGGTCGCCTTCAGCCCGCTGACCTTCACCTACACCTGGGCGCTGGACATCGCCCGCCGCGTCAAGGCGCGCCTGGACGTGCCCGTCATCTTCGGCGGCGTCCACGCCTCGGCCGTGCCCGAGGTCTGCCTCGAGAGCGGCGTCGTCGACTACGTCTGCGTCGGCGAAGGCGAGGAGGCCATCGTCGCCCTGTGTGAAGCCCTCGCCGGCGGCGCCCGGCGCCCCCGCGCCCCCATCGGCAACCTGTGGTGGCGCGGCGACGACGGCGTGCTGGTCCGCGGCCCCGCCCGCCCCTTCATCGCCGACCTCGACGCCCTGCCCCTGTGGGACAAGGCGCTGTGGGAGGACGCGACCGTCATCCGCAACAGCTACCTGACCATGGCCAGCCGCGGCTGCCCCTACCGCTGCACATTCTGCTTCAACAACTACTTCGCCCGCCTCGCCGGCCCCGCCGGCGGCAAGTACCTGCGCCTGCGCGGCGTCGACCACGTCCTGGCCGAGCTGCACGAGATGAAGCGGCGCTACGGCTTGCGCTACGTCGAGTTCTCGGACGACGTCCTGACCGCCGACAAGGCCTGGGTCGGCGCGCTGCTGGGCCGCTACGCCCGCGAAATAGCCGTCCCCTTCTCGTGTCTGGTGCACGCCCGCTTCGTCGACCGCGACGTCGCCCGCTGGCTGGCGGACGCCGGCTGCGCGCGCGTCCAGATGGGCATCCAGACCATGGACCCCGACCAGAAGCGCCGCATGCTGCGCCACGAGCGCGAGGACCACGTCGCCCGCGCCCTCGAGGCCCTGTACGACGCCGGCCTCGAGGTCAAGCTCGACCACATGTTCGGCCTGCCCGGCGAGCCCATAGACGCGCAGGCCCGCTCGCTCGAGCTCTACGCCCGCCACACCCCGGCGCACGTCAACACCTACTGGCTCTCCTACCTCCCCGGCACCGACATCATCCGCGACGGCGTCGCCAGCGGCGCCCTCACCCAGGCCGACGTCGACGCCATCGCCCGCGGCGAGGCCCGCACCTTCCACCACGTCCACCTGGGCAAGGACGTCTCGGCCGAGCGCGCCGCCCTGTACCGCCGCTACGAGGTCCTCTTTCGCGCCCTGCCCCTGCTCCCCCGCCGCCTGCGCGAGCGCGCCCGCGCCGAGCACGTCCCGAACCTGCCCGCCCCGCTCGCCAACGCCGTCGGCTTCGCCTTCGACCTCGTCAACGCCGCCGTCCGCCGCGACGAAGAGACCTTCATCTACGCCAAGCACTACGCCCACCACCTGCGCCGCGAGCTGACCGGCCTCCTCGCCGGCCACGCCCCCCAGGCCCCGCGCCCGCTCCGCTGGCTGCCCCCGACCGGCCTCGCCGCCGCGCCGCGCCCGCTCGCCGCCGGAGAGGCCTGATGCCCGGCGTCGCCCGCCCCGAGGTCGTCCTGCGCCTGATGGAGACGTGGGTGCGCCGCCCCACGACCCCCAACCGCGTCGTGATGAGCCTGACGCGCCGCTGCAACCTCCGCTGCGTGATGTGTCACACCTGGGAGCTGCCGGCCGGCCACGAGCTGACCCCGGCCGAGATCGCCGCCACCCTCGGCCAGCTCCCGCGCCTGACCTGGCTCGACCTCACCGGCGGCGAGCCCTTCTTGCGCAAGGACGCCGAGGCCGTCTTCGACGCCGTCCTGGACCACGCCCCGGCCCTGCGCGTGCTGCACTTCCCGACCAACGGCTGGTTCGAGCGCCGCATCCTGGACGTCGCCCGCCGCGTCCGCCAGCGCCGCCCCGAGGTCGCCCTGGTCGTCACCGTCAGCCTGGACGGCCCGCGCGAGGTCCACGACCGCGTCCGCGGCCGCGACGGCGCCTTCGACCGCGCCCTGTCGACCTTCCGCGCCTTGCGCCGACTCGACGACGTCGAGGTCTACGTCGGCACCACCGTCACGCCCGAGAGCGAGCCCCACCTGCCCGCCCTCGAGGCCACCCTGAGGGCCGAGCTCCCCGACTTCCGCCCCAGCGAGTGGCACTGGAACTGGTTTCAGGCCTCCGAGCACTTCTTCGGCAACGGCCACCTCGGCGCCTGGACCCGGGCCGCCCCCGGCGACCTCGTCCGCCAGCACCTGGCCCGCCGGGGCCTGCCCCGCTCGGCGGTCGACCTGATGGAGCTGGGCTTTCTGGTCAACCTGGACGCCTACCGCCGCGGCGAGCCCACCGGCATCACCTGCCAGGCCCTGCGCAGCACCTGCTTCATCTCGCCCGAGGGCGACGTCTACCCCTGCCACGTCTACGACCGCCCGCTGGGCAACGTCCGCCAGACCGCCTTCGCCGACCTGTGGGCCGCCCCGCACGTCAAGGAGGCCCGCGCCGACATCGAGCGCCTGGCCTGCGGCGGCTGCTTCACCCCCTGCGAGGCCTACCCGGCCCTGGCGGGCGCCCCGCTCGCCGCCACCACCCAGACCGCCCGCCGCCTGGTGCAGCTGGCCGGCCGCTGGTGGCGCCAGCGGTCCACCGAGGGCGCCCCATGAAGGTCCTGCTCGTCAACCCGCCCCCCCACCTGCGCGTCGACCAGTACGACACCCCCGACTTCACGCGCCTCGGGCTCGCCTGCCTCGCCGCGCGCCTGCGCCTCGACCCCGCGGTCCAGGTCCAGATCGTCGACGCCAAGTTCGAGCGCCTCGACACGCGCGCCATCGTCGAGCGCGCCCGCCGCTTCCGCCCCGACGTGGTGGGCCTGACCGCCTTCACCAACGAGATCAAGCCGGCCGCGCGCGTCGCCGAGGCCCTCAAGCGCCTGTCGCCCGCCATCCACACCGTCGTCGGCGGCCCGCACCTGTCGGCCCTGCCCGCGCGCACCCTCGACGAGTTCCCCGCCTTCGACATCGGCGTCGTCGGCGAGGGCGAGCACACCCTGGCCGAGCTGGTCCACACCCTGGCCCGCGGCGACCGCCTCGATCCGGTCGCCGGCCTGGTTCACCGCCCCGACGGCCGCCCCCGCTGCACACGCCCGCGCGCCACCGTGGGCGCCCTGGACGACCTGCCGCCGCCCGCCTGGGATCTGCTGCCGCCCGGCCGGCGCTTTCTGGTCATGACCCAGCGCGGCTGCCCCTACCAGTGCAGCTTCTGCCAAAACCCCAACGGCCGCCTGGTCCGCCAGCGCTCCGCCGAGGCCGTCGTCGCCGAGCTGACGATGCTGGCCGACCGCTGGGCGCCCTACGAGATCACCATCTGCGACGAGATCTTCACCGTCGACCAGGAGCGCACCCACCGCCTGCTCGACGCGATGATCGCCGCCGGCCTGGGCCGCAGGATCCGCTGGTGGGCCCAGACCCACGTCAACTGCGTCACCCGCGAGCTGTTTGCCAAGATGAAGGCCGCCGGCTGCATCCGGGTGGGCCTCGGCATCGAGACGGGCGACGCGCTGGCCATGAAGGCCATGAGGAAGGGCATCACGCGCGACAAGGTCATCGCCGCCCGCAAGATGGCCGCCGCCGCCCAGCTCCCCGTCGAGGGCCTGTTCATCCTGGGCCACCCGGACGAGACCTGGGAGACGGCGATGCGCACCATCGACTTCGCCGTCGACCTCGACCCCGACGTCCCGATCTTCTCGACCATGGTCCCCTACCCGGGCACGCGGGTCGCCGAGCTGGCCGCCCGCGGCGAGGGCGGCTATCGCCTGCTGTCGACCGACTGGAACGACTACATCAACCAGATCGGCCACTCCCTGGCCTTCGAGCACCTCTCGCGCCGCCAGCTCGAGCTGCTCCAGCTCATCGGCTACGTGAAGGTCTTCCTGGCCAACGGCCGCTACAAGGATCTCGCCGACTTCGCCTGGCGCTACCGCAGCGAGGGCCTCGCCGTCGTCCGCAAGCTCCTGTCCGGCCGCATGCCCACCGCCGCCCGCGACGCCGCCTGACCCGGCCCGCCCGTCCCCAGCACCCGCCGCACTGGGATCGCCGGCTTCCAGCCGGCCCTTCCGCCCCCACCCCCAGCACCCGCCTGGGATCGCCGGCTTCCAGAGGGTGTCGTATCGATGCCGGCGCAGGCGGCCCTGGAGTGCTCCGGCTTGCCGGAGCCCCGGCCCCGGCGGCTTGCCGCCGGGATCTGGCCGCAAACCCGGCGCAGCAAGCTGCGCCGGATGGGGGCTCCACCAAGGTGGAGCACTCCGGTCGATCTTCTACGACACCCTCTTCCAGTCGGCCCTTCCGCCCCCACCCCCCGCACCCGCCTGGGATCGCCGGCTTCCAGAGGGTGTCGTATCGATGCCGGCGCAGGCGGCCCTGGAGTGCTCCGGCTTGCCGGAGCCCCGGCCCCGGCGGCTTGCCGCCGGGATCTGGCCGCAAACCCGGCGCAGCAAGCT
>JAWLBL010000005.1:320898-324782 GCA_041687695.1 Myxococcota bacterium | reverse complement strand
AGGCGGCCTTGGAGTGCTCCGGCTTGCCGGAGCCCCGGCCCCGGCGGCTTGCCGCCGGGATCTGGCTACCAAACCGGCGCAGCAAGCTGCGCCGGGTGGGGGCTCCACCAAGGTGGAGCACTCCGGTCGGGCTTTCGCGACACCCTCTGGAAGCCGGCGGTCCCAGGCGGCGGAACCGGAGAGCGGCGAAGCGCCGGCCGGCTGGAAGAGGGTGTCGTATTGATGCCGGCGGAGGCGGCCTTGGAGTGCTCCGGCTTGCCGGAGCCCCGGCCCCGGCGGCTTGCCGCCGGGATCTGGCTACCAAACCGGCGCAGCAAGCTGCGCCGGGTGGGGGCTCCACCAAGGTGGAGCACTCCGGTCGGGCTTTCGCGACACCCTCTGGAAGCCGGCGGTCCCAGGTGGAGGCCGGGGCCGGCGGAAGCCGGCGGTCCCAGGTGGAGACCGGGGGCGGCGGCGTCAGGTCCTGCGGCGCGCGATCAGGGCTGCAGCTGCCCCTTGGCCGCGTCGTAGGTGAAGGCGGCCGTGCCCTCGGAGCCGTCGGCCAGCACCCAGGTCACGTCGAGGCGGAAGACCGAGGCGACCGGGAAGGGCGGCAGATCGAGGGGGACGCGGCCGTCCTGGGTGCGGGCGGTGCCCTCGGCGGTTGCGATGGTGGCGCCGCTGCCGGGCATCACCAGGCGCACCGTGGCCTTGGACAGACGCAGCGCCTCGGCGCCGCGGTCCAGCGTCAGGCGCAGCGCCATCGGCTGATACAGGGGCGGACGCGGGCTGGGCGCGGCGAGGCCGAGCTGGCCGGCGCCCGCCAACACGGGGACCGCCCCCAGGGCCTCGAAGCCGGGCTCGAGCGGCGGGCGCTCGTGATCGAGGACCACCGGGAGCGGCTTGGCCTCTGCGGTCTCGGGCTTGGCCTCTGCGGTCTCGGGCTTGGCCTCTGCGGTCTCGGGCTTGGCCTCGGCGTTCTCCGGCTTGGCCTCTGCGGTCTCGGGCTTGGCCTCGGGCTTGGTCTCGGCCGTCTCCGGCTTGGCCACCTGGGTGGGGGACGTCGCGCCGGGCCCCTCGGCGGTCCCGGCGGTGTTAGCGGAGGGGCTGGTCGGCTCGACCGTGGCCGTCGTCTCGACCGACGGTCCGGCGGCGGCGGTCGGTGCGGGCGCCGGCTTGGCGGGCTCGCGGAGCAGGAACCACCACGCCGCGGCCCCGCCTCCACCGCCGAGCAGCAGGACCAGCGCGGCGATGGCGCCCCAGGGCGCGCCCCCGGTCTTCTTGCCCGCCGTGGCCGCCGCGGGCCGCACCGGGGCAGCGTCACCCGAGGTCGGCAGATCCGCCGGGGCCCCACTGGCGCTTCCCCAGTCGGGCGGCAGCAGCGTCGGCGCCGAGCGCTGCGACTCGGTCAGCGGGTGGCCGGTCACCTGGCGCATGACGGCGGCGGACCCGCTGGTCGCCTCCTCGGGGCTGGACTGCATGACGGGGAAGATCTGCAGCGCGTCGAGCAGCTCGGCCGCGTTCTGGAAGCGATCCTTGGGCTCCTTGGCCAGCAGGCGGTCGACGATGCCGTACAGCGGCTCGGGCAGGGCGGGCGGCGGGCAGGCCTGCACCAGGCTGGGCGTCGGCTGGGTCAGGCGCTGCGTCAGGATGTCCATCGCCGTGCGGCCCTGGAAGGGCAGCCGCCCCGCGAACAGCTGGAAGGCGATGATCCCCAGGGCGTACATGTCGGCGGGCGGCCCCACGTCGTCGCGGCCCATGGCCTGCTCGGGCGCCATGTAGTCGGGCGTCCCGGCGACCAGCCCGGCCCGGGTCAGCTTCTCGACCTCCTCGCCCGGGCGGTCCTTGATGCCGGCGATCCCGAAGTCCAGGATCTTCACGTGGGTCGCGCGCCGCTGCTCGATGACCATCAGGTTGTGCGGCTTCAGATCGCGGTGGACGATGCCCGCGGTGTGCGCCTCGTCCAGGCCGCGCGCGGTCTGGCGCAGGATGTCGATGGCCCACAGGGTGCTCACGCGCGGCTGCTCGCGCAGCACGTCGTTGAGGGGCTTGCCCTGCACCAGCTCCATCGCGATGTAGTACAGGGGCTGCTGATCGATGGGGTAGGGGAAGGTGTCGAAGTCGTAGATGCGGACGATGTGCGGGTTCGACAGCTGGCTGACGATCTGCGCCTCGCGCTCGAAGCGCCGCGCGATGACCGTGCGGCTGAGCGCCGGCGAGAGCACCTTGATGGCGACCTTGCCGCCGAGCGCCCCCGTGCGGGCCGCGCGGTAGACCGTGCCCATCCCGCCTTCGCCGAGGCGCCCCTCGACGCGGTAGCGCCCGTTGATGGTCACGCCGACCAGCGGGTCGTAGGCCCAGCCGACGTCTGGGCGCGTCCGCCCGCAGTTGCCGCAGACCTCGGCATCGCCCCGGACGGCGGTCAAGCACTCGCTACAGACCTGGTGAACCATCCCGCCACCCTCTCGCTTTGGTCACGCGCTCCGCCGCCGGCCCCGCGAGGCCGCCGCGACCGCTACCACTCCTCGACCCGCGTGCCCGCGAGGCCGGGCCCCAGCTCGCGGCGCTTCTTCTCCTTGCGCTGCTCGTCCGGCGGCACCTCGCGGCGCGGCGGCACGCCGGCGTGCGGGCCCGTGAAGACCGCGGGGCGGACGCGCATGAGGTCCAGGATCTTCTTGCGAAAGGGCCCGAGCGGCGCGTCGAACTGACAACCGTAGAAGGTCATCAGGAACGCGGCCTCGGCCTCGGCGCCCGCCAGCGGGGCCGGGACCGGCTTGGAGCCGAAGCGGATGACGGCCTCCTTGAAGATCGGCCGCGCGTCCTCCCAGGCGCCCTTGACGAACATCTCGTGCGAGGCGACCCACGGCTCGAGGTAGACCTCGCCCCAGGTCTCGGCCAGGGCCTCGTCGACCGGCTTCCACAGCTGCAGCGCCATCCCGTGGCGGATGAAGGCGCCCACGACCCCCTCGGGCAGCCGCACGGAGCGGTTCTCCGACAGGATGGTGATGTCGTACAGCCCCTCGTCGGTATGTGGGGCGGCTGGGGCGGCCTCGGCCGGCGGCGCCTCGTCTGCAGCCGCGACGGCCTGCGCCGTCTCGCTGGCGGCCTCGGGCGCCGCCTCGACCGGCGCGGCCGCCTCGCCCTTGCTCGCCTTGCCTCGTCCCGACTTGCCCTTGCTCGTGCTGGCCATATGCTCCTCCGCGGCCCGCCTTGTACCACGAACCCGGGCGGGGAGCCACGCCACCGCCGCCCCCGCTTCGACCAGGAGTCCACGCCCCGATGACGTCGCCGAACCCCGCGCCGCGCCTCGTCCTGGCCAGCACCAGCCCCTACCGCCGCCAGCTGCTCGAGCGCCTGGGCCTGCCCTTCGAGGTCCGCTCGCCCGGCGTCGACGAGGCCGCCCATCGCGATCTGGCCCCCGACGCGCAGGCCACCCGCCTGGCCGAGCTGAAGGCGCAGGCCGTCGCCGCGCCGGGCGCCCTGGTCATCGGCTCGGATCAGCTCGTCGATCTCGACGGCGAGGTGCTGGGCAAGCCCGGCTCGGCCGAGGCCGCCGTCGCCCAGCTCCGGCGCATGGCCGGGCGCACCCACCGCCTGGTCACGGCGGTCGCCGTGCACGACGTCGACGCGGGGCGGACGCGCACGGCTTTGGACGTCCATCGGCTGACCATGCTCCCGCTTCCCGACGCCCTGCTCGAGCGCTACGTCGCGCTGGACGCGCCGCTCGACTGCGCCGGCGCCTACCGGCTGGAGGGTCGCGGTCTGGCTCTGTTCTCGCGCATCGAGGCGGACCCCGACACGGCCGACGACACGGCCATCATCGGCCTGCCGCTGATGAAGCTCATCGGCCTGCTGCGCGCCTTCGGGGTCGAGCCGCTGGCGTGAAAGGAAGCAGGGGGTCAGGC
>JAWLBL010000005.1:217596-320798 GCA_041687695.1 Myxococcota bacterium | reverse complement strand
TCAGGCGAACAGCCGCCGCAGCCGGAACACGGCCGACGGCAGCCGGCGCGAGGCCCTGGGCAGCATCTTGGCGACGCGCTCGCGCGCCTCGGGAGACAGCAGCTCGAGCACCGCGCCGCGCCGCTCGGCGGCCACGACGGTGAGCAGCCGCGCCACCTCGGCGGGGCTGAGGACCGCGAGGGCGCGCCGGGCGTCCTCGGGCGTCGAGCACGTCATCAGACGCGCGAGCACCGCGTGCGGCAGCTCGTGGACGGTCCGCTCGACGCGGGCGGCCTCGAACAGGATCGCGCCGGCGCGGCGCAGCTCGAGGTCGCTCAGCTCCGCGAAGAGCCGAGATACGTCCAGGGGCTCGAGACGGTCGAGAAGGCGCGCGATGCGCGCGCGATCTCCGCTGCGGAGCAGCTTGCTCAGCAGCACGGCCCGCGTGGCATGGATGGTCATGGGCCACCTCCGGGGGATCTCTCGGGTTTTGCGCTGTTGGGGCACCGTAGTCGCCCTCAGCGCGCTTCCCGAGGCCTCCCTGGCGGAAGGTGGGGCGCTCGAAGGCTGCTACGGCGACGTACTTGGCGGATAACTGCTGCTATCGCCGTCGTTCATGACCGAACAAACTCCAGTGGGTTGAACGTGACCCGCGGCGACGGGAGGTCACCGAAGGCCTGCGACCGTTGGCCGGGGGCGAAGGGCCCGCGACGGGGTCGTCTACGACGCCCGGAGCGGCCGGGCGGCGCGAGGGTCGGCGCCGGTCCGGGAGGGACCGGCACACGAGGGAGAAGGTACACCAGCTGCTTTGGATTTTCAAGGGATTGCGCGCCATGGCCCAGGGGCGCGGCGCGCGCCCTCGGTGCCTCAGCGTGGGACCAGCTTGTCGACGAGGCGCGACAGCCCCGGGCCGTCGTAGCCGAGGGAGGCGTCGTACTTGCGGCCGTTGACGAACAGGGTCGGGGTGCCGTCGACCCCGACGCGGCTGCCCTCTTCGAAGTCGGCGCGGACGCGGGCGGCGGTCTCGGGGGCCGAGAGGCAGGCCGTGAAGGCGGCCTGGTCGACGCCGGCGGCCTTGGCGTGGGCCAGGAGATCGGCGTCGGTCAGCGCCTGCTGGTTGGCGAAGAGGCGATCGTGGAACGGCCAGAAGCGGCCCTGGGCCTGGGCGCACACGGCGGCGCGGGCGGCGGGCTCGGCGCGCTTGTGGAAGCTCAGCGGGAAGTGCTTGAAGTAGACCGCCACGTCGTTGGGGCGGTGCTCGACCAGCTTGTGCAGCGGCCCGCCGACGCGCCCGCAGAAGGGGCACTCGAAGTCGCTGAAGACGGTGAACTTCACGGGCGCGTCCTCGCGTCCGAGGCGTGGGGCGCCGGCCAGATCGAGCGTGACGATGTCCTCGGCGAGCGCGGTCTGCCGCTTGGCGCGGTTCATGAGGACCGCGTAGAGCCCGTCGCCTCGGCCGTGCTCGGCGGCCATCGGGCGGGCCTTGTCGAGCTCGACGTCGATGATGGCCTCGAGGTCGGCCTGGGGCTTGGCGCCGGTCGACTTGCGGCCGTTGATGAAGACGTTGGGGGTGCCGCGGGCGCCGACCTCCTCGGCCAGGGCCATGTCCTCGTCGACCCGCGCGCGGGTGCGCCCCGACCGCAGGCACTCGTCGTACTTGGCCATGTCGAGGCCGACCGCGCGCGCGGCTTCGGCCAGGTCGTCCGGCCCGAGCGCGCGCTGGTTGGCGAAGAGCTTGTCGTGGAACGCCCAGAACTGGCCCTGCTCGTGGGCGCAGAGCGAGGCCTCGGCCGCGGGGCGCGCCTCCTTGTGGAAGGGCAGGGGCAGGTGCTTGAAGACGACGCGGAGGTCGTCGCCGTACTTGGCCAGCAGGCCCTCGATGGTCGGGTTGATGCGCGCGCAGAACGGGCACTGGAACTCGCTGAAGACCACCAGGGTCACCAGCGCCGTGTCCTTGCCGCCCTTGACCGGGTCGTCGGCGCGCACCGTGGCGGCCCAGACCTCTTCGGTCACGTCGGGGCGGCGGCTGGCCGCGCCGGCGGCGTTGGCCTGCTTGACCCGGGCGGCGTCGACGTCGCGGTCCTCGACGAGCCAGGCGACCGACTGCGGGTTGCGGGCGTTGGCCTTGGCGCGGACCGTGGCCACCGAGGCGCGGGGCAGGCCGTCGCGGACCAGCTTCTGGCCGATGCGGATCTCCTCGTCGATGACCCGCAGGGTCTCGTCGACGCGGCGGCGGTGCTGGATGACGCGGCCGTTGACCGCGATGGTCGGGGTGCCGCGGACCTGCAGCTCCTGGGCCTTGGCGAAGTCCTGCGAGACCTTGTCGGCGACGCGCGGGTCGGCCATGTCCTGCTGGAAGCGGGCGAGGTCCAGCTTGAGCCGCTCGGCGTAGCCCAGCAGCTGCTGCTTGAAGTCGGTGTCGTCGGCGCCGCGCGACCACGCGGCCTGCTCGGCGAACAGCAGGCGCGTGTAGGGCCAGAAGCGGCCCTGCCGGTGGGCGGCCATGGTGGCGTGGGCGGCGGTGCGGGCGCGCTCGTGGAAGCCCAGCGGCAGGTGGCGGAACTGGACCTGCACCTCGTCCGGCCAGGCCTCGACCAGGCGCTCGATCAGCGGGTCGACCGAGCGGCAGTAGGGGCACTGGAGGTCCTCGAACACCGTGACCACGACCAGGGGCGAGCGCGCGCCACGGGCGGGCGTCGAGACGGCGTCGGCCGCGACCACGGTGGGATCGTCGCCGTCGATGGCGACGGCCGCGGCGGTCGTGGACTCGAGGACCGGGGCGCCGGCGTCGCCGCGGCAGCCCGACAGCGCGCCGAGCAGCACGAGGGGCAGCAGCGAGGCGATGAGGGTCGGTCGGTGCATCGTCATCGGGGGCCTCCACGGCAAGGGGCTCGCGAGCGGTCGCGCGAGCGGGGCGGACGGTAAGCCAGCGAGGCAGGCGGCGCAATCCTCGCGCCAGGGTCGCGGGCGGCCGGTCGCGTTGCCGGCCTCGCGATGGGTTCTTAGGTCTCAAGGGCCCCCGAAAGTCCCGACCCGACTCCGAAACCCGTCCCCGCCGCCGGAGCGCCCGTCATGATCCGTCCGCTCGTCCTCGCGACCGGCCTGCTCGTCGCCGCGGCGCTCACCTCGGCCTGCGGGCGTCAGCGGCCGCCGTCCGACGCGCCCGCCGCCGCGCCCGCCGCCCACGCCACCCAGCGAGGAGCGTCCGAGCTGCCCGCCGAGGGCGCGCCGGACCGGGAGCGCCCGCGGCCCGAGCGCCCCGCCGGCCCGCCGACCGTCCGGCTGCTGGGCGGGCTGACGCGACCGGCCGACCTGGCGACCGACGGGCGCGCCGTCTACGTGGCCGACCAGCGCGACGGCGGCCGCGTGGTGCGGCTGGATCTGCGGACCGGCGCGGTGGACGTCCTGGCCGTCGACGAGCCGGGCGTGACGCGGCTGGCGGTCGACGACGACAAGCTGTACTGGGTGCGGCAGGACGGCGAGGCGGCCCTGATCCGCGCCATCGACCGGCCGCTGCGGCCCGAGCCGGGCGGGCCGGCGACGCTGACGCAGCTCGATGGGCGCGTGGTCGGGCTCGACGCGACCGGGGCCCAGCTGGTCGTGACCGTCGCGGCCGAGGGGCAGGCGCCGTGGCTGCGGGTCGCCAAGACCGGCGGCGCCGCGACGCCGCTGGGCGGGCCGCGGGGCGGGGTCGCCGGGGCGGCGGTCGCCCTGGGCGAGCACGCGTGGGGCGTGCACCAGGCCGAGGCTGGCGGGCCGGCGACCCTCTGGGAGCTGTCCCTGGCGGGGGGCGGCGCCCACGCGCTGGCGACGGGCGCGTGGCGGGCCGAGGGGTCGGCCGTGGCCGCCGACCCCACCCACGTCTACGTCCTGCACTCGAACGGGGTGGACGAGGTCCCGCGCGCGGGAGGGGCGCCGCGGACGCTGGCGACCGGCCGCGTGCCGGGTGGGCGGCTGGCGCACGACTCGGCCAGCCTGTTCCTGGCGATCGCCGGCGGCGACGAGGCGCCCTACGCCGCGCGGGTGCCCAAGGGCGGCGGGGGCACGGCGGCGCTCACGGCGCCGGGACCGGGCACCGCCGCCGTCGCGGCGCGGGACGGGATGGTCTTCTGGCTCACCGGCGGCGAGGACGGCGGCGTGTGGACCAGCCCGCGGACCTTCGCCATCACGGCCGAGGGCGAGCCGCTGACGCCGCCCGAGCCCGGGGAGGGCGAAGCGGCGGCCGGGGGGCCGCACGATCCTTGAACCCCGCGGCGCATCTGGGGTAAACCGGCCGCCTCCCTGGAGGTGGCCGTGTTCTCTAAGGTGCTGGTAGCGAACCGCGGCGAGATCGCCTGCCGCGTCATCCGGGCGTGCCGCGCCCTGGGCGTCCGCACGGTCGCCGTCTACTCCGAGGCGGACCGCGCCGCGCTGCACGTGCGCATGGCCGACGAGGCCTTCTGCATCGGGCCGCCGCCCTCGCGCGAGAGCTACCTGGTCGGGGCGCGCATCCTCGAGGTGGCGCGGCGCACCGGCGCGCAGGCCATCCACCCCGGCTACGGGTTCCTGAGCGAGAACGCCCGGTTCCGCGAGGAGGTCGAGGCGGCCGGGCTGGTGTTCATCGGCCCGCCGGCCGAGGCGATGCGGCTGATGGGCGACAAGACCGTGGCGCGCCGCACGATGATCGACGCGGGCGTGCCCGTGGTCCCCGGGACGGCCGACCCGATCGAAGACGAGGCGACGCTGCTGGACACGGCGCGCCGGGTCGGCATGCCGGTCATGCTCAAGGCGGCGGCCGGCGGCGGCGGCAAGGGCATGCGCATCGTGCACGACGAGGCGGAGCTCTTGCGGGCCTTCGAGGCGGCGCGGCGCGAGGCGCTGGCGGCCTTCGGAGACGGGGCCGTGTACGTCGAGAAGGCCATCGTCGGGCCGCGCCACATCGAGGTGCAGGTCATGGCCGACCACCACGGCAACGTGGTCTACGTCGGCGACCGCGAGTGCTCGGTGCAGCGGCGCCACCAGAAGGTGGTCGAGGAGGCGCCGGCGCCGAACCTGCGGGCCGAGACGCGGCGCGCGATGGGCGAGATGGCCGTGCAGGCGGCGCGGGCGGTCGGCTACGAGAACGCCGGCACCATCGAGTGCCTGGTCGACCGCGAGGAGAACTTCTACTTCCTCGAGATGAACACGCGCCTGCAGGTCGAGCACTGCGCCACCGAGGAGGCGTTCGGGGTGGATCTGGTCGAGGCGCAGCTGCGTGTGGCCTCGGGCGAGCGGCTGCTGTGGACCCAGGAGCAGCTGGTCCCGCGGGCGCACGCCATCGAGGTGCGGCTTTACGCCGAGGATCCTTACGAGAACTACCTGCCGTCGCCGGGGACGCTGGTCGCTTATCGGCCACCGCGGGGGCCGGGCGTGCGGGTCGACGACGGGGTCGAGCAGGGCAGCGAGATCTCGAGCCTGTACGACCCGATGATCGCCAAGCTCATCGTGCGCGCCGAGACGCGGCCGGCCGCCATCGCGCGGGGGCTCGCGGCGCTGCGCGAGTACGAGGTCGAGGGGATCCGGACGAACCTGCCGCTGCTCTCGCACGTGCTGCGCAGCGAGCCGTTCGTCGCGGGGCGGTACACGACGGCGCTGCTGAGCGAGCTGCCGCCGCTCGAGCGGCCGCCGGTCGACGCGGGCGACGAGGATCTGGCGCGCGTGCTGGCGGCGCTGGCGATGGACGAGGCGGCGCGCGGCGGGGCGTCGGCGCCGGGCGCGGCGGCGGGCGAGGGGCGCAGCGCGTGGGCCGTTGACGGCCTGCGGCGGGCCATGCGGGGGAGCTTCTGATGGGCGCGCGGTACGTGACGTGGGTGGACGGGCGCGAGGCGACCGTCGAGCTGGTGGCGCGCGACGGGGCGCGGGTGACGGCGCGCATCGAGGTCGAGGGCGAGGACCCGCGCGAGGTGAGCTTCGAGCGGCTGACGCGCGAGGGCGGCGGCTATCAGGCCGTGATGCCGGACGGCCGGGTGCTCGATGGGCGCGTGCTCCGCGGGCTCCAGGACGTGCGCAGCGTCACCATGGGCGAGCGGCGCGTGGACGTGCGCGCCATCGCCGAGCGGGACGCCTGGCTGGGCGGCGGCGCGGCGGGCGCCGGCGAGGGGCGCGTGACCGTGTCGATGCCGGGGCGCGTCGTGAAGGTGAACGTCGAGGTGGGTGAGGCGGTGGCCACGGGGCAGCCGCTGCTCATCATCGAGGCGATGAAGATGGAGAACGAGGTGAAGGCGCCGCGCGACGGCGTGGTCACCGCGGTGAACGTCGCGGCCGGGCAGTCGGTCGAGGCGGGCGTGGTCCTGGTGGAGATCGGCGATGAGTGACGCGCTCGAGGCGGCCCTGGCGCGGTGGCGGACGCAGCAGTACGACAAGGCGGCCGCCAAGGGCGGGCTGCGGCGCGAGGCGTTCCCGCTGTCCGACGGGACCGAGACGCAGCCGCTGTACACGCCGCTGGACGCCGGCGGCGGCGACGAGCAGGCCAAGTACAAGCAGGATCTGGGCTTTCCGGGCGAGTTCCCGTTCACGCGCGGCGTGCAGGCGACCATGTACCGCGGGCGTCTGTGGACGATGCGGCAGTACGCCGGGTTCGGCACGGCCGCCGAGTCCAACGAGCGCTACCACATGCTGCTGGCCAGCGGGCAGACCGGCCTGTCGGTCGCCTTCGACCTGCCGACGCAGATGGGCCTGGACTCGGACGACGCGCGGGCGCGCGGCGAGGTGGGCAAGGTCGGCGTCGCCATCGACAGCATCGAGGACATGCTGACGCTGATGCGCGGCATCCCGATGGACCGCGTGTCGACCTCGATGACCATCAACGCGACGGCGGCCATCCTGCTGGCGCTCTACCAGGTGGCGGCCGAGGAGCAGGGCGTCGGGCCCGACAAGCTGCGCGGCACCATCCAGAACGACATCCTCAAGGAGTACATCGCCCGCGGGACCTACATCTACCCGGCGGGGCCGTCGCTGCGGCTCATCACGGACATCTTCGCCTACTGCAAGGACGTGGTGCCCCGGTGGAACACCATCTCCATCAGCGGCTACCACATCCGTGAGGCGGGCAGCGACGCGGTGCAAGAGGTCGGCTTCACGTTGGCCAACGGCCTGGCCTACGTCGAGGCGGCCATCCGGGCGGGGCTGGACATCAACGCCTTCGCGGGGCGCCTGGCCTTCTTCTTCAACGTCCACAACAACTTCCTGGAAGAGGTCGCCAAGTTCCGCGCCGCGCGCCGCCTGTGGGCGCGGCTGATGCGCGAGCGCTACCCCGAGTGCACGGACGCCAACCTGCGCCTGCGTTTCCACTCGCAGACCGCGGGGTCGATGCTGACCGCGCAGCAGCCGGACAACAACATCGTCCGGGTGACCCTGCAGGCGCTGGCGTCGGTGCTGGGCGGCACGCAGTCGCTGCACACCAACAGCCGCGACGAGGCGCTGGGCCTGCCGACGGCGGAGGCCGCGCAGATCGCCCTGCGCACGCAGCAGGTCATCGCCAGCGAGACCGGCGTGGCCGACTTCATCGACCCGCTGGCCGGCAGCTACGCGGTCGAGGCGATGACCGACCACATCGAGGCCGGCGCGCGGCGGCTCATCGAGCGCATCGACGCCATGGGCGGGGTCGTGCGGGCCATCGAGGAGGGCTGGATCCAAAAGCAGATCCAGGACACGGCCTTCCGCTGGCAGCAGGGCGTCGACTCGGGCGACATCGAGGTGGTCGGCGTGAACGTCCACCGCGTCAGCGAGGAGCGCCCCATCGAGGTGCTGAAGATCGACCCGGCCGGCGAGCAGGCCCAGGTCGAGCGGGTCCGGGCGGTGCGAGCGGGCCGCAGCCAGGCGGACGCCTCGGCGGCGCTCGACGCGCTGAAGGCCGGCGCCAGCGGCGACGCCAACCTGATGCCCCTCATCGTGGACGCGGTCCGCAAGCGCTGCACCCTGGGCGAGATCGCCGGGACGATGCAGCGCGTCTTCGGCAAGTACCAGGAGACCATCGTCCTGTGAGGCGCCCCGCGTGGGCGCTCAGGCGAAGGCGAAGGTCAGGTCGAAGGTGACCGGGACGCCCAGGACCTCGACGGTCAGCGTCCCTGGGGCCTCGGCCGACCGGTCGAGGCGGTAGGCGCCGTCCTCGAGCACATATAGATCGATGCGATCGGTCTCGGGATCCGCGATCCAGTAGCGCGGCACGCCGTAGCCCGCGTAGAGGTCTCGCTTGAGGCGTGCGTCGATGCGGCGGGTCGAGGGCGACAGGACCTCTATGACCAGATCCGGCGCGCCGCGAATCCAGCGGTCCAGGATCTCGGAGCGCTGCGTCGACACCACCGCGATGTCAGGCTGCACGACCGAATCGTCGCTGAAGATGACGTCCATCGGCGCATCGATGACTTCACCGAGGCCGGTGAGCTCGATGGCGTGCATCAGAGGCAGCTGAAGGCGTCGCGAGATGCGTTGGTGGCGCAGGATGGGGGCCGGGGTCACGTACAGCACTCCCTCGATGAGCTGGTGGACGTTCCCGTCGTCGGGGAGGGCCGCGTAGTCGGCATAGGTCAGCTTGCGCGTGGGCTCGGGCGGCGAGGGGCTGTCGGTGGCCATGGGGGCTCCTGGGAGCGCTGAGGTACGGTCCCCATGGTAGTGACCCCCATGTCCTCCGCCAACATGCGGCCCCGGGCGCGCTCGGCGCGGCGGGCTCATTCGACGAGCGAGAGCTGGAAGCGCTCGAAGAGCGGGGCGCGCTGGGAGGCCGGCCTGGCCTCGAGGGCCGCGTCGTACTCGCGCTCGCTGGCCAGCTTGGGCAGGTCCAGGCGGTAGCGGGCGACCCCCAGGACCGCTGCGACGGACTCCCAGGGGGCGTCGGGCGTCGCCGCGACCGTCAGGGAGCGACTGGCACCGTCTTGGCCCACCGCCGACGCCAACAGGGCCTGGAGCGCGGGGCGATCGAAGCCCCACGCGGTGTCGTCGCCCAGGCGGACCCTGGCGTCGGAGCCCCCACCCCGCACGCGCACCGCGAAGCGGTCGACGATGACCACGACGGCGGCGGGCTCGGGCTCGGCCAGGGCGACCAGGAGGCGTCCATCCTTCGGTAGGTGGCGCGCCACCCCGCTCAGGCGCAGGTAGTTGTGCCCCGTGTCGCCCAGGGTCGCTGCCGCCGCGGCGACCTTCAGGAAGGGGACCTCCGGCGCGACCTCGACCTCGCCCAGCTTCAGCTTGAAGCCGCCGCTCTTGGAGACCCGGACGAAGGTCCTTCGCGCCAGCGCTTCCTTCAGCTCGGGGATGATCAGCCGCTCGCTCAGGTCGCCGTAGGCGAACGGCCGTGGGGCGGCGCCCCAGTCGTTGGCTACGCCGTCCGGGCCGACCAGGACGCGGGCCTCGGAGGTGCGCCCGTCGTCGACGTGGGCGACGAACTCGGCCTCCGTGGTGAAGTGGACCTCGGGCGGGGGCGTCGCCGGCGCGGTCGCCTTGTCCTGGCAGGCGGCGCCGAAGCAGGTCGCGACGAGGAGGGAGAGGGCCAGCCGGTGCTTCATCGGAGCCTCGCGTGGGTGCGGAGGTTCTCGAGCGCGTAGTCGGCCATCCCGACGTACGTGCTGAGGTCGGTGGGATCTTCGAAGGCGTGGGCGCCGCCGATCTCGAGGGCCGTGACGGTCAGCATATTGATGAGCTTCCAGCGCGCCAGGGCGCTGAACTCGTTCGCGGCCAGACCGGGCCGAACGCCCGCCAGCGCACGCTTGACGAGGTAGGCGTTCATGGCCACGTTCGTGTCGACCATGGCCGTGATGAAGCGCTCGGAGCTGTCGGGGTGCAGCTTGCGGACCTCGGCCCGGGTGATGGGCTCGGGCCACCAGGTCGCCTTGCCGGCCGAGGAGCCGCGGTCGGCGACCATGTGGTACTCGCCGGTGGGCAGGCGCAGCACGGTCGTCTGTCCCGACTTCGGCCGCGCCTCCTCGGAGGGCATCCGTCGGGTCGCGCCCGGCCCCGTGACGACCTCGACCGTGCCGCCCGGCGGGAAGTGCTCGTCGAGGTCCAGGTTGTCGCCCGGCTGGGTCGCGGAGGTCACCGGCCGGAAGGTCGTGTCGGTGTAGTCGGCCTCGGGCTGGGTCGGGTCGGGATCGCGGCCATGACGGGCCGTGTTCGTGCCCAGGAAGCTGATCTCGCCGGGTGACGAGGTGGTCGCCGTGATCGGCTCGCCCTTACGGGGCGCAGGCATCAGGCTCTTCAGCTGCTGGTCGTAGCCGGGCTGCCGGCCGGGTTCCAGCGCGGCTCGGCCCTTGGCAAAGGGCGCACCTTTGCCGCCGCTGGCGGCTTTGGCCTGTGGCCGCGCCGGCTCCTGCGCGGCCTGCTGTGCGCTGGTCTTCTTCGCTGCGACTGCCGTGGTCCCGCCCATCGCGTCTCCCTCCCGCCGTGGTGACGGGTCGGGGCCATCGCAAAGGCCGTGCCGAGGGCGGGCGCGACGCGGGTTCGCGGACTTGCGGGCGTCGGCCGGTCCCGCGAGCGCTAGATCGGGGACCCTGGACCCGAGCGGTGGGGACTGTCGAGTCCGCGGCCGTCTCGGTCAGCGTCGGCGCGGGTCAGCGGGGAAAGAAGGCTCGGGCGGGTGGGGTCAGACGTCGACCGACTCGCCGGCCGAGGGCAACCAGACGCGACCAGGGCCCGGCCAGGCGGCGGCGCGCGCGGCGACCGCGGGCAGGGCCTCGTCGGCGACGTGGACCAGGGCGAGCCGCTGGACGCCGAGGCTGGCGGCCATGGGCAGCAGCTGGTCGGCGCGGGCGTGGCCCGGGACGTCCCGGGCGTCGTGGTAGGCCTCGTGGACCAGCAGGGTGGCGCCCTGGTAGAGCGCGCGGGTCGCCTGGGTCGGGCCGCCGTCGCCGCTGAAGCACACGGCGGTTGCGCCGTCGTCCACGCGCAGCGCCAGGTTGTGGACCTTGTGATCGCTGCGGGCGGCGCGGAGGGTCAGCGGGCCGAAGGGCGTCGGCGCCGTCTCGGCCAGCGGTGTGGGGACGATGGGGAAGCACTTGCTGGGGTGGAACGACCCCGGGTAGGCCAGATCGAGCAGGCGCTCGAGCCAGGGCGCGACCCCGGGGCCGCCGAAGACGGTCAGCGGGCGTCGGCGGCCGCCGTTGCGCATCGCCAGCAGGACGTTCGGCAGCCCGAAGGTGTGGTCGGCGTGCAGGTGCGAGACGAAGACCGCGTCGAGGGCGTCGGGGTCGCGCGTGACGGCCCACAGAGCGCGCGGGACGCTGTAGCCGCAGTCGAGCAGCAGGGTGCGGGCGCCCTGGTAGAGCAGGCTGGTCGTCGGGCGGTCGGCCGCGGTCGCGTGGCCGGTGCCCAGGAAGGTGACGCGGGGCACCGGGCGGACCTCAGCGGGCCAGCAGGGGCGCCAGGAGCGTCTCGAGGGCCTCGTCGTCCAGCTGCGCGGTCAGGGTGAGGACGGTGTCCTGGCGGCGAACGGCCAGCGCCTCGGCGTGGGCGCCCAGGTGGGCGACCAGCGGGGCGCGGGTCGAGCTCTGGGACGGCGCCAGGTCGGCCAGCTCGGCCTCGAGCAGGGCCAGGCGCTGCTGGGCGTCGGGGGCGGCCGAGCGCTTGAGCTCGGCGGTCAGCTGCAGGATGGCCGCCGCGAGCCGGGCGTTCTTGCCGCGCTCGCGGGCGTCGCGCTGGGCGTTGCGGGCGGTCTCCAGGTGGGTCTCGAGGGCGTCGGCGCGTTTGCGGTCGCTGGCGCGCAGCTCGACCGTGATCCGCGGGGTGTCGCCGAGCGCCACGAAGGCGCCGACCGCGGCCAGGTCCGCGGCCATGTCACGCCCGACCAGCGCCTCGGCGTGGCCGCCCCCGGCGGGCACCCAGGCCCAGACGGGGCCGCTGACCCGCAGGCGGTCGAGCAGCCGCTGCTCGTCGCGGGTCGTGGCCAGCGCTTCCGTGCCCTGGGCGGCCTGCTCGACGGCGGTGACCAGCTCGGCGTCTCCGAGCACGACCGTGTCCGGGTCCAGGCCGCGCGCGACGAGGGCCGCGTCCCGGGCCGACGCCGCCAGCGCCGTCGACAGGCCGTCCAGCCGCGCGCCCAGGCCCTCGGCGCGCAGCAGGGTCGCGCGGCGGCCGTCGGGCAGGCCGACGACCAGCCCGTCGTGGATGGGGACGTCGACGCCGGCGTCCTCCAGCACCGCCGACAGCGAGGCGATGGCCTTTCCGCCGGCCGCGTTGGGCGCCTCGGCCAGCACCGCGGGGTTGAGGCCTACCACCCAGGCGGCCCGCTGGGGCACCATGGCGCTCAGCTCTGGCGCGGGCAGCGTCCGGATGAAGACCACGACCAGGCTGGCCGCCAGCGCGACCAGCACCAGGGCGCCGCCCATCAGCTTGAGGCTGGACAGGCCGACGTCGGTGCGGCTGGGTTCGTCGCCCGTCCCGTCGCCGCGGGCGCGCGTGACCGCCCAGGCGACCAGGATGCCCAGGCCGTACAGGGCGTTGAGCGGGACGGCCATCAGGGTCTGGCTGATGGGGTCGGGCGGCGTCAGGATGCCCGAGACGATGAAGCTGATGACGACGAAGTAGCGCCAGAACTTGAGCAGCCCGGTGTGGGTGACCGTCCCCATGAGGCTCATGAAGAAGATGACCAGGGGCAGCTCGAAGACGAGGCCGAACATCGCCAGGAAGGTGAACGAGGTCGAAAAGGCGTTCTGCAGGGTCACCTGCATCTCGACGCCGCCGCCCTCCTGCGTGAGCTTGACCAGCCAGTCGACGATGAACGGCAGGATGACCTGGTAGGAGAAGGCCGAACCGATGAAGAAGAAGACGACGCTGAAGGCCGTGACCGGCAGGATGAAGCGCCGCTCGCGGTCGAGCAGGCCGGGCGCGACGAAGGCCCACAGCTGGTAGAAGACGAAGGGGCTCGTCACCAGCAGCGTCGCGACCAGCACCGCCTTGAGGTAGACGACGATGCTCTCGGTGATGGTGATGGCCTGGTAGCGGTAGATGCCGTTGTCGGCGAGGGCCTCGGTGACCGGGGCCGACAGGAAGCCGAAGATGGCCTCGCGGAACTCCCAGCCGACGAAGAAGCCGACCATCACGACCAGGGCGATGCGGACCAGGCGCGTCCGGAGCTCGCCCAGGTGCTCGCGGAACGTCATGACCGCCGGCTCGCTCACGCGTCCTGGCCCTCGTCCGGCTGGGTGGCCCGCGCGGCGGCGGCCGGCGTCGCGGTCGAGGCGGCGGCCGTCGGGCGGCTGGCCTGCGCGGCGGTGGCCTGAGCGCGCGCGCGCCCGTCGAGCCGACCGCCCGGCAGGTCGTCGGGGCCCGCCTGCGGCGGCCGGTGGGCGTCGCGCATGACGTCGCCCGCGGCGGCGTGCATGGCGACGTCCTCTTCGGGGGACGCCTCGACCTGGGGCGGGCGGCCGTCGCTGGCGGGGGGCTCGTAGCGCCCAGCGTCACGCACCTCGCGGTCGAGGCCGTCCATGGCCTGGCGCATCTGGCGCACGCCCTTGCCCAGGGACTTGGCGATCTCCGGCAGCTTCTGGGGCCCGAGGAAGACGAGCGCCACCACGAGGATGAGGAGGACTTCCCAGGTGCCGAGGCCGAACATGCGCACTCCGAGGCCATGCGAGGCCCATGCGGGGAGACCGAAGCGAAGACGTCGGCGGCCGGTTCCGCCCCAGCGAGGGGGGGGCCGGCCGCCGAACCGTCGCGGATGATAGGGCCGCCCGCCCGGGCCGGCAAGGCGCGGGATGGCCTCGCCAGCGCCGCGCGATGCGGGACGCTGCGGTCAGAACTCGTGCTCGACCTGCAGGATTTCCGACGCGCCCTGCTCGTCGGGGTAGTTGTACTCGGACGGCTCGGTCCCGGCGCGGTGCGGGATCATCGCCCCGCCGCCGACCGCGCGCAGGCCCGTGGCCGGGTCGATGCGCGTGTAGTTCACCTCGCCGGGCGGTCGCTCGAGCAGCGCGCGCTTGGCGCGGCCGACGTCGACCTGCTTCATGAACTCGACCCAGGCGGGCAGGGCCGTGTCGCCGCCGTAGACCTTGTTGACCTCGTAGCTGCGGCCCAGCACGCGCTCGCGGCGGTCGGCGCCCACCCAGACCAGGGTGTGGCGGTGCCAGGTCCAGCCGTTGAACCAGACGTCGAAGGGCAGGGTGCCGGTCTTGCCGGCCGCCTGGTGGTCGACGGCCTTGGCGCGCGTGCCGGTGCCGCGCTGCACGGCCTCGGCCAGGTTGGCGGTGGCCAGGAAGGCGGTCGACGGGTTGATGCGCGGCTGCTCGGGGCGGAGGTTCGTCTCCCACAGGGCGACGATGGCTTCAGGGAACGTGGCGTAGGGGTCCAGCGGGCCGATATTGCGGTGCAGCACGTTGCCGGCGCGGTCGACCACCTTGCGGACGGTGTGCATGCGGGGGCCGTAGCCCCGCCGCGCGAACACGCCGAAGGCGTGCGCCATGCCGAAGGGCGTCTGGTCGCCGCCGAGCACCTCGCTGATGTTGCCCTGCAGCGGGTGCGTCAGGCCGAGGCGCTGGCCCCAGGCCTTGTAGTCGGCGAGCGAGGTGTTGCGGAGCACCCACTCGAAGACACGCAGGCTGACCGAGTTCTCGCTCTTGGTCAGGGCGTCCCACGCGCTCATGTCCGGCACGACGCGCGCGCCCGTCGGGTTGTACTGGGTGTGTCCGTCGTCGTAGTGGAAGGGCGCGCCGGAGAAGACGGTCGAGGGCGGCAGGCCCATGTCGTAGGCCTTGGCGTAGACGATGGGCTTCATGGTCGACCCGGTCTGGCGCAGGGCGTAGACGCGGTTGACCTGGCTGCGGTCGAAGTCCCAGCCGCCGACCATGACGTCCATGCCGCCGCTGTGGGTCGGGAACGAGACGACCGCGCCCTCCATCAGCGGCACCGGCACCAGCTCGAACTCGAGCTGCGTCAGCGCCTCGGGCGACGGGTCCTTGGCCTCGGCGGTCTCCTCCGCGGCCGGCTCCTCCGTGCCCTCGTCCTCCCCCTTCTTCTTCTTCGCCTTCGTCTTCTTCTTGCCGTCCTCCGCTCGGAGGCCGGGCACCTTCGTGATCTCGACCAGGACGACGTCGCCGGGAGCGAAGGTCTTCTCCATGCTGCCGAGCTTGGCCCAGAACGAGACGGACCCGCGGATCTTGCGCTCGCCCGTCTTGTCGTCGACCGGGTACTCGCTGTACTTGCCGGCCCACGACGCGCCCTTGGACGTGAGGGTGCCGCGCACGTGCGGGCTCAGCTCGACCTTCGCCTGCTTGCCGTCGACCTCGGCGACGCGCCCGAGCAGCCGCACGCCGGGCTCGATGCGGGTCTGCGAGACCCACGGCTGGTTGCGCACGAAGAACTTGTCGCGGCCCATGGTGCCGAGCGGGCCCGGGTAGCCCTGCTTCTTGGCCAGCCCCTCGAGGGTGCCGCGCAGCGCCTGCTCGGCCACGCGCTGCAGCGCCGGCTCGACCGCCATGTGGACCGTCAGGCCCTGCTCGAGCCACGACGGCCCTCCGCGGGTCGCCCCGTCGAAGGTCTGCACGACCTGGCGCCGCACCGTCTCGGTGTAGAAGGGCACGTGGTCGCCCAGCAGATCGGCGCGCGGGTAGATGGTGAACTCGTAGGCCAGGGCCTCGGCCTCCTCTTCCTCGGTGATCCAACCGCGCTGACGCATGTTGCCCAGGATGTGGGCCATGCGCTTCTTCGCGGCCGGCATGTCGACCACCGGGTTCACGCGGCTGGGCGACTGGGGCAGCCCTGCGATCATCGCCATCTCGGCCAGCTCGAGCTGCCAGACGTTCTTGCGGAAGTAGTTCTGGGACGCGGCCTGCACGCCGTAGCTGCCGTGGCCCAGGAAGATGGCGTTGAGGTACCAGGAGAGGATCTGCTTCTTCGTGTACAGATCCTCCATCCGCCGCGCGAGGATGGCCTCGCGGGCCTTGCGCGTCAGGCTCTTCTCGTCGCCGACCAGCGTCTTGGCCAGCTGCTGCGTGATGGTCGAGGCGCCCTCCTTGATGCCGCCGGCGCGCAGGTTGGTCACCATCGCGCGGAAGATGCCGACGAGATCGATGCCCGTGTGGGCGAAGAAGCGCGCGTCCTCGGCCGCGAGGAAGGCCAGGACGAGGTCGGAGGGCACCTCCTCCCAGCGGAGCGCGAGGCGCCGCTCGTCGCTCCATTCGCCGACCAGGGTCCCGTCGGCGGCCATGAAGCGGCTGACGGTCGAGCGCTCGAGGCGGTCGAAGGTGTCGAGCCGCGGGAGGTCCCGCGCGAAGAAGGCGTAGGTCCAGAAGCCGGCGAGGCCGACCAGCAGGACCGCGAGGATGAGGGAGGCGACGAAGCCGCGGAGGATGGCCCCGGGGAGACCACCGCGCCGGGGGTTCACCACCTCGACGAGGGCGGTAGGGGAGGGGGTGCGCGTCACGGGCGTACCTTACGTCCGGGCCTGGCGGGGGGCAACGAGCTGGGACATGGCCGACGTCCACGCCGCCGTGAGGCGACCCGACGGCGTCCGGGGGCGACCTTGACGCCCGCCTGGTGTTCGCTATGTTCGAGGCTTGCAATGCGTCGGTCGGGCCATTGATTCCGCCTGACGGCGCGGGCGGGCCCACGGCCGAAGGCGCGGTAGCCGGTGACCCCCTTCGAAATCACCATCGCCAGCGAGCCGCAGGGCGGGGCGCAGATGACGCTCACGGTCGACGCGGACCACTGGATCGACGCCTGGCAGCGCGGCCTGGCCGAGCTCGGCGAGCCGGCCGACCCGCGCGACGTCGACTGCGAGGTGGCCCAGGGCGAGATTCGGCTGAGGATGCGCTCCACCGGCCGCCGCCTCGTCATCCGGGCGACCCACCCGGCTGGCGCCGTCGCCTCGATCGCCGCCCCGCCGCCCGCCCTGCCGCGCCCGCGCCGCGCCGTCCCGCGCGGCCCCGAGGACTTCACCGCCATCGATCTCGCCTCGGTCACGCCCGAGTGGGCCGACCGCCTCGCCCCCGACGCGCCCGCCCACGACTGCCGGCGCCGCGCTCCGGCCCGCCTCGCCCCCCGCTGGCGACTGACGACCGACGACGGCCGCCCCCGCGTCGACACCGGCGACCGCTTCCGGCTCATCCCGCGCGTCGGCCGGCTCGGCGACACCCGCGAGGAGGTGGCCGCGCGGACCGCCGAGCTGCTCTGGCGCCACATCCCCTGCGCCGGCGCCCAGGTCCTGCTCACCGAGCGCCACGGCCGCGGGCTGCGCGTCCAGGCCAGCCTCGGCGCCCCCGGCGCCACGGTGATCGGGGCCCAGGTGGCCTCCGACCAGACCTGCCTCGCGCTCGCGACGCGCTCGTCCATGCGCATGGATCTGCAGGGCGGGGACGCTCGGCTGGCCTATCAGGTGACGCTGCGCCAGCGGGTCACGGTGGGCGTCCGCTCGCTGCTGGGCGTGCCCCTGGGCGCCCCGGGCCAACGCGGCGGGCTCGTCGGCGTCCTCCTGCTCCTCGACTCGCCCCGGCCTGGCGGCTTCACGGGTGGCGAGCTGACCGCCGTGCGCTACCTCGCCACCGTCGCCCAGGCCCGCCTCGAGGCCCTCTGACCATGCAGGGCCCGGTCGACGTCGTGGTGACGGGCGCGGCGGGCTTCATCGGCTCGGTCCTGGTCGCGCGCCTCGAGGCCGAAGGCGCGACCGTTCAGGGCCTCGATCTCCGCGCCGGCCCGTCGCCGACGCTGCACCTCGACGTCACCGACGGCGCCGAGGTCATGGACGTCTTTCGACGCCTGTCGCCGCGCGTCGTGGTCCACGCCGCCGCCGTCGTCGACGATCGCGGCCCGGCCGAGCGGTTCCAGCAGGTCAACGTCGCCGGCACGCAGAACGTCCTCGACGCGGCCGCCGCCGCCCGGGTCGAGCGCTTCGTCCACCTGTCCTCCATCGCCGCCCTCGGCTTCGATCCCGGGCCCGACGCCGACCAGGACACGCCGCTCGCGCTCGGCACCGGCGCCCCGTACTTCGACACCAAGGCCGCGAGCGAGCAGCTCGTCCGGCAGGCCCACGCCGAGGGGCACGTCGCCGCCGTGGTCGTGCGACCGGGCGACGTCTACGGGCCGGGCAGCGTCCCCTGGGTCGACCGGCCGCTGGGGCTGATGCGCCGCCACGTCCCCGTCCTCATCGAGGGCGGGCGCGGCCTGATGGCCCCGTGCTGGGTCGACAACCTGGTCGACGCCCTGATGGCGGCCCTGTCCTCGGCCGACGCCCTGGGCGGCGTGTTCCAGATCCACGACGGCGCGTCCATGACCTACCGCGACTACTTCACCCGCCTCGCGGCCGCCGCCGGGGCGCCGCGTCCGCGGCTGGCCCTGCCCAAGGCCCTGGCCCTGTCCCTCGCCGCCGGCGCCGAGGCGCTGCAGCGCGCCGCCGGCCTGCAGCCCGCCTTCACCCGGGGCGCCGTGCACTACCTGTGCCGCCGCGCGACCTACTCGCTGGCCGCCAGCGCGCGCGTCCTCGGCTATCGGCCCGCGGTCGCGATCGACGAGGCGATGGGCCGCCTGGCCCGCGGCTTCGAGGCCGCGCGCGCGGCCAGGTTGGCCCGCGGCTGACGCGCCGGAGGGCCCGTCAGCGGCTCAGACCCGGGGCGGAGGGGGTCAGCACCCGACGCGCATCTCGTCGAGCACGTCCGAGATGCGGTGGAAGTCGTCGACCTTGGCCAGAAAGCGCACCGCGCCAAAGCGCATGGCCTCGTCGCGCAGGGCCTGCGAGGCCAGGCCCGAGCAGACGATGACCGGGCCGGCGAAGCCGTCGTCGCGCATGCGCTTGAGCAGCGTCAGCCCGTCGACCCCCGGCAGCAGCAGATCGAGGATGATCGCGTCCGGGGCGGCGTTGGCGCTCAGCCAGTCGAGCGCCTGCTCGCCGGTCTCGGCCAGGAAGGCCTCGTAGCCGCGTTGGTTGATGATGCGGCGGACCAGGCGGCGGATGGGGGCCTCGTCGTCGACGATGAGGACGCGGGGGCGTGGCCGGGTCGCCGCGTCCGGGGCGGCGGCGGCCGCGGGGACGGGCGGCGGGCCGCCGGCGCCCAGCGGCGGCGCGGAGACCTGCTCGGCGGTGGCCACGAAGTCACCCTTGGGGCGGCCCACGCTGGCCGGCTCGATGGGCGCGTTCAGCATGACCGGCGTCGCCTCCGCGACCCGCAGCGGGCGGGCGGCCGCGGGGGGGCGCGCGACCAGGTGGCGCGCGGCCCACGCGTCCTCGACGGCGGGGCGGATCTGGTCGAGGCGGTCGAGGACCTCCTCGACGGTCTGGGGGCGCTCGGCGCGATCCTTGGCCAGCATCGACAGGACCAGGGCGTCGAGCTCGGGCGGGATCCAGTCGCAGCCGTCGATCTCGGAGGGCGCCGTGGGCCGCGAGCGGAGGTGGTGCTCGAGCAGCTCGTCCAGGGTCTCGCCGATGAACGGCACGTTCCCGGTCAGCATCTCGTACAGCAGCACGCCCAGGCTGTAGATGTCGGCGCGCCCGTCGACGTCCGCGGCGCGGATCTGCTCGGGGCTCATCGTGTAGGGCGTGCCGACCGAGGCGCCGGCCTGCGTCTCGAGCAGCGCGTCGCCCTCGCCGACCAGATCGCCGTCGGGCCGCGTGATCTTGACGACGCCGAAGTCGACCAGGCGCACCGTGTAGCCGACGGGCTGGTCGTTGGCGGTGACCAGGAAGACGTTCTCGGCCTTGAAGTCGCGGTGGACGATGCCCTTGGAGTGGGCGAGGGCGAGCGCGCTGCCCGCCTGCGTCATGATCGTGTAGACGTCGAGGATCTTCAGGGCCCCCTCGCGCGACAGGCGCTCGTCGAGCGGCTCGCCGGCCAGGTGCTCCATGACGATGTAGTAGCCGACCTCGCTGGCGAAGCCGTAGTCGATGACCTCGACGATGTGCGGGTGGCTGAGGACGGCCTCGGCGCGCACCTCACGCTCGAACCGGGCGACGAAGTCGGGGTTGGTCGAGCGGTTCGCGAACAGGATCTTGACCGCCAGATCCCGGGGCACCCGCTCGTGGCGCGACTTGTAGACGGCGCCGAACGCGCCGCGCCCGATGAGCGAGACGAGCCGGTAGCGGCGATCGATGACGCGGCCGACCAGCGGGTCCTGTTGCTCGGCCTCGGTCAGAGCGGTCCCGTCCACGCCACAGAAGCGGAAGTACTCGGCGTATTCGGAGCCGCACGTGGGACACACCTTCATGGGCCGGCATCTTAGCCGGGGCCGGACGCAGAGGAAAGCCCCGCAAGTGCTCGGATTTTCGGAATCATGCCCCGCGCGCGAGCGCGGGCTCCCGATCGAGCAGGCGGCGCACCGCCTCGGCGAGCTCGTGCGGCGTGAAGGGCTTCTGCAGGACGGGCACGTCGCGGTGGGCCAGGCCCCTGCGCATGACCTCCTCGCCCGGGTAGCCGGACATGAACAGGATGGGCAGCTCGGGGCGCAGGACGCGGATCCGCTGCGCCAGGGCCGGGCCGCTCATCTCCGGCATCACGACGTCGGTCAGCACCACGTCCACCGCGCGGGCGTCGAGGGAGAGCAGCTCGAGGGCGCCCGGGCCGTCGGACGCCTCGACGACGGCGTAGCCGCGGCCGTGGAGGATGCGTCGGACCAGCGACCGCACGGAGGCGTCGTCCTCGACCACCAGGACCCGCCCGCGTCCGGGCGGCGCGACGCGGGTCACCCCCTCGAGCCGCGCCGGCGATCCTGCGCTGCCGGGCAGGTACACCGTGAAACAGGCCCCCTGGCCGGGCGCCGACTGGCACGCGATGGCGCCCCCGGACTGGCGGACGATGCCGTAGACGGTCGACAGCCCCAGCCCCGTGCCCTTGCCGGGCTCGCGCGTCGTGAAGAAGGGCTCGAAGATGTGGGCCTGCACCTCGGGGCTCATGCCATGGCCCGTGTCGCGCACCGTCAGCACGACGAACTCGCCACCCGGCAGATCGCCGACGGCGTCGGCCTCGAGGGTGGCGCGATCGACCGCGATGTCCAGGCGCCCGCCGCGCGGCATGGCGTCGCGCGCGTTGACGACCAGGTTCATCAGGACCTGCTCGAGGCCGGCCCGGTCGGCGCGCAGCGCGGGGACGTCCATCGCGAAGTCGACCGCGATCCGGATGTCCTCGCCGACCAGGCGCCGCAGCATCGGCTCCATGCCGGCGACCACCTCGATGGGATCGAGCACGACCGGGCGCAAGACCTGCTTGCGGCTGAAGGCCAGGAGCTGACCGGTCAGCGACGCGGCCCGCTCGGCGGCGCGCTGGATCTGGTGCAGCGGCTCGTGGTGACGGTGCCCGATCGCCAGCTCCTCGGTGATCATCTCGCAGTAGCCCTGGATGACGGTGACCAGGTTGTTGAAGTCGTGGGCGACGCCGCCGGCGAGCCGGCCGAGCCCCTCCATCTTCTGGGCCTGGCGCAGCTGCTGCTCGAGCGCGATCTCGGTCGTCACGTCGCGCGCGTTCACGACCACGCCCCCGATCGCCGGATCGCCCAGGCGGTTGTGCGCGGTGCAGACGAAGTCGCGCCACGAGCCGTCGCGGTGCCGGACGCGCAGCTGCATCGTGAAGGGCTGATCGGCGTCGGCGAGCACGTCCGCCACCACCGATCGCGCCGGGTCGACGTCCTCGGGGTGCAGCAGCCCGAACAGGTTCGCCCCGACCAGCTGCGCCGGCGGCAGGCCCACCGCCCGCTCGGTCGCGGGGCTGGCGTACAGGCAGACGCCGTCGACGGTCATGATGATGACCGGGTCGGACGCGTTCTCGATGACCGAGCGGAAGCGCGCCTCGCTGCGCTGGACCTCGATGAGCGCGCTCGTCCGCTCGTGGGCGAGGCGCCGCGCCTCCCGCTCGCGCTCGTGCAGGCTCTGCTCGGCCTCGAGGCGTTGCAGCTCGGCGCTGGCCCGGGCGGCGAAGATGGTCAGGATCAGCTCGGATTCGTCCGGCCAGGCGATCGCGGCGTCGTGCAGCACGCTCAAGACGCCGCGCACGCGTCCCGCGCCGTCGGTGATGGCGCAGCCCAGGTAGGCCTCGACCCCCATCTCGGCGAGGGCCAGGTCCTCGGGGAAGGCCCCGACGACCTCGGCGTCGATGCGGAGGCAGCCTTGGCGCGCCGCTTGCTCGCACGGGCTGCCCGGCAGCGGGTAGGGCGGCGCGTCGGCCCTGCCGTGATCCCAGAAGGCCCGGGTCCGGACCGTGTCGCCGTCCAGCACGCCGACGCACGACCAGCGCGTCCCGAAGGCGCGGGCGGCGTGCTCGACCAGCGCTTGGAAGAACGCCTCGCCGCTGGTCGCCGTCGCGGTCCCGGAGGCGATGGCCACGAGGACACGCTCGAGCTCGCTGCTGGCCGGGCGATGAGGAAGCAAAACGCGTCGAGCCTGGGCGTTGGGCCGCGGTGATGCGGCCGCCCCATAGTAGCCGGGCCCGCGCGCGGCGGCCACGAGAGCCTGTGCGCGCGGGGCGGAGGCGGTGTAACTGCCCGCCGGCCCTCAGCGGCGCCGCGAGCGGGCCCAGGTGGCGCGCACGACCCGGCGGCGGCCTGCGATCTGGCGCGCGCGCGGGCGCTGCGCGGCGCCGGGGCCGAGCACGGCGCGGCGGATCAGTTGGGGATGTCGGCGGAGGGGATCGGGCCCTCGCCAGCGCCCTTCGCCGTCGCCGTCAGGCGCTCGGCCGAGCGGCCCGGCGCGCTCGCCATCTCGTGGGTCGAGGGTTCGTCGGGGGAGTCCTCCGACGGCCGCTCCTTCGACCCACGCGATCCGTTTCCCCCGGCTCCCGACGCCGACGGCGCGGGCAGCACGGAGCCGCGCGGCGCCTCGAGCGCCTGCGTGCGCAGGACGTCGAGCTCGCGCAGCGAGCGCCGCAGCTTGTCGGGGAGCACGTCGCCGATGGCCTCGGACTCGAGGGTGTCGCGCAGGGCCGCGCGCAGCCCCTCGCGGGTCTCGAGCTGGGCGTCGGCCTCGCTCATGACGGTCGCGTGGGTGACCATCATCGGCAGCAGGCGCTCGGCCTCGCTCAGCCACGCCAGGCCGCCGACCAGCTGCAGGACCCGCAGCTCGAGGTGGTGGCCGGTCGCCTCGGCCTCGGCCGCGTCGACCTCGGACAGCGGCGAGGGCAGCCCGACGGCCACGCAGGCGTCGGCCAGGGCGTCGTGAAGGCTGTCGTCGGTCGCGCCGGCGATGACGTAGTACTGGGCGGGGTGCCCCTCGGGCCACAGCCGGTGCAGATCGTCGTTGAACCGCATCAGCGGCTGCCCGGCCGCCAACAGCTCGACCAGCGGCCCCGAGACGTCGGCGTCGGGTCGGAACCCGGCGAGCACGTCGCGCAGCCCCGCGTCGGGCAGGGCGCCGAGGCGCGCCTCGATCCAGCGGCGGAGATCGGACTCGAGGACCTGCCGCCCCGCGGCGCCCAGCTGGTCGGCCTTGACCTCGCTGCGGTCCAGGAAGGCGGCCGCGTTCAGCTCGAGCTGGTCGATGACCTCGTCGAGCAGCTCGAGGCTGAGCAGGTTGTGCCGGTCGGGCACGCGCGCGCCCGTCCAGTCGCCCTTGAGGCGCCGGCGGCGCTGCGCGGCCTCGCGGGCCAGCTCGCCGGCCTGCCGCGCCAGATCGTCGACGCCGTGCAGCACGGTGACCAGCCAGTCCAGGGTCGCCGCGTAGCTGCGCGCGAGCCCCAGGTGGATGCCGGCCCGCACCACGTGGCCCCAGGCCTGCTCGAACGAGGGCCGCTGCTCGCGCGCCGCGCTCGCCAGGCCCAGCGCCAGCTCGGGCAGGTCCGCGACGTGGTCGAGGCCCTGGCGCTTCAACTTCCGGCGCCGCCGGTAGCGGTTCCAGATGCCCAGCGGCGCGCTCTCCCAGCGGCGCACCGCCTGCTCGAGCGCCCGGTCGAGGCCGCCCAGCGCGTCGTCCAGCTCGCCCTGGCCGCCCTCGTGCGCCGCGTTGCCCTCGACCGACAGGCGGTCGATGCGCTCGCGGAAGCCGGCGGCCAGCCCCTCGAGGATCTCGCGCGTGTGCGACGGGCGCGTGCCCAGGGTCGACAGCACGAGCCGCTCGAGCGCCTTGACGTTCAGCCCTTCGCGCTCGGCGCGCGAGGCGGCCCGGTCGGTCACCTCGCTCAGCAGATCGCGGAAGTGGATGACCGCGCTCTTGCGGAACGCCAGCGGATCGGACTCGAGCTGCGTCAGCGCGTCGCCGGTCAGCGTGGCCGACGTCTGGTGGATGTCGGCCGCGTCCGCGACGCTCTCCTCGAGCCGCTCCAGGTGGTCGAGGAGCCACCTGCGCGCCTCCTCGCCGTCCCGGAACTTCAGGCCCACACCAAGCGTATGCTCAGCCATCGCCTATTCCTGTGTCATGTCCCCGGCCAGCTCCGCGCGGCCGAGGGTGTCGCCAAAGAGGGTCACGCTCTGAGCGTGCGCGTCGGTCGCGTCGGGCCGCTTCGCCTCCGCGAGGCGGCCGCCGATGCGCTCCATGACGCGCTCGATGAGCGCCTGCTTGAAGGCCTTCATGTCCAGGCTCGCCCGGGCCTCGTGCACGCCGAAGAGGTAGGTCCGATGGCCGGCCAGCCGCCGGTCGGCCCGGTGCATCTCGGCGTCCGCGAAGCGCGCGCGCATGCGCTCGTACAGCGGGTCGCCGCCGGCGACGCCCGCCAGGAAGTCGGCCACCCGCGAGGTCAACGCCTCGAGCCGCCCGGGCAGCGTGCGCTGGGTCTCCGCCAGGTGGCGAAAGCGCGTGTTGCCGTACTGCTCGTCGAACGAGAAGACCGTGTCGACCAGGCGCCCCTCGAAGCGCTGCCAGCCGGCCTGGTCGTCGACCCAGGTCTCGTAGCTGACGGTGTTCGAGTAGTGGTCGATGAGCCGCAGCGCCTCGATGAAGTTCGCCTGGAAGATGCGCGCCACCGCGGGGTCCAGCTCCTCGACGCCCACCGGGTGCACGACGACCGCGTGGATGGGCGACTCGGGGAAGATGGCCCGCAGATACCGCGGCAGGTCGACGACGCTGCCGCGGCTGGTGCCGCTGACCGGGGACCAGACCACGTAGATCTCGGGCGCCTTGCCGCCCTGGGCGTCGAGGCGCCGCTCGAAGGCGCGCAGGTGCTGGATGATGGCGGGGCGCGCCGCCTTCATCATCATGCGTCCGATGGCCGGCACCATGCAGGCGCCGTTGTCGGGGCCCTGGACCAGCAGCTGCTGCCAGTCGTCGCGCCACGCGTCGCGGAACTCGTCGCGCCGCCAGGCCAGGGCCTCGCGGACCTGCACCAGCGACAGCGGCACGAAGGCGGCGCGGTCGGCCGGGAGCTTGGCCTGCGTGTAGCGCGTGCGCGTCTGCTCGTCGCCGTCCGCGATGAGGGCGTAGACGTGGTTGGGCCAGCTGCCGTGCATCTCGCGGATGCGCTGGCAGGCCGGGAGGATGACCCGGGTGGACACATCGGTTCCGGCGCCGACGATGATGAAGGGTTGTCGCATGGCTCTCTCGATGCGCGCGGGTGGGGACAAAGGTGAGGGGCGCGGGCTGATCGCCGCCGTCAGGTCGTGTAGCGGACCTCGAGCTCGTGGCCGCCGCCGAGGTGGACGCGGTCGCCCGACCGGATGGGGACCGGGATGGCGTCGGTCGCGTGCAGCAGGCGCCCGCCGGAGGCGCGCTGCACCTCGACCGGCAGGGTGTTGGTCGAGCGCAGGCGCGGCGCCGAGCCGTTGGAGCCCGGGATGATCTCGAGGGCGTACGGGCCGGGGATGATGACGTCGCTCGACACGGACGGGCCGACGCGCAGGGCGGCCTCGAGGCGGGCCTTCTCCTGGCCGACGACGGTGCCGTGCAGGCGGTCGTGGATGATGAGGGTCAGCTCCTTGGCGTCGGAGCTGGCGACGCCGAGGTTGCGCGGCGGGGCCGAGCGCGCCAGGGCCCAGATGAGCACCAGCACCAGCGCGAGGCCGAGGCCCGCGGCGATGGCCCAGGGCGTCCAGGCGTCGTCCCACAGGATGGCGCCGTCGGGCACCGGCCACAGCTCGGGCAGCTTGGGCGCGCCGATGATGACCGGGCCCTGCGCCGTCTGCTTGACCTCCATCCGGGCGACCTCCTTGGGCCGCTCCTTCATACGGGCGCCGTCGATGAACGCCGTCAGATCCGGCTTGAGCCCCGTCGACAGCTGCTTGCGGTCGACGAAGCCGGGCGTGGTCACCACCGAGAGATCCCAGGCCTCGATCTTCTTGTCGGCCACCAGCGGGCGCATGACGCCCACCATGGCCATGCCCTCGAGCCAGAAGGGCGGGGACGCCCACGAGAAGTCGTTCACGTAGGACTTCGAGGGCTTGCGGCTCTCGACGTGGCGCGTGAAGAAGATGAGCACCCGCAGCAGATCCTGCTTGTCCTTGTTCTCGGCGCGCGACCACTCCTCGCTGGCCAGCTTGGTCAGGTTGTCGTTGATGCGCGTGTACAGGGTCGGCTCGCGGCGGCTCGCCACGGCCTGGACCAGCGCGTCGATGTCGGCCGGCTGTTTGAGCGTGGTCGGCTCGGTCAGCAGCCGCACGTCCATGCCGACGGCGGCGAGCACCACGCGGTCGCCGGCGCAGGCGGTGCCGAGGAGCTGCCGCACCGCCTCGGGCTCGGCGAGCTGCGCCGGGCGGTAGTCGCGGAACTCGTCGAAGCCGAGCACCATCGACATGGGGCGGCGGTAGGGGCTCGAGCACGAGGCGTGCCACTGTCGGGCCGCTGGGGCCCCGGCGGCCTGGGCGCCCTGCTGGGCCGCGGGGCCGCCTTCGAGCACCCGCTCGGCTTCGGTGGGCTGGGCGGGCCGGCGCTCGCGCGGCGGACGCGCCTGGGCGGGGACGGCCAGCGCGAGCGTGAGGACGCCGAGGATCGCGGCGAGGAGGCCGCGAGGGACGCGAGGGGCAGAGGGGTTCATGGCGTGGCTTCCGAGGCTGAGTGGGTGCTTTGCGTGGTGGTGGTCGGTCCGCTCACGACCTTCGCGAGCATGTCGATGGCGCGCGCGGCGCAGCGGACCGCGACGCGGGTGTCGATGTGGCTCGCGTACTCGAAGCCGGTGACGACGACGTAGGGCGTGGCTGAGGACGCGGGCCAGAATCCGGTAAAGAACTTGTGGTCTTGGGTCGACTTGACGTTGCCGCTCGACGAGGTGCCCCCTCTGATGAGGCGAACCGTCTCGCCCGTGCCCGTCTTCCCGCCGGTCTCCTTCCAGACCTCGGGCGGGAGCATGCCGCGCATGCCGCCGGCCGTGCCGTGGTCGACGGTGTCGACCATCGCGCTCTTGAGGTAGCCGGCGATGGGCGACGCGATGACGCGGAACGAGCTGGGGACGTCGACCTTCAGCACCTGGCCGTCCATCAGGTCGCGGATGCCGCGGACCATGTACGGACGGTAGTGGATGCCGTCGCGGGCGATGATGCCGGTGGCCACGCCGACGTGGAGCATGCTGAAGTCCGAAAAGCCGCTGAGGGCGAGGCGGACGTCGTAGCTCATGCGCCAATAGTCGGGGCCGGGCGGCAGCTCGCCGAGGCGCGCGCGCCAGGCCGTCAGTGGATCACCGTGCCAACGGTCGAGCTCGATGGCAATTTTGGGGTTTTTTCCGATGACGTCCGGGACCAGGTCGTAGGGCCGGGTCATCTCGACGAGGTCGTAGAAGTCCTGGAACTCCGCGAGGCCCAGGCGGCCGGCGAGGTAGGCCGAGGCCGTGTTGATCGACTTGACGAGGAGCTGGCGGATGGTCGTGACGCCGCCGTAACCGGCGCCGGCGAAGTTCTTCACGGGCGCGATCTTCTCGCCCTTGACGCTCGTGAGCAGGCCCGGCTCGCGGAAGCACCCGCGGGAGCTGTTGCCCGGGTCGTCGTCGGCCCGGATGCAGATGTCCTTTTTGTCGTAGGGCTTGAAGTACTTCTTGGGGTCGCGCGCCGCGGCGACGACCATGCCGACCTTGGCGGTCGAGCCCACGGTGACGGTGCGGTGCAGGACGTCGAGCGCGGGCGCCTCGTAGGGCTGCTCCTTCTGCATCCGGACCAGCTCCTCGGCCTGCTCGAGGGTCCGGATGTCGACGCCCGGGCACTGGGCCATCGCCACGATCTCGTTGTGTGGCCCCAGGATGAGCGCGCGCCCGCGGGCCTTGTAGTCGCCGCGGCCGCCCCGCTGCAGGATGGCGCACTCCTCGTCGACGATCTTCTGCAGGCCGGCCTGCAGCTCGGCGTCCAGGGTCAGCATCACGTCGGCGCCGATGAAGGTCGCCTCGCGGTCGAGGATGCGCTCGGTCAGCTCGGCCTCGATGCCGACCGGCCGGACCAGCCGCCCCATCAGCAGGCGCCGGAAGACGCGCAGCGTGCCGCCGAAGATGCCGCGCTCGGTGAAGCCCCACCCTAAGATGGTGCCCGTCTGCGGCACCGTCACCTCGAAGCGCTGCTCCTCGGGCACGTAGTAGGCGAGCGGCCGGTTCTTCGCGTCCATCACCGTCCCCGCCTCGCGGATGAGCTCGCCCGCCGCGGTGGTCGGCAGCGGCAGGCTGAAGCGGAACGGGTCGGCGAGGCCGGCGAGGTGGCCGGTCCAGCTCGAGGCGAAGGCGTCGAGCTCGGCGTCGGCGCGCACCTTGGAGCCGCCGTCGAAGTAGAAGCGGCGGATCCAGTGCAGCTCCTCGCGGACGCCGCCGTCGTCGGTCTTGAAGCGCTTGACGCGGAAGGCGCGCGCGAAGACCCGCTGGGTGATGGGGTCCCAGGCCTCGCGCGTGGCGCGGTCCCACGGCGCCACCCACAGCGTCCCGTCGGCCCGGACGCCGACCAGGTGGTGCTCGGCGGCGCGCTTCAAGTCCTCGGCGAACTCGAAGTCGATGCTGTTGTCGATGGGCGCCCGGCGGAGCAGGCGCGGGCCGCCGACCAGCGTGTGGCGCCACGGGTCGAGCGGCCAGGTGAACATCGGCTTGTCGAAGCTGCGCAGGCAGGTCTCGCCCGAGGCGGGGCCGTCGCCCTCGACGTCGTCGATGCGGAAGCGCAGCCGCCGGTCGTCGGCCAGCGCGAAGCCGGTCCCGGCGGGCAGGATCATCGGGCCGTCCATAGGGTCGCTGACCGGCTTGCCCCGGGCGTTGAGGACGACGTAGCGGGCGCCGGGGGTCGCCGACTCGACGCGGAACCACCCGGGCGACACGCGCGTGACGGTCGCGTGGCGCAGCCAGACGGGCGCCAGCGGCAGCACCAGGTCGTTGCCCTGCTCGATGCGCGCGCCCAGCCGCGAGGCGACGCTGCGCGAGGCGCCGTCGAAGCCGGCCAGGTGCGTCTTCATCAGCCCGTCGAAGCCCAGGGAGACGCCGCGCGTCGAGCTCTGCAGCCACGGGAAGCAGGCGCCCGTCACCTCGAGCGTGCCCCCCTTGAAGTGCATCTCCAGGTTGTCCAGGCGGTACTGACGCCGCTCGGACAGGATGCCGCGCCAGCCCGGGATGGTGTCCTCGACCACCTCCCAGGTGCCCGGGACCAGCGGGCGCACCCGGACGTGGCTGGTCAGGGCGGGGTGGGCGTGGACCGCGGGCCGGTCGGCGTAGCGGTCGTAGATGGCGCCGATCCAGAAGTAGGAGGCCGCGGCGAGGCCCCCCATCAGCAGGAAGGCGCCGGCGTCGACCGAGGCGGTGCGGACGCGCTCGAGCTGGCGGCGGCCGAACAGGCGCAGGCCCGCCCACGACAGGTTCTCCCACCAGGGCTCGGGGGCCTTGGTGCGCTGCACCTGAGCGAGCAGGGCGGGGTCCAGCTTGGGCTTGGGCCGCGCGATCTCGGCGCCGCGGCGGAGCAGGCGCACCACGGCGCCGTCGTTGCCCGCGACGAAGAAGAGCATGACGACGACCAGGGTGCCGCCGAGGAAGAAGCTGGAGTAGCTGAGGAAGGCCGCGGGGACGCCGGTGAAGGGCGTGAGCTGGGTCGTGCCGCCCGACAGGTTGATGGCGGTGGAGGCGATGGGGACGGTGGCGAGGCCGATGAGGGTCGGCAGGCGCCAGCGCGTGGTCGAGAAGCTCTTGCGGCGGCTGTCGCGGCGCGCGATGTCGAACAGGAGCAGGGCCAGCGCGACGAACAGGACGATGAACGACACCAGCCACGGCATGCCGCCGAACAGGCCGACCACCGCCAGCGGGAAGTCGGTGTCGAGGCTGTTGACCATGTTGTGCAGATCGAGGTGCGCCTCGGTGTCGACGCCGATGCCCCAGAAGCCGCCGACGTCGTAGGTGACGCGGTCGGCCATGAGCAGGTGGCCGCCGCGGCGGACGAAGCTGGCCGCGCCGAGCCACAGGAGGATGCGCTCGCGGACGGTGAACGGGATCCACGGCAGGACGGGCTGCAGCTCGAAGGCGATGGCGACGGCCAGCAGGCCGAAGGCGCCGCCGATGACCAGGTGCAGGAGGGTGCCGCGGGCGGCCAGGAAGGCGGCGGCGGCGACCGCGACGACCACGCCGCTGTAGCCGATCTCCTTCTGCGCGGCGAGCAGGCCCAAGAGCATGAAGGTCAGCCCCAGGCCCCACAGGCCGCGGGCGCGCAGGTTGGGGCTGCCGAGGATGAGGCCCAGGGCGGGCGCGAAGGCGAAGGGGACGAGCAGGGCCGGGGTGAAGGCGACGCCGCCGATGTTGACGCGGGCGGCCTCGCGGGCGGTGTCGCCCGAGCCGAAGAAGAGCGCCATGACGGCGAGGCCCAGGGGCATCAGGCTGGCGAGCAGGAGGGTCGAGCGGCGCTCGGGCAGGCGACGGAGCGAGCCGGCGAAGCGGGCGAGGCGGGCGCGCATGGCCAGGCGGCCCGACAGGATGCGGTGGGCCAGGCGGTCGAGCGTGCGGCGGTCGGCGCCGGGCACGGCGCGCGGGACCACCGGCGGGCGGGCGCGCAGCATGAGCCACAGGAACCAGAAGAAGGCCGGGACGAAGATGAAGGCGACGACCGCCAGCTGCGACAGGGTCGAGGCGCCGGCCACGCTCATCGCCAGGACGACGGCGACCCCGCCCGCGACGAAGGCGACCGCGTGCAGGGTCCGCGAGACGACCAGCGGACGCAGGCTGACGGTGGCGCCGAGCAGGGCGAAGAGCAGGGCCTCGAGGCCGGCGAAGCCCGCGTAGACGCTCAGGCGCTTGAGCTCCCAGTTCATGGCGGCCGACAGGCTGGGGGCGGCGGAGTACAGGAGCAGGTGGACCAGCAGGCCGCTGCCGGTGAGGGCGCCGGCGAGGGTCGCCAGGGCGGCGGTGCGGGGCTCGGCGACCGTGATGGCCAGGACGACGTTGCTGATGGCCAGGGCCAGGGCGGCGCCGACCGTGACGAGCTGGGCGTCCCAGCCGAAGTCGCTGGCGGGGACGCGGGGCACCACCGTGGCGCCGACCAGGACGGCCGCGAAGGCGCCGACGGCGGTCAGGATGGCGCAGACCCGGACCGCGTTGCCCGCGGTCTCGCGCCGCACCAGCGAGAGCAGCGCGCCGGTCAGGCCCGCCGCCGCCGTGGCGATGTAGATCGCCATGAACAGCAGGTGGGCCGTGAGGCCGGTGGGGGTGGGGACGTTCTCGAGCATCGAGGGGGAGCTCCGATGTCACCCGGGGAGGCTGTTGGCCGAGGCCTTCAGCGAGGAGGGCGTGTGGCCGCGCAGGATGCGGAAGACGCCGTCGCCGGCGCGGATGCGGTAGCCGTCCTGGTAGACGAGGCGGCTCGGGCCGGTGTAGGCGGCGCCGTCGATGTCGACCGGGCCGTTGCCGGCGCCCGTGAGGCTGAGGCCGTCGGCGGTGATGCGGATGCGCCAGCCGTCGACGGTGAACTGGTCGGAGGGGTCCATGGTCAGCCGGCCGATGTGCCGCGGCACTTCGAAGGTGACCTGGGGGGCGCCGACCAGCTCGAGGCGGGCCGAGGACGGATAGAGCTCGAGGACGTCCTGGACGTGGCGCCAGGGGGCGTCCTCGATGGGCTTGCCGTGCGAGTCGCGGAGCAGGCGCACCTTGGCGCCGGCGCAGTCGTCGAGGGCGACCTCGGCCAGGGGGCCGGCGTGCGCCGGGTTCTTGACGATGATGGGGGCGCGGTCGCCCTGGACGTGGGCCAGGATGAGGGCGTCCTGGAAGATGGTGGCCGCCTCGCTGACGAAGCCGAACAGGGACGGCTCGCTGCGGCGGCGCTGGACCTCGTGGCGCTCGGCGCTCATCTCGCCGTCGAGCAGGATGACGCGCGGGGGCGGGGCCGAGCCGGCGCTGGGGAGCGTGGCCGCCCAGGCGCCGCCGCCGGTGGTGACCAGGGCCTTGAGGTGGCTGCCCTGGACGGCCACCCGCGAGCCGCCCGGGATGGTCAGGGGCTTGCCGTCGAACCAGATGAGCGAGGCGGGCGACTCCTCGACGTTCTCGATCTCGACCAGATCGCGCTCGCGGGCGTGCAGGACGAAGTCGCCGCCCAGCTGCATGTGGGGCTGGTGGTTGCGGTCCCACGAGACCGTCTGCCCGGTGGGGTTGGTGAAGGCGATGGTGGCGCGGCCGAGGCGGGTCAGGCCCAGCACCTCGAGCTGCATGCGGACCTTGCGCTGCCAGATGGCGCCGAAGGGCGCGCGCACGATGAAGGTCATGTCGTGGGTGACGGGGATGCGCGTGCGGGCCGGGTAGCGGCGGGCGCGCTTGGTGTCGTCGCCGATGACCTGGATCTTGCCGGTGGCGTACAGCCAGGCGACCTCCTCGTCGGAGGCGCCGCCCTCGATGAGGACCAGGCCAGGACGGCGCGGGCCCAGGTCCACCTTGAGCAGGCCGTGGCGCTCGCGCAGCACCGCGCTGCGGGTGCCCCACGACAGGCGCAGCCGCGGCTCGCCCAGGCGGCTACCCTGCGGGCGGTCGTCCTCGACGTCGGGCTCGTAGATGGGGCGGATGCGCGGGACGCGCGAGTGCTCGCGGAGGTGGACGTCGAGCTGCAGATCGGGGTCGACGACCACCCAGTGATCGCCCTCCTCGTGCTGCACGATGCGCAGGATGGCGTCGCGCAGGCCGGCGATGGCCTTGCCCTGCTTGTTGGGGTCGAGCAGGGGCAGGTAGTCGTCGTCGGGGGGGACGTCCAGGCGGATGCTCGGCGGCAGATAGAACATCCGCAGGGCGAGGGCGCGCTGGCTCGCCACGCTGCGGAGCTCTCCGCTGTCGAGCAGCTTGTCGAGCACGAGCCGGGCGAGTCGCTCCTGGAGTAGCCTGTCCACGGGTGTGACCTCGGGGTCCGCCGGTGGGCGGGATCTCCCCGCCTCAGAAGGTTCGTAAGTGGCTGAAAATTCCCGGTTTCACGGCGCGCGGCCCCAGGGCCGTGGCGGCGCGAGGACGCGAGCACGGGGACGGGGAGCGGGCGTGAGGGCGGGCATCGATCACGGGCGACGCGCGCTGGCGGCGAGCGCGAGCGGCGCCGATCGCGGGCGTGGGCGCTTCGACGAGGGGCGTCGAGGCCGCGGCGTGAGGCTCGGGAGGCGTCGAGGGGCCCGTCGGGAGCGCCGCGGTGCGACGAGGACGGGCGGCGAGGGGGCCTGGGTTCGAGTCCTGAGGAGGATGTTACGCGCGTCGCCCCGGCAGGTGTGAGCTTCGGGGCGCTGCAGGGCGCGGTGAGGGCGCGGACGAGGGTCTTGGGAGCGTCAATCCGGCGTGGAATCGACCTCGAGGCGGTAGCCGACGCCGCGCACGGCCTGGAAGCGGAAGGGGGCGTCGTCGGTCCAGCCGAGCTTGCGCTTGAGCGACGAGACGAAGTTGTCGACGGTGCGCGGATCGACCACGACGTCGGCGCCCCAGACCTCGTCGAGCAGGCGATCGCGGGACAGGGCGCGGCCCTCGTGGCGCAGGAAGCAGGCCAGCAGATCGTGCTCGGTGCGGGTGAGCGCGATGGGGGCGCCGGCCGGGTCGAGCAGCGTGCGGGCGTCGAGATCGAGGGTGAAGCCGGCGAAGCGGAGCGTGGCGGGGCCGGCGAGCGGGGAGGGGGCGCCGCGGCGGAGCAGGGCGCGGACGCGGGCGAGCAGCTCGCGCAGGCGGTAGGGCTTGGCGAGGTAGTCGTCGGCGCCGGCGTCGAAGCCGCGGAGGAGATCGTCCTCGAGGGCGCGGGCGGTCAGCATCAGGACGCGCGCGGGCCGCGCGCCCGGGGGCTCGGCGGCGCGCAGCTCGCGGCAGAGCGCGTAGCCGTCGGCGTCGGGCAGCATCAGGTCGAGGACGATCAGATCGTGGGGGGCGGCGAAGGCGGCGCGGGCGGCGCGGCCGGTCTCGGCGGTGGTGACCCGGTAGCCCTCGGCGCGCAGGTTGTCCGCGAGCACGAGGCGCAGGGTGGGGTCGTCCTCGACGATCAGAATGGAGGGCGAGATGGACGGGGCGTCGGTCATGGCGGCGGCGCCGGCAGGGAGGGGAGCGTCAGGGTGAAGGTGGAGCCGTGGGGGCCGGTGGCGGTCAGGGCCAGGTCGCCGCCGTGGGCGCGGGCGATCTTGCGCGACAGGGCCAGGCCGACGCCAGCGCCGCGCGAGGGGGCGGCGCCGCGGGTGAAGGGGGTGAAGAGGTGGGCGCGGGCGTCGTCGGGGACGCCGTGGCCGTCGTCGCGGACGGTGAGCAGGACCCGGCCGGGGGCGCGCGCGCCGGTGACCTGGACGTGGACCGCGTCGCGGCCGGCGTGGGCGGCGGCGTTGGCGAGGAGGTTGCGCAGGACCAGGCGGACCAGGGGGCGGTCGGCGTGGGCGGTCAGGCCGTCGAGGCCGTAGTGGGTGACGGTGAGGGCGGCGGCGGCGTGGGCGGCGACCTCGTCGGCGACGTCCTCGAGCAGGGGGCCGAGGCGCAGGGGGGCGCGGGTGGGGGTGAGGCGGGCGGCGTCGAGGCGGCCGTGGGCCAGGACGTTCTCGGTGGTGGCGATGAGGGCGTCGGCCTCGCGGAGGATGCGGGCGGGGTAGTCGGGGGCGGCCGAAGGGCGGAGGGTCAGGGTCTCGGCGAGGGCGCGGATGGAGGCGAGGGGGGTGCGCAGCTCGTGGGCGGCGGCGGCGAGGAGGTCGGCGCGGACGGTCAGGGCGCGCTGGTGGCGGCGGACGGCCCAGGCGACGGCGGCGGCGGCGGCGAGGGCGAGGGCGGCGAAGGCGGCGAGGAAGGCGAGGGAGAGGCGGTAGCGGGCGTCGGCGGCGGCGCGGGCGGCGGCGAAGCTCGGCGAGGAAACGGTGAGCGGTGAGCTGGAGAGCGGGCCGACGTCGTCGGGGACCAGGACCAGGTCGTCCGGACCCAGGACGCCACGCTCGACGAGCTCGTCGGTGACCTGGGCGGCGAGGTCCGCGGCGGTGGCGCGGACGGCGACCAGGTCCGCGTCGACGGGGCCGACCAGCCACCCGGCGGCGTCGAGGGTGGGGCTCGCGGGCCGGTCTATCGGAGGCGGGACGTCGAGCGGGCCGGCGGCGGCGACGAAGTCGTCGGCGGGCAGGTCGAGGGCGCGGGAGATGGCGTGGACGCGGGCGGCTAGAAAGTCGAAGTCTTCGGCGCTGAGGCGGGCGCGTTGGGCGAGCAGGGCCTGCTGCAGGCTGGCGACGCGGGCGCCGTGGTCGTCCTCGAGGCCGTCGCGGACCAGGGCGCGGGCGAGGCGCCGGTCGAGATCGGGGCGGCGGGCGAGGTGCTCGAGCAGGACGAGGGTGGCCGTCAGCTCGCGCTCGGGGGCGAGGACGTGCAGGGCGCGCGCGGCGAGGTGGCGGCGGACGGCGTCCGAGAGGGCGGCGCCGTCGGGGGCGGTGAGGGCGTCGCGGACGGTGGCGGCGAGCTGGGCCCACGGGTCGTCGGGGGCGTCGCTCGGCCGGGGCGCGTCGGTGGCCAGGGCGCGGGCGAGGTCGGCGGCGGACGGGGTGTAGGCCGGGCGGGCGGGGACGCGTGGGTAGGCGAGGGCGCCGTCGCGGATGAGGGCGAGGCCGGTCGGCGCGTCGAGGGGCTCCTCGAGGGCGGCCTCGGCGCGGATCTGGGCGACGCGGAGGCGAAGCGCGACCTGCATCTGAAGCGTGCGCGCGGCGATCTCGGCCAGGGCGGCCTCGCGCGCGGCGACGGAGGCGTGGGCGTCGGCGCGCGTGTCGGCGAAGACGCGGTGGACGGCCCACAGGCCCATGGTGAGCGCGGCGAAGGCGAGGACGCCCGCGGCGAGGAGGGCGCGCGACCTCAAGGGAGCACCGGCAGCTCGTCGAAGGACAGGGTCGCCATCGGGGCGACCGGCTCCCACGGGTCGGGGCGGCGGTCGAGGGCGGCGGCTCGTCGCATCATGGTGCGCAGCGTGTCGGCCTTGTGGCCGGACAGGCCGTCCAATTGGGCCAGCAGCCCGTCGTAGGTGGACGCGCGGGCCCAGTAGGCGCCGCGGAGCTTCTCGGCGAAGGCGGCGGCGGCGACGGCCAGGCGGACGGGGGCGGGGGCCTGGGGCAGGGGCAGGGCGGGCGCTTCGGCGCGGGTGAAGACGGTGCGCTTCACCTCGACCAGCACCCAGGGGCTGCAGTCGGCCGCCGCCTGGTCGCCGTGGGCCGGTGAGGCGGCGCCGTCGTAGCCGAGCACGCGGTAGCGCTCGACCTGCTCGGGGTCGAAGGTGTGCCGGAGGCGGCCCTCGTCGGGCGCGAGCAGCAGGAGGTCGTAGCCGCGGCGGCTCGGCGAGGAGACCAGGAGCGGCGCGTCGGTGCGGGCGGGCGGCCGGCCCAGGGCGCACAGGAAGGACTCGACGCGGACGTCGTCGGGGTCGGGCAGGCGGCCCTGGGCGAGGGCGTCGCGGGCGCGGGTGAAGGCGACGATGGAGGCGCGCGCGTCGAGGTCCAGGGAGGGCGCGGCGGCCACCGCGACCGTCGGGCGCACGCGGAAGGCGCCGACGGCCGGGGCGTCGGTGGCACGCAGCACCCGGACCCGCACGAGATCGGGCACACGCACCGGCTGCGGCGCCGCGGGCCCCGGCTTGACCGGCGCGGCGCAGGCGGCGAGCAGGGCGGCGAGCAGGCTGACGGCGCGGACGTTCACGCCACCATCATGCCTCAGCTCGGCGCCGTCCGTCCGTCATGGTTCGGTCATCATCGGCGCTGGTCGTCCGCGGCGTACGTCGCTACGGTGGGGGGACGTACATGCGGGCGAGGCTCCGATGACCACACCGCTCAAACCCAGCGAGCTCCGGGCCAACATCTTCCGAATCCTGGACCAGATCCTGGAGACGGGGGTTCCGGTCGAGATCGAACGTCACGGACAGATCCTGCGCATCGTGCCCGACCGGCCGCGCTCCAAGTTGGACAACCTGGTCACGCGCCCCGACTTCATGGTCGGCGATCCGGACGACTTCGTTCACATCGACTGGTCGTCCGAGTGGAAGCCGTGATCCACACGTGCATACCGCGAGCGTGGGCGTGCAGACAGGGGGGCGAGGGCGTGCAGACAGCGGGGCGAGGGCGTGCAGACAGCGGGGAAAGGCGTGCAGACAGGGGGGCGAGGGCGTGCAGACAGCGGGGAAGGGCGTGCAGACAGGGGGGCGAGGGCGTGCAGACCGGTCTGTACGGCGTTCGACCGCGTCTGCAAGGGCTCCCCACCCTGTCTGTACGTCGGCCAGGGCGGTCTGCACGCGCTGCCCCGGCGGTCTGTAAGGCCTGCCCCGGCGGTCAGCGGCCCGAGCGGGGGGCGTCGCCGCGCTCGACCAGGGTGCCGACGCCGGCGTCGGTGAAGAGCTCGCTGACCAGGTTGTGGGCGACCCGGCCGTCGACCAGGTGGACGTGGGGGACGCCGCCCTGGACGGCGTTCAGCGACGCCTCGAGGATGTGGACCAGCTTGCCCTTGACCGCCCCCTCGCGCATCAGGCGCTGGGCCTGGCGCGGGGTGACGCGGCTGACGCGCTCGCCCTCGCTCTGCACGCCCGCGTTGGCGATGAGGTAGACCAGCTTGAAGACGCCGAAGGAGACGGCCAGCGCGGCGGCGGCGTCCTCGGCGTCCAGGTTGTAGGCCGCGTCGTTGGGGCCGACGCCCACCGGGGCGATGACCGGGATGAAGCCCTGCTCGAGCAGGCTGGTGATGAGGCGGCCGTCGACCTCGGAGACCTGGCCCAGGTGGCCGAAGCGCTGCGGGTCGGCGGCGTCGAGCGGCTGGGCGCGCAGGAAGTTGCCGTCGCGGCCCGACAGGCCCACGGCGCGGCCGCCCAGCGCGTTCAAGCGCCCGACCAGCTTGCGGTTGACCTTGCCCAGCAGGACGCTCTCGACGGTGGCCGCGTCCTCGGCGGTGGTGACGCGGTGGCCGTCGACGAACTGGCTCTCGCGCCCCGCCGCCGCCAGGGCGCGCGAGATCTCGCGCGAGCCGCCGTGCAGGACGATGGGGTGCATGCCGACCGACCTCAGCAGGATGAGGTCTTCGGCGATGCGGTCGGTGGTCTCGGGGTCCTCGAGCAGATCCCCGCCGACCTTGACCACCAGCCGCCGCCCTCGGAAGCGCTCGATGTAGCGCAGGGACTCGATGAGCAGGCTGCGCTTGATCTTGGGCGAGAAGGTCGCCAGGTGCGCGTCGAGCCCGACCTGGCCGGCCTGGGTCTCGGTCACCGCCGCCGCGTAGTCGGCGTTGATCTTCACGTAGTCGTACGTCAGATCGCAGCCCCAGCAGGTCGCGAACCCGGCCCCGCGCCCGAGATCCAGGTGGACCACCACCTCTTCGGCCGCGATGCGCGCCGACAGCGCCGGCTTCTCGAAGGGCACCGGCTCGCCCAGCCGGAACACCTCGACGCCCTGCAGCCGCAGCTTCCACGTGCTGGGGTGCGCGTCCGAGCCCAGCTCGGCCAGCGCCTGCCCCGCCGCCGCCATGATGCGGCCCCACCCGGGGTCGGCCCCGAAGATGGCCGACTTCACCAGGCTCGACCGGCAGATGGCCCGCGCCACGCCGTCCGCCTCGGCCTCGTCCCTGGCGCCCACCACCTCGACCGTCAGCAGGCGCGTCGCCCCCTCGCCGTCGGCCGCGATGGCCCGCGACAGATCCGTCAGCACGCCCCGCAGCGCCTCCTCGACCGCCTCGAGCCCCGGGTCGCCCACGTCCAGCCGCGCCCCGCCCGCCTGACCGTTGGCCATCAGCACGACCATGTCGTTGGTCGACTGGTCGCCGTCGACGCTGATGCGGTTGAAGGTCCGCGCCACCGTCCGCCCCAGGATGTGGTCCGCCGCCGCCGGCGTCAGCCCGACGTCCGTGACGATGTACGCCAGCATCGTCGCCATGTTGGGGTGGATCATCCCGGCGCCCTTGGCGATGCCGGCCAGCCGGCACTCCGTCTCGCCCAGGAAGACCACGCGCGAGCTGCCCTTGGGCACCCGGTCGGTCGTCATGATGGCCCGCGCCGCCCCCCAGGGGTCGGCCTCGAGCTGCCCGAGCGCCCCCGGGATGGACTCGACCACCACCCGCGCCGGCATGGGCGAGCCGATGACGCCGGTCGACGAGGTGATGACCGCGCTCGGCGCGACGCCCAGCGCCTCGGCCACCCCGCGGGCCATCGCCTCGTCCGCGGCGCGCCCGGCGGCGCCCGACAGCGCGTTGGCGTTGCCGCTGACCGCGATGACCGCCCGCACGCCGTCGGCCGGCAGCAGCGTCGCCGTGCGCTCGACCGCCCACGCGCGCGCCCGGTTGGTCGTCAGCTTCGCCGCGGCCGCGCAGGGCACGTCGCTGACGATGAGGGCGGTGTCCGGCTTGTTCTGCTTGACGCCGGAGCGGATGCCGGCGAACCGGAAGCCGCGGGGCAGGGCGAGTTCGGGCGTCAAGGGCGTCCTCCGGTGCCGAGGCCGAGGCCGGCGGTCTGCTCGAAGCCGAGCATCAGGTTCGCGTTCTGGATGGCTTGCCCGGCGGCGCCCTTGACCAGGTTGTCGATGGCCGACACGACGACCACCCGGCGCCCGAAGGCGTCGGGCACCGCGGCCATGACGCAGCGGTTGGTCCCGGTCACCGCCCGCAGGCGCACGTCCTCGGCCTTGTCGAGCACGCGCACGAACGGCGCGTCGGCGTAGCGCGCCCGCAGCGCGGCGTCGACCTTGCGCGCCGCCTGCTCGGCGGAGTCGACGTCCGGCACGCGCAGGTAGCAGGTCGCCAGGATGCCGCGCGCGACGGGCAGCAGGTGCGTGACGAAGGTCAGGTCGACCGGGCGGCCGCCCACCAGCGCCAGGGCCTGCGAGATCTCGGGCGTGTGCTGGTGGCGCCCGACCCGGTAGGCGTAGAAGTCGCCGTCGATCTCGGCGTGCAGCAGCGACACCTTGGCGCTGCGCCCGGCGCCGGTCGTGCCGCTCTTGGCGTCGACCACCAGGCTGCCCGGCTCGACCAGCCCCGCCTCGACCAGCGGCAGCAGCGCCAGCAGGACCGCCGTCGGATAGCAGCCGGGGTTGGCGACCAGCCGCGCGGCCGCGAGCGCCTCGGGCGGCACGTGCTCGGTCAGCCCGTAGACGGCCTCGAGGCTGACCTGCGGGTCCTCGTGCTCGAAGCCGTAGGCCATCAGGTGGGCGACCGGGTCCTTCAGGCGGTGCGCGCCCGATAGATCCACCACCCGCAGGCCGGCCTCGAGGCAGCGCGTGGCCACGTCGGGCGTGACCTCGGCCGGCATGGCCAGGAACATCAGCTCGGCGCCCATGTCGACGGCCGCCGAGACCGCGTCGCCGTGCCCCACCACCGCCGCGTCCGACGCCCCCGCGAGATCCGGGTCCAGCGCGCTCAGCCGCTGCCCCGCCATGGCGTCGCTCGACGCCGCCACGACGCTTAGCCCCGGGTGGCCGGCCAGCAGCCGCGCCAGCTCGAGCCCCGTGTAGCCGGTGACCCCGGCGATCCCTACCCGCGTCGGCTCAGGTGATGCCATCGAGTGCCCTCCGCGCGTCGCCGGTCCGGGCGACGCAGGCGCGCGTCTATAACACACGCGCGCGCGCTGGGAATCTCCCGCGTGGGGCTGGGCGCTTCGCAGCCTTCGAAAGCACGAAGCCGGCCTCCCCGCGCGGGAGACCGGCTTCGCCCCTGTCCGCCGACGGCGGGCTACGGGAGGTCGATGCACAGCCCCAGGCGATCGCTCACGCTGGCGCACTCCTGGGCCGGATCGGGGCAGTCGGGGTGGTCGATGTCGTCGAGCGGTCCGTTGACCGCGAAGCACAGGACCAGGCAGTCGCCGTCGACGCACACCCGGTCGGGACCGCAGAAGGTCCCGTCGTCGACGCCCCCCGGGCACGCGTCCCCGGCATCCAGCGGGAACCCGGCCACCGCCTCGGGCACGTCCAGGCACACGTCGCTGGGCGCCTCGAAGACCTCGCCCACCGCGCAGAAGGTGCCCTCGGCCGCGCAGGTGCCGGCGCCGTCGAGGTCACAGGCTTCCGTGCACACGCCCAGCTCGAGCGGCTCGGCCTGAAAGACCAAGCGCCGGCAGACGTCCTCGGCGGCGTCGCAGGCGCCGGCCTCGCCCGCCGCGGCGTCGGGGTCGCAGCCCTGCTCGCACGTCCCTTCGTCGCACACCAGCTCGGCCGCGCAGGTGTCGTCCGGCGCGCTGCACCCGAGGCCGCAGAAGGCGACCGCCACCTCGGCGCACAGGTCGTCCCAGTCGTCGCAGCAGAAGTCGTCGAGCGGGCACACGCAGGCGACGATCTCGGGCTGCTCGCAGGGCGCGAGCGGGTCACAGCAGGACAGCGTGTCGTCGATGTCGCCGCACGCCTCGCCCAGCGGGGCGTTGGCCGGGTCGACGGGCGCGCACCGGCCGCCGCCGATCCCCAGGGGCACGCAGGCCTCGTCCTCGCCGCAGGTCGGGTCCGACGTGAACGGCACGCAGCCGGGGCCGCACACGCCGAAGGCCAGGAGCTGCTGGTCCGCGGCGGCGGCGAAGCAGGCCTGGCCCGCGGGGCACGCCTGGGCGTCCGTGAGGTCGCACAGGGGCGCGCAGAGCCCGCCGACGCAGGTCAGTCCGGCGCCGCAGGTCGCCTCGAGCGTCGGGGCGCAGGCCCCGCACGCGGTGGCCGCGAGGTCCGCGCACACGTCGTCCCACTCGGTGTCGCAGCAGTAGTCGTCCAGGGCGCACACGCACGCCTCGAGCGCCGGGTCGCCCTCGCAGCCGGGGGTCACCTTGCCGACGCAGCACTCGCCCGGCCCGCAGGCCTCGCCGGCGCCGGCGTTGTCCTCGGAGAAGGGCACGCACGCCCCCAGGCCGGCCTGCTGCGGGTCGGGCGCGCACCAGGAGCCGTCGGGGCAGCCGTCGTCCTCGGCGAACGGCACGCACCCGACCACGCACACGCCCACGTCGAGGGCCTCGTCCCCGAACGCCAGGGGCTGGCACTGGGCGCCGCCCTCGCACGTCAGCGTCGTGCCGTCCGTCGTGCAGTCGATCGTCCGACACTGGCCCAGAAAGCACAGCGTCCCGACCACACAGTCGCCAGGCTCGTCGCAGAAGGCGCCCGCCGCGCCCGGGCCGCTGGGGACGCAGACCCCGTCGTCGGCGTCCTCGAAGGCGATGCAGTGGGCGCCCGGGCCGCAGTCGCCCGACAGGAAGCCCGAGCAGGTCGCCGGGCCGCAGAAGCCCGCGAAGGCGTCGCCCGTGAGGCACTCCTCGTCGCCGGGGCACGGCTCGCCGAAGACCGAGCACGCGAGGCGGCACACCCCGCCCCCGGCGCCGTCGAGCACGCAGACGAAGTCCTCGGACGGGGTCGCGCCGGGCGTGCAGGGGTCGTCCACCGCCTCGCAGGTGGTGTCGATGACCTCGCCGGGCACGTCGGCCGTGTCGTCCGCGACGTCCGGCGAGACGTCGGGCAGGTCGTCTTCGACGTCGGGCAGGTCGTCGTCGACGTCGGGCAGCACGTCGGGCAGGTCGTCTTCGACGTCCGTCACGTCTTCGGGGACGTCCTCCGGGACGTCGGGGGCCACGTCGGGCACGTCCGGCGTGACGTCTTCGGGCACGTCGGGTGCGATGTCCTCCGGCACGTCGGGGGGCACGTCGGGCGTGACGTCCTCGCCGACCTCGCCCGCGTCGGCGTCCGCGTCGACGGTCACGTCCGTGGTGGGCGTCGTGCCCCCATTGTCATCGCCGCAGGCGCCGGCCGTGAGCAGCGACAAGACGGCGAACGTCGACCACAGCCGGGTCGTCCTCGACTTCATGGTGCCTCCACTGGGTGCTCGGGTGGGAAGGGCGCCACCATACCCGCCGACCGTGTCATCGCAACGGCGCGGGCGCGAGGGGGCCCAACCTGCCGAAAGGACTCAGTCGCACAGCCCGACGGCGTCGGACAGCGGCACGCACGAGGCCCGCGGGTCCGAGCAGTCCGGGTGCGGCGCGGTGTCGAGCGGCGCGGTCACGGCGAGGCACAGGTCGGTGCAGGTGCCCGAGACGCACAGGCGGTTGGGGGCGCAGAAGGTGCCGGCCGGGGCCCCGGCGGGGCAGGGCGCGCCGGCCGCGAGCGGGAAGTCGGCGATGGCGTCGGGCGCGAAGACGCACAGGTCCTGAGGCTGGCCCAGGACGTCGGCCGCGGCGCAGAACTGGCCCGGCAGGTCACACGCGCCGCTCGGGAAGGCGCAGATCTGCCGGCACACCCCGAAGGCGAGGTCGGCGCCCCCGGCCTCGAGCGTGCGGCACAGGTCGCCGTCGTCCTGGCACGCGCCGGCGGTCTCGGGGGCGGCGCCGGGCAGGCAGGCGGGCTGGCAGCGGCCGCCCAGGCAGACCATCCCGACGTCGCAGGTGGCCGGCGGCGGCGAGCAGTGGGCGCCGCACAGGTCCACCGCCGCCGCGACGCAGTCCTGGTCCCAGCCGCTACAGCACGAAGCGTCCGCCGCGCAGGCGCAGGCCTTCACAGCGGAGTCGGCGCAGTCGCTTGTTGCGTCGCAGCACGGCAGGGCAGGGTCGACGGCCCCGCAGGCGGTGCCCTCGCCCGTGTTGGTGTTGGCGATGGGCTGGCAGGCCCCGCCTCCGAAGAACAGGGGCCGGCACCAGTGGGTCACGCCGCAGGTCGGGTCCGAGGTGAAGGGCTCGCAGCCGGCCACGCAGGCGCCCCAGGCGCTCGGCGCGCCGTCGGCGTAGACCGGCAGGCAGGCCTCGGCGACCCCGCAGGTCCACTGGGGGCCGCCGTCGAAGGCGCAGGCGGCGCGGCAGGTGCCCGCCACGCAGGTCAGGCCCTGGGCGCAGGCCTCGGCCGGCGCCGGCCCGCAGCCGAGTTCGCAAGCCTCGGCGAGCTGCCCGCAGGTCGCGTCCCAGTCGACCTCGCAGCAGTAGGCGTCCTGGGCGCACACGCAGGCCTCGACGGCCGGGGCCGAGGCGCAGCCGGGAGCCGCTCGCGCGCCGCAGCAGCCGGCGTCGGCGCAGGCCTCGCCCAGCGCGCCCGCGTCGGGGGCGGGGGCCACGCAGGTCCCGTCAGGCTGGCCCGGGGTGGGCGCGCACCAGGTCCCTGCCGGGCACGGATCGTCGGGCGCGAAGGCGACACAGGAGGGGTCGCACACCGTCAACTCGAGCGGCGCGTCGGCGGGTCCCTCGGCCGGGACGCAGGTGGCACCCAGCGGACAGGTTGAGGGTTGGTCGGCCGCGCACCCCGCCACCGCGCAGCGGCCCTGGTGGCAGACGCTGCCCAGCTGGCAGGCGGCGTGAGCGGCGCAGGCCACGCCCGGTGCGCCCGACCCGCCGGCCACGCAGGCGCCGCCGTCGGGCGCCGGGAGGCACTGAGCGCCCGCGCCGCAGGTGTCGGCCTCGAAGCCGTCGCAGGCGGCCGGGGCGCAAAAGCCGGTCGTGCGGTGGGCCGGGACCAGGCAGGCCTGCCCCTGGGGACACGCCTGGGGTGTCGATGGAGCGCAGGCTGGCCGACACTCGCCCGCGCCGTCGGCCCGGCGGGCGCAGAAGAAGCCGGCCCCGGGCTCGAGATCGAAGGGATCGCAGGGGCCGCCGGGCGCGACGCAGGAGCCCGCGGCGTCGGGGCCAGCGTCGGCGTCGACGTCGCCCGCCGTGTCGCCCGCCGCGTCGTGGCCGGCGGCGTCGGGGCCGGGGGACACGGTGTCGCCGCCGGCGTCGTCGGAGGTGTCGGGCGGCGCCACGTCGTCCGTCGCATCGGCGGTGGCGTCGACCTGTCCCGGTGAAGGGCCGGCGTCGCCACAGGCCGCGAAGAGGACGACTGCCAACGCGCACGCCGCGAACCGCATGATCTCTCCCCCGCAGCTTCGAAAAGAGGAAGGGCGGGCATCGCTGCCCGCCCTTGGGGTCGAGGACGGGCTGGGAGCCCGGCCCCGGAGGGGCTGTGGGTCAGGCGGCCGGTCGGCGCTCGCGCGCGGCGCGGTTCGAGGTGGCGGCGGCGGGCGCCTGGGCGGCGACCTCGGCCATCACCGCCTCGTGCTGGGCGGCGTCTCCCGTGCGGCTGGCCCCGAGACGCGTCGCGGTGTGCGCGAGCGTCAACAGGAGGCTGTTGTACCACGTCCAGGCGCCGATGTTGCGCGTGAAAGAGCGGACGCGGGTGAGGTGGCCCCGCTCACGGAGCGGTTTGCCAAGGGTTTCGCGGCAGTGCCGCTTCGCGTCCTCGTAGATGCGCTCGAAGCGGCTGAGGACCACGTCGGGGTGCGACACCCGCCGAGCGAGGGTGGCGGCCTGCTCGGCCATGCGGCGGCGGATGTTGCGGTTGCCCGTCAGGCGCAGGACGGCCGCGGCGAAGCGGTCGTCGGTGTCGTGGCGCTCCGGCTCGACCAGGTAGCCGTTGATCTCGTGGGCGATCTGGTGGGCGACGCCCATGCGATCGTCGAGGGCGACGACCGGCAGGCCGGTCCACAGCGCCTCGTTGACGACGTTGCCGAAGGTCTCGGACACCGAGGTGTACACGAAGACGTCGGCGTGGGCGTACCAGTCGACGAGCCGGCCGTGCGCGACCTCGCCCGGGAAGTGGATGCGGGCGGCGTAGGGCGTGGCGAGGGCCTTCATCACCAGGTTGGCGTGGTGGTGGCCGTCGCCGACCAGGGTCAGGGTCGCCTCGGGATCGTTCGGGGCGATGCGGCTCACGAACAGATCGATGAGGTGGTCGAGGCTCTTCTCGCGGTCGTGGCGGCAGACGACCAGCAGGCGCTTGCCGACCTTGAAGGAGGTCGGGAAGGGATCCTCGCCGGGCTGGGCCGAGAACAGGGTCGGGTTGATGGGGCGGCCGACGACCTCGATGGGGACGGTCACGCCGCGCTCGCGCCAGTAGTCGACGAAGTAGCGGCTCTGGACGATGAGGCAGTCGCCCTGGTTGTACAGGCGGGCGAAGTTCTTCTCCATGCCGAGCGCGCTCTGGCGCGTGACCTCGCGCACCATCGGGTTGCCGTAGAGCTTGTCCGACAGGATGAAGTGCGAGTGGGTCGGCAGGTGGATGGTGTGGGTGTTGAGCAGCGGGATCCCGTGCAGCTCGCGGACCCACACGCCGTAGTGGATCATGTGCGAGTTGGTCTGCCCGTGGATGACGTCGACGCGGGGGGCGTCGTACATGCTGCGAAGGCCGCGCGGCAGCGGGATCTTGACGTTCGGGTGCGTCGGGTAGCTGACGGCGTGGAACAGCTGGGTCTCGGGGCCGTCGATGGGCATGACCGAGCCGGTGTCCGGGCCGATGAGCATGACGTCGTGGCCGCGCCGCCCGAGCCCCTCGTACAGGAACTTGGTGTGGATGGCCGGTCCAGACTGGACGGCGGGGGAGGGGTACTCCGTCAGGATGCCTACGCGCACGAGCGACCTCCGGACGATCGGAGACAGGGGACGTGGTCCCGGGGCCCGTCGACCCCGGCGGACCTCGGCAGGGGGCAGAAGCAAGCCATGTGCCAGAACGGGGGGCGGGAGTGCCAAGGTGGCGCAGGGCCGCCTGGGACGCCACTTTTTCCGGGTCCCGGCCCGCGGGGGGCGCCCGGGTCGCTCGACCCCGGTGGAGTAGGCTTGCTCCACCTCGGCCGGATCCGCTGGATAGCTGCTACTCCAAGGCTCGGAGGGGCTCGCGGTCTTGGTTGCGATGGCCTCGCCGCGGTGGCATAGCTGGGGCCACTCGTTACTTGGGCCACTCAGGCCGCCACCCCGGAGCCGTCCTGTGAAGATCGTCGACGTCGCGGAGTTCTACGCCGAGCAGGGCGGCGGGGTCCGCACGTACATCAACCAGAAGCTGGCGGCCGGCGCGCGCGCCGGGCACGAGGTGGTCATCGTCGCCCCCGGGCCCGAGGACGGCGAGGAGGAGCGCCTGGGCGGGCGCATCGTGTGGGTCAAGGGCCCGCCGCTGCCGCCCGACCCGCGGTACTACGTGCTGTGGCGCGAAAAAGAGGTCCACCGCATCCTGGACCGAGAGCGGCCCGACGTGGTCGAGGGCAGCTCGCCCTGGACGGGCGGCTGGTTCGTCGCGCGCTGGCCGGGGCGCGCGGTCAAGACGTTCATCTTCCACCAGGACCCGGTGGCGGTGTACCCGCAGACGTTCCTGGGGCACGTGCTGGGCGCCGAGCGCGTGGACAAGCTGTTCGGCTGGTACTGGGCCTACCTGCGGCGCCTGAGCCGGCACATGGACGCGACGGTGGTCAGCGGCTACTGGCTGGCCGACAAGCTGCGGCGCTTCGAACTGGCGCGGCCCGAGGCGGTGCCGTTCGGCATCGACAAGGCGGCGTTTTCGCCCGCGCAGCGCAGCGAGGCGCGGCGGCAGGAGCTGCTGGCGGCCTGCGGGGTGCCGCCCGAGGGCAAGCTGCTGGTGAACGTCAGCCGGTTCCACCCGGAAAAGCGCCTCGGGACGGTGCTCGAGGGCTTCGCGCGGGCGGCCGAGCGCGAGCCGCTGGGGCTGGTGGTCTACGGCGACGGGCCGCTGCGGGCGTGGATGGCGCGGCGGACGCGCGGGATGAAGGGCGTGCTGCTGGCGGGCTACACCAAGGACCGCGAGGAGCTGGCGACGACGCTGGCCAGCGCGGACGCGATGGTGCACGGGTCGGCGGCCGAGACGTACGGGCTGGTGGTCGCCGAGGCGATCTGCAGCGGGCTGCCGGTCGTCGTGCCGGACGCGGGGGGCGCGGCGGATCTGGCGGGGCCGGACTACGCCGAGCGCTATCCGCCGGGTGAGCCCGAGGCGCTGCGGGCGGCCATCGTGCGGCTGCTGGGGCGCGACCCCGAGGCGCTGCGGGCCGGCTGCGCGCGGGCGGCGCGCGAGAAGATCGGCACGATGGACGACCACTTCGAGGGGCTGTTCGCGCTGTACGAGCAGCTGGTCGCGGAGAAGCGTCGATGAGCGACGACCACCAGCATCATCCGGTCGCGCGCTGGGTCGGCCGGCGCATCTCGGCCCTGGTCGCGCGCCGCTGGCTGACGCTGGCGCTGGTCGCGACGACGCTGGCGGGGATCCTGTGGGGCGCCCGCATCCCCATCCACAGCGACATGGAGGCGCTGTTCCCCGACGACACGCCGAACGTGGTGCGCGCGCGTCGGGCGCAGAAGATCCTGGGCTCGCGCTCCGAGATGCAGGTCCTCATCGGCGGCCCCGACCGAGAGGTCAACCGCCAGGTGGGCGCCGAGCTGGCCGACGCCTTCGCCCGCCACGCCGAGATGGTCGGTTCCGTCGAGTTCCGGCGCGACACCGCCTTCTTCGAGACCAACGGCCTGCTCTTCCTGACGGTCGACAAGCTCGAGGAGCTGCACACCCGGGTCGACGAGAGCATCAAGCGGGCCGTCGCCAAGGAGCTGGCCGACGGGTTCGACGACTTCGACGACGAGGACGAGGACCCGCCGACCGCGGCCCTCGCCGACGATCGCGGCGTCCCCACCGAAGACGAGCTGCGCGAGCTGGTCGGCGCGCAGGATCTGACGCCCTACTTCGAGAGCCCCGACGGGCAGGTCATCGCCGTCAAGGTCTACCCGACCTTCAAGCCGGCCGACACCGACCGGACGCAGCGGCTCAACGCGCTCATCGAGGCCGACGTGGAGGCGGCGCTGTCGAAGCGGCAGGGCGCGGGGCTGTCGGTCACCATGGAGGGGGACTACAGCCAGGTCACCGCGGCGGTCGCGCAGATCAAAGAAGATCTGGCGACGGCCACCTGGGTCGCCATGGGCGGGATCTGCCTCATCCTGGCGCTGTACTTCCGGCGCCTCCGGGCCATCTTCCTGGTGTTGGTGCCGCTGGCCGTGGGCCTCACCTGGATGGTGATCTTCGCCCGCGCCGCCATCGGGTCGCTCAACACCATCACCGCCTTCATCTTCGCCATCCTGGTGGGCCTGGGCATCGACTTCGCGGTCCACGCGGTCAGCCGCGCCGACGAGGAGTTCGCCGCCGGGCACCCGCTGGCGGTCGCCCTGCCGCGCGCCTTCGGCAGCCTGGGGCGGGCCATGCTCGCGGCGGCGCTGACGACGATGGCGACCTTCGCCGCGCTGTCGGTGTTCGACTTCCGCGGCTTCAGCCAGTTCGGCATCCTCGCGGCCGCCGGCGTGCTGCTGTGCCTTTTGGCGGTCTACGTCGTCATCCCGGCGCTGGCCACGGCGCTCGACGACGTGGTGCGGCGCCCGCAGCCCGCCAGCGCGCCCGACGCCCCCAGCGCCGCCCCCGCGACCGGCCGCACCCAGCTGGGCCGCGGCGCCGCCTGGGCCCTGGTCGGCGTCTTCGCGCTCCTGCTGGGCGGCGCGGGGCTGACCTTGCCCGGCCTGGCCTTCGAGGCCGACATGAGCAAGCTGCGCCCCAAGTCGTCTCAGAAGGCCTCGGAGCTCAAGACGAAGTACCGCAAGGAGGCCGAGACGCGCACGGCCAGCCCCGCGCTCATCATCACCGACGGGCTCGAGGACACGCGCGCGCTGCACCGGCACCTGGACACGGTGAAGGCCGAGCGGTCCGAGCGGCTCAAGGACGTCGTCAGCATCTTCACCTTCGTGCCTCCCGAGCAGGAGCGGAAGCTGGCGCTGGTCGCCGAGATGAAGCGCAAGATCGACGCCAAGTACGGCCTGCTCGAGGGCGAGGACAAGGACGGCGCGGACCGGCTGCGGCCCTACCTGACGCCGGCGGCGTTCTCGGTCGACGGGCTGCCCGGGTGGGTGAAGGAGAAGTTCACCGACACCGAGGGGAACCTGGGGCGGTACGTCCTGCTGTACGTCAGCGGCTCGAAGTCGAACGCCAAGGAGGTCCTGCGCATCCAGGACGAGATCGGGCGCGTCGAGCTGGACGGCAAGGTGTACCACGCGACCGCCAGCTGGATGATCACGGGCGACGCCTACGCGCTGGTGCTCGAGGAGGGGCCGCTGGCCGTGGCGCTGGCCGGGGCGGTGGTCATCCTGTTCCTGCTGCTGGATCTGCGGCGCCCGGGTGACGCGGCGCTGGCCTTCGTGCCCATCGCCATCGGCTTCGTGCTGTTCCTGGGGCTGCTGGCCGCGCTGGACATCCCGCTGACCCTGTTCAACGTGGTGGTCCTGCCGACCATCTTCGGCATCGGCGTCGACACCAGCATCCACCTGGTCCACCGCCTCAAGGAGGGCGAGGGCCTGCTGCGCGTGATGCGCACGACCGGCGGCGCCGCGGCCATCAGCTCGGCGACGACGGCTGTCGGCTTCATGAGCCTGCTCTTCGTCGACAACGAGGGCATCCGCTCCATCGGCCTGGTCGCGTGCCTGGGCATCCTGGTCTGCTTCGTGACCTGCCTGTCGCTGACCGCGGCCTTCGTGTCGCTGGGCTGGCGCCCGCGGGTCACGGGCGGCTGATCAGGGCGCGTCGCGCTGCAGATCCGCCATCAGGGCGGCGCAGGCGGCGGCGGCGTCGGCGTTACCCCCGGCCAGGCCGCAGGCGCGGCGCAGCTTGGGCTCGGCAAACGCGCCCAGGCGCTCCAGCAGATCGTCGCCGGGGCCGGCCGTGAGCTCGGCCACCAGGGCCTGCTCCTCGGCGTCGGTCAGCACCTCGACCCGCGCGACCCAGGCGCGCACACGCGCGGCCGGCGTGGGCGTAACCTCGAGCGGCCACCGGGCGTCGACCCACGCCGGAGGCAGCACGGCCAGGACGCGCAGCCCCCAGGTCCGGAACAGGTTGGCCTGCCACGTCGCCAGCACGGCGGCGGCCTCGTCCTCGTGCAGCCCCAGCGCGACCAGCTGGGCAGCCACGGCGGCCGTCGCCTTGGCCACATAGGCCTCGGGGTCGATCTCCTTGGGCGTGGGGGCCGCGAGGATCGACTGCCCCGCCGCCAGGGGCCCCAGCGGCACCAGCGAGCCGCCGCCCGCGTGGACGTGCAGCAGGAACACGGCGGGGAGCGGGGCGCCCGAGGTGTTGGTCACCTCGAGCTGCGAGCCGCCCGGCCCGCGCACCTGCAGGGCGTCCAGCGACAGCTCCGCCTGCGGAGCGCTGGCGAGCGCGCGGTAGAACACGAAGCGCTCGCGCACGTCGCCCGTCGCCACGATGGTCGCGTCGACCTGGCGCAGCGGCGCCCAGAAGACCCCGTCGTCGACCGCCTGCACCGCCTCGAAGGGGCCGCCGACCTGGAGGTCCCACACCGCGCGGCCCGGCGCGTGAGGCGAGGCCGGCGTCAGCGCGGCCCACGGATGCCAGGCGTCGAGCTGGCCGTGGCCGAGGGCGAGCGCGACCTGCACCCGGCCCCGGCCTTCGGTGTGCAGGTACAGGACCGGCGCCGGCAGCCGGTGGGTCGCCTCGGCGAGCGCCGTCGGGCCGGTGTGGACGAACCCGGGGACGATCTCGGCTTCGGTCTCGTCTCGGTGCAGCCCAGGCAGCGGCAGCCCATCGGAGCCCTGCAGCGAGGTCAGCGTCGCCCACTCGTGCGCGACCAGCGGACTCGACAGGAGCGCGGCGTCGGCCGCGTCGTCGGTCGGGCCTCCCTCGATCAGCGTGTCCGCGAACGCGCCGGCGCCCGCGTCGCCCGAACAGCCGACGAGGCACATCCACGACACCACCAGCATCCGTCGCATCCGTCGCCCCTCCCGAGCGCGAGGATACAGCTTCACCGCTGGCGGCGCGATCGCGGCGGGCGCGACTCAGTCGCCGTGAGGGTGACCCCGGCCATGACCGCGCCCGTGCCCCTTGCCGCGACCCTTGCCGTGCCCGCGGCCCTTGACCTCGACCCCGCCGCGGGTGTCGACGTGGCTCAGGCGGTTGTCGTGGCCCTTCAGCTCGGTCTTGCGCAGCACGGTCAGGCCCACCACCCGGTTGCCGTTGCCCTTCACCTCGAGCTTGCCGTCGAGGAAGGTGCGGCCCGGCCCTGCGCCGCGCACCACGTTGCCGTTGCCCTTGATCTCGAGCTTGCAGCGGTAGGTCCCGGCGGCCAGCACGATCTCTCCCCCGTTGCCGCGCACATGGGGGCAGCGGTGCACGCGCTCGGTCGCGCCCATCGGGGCGGTGCGGGGCGCGCGCGGCGGCGGCCCCGGGTCGTAGCGGTGCACGAAGCAACCCGTCAGCCCGAGGCTCAGGACCGAGACGACGCCCAACCAGCTCCAGCGAGACATGCGACCTCCGTGGCGACCCAACTTCATCGTCGCAGCCGCCGAGCTTGGCGATCCGGCGCGACCGCTGCAAGCCGCCGGACTAACGCGTGATGACAGCCGGCCGCCGCCGGGACGATTGGGGTGAACGCGGGCGGCGACCACGGGGCTCGGAGCGTGGATGCTGGCGGTCGGGCTTGCTCATGGTCCAACGGCTCGGTGGCACGAGTTCGCTCGTCGGGCCGGCTACACGAGGCCGTGTCCGTCGCCGTAGAGCGTGGCCGTGGCCGTGGACCGTGGCCGTAGACCGTGGCCTGGGCCGTGGCCGTGGACCGTGGCCGTGGACCGTGGACCGTGGACCGTGGCCGTGGACCGTGGCCGTGGCCGTCGCCGAGGCCCTGGCCGTGGCCGTGGCCGTGCGGCTGATGCACCCGAAGATGTAGGTGAGACCCTTGGGGCATCGTCCGTTCTGGCGCGGCCCCGAGGTGCCTGTTGGCCAAGGCGGTGCTCGGACTGTGTGCTTGGCGGCCCGGTCCCGGCTTCACCACCCACGGGACTACCGCCACCGCGGACCGATCGGATCTGGGTTCGATTCGCGCCGTTGATGTGATCGGCCTTGAAATGATAACTTCGGCTGATGCAACTGGACCGCCTCTCGCTGTTCCTGGCGATCGTCGACACCGGCACGGTCAGCGCCGCGGCGCGGCAGGTGCACCTGACGCAGCCGGCGGTCAGCCGCAACCTCAAGCTGCTCGAGGAGGACCTCGGCACGCCGCTGTTCGATCGGCAGGGGCGCGGGCTGGTGCTGACCGCCGCCGGGCGCGCATTGGTGCCGCGGGCGCGGCGGCTGCTGGCCGACGCGGCGAACGTCGCGCGCGAGGTGGCGCGGACGGCCAGCCGGCGCTACTTCGACCTGCGCCTGGGCACGGTCGACAGCGTGGCGACGTGGCTGCTGCCGCGCATCGTCGCGCCGCTGGCCGAGCGCTTCCCCGACCTCCAGCTGAAGATCCAGACGGCGCGCACGGCCGAGCTGCGCCGGCGCCTGGGCGCGGGCGAGCTGGATCTGGCCATCATCGCCTCCTCGGGGCCGCCGGCGGACCTGCGGGCCACGCGCGCGGGGCGCTACGGCCTGGCCTTCTATGGGCGCGCCGACCGCTTCGCCGCGCTGGCGGAGGCCACCACCGAAGAGGCCGTGCAGCGCTTCCCCATCGTCGAGATCGAGCTGCTGCCCGGCCAGCAGGGGATGATCGGCCCCGACGCGACCAGCTTCGCCGTCGCCAGCAGCCTGGCCTCGGTCAAGGCCCTGATCCTGGCCGGCTTCGGGGTCGGCGCGCTGCTCGACTTCATGCTGACCCCCGCCGAGGCGGCGACCCTGGTGCGCGCGCCGGTCGGGCACGACCCCGACTGCGCCCTGTTCGTGGTGGGCGCCGACGACTGGCGCGGCGAGGCCGAGGCCGCCATCGAGCAGGCCGTGGCCGAGGCGCTGGCCGGGGCCCTGGCGAGGCCCCCGGCCGCCCTGGCCCTCAGCGTCTGAGCAGCTCGAGCAGCAGCGCCACGCCGTAGCCGGTCGCGCGCTCGCCCTCGGTGGACGGCCCGGCGATGTCGACGTGCATCCAGGCGCCCTTGAAGGCGCCGTCCCCCCTCCCATCCAGGTCGAGGTGCTCGGCGATGAACTGCGCGGCGCACGAGCTCTGGGCGTTGGCGCGGTCCTTCACCGAGTTCTTCATGTCCGCGACCTTGCTGCGGAACTCGGCCCGGAACAGCTCGGGCGCGTAGGGCAGGGGGTGCACCATGTCGCCCGAGGCCTTGCCGGCGGCGATGGCCCGCGCCTCGAGCGCCTCGTCGGGGGTGACGATGGCGGCGTGGCGCTTGCCGGTCGCGACGAGCTGCGCGCCGGTGAGGGTGGCCATGTCCACGATGACGTCGGGCGCGTGCTGGCGCGCGGCGTACACGACGCCGTCGGCCAGGACCAGGCGACCCTCGGCGTCGGTGTTGTTGATCTCGACCGTCTTGCCCGACAGCAGGGTCAGGATGTCGTCTGGGCGCACGGCGTCGGGGCCGATGGCGTTTTCGGCCAGGCACAACAGCGCCAGCAGCCGGCCCGGGTGACCCAGGCGCACGGCCGCGCGGAAGGCGGCCAGGACGGCGGCGGCGCCCCCCATGTCGCCCTTCATGCCGACCATCGAGGTCTTCGGTTTGAGCGACAGGCCGCCCGTGTCGTAGACGATGCCCTTGCCGACCCAGGCGATGGTCTGCGCTCCGTCGCCGGCCTCGCCGTGGCTCAGCACGACCAGCGCCGGGGCGCTGCGCGCGGCCTTGCCGACCCCGTAGATCCCGCCCAGGCCCCGCTCGGCCAGCTCGGGGCCGCGCAGGACCTCGCAGGTGACGCCGTCGAGCTGCGCCGCCACCGCCGACGCCTCGGCCACGAAGGCGTCCACGTCCAGCTCGGCCGTCGGGGCGTCGACCAGGCGCGCCGCGAAGCGCACGCCCTCGGCGATCTCCTCGGCCCGCGCGAGGTCGGCCTCGCCGTCCGGCGCCAGGAAGGCCACCTCGACGGCGCGGTCGCGGGCGCTGGCGTTGGCCTTGCGGCTGTACAGGGGCAGCGCCCGGGCGAAGGCCGCGGCGGCCGCGCCGGCGTGCTCCGCGGCGTCCAGGGCGACCAGGACGGCCGCGCCGCCCTTGCCCGAGGCGATCCGCCGCGCGGCGGCGCCCATCGCCACGGGGCGCGCCGGGCTCATGTGGCGGGAGACGGCGTCGGGCAGCACGGCGACCTCGAGGCGGGTCGGCGGCTCGCCGGGCAGCCAGGTGGTCGTGCCGTCGCCCGCGTCGCCGGGCTTGACCGCCTCGAGCATGGCGGCCCACAGCGGGCGGGCCGCCTCGGGCAGGCGGGCGGCGACGTCGTCGGCCCGCAGGCGCGCCCGGGTGCCGACGATGAGCAGGGTGGGCGCGTCCGCCTTCAGGGCGTCGGCGCGGACGAAGCGCAGCTGGGTGACCATGAGTCCTCCGTGGAGACGATGCGAGGCGCATTCAACACGGGACGGGCCTCGAGGTCACCTGTCGAGCGCTGGGTATCCGCGCCGGGGGCCGCTGTAGGCGGCCTCTCGCGCGTCCATCAGGCGCCAGCACTCGGGGCACTGCCGGAACCACGAGGCCGCCCAGCGGACGGCGACGGGCTCGCCGCTGCAGCGCTGGATGGGTTTGACGATCGTGCACTGCTGGCCGCCGTCGGGCGCCGGGCGGCACCGCTCGACCGGACGGCGCGGGCTGCCGTCGACCAGGGGGCCGCGCCCGAAGCGATAGGCCGCCAGGGCAAAGCGCTTCTTGACGTTCTGCACGCCGCAGGCGGCGGGCACGCTGACACGGACGCCGCTCTTGATGCGGCGCAGGACGAAGTCGGCCGCCTGCACGTGATCATAGACGTCCAGCGCGGTGCCAAACCGCTCGTGATACCAGCGGCCCCAGAGGACCTTCTTGAGCTGGAACATGCCGCCGCTGGTGCCGTTGTCGTTGTGGCCGGGCGGATCGTTGAGCAGGCGGCTCTCTCGGCAGCCCTGCGCGACGAGCCAGGGCCAGAACCAGTCGGGCATGTCGTGCAGCTGGGCCAGCCAGAGCAGATCGGAAACGATCTCGGGCACATCGGCGCGGCGCTCGTCGACGCAGCGCTCGCGGGCGCGGCCGGGCGGGAAGCTCTGGCACACGCACCGCAGGGCGAAGTCGACGGCGCCTGGGTCGGCGACGACGTGGTGGGGCCGCTGGCCGATGGCCTCGGGCGGCGGCGGCGTGGCGGCCGGCACGTCGGCGCGCGCGACGCCGGGGGCGGGCAGCGCGGACGACAGCGCGGTCAGCGCGATCGCGAGCGCGCGGAGGCAGGGCAGGGCACTTCGCATCGAACCGCTCCTTCCATGGCGTGAGCCACGGCGACGGGGACGGGTTGGACAGTCGAAGTGACGGGTTGTGGGTCGTGCGGCGCCCGCGGTCAAGCACGCGGGCGCCTCGTGGGCCCAACCGCACGGGTTCGGTGCGCTCAGATCCTGCGGCGCAGCTCGGCGCCCTCGAGCACCCGGCCGGCGGCGTCGGGGGCCAGCGCGGCGGCCACCAACGCCTCGGCCAGGGTGGCGGCGTCGGTCGAGGCGTAGCGGTCGGCGACCCGGCGCGCGCCCAGCGCCCGGACCAGCGACAGCGCCCCGTCGGCGACGGCGGCGCCGACCCGCTCCAGTGGCCGGGGCTCGTCGCGGTCGGGGCCGGTGATGAACGAGGGCCGCGCGACGGTGAAGGGCAGGCCGCTGGCGGTCAGCTCGGCCTCGAGGCGGCCGCGCGCGCGCAGGTAGGCGTTGGCGCTGGTGGCAGAGGCCCCCAGCGACGACAGGTAGACGAAGCGGGGCTGGACGCCCGCCCGCCCGATGGCGCGCAGCAGCAGCGCCGTCAGGCCGTAGTCGACCGCCTCGTAGGTCTCGGCGTCGGGATCGCCGCCGGCGCGCGCGGTCGCCCTGGCCCGCGCGCGGGTCGTGCCCAGCAGCGCGAACACGACGTCCGGCTTCAGGCGCGCCAGCGTGTCGGCCATGGCGTCCTCGTCCCAGGGGGTCGCGTCGACCGTCGCGCCCAGCGCCCCGAAGCGCTCGCGCCAGCCGTCGAGCTCGCGCGAGTCGGGGCGCACGTGGGCCACGGTGGTCAGGCCGGCCTCGGCGGCGAGCCGGACCACCTCGCGGCCCGTGTAGCCGGTCGCCCCCGAGACGAAGGCGACCCGGCTCACTGCACGACCACCTTGTCCGAGGCGCTGCGGCCGAAGGTCTCGGGGGCGTACATCTCCTCGGCTTTGGCCGGCGGCACGACGAACTCGCCGGGGGTCGTGGCCCGCGCGACGTAGCTGTAGGTGTGCACGCCCGCCCAGACCAGGGTGCTGAAGGCCTCGGCGCGCTCGTCGCGCAGGTTCTGGTGCTGGTACCAGGGGCCCCACCAGCGCCAGTAGGAGGGCGCGCTGGCGCCCGAGCCGCCGGAGACCGGGCCCGCGTCGGGCGGCAGGCTGCCGGTGACGGCGAGGGCGGGGTTGAGGGGCTCGAGGCCGGCCGGCAGCGGGTCGACCAGCGCGACGTGGTAGCGGCGGGTCGGCGCGACCATGGTCAGGCGGACGCGGACCTTGGCGCCCGCCTTGATGCGCCAGGTGCCGTCGGCGTCGCGGCGGACGTCGGACGGGCTGTCGATGGCCTCGTAGGCGCGCTCGACCGTGAAGCCGTGGTCGGAGGGGTCGAGCTTCAGGCTCTTGGGCGCGTAGCGCATGCCGACGCGGTAGTACAGGCGGCCGGCGCCCTGCTTGCCGATGGTCAGCGGCTGCTGGCCGGGGCGCTCGGCGACGTAGGCCATCGGGACCGCGACCTCGTGTTGCTCGGTGGTGCGGCCCTTGAAGGCGTGCTCGCCCGCGAAGCGGTCGCCCAGCCAGACGCGCGCGACGAAGTTCGGGGTGACCTTCTCGTACTCGTGGAAGTAGCGATCGAGGGCCAGCAGGACGAAGACGTTCTCTTGCGTGTTGCCCCAGCGGCCCTTGGTCTTGTGGCCGAGGAGGCCGCGCACGATCTTGGGGACGAGATCGCTCTGCGGGCGGTCGTGCAGCAGGGCCTCGAGGACGAGGGCGTCGGCGCGGCGGTCCGAGTGGAGCAGCAGGTGGGCGCCGTCGGAGTACCGGGTCGCGAAGTGGGCGGCGCCCGCGGTCTCGGTGACGCGGTTGTTCAGGTGGCGGTGCAGGGCCTCGAGCTCGCGGGCGGAGTCCTTGTCGCCGGCCAGGGTCGTGAGCAGCCAGCCGTTGGCCTCGAGCGGCAGCTGGTCGGCGCCGCCGGCCTCGGCGATGAGTTTGCGGGCGCGGGCGCGGTCGGGATCGCCCAGCAGACCGCGCGTGTACAGGGCGTAGGCCGTCAGGACGCGGCGCACCTCGGGCGAGTAGTAGCTGGGGTAGCGGCGCTCGATGGTGCGCAGGTACCCGAGCGAGGCCTGGATCATCCGGGCGGGGACGTCGAAGCCCTTGGCCTTGGCGCGGGCCAGCGCGTGGGCCACGTGGATGCTGACGTACGGCCACGACTCGTCGCCGCGCCGCCAGAAGCCGAAGCCGCCGTCCGAGTTCTGCAGGCCGCGCAGCCGCTCGAGGTCGCGGCCGACCGCGGCGACGATCTCGGCCGGCGCGGGCAGCCCCTCGGCCTTGAAGGCGCCGAGCACGTCGCGCAGGGCGGCGACACCCAGGACGCGCGAGGCCAGCTGCTCGGAGCACTCGTAGGGGTAGGCGACCAGGTACAGGAAGGCGTCGGTCAGCGCCTGGAGCTGGGTCGACGAGGTCGTCACCTCGAGCCCGCCGAACTGGGTCCACACGTCGCCGGGGGCCTGCACCGGCTGGACGACGGCGGCCTTGGCGCCCGCCACGTCGCCGTAGGTGGCGAAGGCCTCGGTGGTCGCCGGGGTCCACACGGGCAGCGACACCTCGGCCGCGTCCGCCCAGCGGCCCGAGGCGGCGCCCATCTGGAAGCGGGCCGTCCCGGCCTTGAAGGCGGCCACCGGGAAGCGCACCTCGACCCGGTCCTTGGCGGGCACCGTGACCCGCCGGCCCGCGCCCTCGGTCAGCTCGGCGTTGGTCGCCTTGACGGCCACGTCGACCTGCATCGGCGCGTCGGTCTGGTTCTGCACGACGACCGGCAACTCGAAGCGGTCGCCGAAGTTGAGGAAGCGCGGCGCCGACGGCCGCACCATCAGCGGCAGGCGCGCCGTGATGGCGGACTCGGTCTGGCCGAACTGCTGGCCGCCGGCGACCGCCACCGCCATCACCCGGTAGCGGGTCAGGTTGTCGCGCACCTTGACGGTCACGCGGGCCCGGCCGTCGGCGCCGGTCGGCACCTCGGGCGAGAAGACGGCCAGCGGGTCGAAGTCGGAGCGCACCGCGATGGGGGAGGCGCCGCCGCCGTCGGCGTCACCGTTGGCGGCGGAGGCCTTCTTCATCAGGGTGCGGGCCGCGGGCGCGGGCGACGCCGGTGGCGGCATGGCGCCGGCCTCCTCCATCTTCATCGGCTGCTGTTCGGGCTCGGTGACCTCGGCCAGGACGTCGTCGGGGTTGGACAGCAGCACCAGGTGGCGCAGCCGGTAGTCGCGCGCGCCCGGCCCGCGGTGCGGGTGGAAGTAGCTCAGGGCGTCCATCAGCTTCTTGCCGCTCAAGGCCAGCACGGCCTCGTCGACCACCACGACCGCCACCTCGGCGCCGGCCACCGGCTGCCCGGCGGCGTCCTTGACCACCAGATCCAGCTCGGTCGTCCCGCCGGGCTCCAGCTCGCGGGCGAGCGGCGTCGCCTCGACCGTCAGCGCGCGCGACAGCGGCGGCACGGGCAGGGACAGGCTGCCGGTGGCGAAGGCCGGGCGGCTGGGCAGCTTGGGGTCCGGCTTGCCCTGGTCGTTCGTGCGCGGCGCCTCGCCGACCAGGTCGACCTTGACGTGCACGTTCGGCACCTGCCAGGCCTCGATGGGGACCTTCAGCGTGTGCGTCGCGCCCTTCATGGTGAAGCGCTCGGAGCGCACCACGCCGCCGCGTCGGATGGTCATCAGGCCCTCGGCCGGCGTGAAGGGCGCCTGCACCAGCAGCTCGGCCGTCTCACCCACGGCGAAGCGGTCCTGGCTGGGGATGAGGCGCACCTCCTCCTCGGTCAGCTCGCGCGACACCGGCTGCTTGCCGCCGGCGATCCACATCGTCATCTGCGACTGGTTGGGCCGGCCCTCGGCGTCGCTGATGGTCGCGGTGACCCGCACCATGCCACCCTGCGCCATCTTGAAGGCGCAGCGCACCGGGTCCTTGCCCGACGTCACCGCGCAGTCACGCGTCTCGACGGCCTTCTGCTTCCACTCGCCCTTTTCCTGCACCCACTCGAGGCGAGCGGCCGTCATCGCGATGGGCCGCCCCTCCTGGCGCTGTCCGTCGAGGTCCGCCACGACCGCGTCGACCTCGAGCGGCTCGCCTTCCTGGACGAAGCTGCGCACGGCCTTGAGCCCGACGTAGTGGCTGGCCGGGTGGACCAGCATGCTGGTCGACGCGTTCCAGGCCTGCCGGTTGACGTCCATCACGCTGGCCTCGGCGGTCACCGACACGGCGCGCGGCGGGCTGACGCCCTCGAAGTCCACGCGCACCGTGTGCTTGCCGGCGCCGTCGGTGCGGCCCGTGAACGAGCGGTGGCCGAACTCGCCGCCGTCCTCGTCGCCCCCGTGCCACCACCAGGCCGTCCAGCGCCCGAAGGTGAACTCGCCGTGGTTGGGCGGGCTGAAGTGGCCCGGCTGCGAGCGCACCTGCCAGGTGACCTCGGCGCCCGGCAGCCCGCCGCCGGCGTAGTAGGTCGCGCTGACGCTCGCCGTGCCCTGGCCGCCGACGAAGTGCGGCCCGTCGCTGGCGCTCGCGCCGACCTCGAACTCGGGGCGCCGGAACTCCTGGACCTGGAAGCCGTGCGAGAAGCGGTCGCCGGTGACCTCGCCCTCGCCGGACGCGGTCATGTGGACCGTCGCGTAGCCCAGGTTCACCGTGTCGGGGAGATCGAACTTCACGTCGAAGCCGCCCAGGGCGTTGACCTTGGCCGTGCCCTTGCGGACCTCGTTGCCCCGGGCGTCGCTCACCCGCCAGTCGACCGTGCGCGCCGCGTCCCCCACGGCCACCGTGTCGCCGCGCTCGCCGCCCTGCACGCGCCGCAGCCAGCCCTTCAGGTGCACCTCCTCCTTGGGGCGGTACATCGTGCGGTCGTCGAAGGTGTACCAGCGCAGCGAGTCCCGCGGCTGCTGGCGCACCCAGCTCCCGCCCGAGTCCCACAGGTGCTGGCTCTCGGGCTGGAACGCCACGTCCGCCGCGCGCCGCGCGACCAGCACCTGACGCCCGGGCGACCCCTTGGGCAGCGGCAGCCGCGCCAGCCCGTCCGCCCCGGTCTTGCCCTTGGGCCCGCCCGGCTCGATGCCCACCTCGACGTCCGCCAGCGGCGTCCCGTCCCCGAGCGCGTTGACCCACACCAGCGCCTCGTCGCCGTCGACCACCGCGTCGATGCCCATCCGGGTCGCCTGCACCCAGCGGTAGTGCGTCGCGCGCCGCTTCTCCCACAGGTTCTTCAGGCTCAGCGTGGGCTCGACGCTGACGATGACCTGCCCCGAGCCGCCGTCGAGCGCCTTGGACAGATCCAGCCGCGACTCGATGAGCTCGTCCTGCGCCTCCGACAGCTTCACCACCTCGTCCATCACCCGGCGGCCCGGCGGCTCCTTGGGGCCCTCGTCACGCCAGCGCTTCTGCAGGAACTCGAGCCACGCCCCATAGTGCGACGGCTCGACCTTCCAGGCGCGCACCCGCACGTCCCGATGGTTGATGCTGAAGATGGACAGGCGCGCCTTGGCCTGCGGGTCCAGCACCAGCAGCGTGTCGCCGGGCACGGACAGGGTGGGCCGCGCCGCGTCGACCTGGAACGTCAGCGGGTCGCTCTTGCCCAGCGTCTGCCCGAACACGTCCGGCAGCCCCGGCGCCAGCCGCACCTCGTACTTCGTGCGCCCCTTGGTGCGCCCCCGCAGGTTCAGCCACTGGCCGGACACGTCGGCGCGCAGCCCCTTCACCTCGGGGGTGACCGTGACCATCGAGACGTCGAAGTCCTTGGCCTCGATGGGGTTGGTCAAGCGGATCTGCCAGGGCTGGCCGGGGTAGCACTGGCCCCAGCCGCAACGGTGCTCGACCACCTTCATCGGGCCGTAGGTGCGAAACGAGAAGGTCTGCGGGTCCGTGGTCTTGCGCGGGCCCTCGGCCGACGGCGTGCCGGGGCCGACCTTGACGGTGACCTGGGCGTCGGTGGGCAGCGGCTCGACCGCGCGGAAGGCCAGCCAGCGGCCCGGCTCGAGGTCGGCGACCAGCCGGGCCAGGTGCTCGTCGGCCTCGACCTCGGCCTCGGTCAGCAGCCGCACGGCGCGCGCGTTGCCGCCGGCCTCGACGGTGATGGTCGGCAGGACGGCGTCGGGCTCGATGCGCTGGTCGAAGGCGACCAGCATGGCCGTGTCGGGCCGCTGTGGCCCGTGGTTGGGCGACGACCGGAGGACGCGCGGCGGCGGGGTCGCGAACTGGAACGTGTGCGCGGCGGCCAGGGTGCCGCCAGTGGCCGACTGGGTGCCGGCGGGGACCTCGACGTCGACCACCGTCGCCATCGGGAAGCGTGTGTCGGGCTCGAAGACGGCCGTCTTGGCGCCGACCCAGCGCCAGGCGCCCTCGAGCGCCGGCGTCACCTTCACCGGGACGGGCTGCTTGGCGAGGTCGTCGTGCGAGGTCACGGCCACCATCGGCTGGTTGAACGTGACGCTCAGGTTCGGGGCCAGCGGGACCTCGCCCTCGGGCTGCGCGCGCAGCACCTCGAGCGGCCCGGGCGCGGCGGCCGGGGGGCCCTCGGGGCGCTGCGGCGGCGGGAAGGTGGTCGCGATGACGTCTCCAGTCTTCGGCGCCGGCAGGCTGCGCTCGCGCAGGGCGAAGTCCTTCTGGTCGGTGGCCTGCTCGGCGACCGCCGGCAGCCGCTGCAGCAGGCGCTGCGTGTCGGCGTCGGGCAGCGGGTTGGCGGCGGCGACCGGGGCGCGGTCGAGGGCCGACGCCTCGGCGGCGCCCTCGGCGACGCTGAAGAAGAATCCCTTCCGTGCGGGCACCTTGACCTCCTTGGCCCCCGCGGGGGCGCCTGGCCCGGAGGGCTCCGTCGAGCGCTCGCCACCGGCCGGGCCGGGGTCGGGGCCGCCCGCGCCGGGCGAGGGGTGGGCGCACGAGGCGAGGGCGAGGGCGGTCAGGAGCGCGAGCGCGCGCGAGATCCGATGGACGTTCATGAGGGTCTCCAGGGACGGGCGCCCAGCGGCGGAGCCGCGGCGGGCGAGCGAACGCGGCCTATGGACGCGCGGACGCCGCGACCGGTCTACTCCCGACCCGCCCGACTCGCAAGTCGCCCGCGAGGCCTCGGCCGCGAGCCGTACAAGGCGCGGTGGCGGTCCGCCTCCGGAGCGGGTAGCTTGGGCCCATGGACACGACCTCGACTCGGCGGGTGCTGGTCATCGGCGGGAGCGGCTACTACGGGGCCCGCGTGGCGGCCGTCCTGGCGCGGCTGGAGGGCGCCGAGGTGCACGTCGCGGGCCGCGGCGCCACGGGTCCGCGCGGGGTGAGGGTCGATGTGCGGGACCCCGAGACGTTTCAACGGCTTCGCGGCTTCGACCTGGTGGTCAACGCCTCCGACACGGTGAACGCCCCGCCAGACGCGCTGGCGGCCTGGTGCCTCGCCCAGGGCCTGACCCTGCTCGAGATGGGCGCCGACCCGACCACGACCGAGCGGCTCCTCGCCCTGCCGGACCGGGGCGCGCGCGGCACGCTGCTGGTCGGGGTGGGCGTGTTCCCGGGCCTCAGCACCGCCCTGGCCGCCGCGGCCGCCGGTCTGGTCGCCGAATGCCGCACCCTCGACCTCGGCGTGCGCCTGTCGCCCCTGTCCGGCGCCGGCCCCGGCAACTGCGACCTCATGCTGCGCAGCCTCCAGACGCCCTGCTGCTGGGTCCAGGACGGCGGCCGCCGCCAAGGGCCGCTGCTGGGACCCGCCCGCCCCTTGCCGTTCCTCGGCGCCGGCCGCCGCCCGGCCGTGGGTCTCGCGTTGCCTGACGTGGCCCTCGTCGCCCGCGCCACCGGCGTCCCGACCGTCCGCGCCGCCATGGCCCTCATCCCCGGCGCGCTCCGCTTCAACTTCCAGCTCCTCGCCGCGCTCCTGCCGCGCCTCGGCCCGCTGCGCCGCCCCGCGCTGGCCCTGACCGGCCTGTCGCTGCGCCTGATGCGCGCGATCCTGCTGCGTCGCGTCGGCTCGCGGGTCCAGCTGACCGCCGTCGCCAACCTCGGCGCCCCTGACGAGGCCGCCGTCCTCGCCGCCTTCCCCGACGGCCAGCAGGCGACCGCCCTCGGGGTCGGCGCCGCCGCCAGCCTGCTGCTGCAACGCACCGCGGCGCCGCCCCCCGGCGTCTACACGACGGCCGACCTGTTCCCCTTCGACGCCCTATTGGCCGAGGTCCGGCGCCTCGACGGCTCCCCCACCGCGGCCAGGATGGCCGTGACGGAGCCCCCCGACGCCCTCCCGACCGGGGGCGGGGCCGTCAGCCGAGGGGGTGGAGGGGTTGGGACGGCGGGTGGTTCGAACGTCGAGGGGTGAGGGGACGCCGGCCGGGGTGGCGAACCCCTTGGCGAGGAGTGGAGAGGCGCCAACCGAAGGGGGATCGGTTCTCCGGCGGCGTCGCCGGCCCGGGCGTGGCCCTCGCGTGACGGCGCGCGCGGCTTCCGGTATGTGTGCGGCCATGTCGGACCGGCCCCTTGGCTCCACGAGACGTCTGGTCGCCGCGCTCGCCGCCGCGGCCGCGGTGGCCTCCGGGCCCGTCGCCGCGCAGCCCCCGCTGGCGCCGGCGGTGTTGCCGGCCGATCTCGCGACGCTGCCCTTCCCGGTCGCGCCGCCCTCGTCCACGGCCACGCTGGCCGAGCACCTGGCCCGAGGCCTCGCCCCGGCCGCCCTGTCCGGGGCCTACGCGCTCGAAGTCACGGTCACCGGCGCCCCGGGCCGCGCCACCCCGGCGCGCCTGGCCGCCTTCGCCGCCGACACCCTCGAGGCCGCCCTCCGCCGCCACCACCCGGACCTCGGCGCCCGCCTCGCGCCCGACGCCCCCGCCCCCCTGCGCGTCGACCTCGCCATCGCCGTCGACGCGGCCCAGCTCTCGGCCACCCTGCGCGCCGTCTCGCGGCCCGCCACCCTGTGGGAGCACCTGCGCGCCCCGGCCGGCCACGTCGTCGCCACCGCCTTCGCCGCCGCCCCCATCGACCTCGAGCTGCGCACCCTGCTCGGCCTCGGCCCCCGCATCGCCCGCCTCGACCGCTTCCGCCTCGTGCCGCTCGCCGCCCGCCCCGGCGACGCCGCCCCGGCCGGGCCCGTCCTCGATCTGCTGGTCGACGACCTCGACGGCGACGGCGTCCCCGAGCTGCTCACGCTCCACCCGACCGAGGTCCTCGCCGCCACCTGGGCCGGCCCCTCGGGCTTCGGCCCGCCCCGCGCCCGCGCCTCGCTGCTCCACCTGCCGCCCAACCCCGCCCGCGTCCGCCACCCGGTCGGCCGCCTGGCCGTGCTCGTCCGCCGCGACGGCACCCGCGCCCTGGTCGCCGCCTCCAGCGACCGCGCCCGCGCCGTGGCTCTGCGCCTGACGCCCGCCGGCCTCGAGCCGCTCGACGCGTCCCCCGCGGCGGCCGGCGCGCCGCTGCCCGACGGCGCCTGGCCGCTGTACGCCGCAGGCGTCGACACCCTGGTCACCGGCCCCTGGCCCGCCGGCCGCGACGCCCTCGACGGCCCCGCCGCGCTGACCACCCTCGGCGGCCCCGCGCCCGCGCCCCTGGCGCGCCTCACGCCGGCCTGGGATCTCCGCGCCTGGCCCCTGCACGGCACGCTCTCGCCGTCCTGGACGCCGGTCCTGGCGGCCGCCCACCTGGACGGCCAGCTCCGCCTGCGCTCGGCCGCCCACCCGGACCAGGCGCTGTCCCTGTCCGGCCACGGCGCCGCCTCGGCCCTGGTCGACCTCGACGCCGACGGCACCCCCGAGCTGCTGGCGACCTCGACGGCCCTCGACGGCCCCGACGCCCTGACCTTGATGACCCTGGGCCGCGACGGCGCCGCCCCGCAGGTCCTGTGGCGCGGCCGGTCGCCCGCGCCGGTCACCGCCATCGCGGCCGGCGACGTCGACCGCGACGGCTACGACGAGCTGGTCCTCGCCTCCTGGGACGGCGCGGCGGCGCGGCTGGCCATCCTGGCCCCGGTCGCTCGATGAGGCGCGCCCTGCTCCTCGCGGCCAGCGCCGCGCTGCTGTCCACCACGCCCGAACCAGCCGACGCCGCCGGCCGCCGCCCCTACGGAGGCGCCCTGACCTTGCCGGCGCGCGACGTCTCCGGCGTCCTCGACCCGCACCGCGCCTCCGACCCGGGCCAGCGCCTGCAGGCCAGCCTCGCCCACTGCCGCCTGTTCCGGCGCGCCCCCGGCGGCGCGCCCGTCCCCGAGCTGGCCCGCGACGCCGGGCGCTGGAGCGGCCGCACGCTGACCCTCGCCGTGCGCGACGGCGCCACCTTCCACTCGGGCGCGCCCATCACCGCCGCGGACGTCGCCCGCAGCCTCACCCGCCTGGGCCAGCCGCGCGTCGGGGCCCCGCTGCGGGCCGCCTTCGCCGCCATGGCCTTCGAGGCCGTCGACCCGACCACGCTCCGCGTCACCGCCCCGCCCGGCGCCCCGCGCGACGCCGTCCTGCACCTGCTCTCCCGCGACGAGGCCGCCGTGCTGCGCGACGGCCGCCCCGGCGCCGGCCGGGGCTGCGGTCCCTACGCCCCCGGCGCCTCCGACGCGCGTGGCCTCACCCTCGAGGCCTTCGCCGGCCACCCGCTGGGCCGCCCCTTCGTCGACCGGGTCCAGCTCCGCCTCGCGCCGCGCCCCACCGACGAGGTCGAGGCCTTCGTCTTCGGCGACCTCGACCTGAGCCTGCTGACCAGCCCCCGCTACCGCAAGGCCAGGCGCGCCGCCGCGGGCCCGCGCGCCACCGTCTTCGCCGTGATGCACCCGCGCCACCGCGGCGCCGAGGGGCGCGACCTGCGACGCGCCATCGCCAAGCTGGCGGCCGACGCGCGGCTACAGCGCCACGTCGACTGGCGCGCCGAGCCGGCGAGCGGCCCGTGGCCTGCGGCGCTGGCGCCCGGTGATCGAGCGATGGCGCCTCCGACGGCCGTCCCGTCGCTGCCGTCGCTGACCGTCGCCTATCCGGCGGGCGACGCGGCGCTCGAGGAGCTGGGGCGCGCCCTGCGCGACACGCTGGGGCCGCTGGCGGTCACGTCCAGCGGCGTCCGCACGCGCGCCATCGGCGTGCCCGGGCTGACGCGCGACGGCGCCGTCCAGGCCCGCGCCCCTGAGTGGGATCTGGCGCTGGTCGTGCACCCCTGGACCGCCACCGCCCCCTGGGAGGCCGCGCTCGAGGCCGCCGAGGCCTTCGCCATCCCGGGGCTGACGCCCGCCGCCGCCATGACCACCTCGCCCGCCGGTAAGACCCGCGACTGGGCGCGGACGGTCGCCACCGACGCCCTCCTGGTGCCCATCCTCCACCTCGCCCTGCCGCTCCACGCGCGCGCCGACCTCGGCCTCGCGCTGCCCGAGGCCCCCACGGGCCTGCCCGAGCTGCCGGACGCCTTCACGCCGCCCGCGGGCCGCTGAGTCGATGCGCCTTCAGACCCGCCTCGTCCTGATGTTCCTGCTCCTCGCCTGGTTCCCGCTCGGCGCCGCCGTCTGGCTGCTGACCGACCGCATGGAGACGACCTTCGCCGAGTCGCTCGAGCAGCGCCGGGCCTCGCTCGCGGCGGTCGTGGCGGGCCGCTTCCACCAGGTGTCCCGGGATCTGTCGCAGGCGCTGTCGCGCATGGCCGCCGACCCGCTGCTCGAGACGGAGCTGCTGCAGCCGCTCGCCCGCGAGCAGTTCTACGGCGACCAGGAGCGCGAGCGCGCCATCGTCCGCGAGGCCGAGCGCCTCATCACGTCGCCGGCGGTGGACACGCTGCGCCTCGTCGACCTCGAGCGGGGCGGCCGCGTGGTCGCGATGGGCCACCGGCGCGGCGAGGAGCCGCCCGACGAGGAGGCGGTCCGCATCGCGCGCGAGCACCCGCAGACGCCGCTGCTGCGCACCGAGCGGCTCGAGAACCGCGAGACGGGGACCGCCGACCGGGTCTGGACGCTGCAGGTCGTGCGGCTGGCGAGCCCGCGGGTGGCGCTGGTCGGCGGGCGGCTGCTGGACGAGGAGCTGGTGGGCGCGCTGCTGGTCGGTTCGGCCGGCGACGAGGCCGCGGTGGCCCTGGACGTGCGCGGCGAGCGCGTGGCGGCGACCTTCGAGGGCGCGGCCCCGCCGGGCTCGGCCGAGGGCTACCACGTCGCCGAGACGACCTTGACCAACCCCGGCGACGACGAGCCGGTGGCGACCCTGCGCGTGTACGTCAGCCGGGCCGGGCTGACGGATCTGCTCCGCCAGCTGTGGCTGACGGCCGGCGTCCTGGCGAGCGGCAGCGCGCTCTTGGCCCTCGTCGCCGGGGTCTGGATCTCGCGCCGGCTGTCGCGGCCGCTCGAGCGCCTGGCCGCCGCCGCGACCGAGGTGGCCGCCGGCTCGCGCGCGCCGACGCTGCCCGCCGTCAAGGGGCGCGACGAGGTGGCCCAGCTGACGCGCGCCTTCGGGCAGATGGCGTCCGAGCTGGCCGAGGGCGAGGAGCGGCTGCGCCAGAGCGAGCGCGTGGCCGCCTGGCGGGAGATCGCGCGGCGCATCGCCCACGAGATCAAAAATCCCCTGTTCCCCATCCAGATGTCCATCGAGACGCTGCAGAAGGTCTGGCGCCGCAAGCACCCGGACTTCGAGGAGATCTTCGACGAGTCGACCGCGACCATCCTCGAGGAGGTCGACCGGATGAAGCGCATCGTGACCGAGTTCAGCGACTTCGCGCGCATGCCGGCGCCCGAGCGCGTGCCTACGGACGTGGCCGAGGTCGCCCGTCAGGTCGTGTCGCTGCACGCCGGGACGGCGCCGGAGGTCGAGATGACGGCGTCGGGCGCGGCGTCGCTGATGGCGGTGCTGGACCCCGACCAGCTGCGCCAGGCGCTGATGAACCTGGTCCTCAACGCCATCGAGGCCATGCAGGGCCGGGTTGACGGCGCGGGCGGGCGGCTCGAGGTGCGGGTCGAGGCGCGGCCGGGGGACCGGGCGCGGCTGGTCGTGACCGACACCGGACCCGGCATGGACGACGAGACGCTGCAGCGCCTGTTCACGCCCTACTTCACGACCAAGGCCACCGGCACGGGGCTGGGCCTGGCCATCGTCCACCGCATCGCCGAGGAGCACGGCGGCACCGTGCGCGTCGACTCGCGGGTGGGCGTCGGGACCCGCTTCGTCGTCGAGCTGCCGCGTCGGTCGAGCGAGCTGCGCGCCGACGCGGCCTGACGCTCCGAGCGGATCTCAGCCTCGCTCGGTCCACTTGAGCTGCAGCTCGAGCTCGTGCTCGCCGTCCTCGGCCTCGTGCTCGATGGACAGCTCGGCGTCGGCGGGCACCACGAAGCGCTTGCCGACCACCTGGATGCGGAACGGCTCGCCGTTTTCGAGCGTGTCGGCGAGGCGGCGCAGGGTGGCGATGAAGTCGGCCTTGCTGGTCTGGCGCTCGACGTCGCGGTCGGTGGTGGTGGGGGCGTCTGACATGGGGCGGCTCCTGGAGTGGGTTCGCGGCGCAATCTACGCGGACCCGCTGGCGGCGCCAAGCCCCCACACGGCCGTGGCCAGGGCGGTCGCAAAGTCGCCAATGGGCTCGCCACGCCTCGCATTCAGCGCGGCGAGCCGCGCTAGGCCGGAGCACGAGCGAGCTCGTGCAGTCCGGTCGTCGGACTCCGCGGTGGATTCGTGGCGGCGAGTGTTGACGGACTGCCCCAGCTCGCTGGGGCTCGTGGGTCGCGCAGCTCGCTGCGCGCAACGCTCGACGGACTTTGCGATGACCCTGCGGCCGTGGCCGGCGTTCGAAACGACACGGCCCGGGACGTCCCGGGCCGCTCGCGGACGCTGGCGCGGTCGCTACTTGCGACGGCGGCGCAGATCCAGCGTGTAGGAGTCGAGCTCGCCGTACTTGTAGATGAGCTGCTCGCGCTCGGTCTCGTCCTGCACCATCACGGTGCCGCGCTTGTCGTCGCTCATCTCCTTGGCGGCCTCGATGGCCTCCATGCGGCTGTCGAACTCGTGCGTCTCGGTGCCATAGGCGACGGAATACATGGGCATGGTGGTTCCTCCGGGTGGGTGCTGGTGATGGACGGACGCGTCCTGGGCGACGGGTGACGATGGCCAGGATGCGGTCCGTTTCGGGGTGCCGCGGTGGGTCGTGCTGCGCCGCTCCGGCGGGTCGCCCCGGGTCCATCGAGGGGGCGAGCCGTGCGCGAGCGGAGCGAATCACGTGTCCGCACCGGATGATGGAAACGGTAGGGGGCGGCCGTCGGGTGGTCAAGGGCATGGGTGTTGCCGTGCACCGCAGCGGGGCTGCGCGAGATACTTCCCATAAGGGCATGAAATCGTGGGCTGATCGGGGATGCCACGGGTTGGGGAAGAGTCCGCGCCCTGCGATGTGACGGGGACGGCCGTCGACGCGGGCCGGCGGCGCTCCGACGGCCCGCGAAGCCAAAAGTACCGAACGGAAAGGGGATTTTCGCCGTCGTCGCGGCCGGGGGATTTCGCGCGATCCGCCGCGATCCGTCGTCACGTCGGGCGCGCGTAGTCCGGGCCCACCACGATCGGGAGCGCGCCCGGGACCACGGTGACGTCGAGGGGCCCCTCGGGGAGCACTTCGCCATCGAGGTTGAAGGCCATCGGCGGCTCGGACTCCAGGCGGACGCGCCGGGCGCGGGCGTGCATCACCGCGTCGCTGTGGGTCAGGTCCCCGGCGATGAGGCGCGCGGCCACCCCGGCCAGATCCAGCAGGCCCGCGTCGCGCACGATGACGAGATCGAGCAGCCCGTCCTCGACGTCGGCCATGGGCGCGGCGGCGAACCCGCCGGCGACGGTGCGGGCGTTGGCGACGAAGACGTTGACGGCGTCGACGCGCCGCGGCGGCTCGCCGTCGAGCGTGACCATGGTGTGGTAGTCGGTGCGCTCGGACAGGGTGGACACGGCGGTGGCCAGGTAGGCGAGCGGCCCCCAGCGCGCCTTGGCGTCCGGGTCGACGGCCTCGGCGACGCGCCCGCCCAGGCCGCCGTTGATCATGTTGGTCACCCAGAGGTCGCCGACGCTGGTGCGAGCGCGCAAGAGATCCATGGGCCGCACCTCGCCGCGGGTCAGCAGGTCGAAGGCCTCGACGGGGTCGAAGGGGATGGCCAGCGTGCGGGCGAGGTCGTTGCCCGTGCCGAGGGGCAGGATGCCGAAGCGGCAGGGGGCGCGGGTCGTGCGGCTGTCGGGGTGGCCGAGGGCGCGCATCAGGCCGGTCGCGGCGGCGCTGACGGTGCCGTCGCCCCCCGCGGCGGCGATGACGGGGTAGCCCTCGCGCACGGCGCTGGCGGCGGCGTCGCGGCAGGCGGCGGCGTCGGTCGGCTCGAGCAGGGTCACCTCGGGGTGTCGGTCGAGCGTGCTTTCCAGGTCGGCCAGCGCGCCCGCCGACCCGGCGCGCCGGTTGGCGATGATGCACACGCGCGGGGGGCAGGGCCGCGCCGAGGGGTGGGGCATGGTGGCGCTCCGGGGTGTCTATCCTGTCGAAAGGTAAGCGCAAACGGAGGACGGCGATGGCCGCTGACGGCTGAAGTTGAAGTGTGATTGCGCGGCCTTACGGCTCTGGTTGGAACCGTCGCCCGGAGGGACCATGCCGCGCTCGATCTGGAAGGGGAGCATCAGCTTCGGCCTCGTGCAGATCCCGGTGGCGCTGTACAGCGCCGAGAGCCGCAGCGATCTGCACTTCAAGATGCTCGACCAGCGGAACATGGCGCCGGTCGGCTACGAGCGGGTGAACAAGGTCTCGGGCGAGCCGGTGCCCCACGAGGAGATCGTCAAGGGCTGGGAGTACGACAAGGGCGAGTACGTCGTGGTGACCGACGAGGATCTGGCGGCGGCGAACGTCGAGGCGACGCAGACCATCGACATCTGCGACTTCGTCGACGGCGAGGCCATCGACCTCGTGTACTACGACAAGCCCTACTACCTCGGGCCGACCAAGAAGGGGTGGAAGCCCTATGCGCTCTTGCGCGAGACGCTGCGGCGGACCGGCAAGGTGGGCATCGCCAAGGTGGTCATCCGGACGCGGCAGTACCTGGCGGCGGTGGTCGTGCGCGGCGAGCACCTGGTGCTGGAGCTGATGCGTTACGCCCACGAGCTGCGGGAGCCCGAGGAGATCGACGTCCCGGGCGAGGCGCTGGACGAGCTGGGCGTCACCGACCGCGAGGTCAAGATGGCCGAGCAGCTGGTGGAGCAGCTGGTGGCGCCGTGGGAGCCGGAGAAGTACCGCGACGAGTACCGCGACGACCTGATGGCGCTCATCGACCAGAAGGTGAAGTCGGGCGCGGTGGAGGCGGTGGCGCACCCGGCCTACGAGCGCGAGGAGGCCGAGGTCATCGACCTGATGAGCCTGCTGAAGAAGAGCGTGGCCCGGGCGGCGTCGGGCGATCGGGCGTCGCAGGCGGACGCGGGGCGGGCGGAGGCGGCGAAGGAAGCGCGGGCGGCGGCGCGCGAGGGTGAGGAGGAGGCGCCCGCGAAGAAGAAGGCGGGCAAGGCGCCGAAGAAGGCGAAGGGCTGAGGGACGGAGGCGAGGAGGCGGGCCGATGGGGCTCGAGAGGTACCAGAGGATGCGCGACTTCAGCCGGACCCCCGAGCCGAGCGGCGAGGAGGCCGGCGCCGCGCCGTTCGCGTTCGTGGTGCACAAGCACGCGGCGAGCCACCTGCACTACGACTTCCGGCTGGAGCTGGAGGGGGTGCTGCTGAGCTGGGCGGTGCCCAAGGGGCCGAGCCTGGACCCGCAGGTCAAGCGGCTGGCGATGCGGACCGAGGACCACCCGGTGGACTATCGGGACTTCGAGGGGATCATCCCGAAGGGGCAGTACGGGGGCGGGACGGTGATGGTGTGGGACCGCGGGCGGTGGGCGCCGGAGGGGGACCCGCAGGCGATGCTGCGCAAGGGGCACCTGCGGTTCCGGCTCGAGGGCGACAAGCTGCGCGGGGAGTGGCACCTGGTGCGGACGAAGGGCCGGGGCGGGGGCGGGGACAAGGAGAGCTGGCTGCTGTTCAAGGCGCGCGACGAGGCGGCGGCGCCGGGCAGCGACGTGGCGGCGGAGCGGCCGGCGAGCGTGCTGACCGGGCGGTCGATGGACGCCATCGCCCAGGCGGCCGACCGGGTGTGGGACAGCGAGGACGGCGAGCGGCGGATGGAGCCGGCGGCGCGGGTGGAGATCCCGCAGGTGCCGGGGGCGCGGCGGCGCAGGCTGCCCGAGGCGCCGACGCCGCAGCTGGCGACGCTGGTGGCGCAGGCGCCGGAGGGCGACCGCTGGCTGCACGAGATGAAGTACGACGGCTATCGCCTGCTGGCGCGGGTGGAGGGCGGTCGCGTGCGGCTCATCACGCGGCGCGGGCAGGACTGGACGCGGAAGATGCCGGGGCTGGCGCGGGCGCTGGCGGCGCTGCCGGTCGAGGCGGCGCTGCTCGACGGCGAGGTGGTCGTGCTGCAGCCGGACGGGACGACCGACTTCCAGGCGCTGCAGACGGCCATCCACGACCGGGCGCAGGAGCGGCTGGTCTATTTCGCCTTCGATCTGCTGCATCTGGACGAGCAGGACCTGACCGGGGCGCCGCTGGAGGCGCGCAAGGAGGCGCTGCGGGCGCTGCTCGAGGGGGCGGCGGGCGGCGTGGGGGGCTTCGTGCGTTACGGCGACCATGTGGTGGGGCAGGGCGGGGCGTTCTTCCGGCGGGCCTGCGAGCATCGGCTGGAGGGCATCGTCAGCAAGCGACGCGACGCCCGGTACCAGGGAAAGCGGACGCGGGACTGGCTGAAGGTCAAGTGCACGAACCGACAGGAGCTGGTCGTGGTCGGGTGGACCGACCCGAAGGGCGGGCGCACCGGGTTCGGCGCGCTGGTCGTGGCGGTGCATCAGGACGGGGGCGACGGCGGGCTGCGCTACGCCGGGCGCGTCGGGACCGGGTTCGACGAGGCGACGCTGCGCGACCTGCACGGGCGCCTGCGGCGGCTCGAGCGCAAGACGTCGCCGCTGGCCGAGACGCCGCGCGAGCTGACGCGTGCGTCGAGCGGCGTGCACTGGGTCACGCCGAAGCTGGTGGCCGAGGTCGAGTTCACCGAGTGGACCAGCGAGGGGTTGCTGCGGCACCCGTCGTTCAAGGGCCTGCGCGAGGACAAGGCCGCGGACGAGGTGACGCCCGAGCGGCCCGCGCCCCTGCCGTCCAGGGGGACGGAGGCGACACCCGCGGTCACCCGCGCGCGCAAGGACGGCTCGGTCGAGGTGGCGGGCGTGCGCCTGACCCACCCCGACCGCGTGCTGTTCGACCGGCAGGGCGTGACCAAGCGCGAGCTGGCCGAGTACTACGTCGCCATCGCCGACCACGTCCTGCCGCACATGGCGCGGCGTCCGCTGACGCTGGTGCGCTGCCCGAAGGGCGCAAGCGGCCACTGCTTCTACCAGCGCCACGCACGCGAGACGCTGACGGATGATGTGCTGCGCGTCCAGCTGAGCGAGGACAGCGGCGAGGAGGCGCCATACATTGCGATAGACTCGCTGGCTGGCCTCATCGCCCTGGTGCAGGCGGGCGCGCTGGAGATCCACACCTGGGGCGCGACCCTGGCGGACGTCGAGCGGCCCGACCGGGTCGTGTTCGACCTCGATCCGGACGCCGACCTGCCCTGGGCGCGCGTGGTGGAGGGCGCCTTCGCCGTGCGCGACCGCCTGGCCGAGCTGGGCCTCGTCAGCTTCCTCAAGACCACCGGCGGCAAGGGCCTGCACGTCGAGGTCCCCATCCGGCGGCACTTCGGCTGGGACGAGGTCAAGGCCTTCGCCCACGCGGTCGCTCGCGATCTGGTCCGCACCGACCCGGACCGCTACACGGCCACCCTCAGCAAGGCCAAGCGGCGCGGCAAGATCTTCATCGACTACCTCCGCAACGGCCGCAGCGCCACCTTCGTCGCCGCCTTCTCCTCGCGCGCCCGGCCCGGGGCGACGGTCGCGGCGCCGCTGGCCTGGGACGAGCTGGACGAGCGGACGCGCCCCGACGCGTGGAACGTCCGCAACCTGCCCGACCGCCTGGCCTCGCTGCGGCAGGACCCCTGGGCCGACTTCTACGCCGTCAAGCAGGGCCTGACGAAGAAGGTGCTGGAGAAGCTGCTGAAGCGAACGACCTGACCCGGCCGCCCGCTCAGAGCTTCTTCTCGCAGATGAAGGCGTTGTCGTCCCAGCACTCGGTGTCGTTCCAGCCGCCGCCCGCGCACGCGTTCATCTCGGCGCAGTCCTCGGTGGCGAACCACCCGCCGTCGTTCGGCTCGTCCTTGCACCACTGCTTGAAGTCCGAGCTGCCGTGGACCCACTCCCACTTGCCTTCCTTGGAGCGGTCGTGGCGCCCGATCCAGGCCTTGCCGCTCTGGACCGCCGCGGTCGCCGTCGCCAGGAACAGGTGCTCGGCCGCGTCGTTCACCGTCACCAGGTAGTAGCCCTTGGACGCGCAGTAGTCGCGCGCGTCGGTCCACTTGCGGTCGGACTTGCAGATGAAGTAGGCGCTGCCCCCGTACTCGACGGCGTTGGCGAACGGGAACACGCAGCCCTTGGCCGGGTCGCACAGGTTCGCCGTGCACCCGTCCTGGTCGGCGCAGCTCGGCGGCGGCCCACCCACGCACACGCCGCCCTTGCAGCTGTCCGCCGTCGTGCAGGCGTTGCCGTCGTTGCACGCCGCCGTGTTGGGCGTGTGGACGCAGCCGATCACCGGGTCGCAGGTGTCGTCGGTGCACGGGTTGCCGTCGTCGCACGGCGCGTTGGGCGTGTGCACGCAGCCGCTGGCCGGGTCGCAGGTGTCGGTGGTGCAGACGTTGCCGTCGTCGCAGTCGGCCGGCGCGCCGCCCTTGCAGTACCCGCCGGAGCACTTGTCGTTCTGCGTGCAGGGGTTGCCGTCGTGGCAGCCCGTGGTGTTGGGCGTGAACACGCACCCGCCGGTCACCGGGTCGCAGGCGTCGTCGGTGCATCCGTTGCCGTCGTTGCAGGCCTTCGCGGCGCCCGGCTCGCAGACCCCGTCCGTGCAGGCGTCGCCGACCGTGCAGGCGTCGCCGTCCTCGCACGGGCCGCCCTTGGGCTGATGCTGGCACCCCACGCCGGGCTGGCACACGTCGATGGTGCAGGGGTTGCCGTCGTCGCAGGGCACTTCCGCGGCGTGGCACCCCAACTCGTCGGAGCAGACGTCGTAGGTGCATGGATCGCCGTCGTCGCAGGGGATGACACCCGACCACCCCCAGCACCCGGTCTGCGCGTCCTCCTGGCACACCTCGAGCAGCGCCGCCCCCGTCTCGGCGTCCTCGGCGCAGCGCACCTCGCCGTCGTCGCACGCGTCCAGGCAGCCGCCGTCCTCGGCGACCTCGGAGTGCGTCGCGTCCTCGCCGTAGCCGTCCTCTCCCGCGCCGGCGTCCTCGCCCCCGCCGACATCGATCGTCACGGCGTCACCGCCGCCGCCGTCCGCGTCCGCCCCGGGCACGTCCTCGCCGACCGGCACGTCCTCGCCGACCGGCACGTCCTCGCCCGGGTCCGCCCCGACGTCGCCGCCGCCCCCGTCGCCCTGCAGCTCGCTCCAGCCGTCGTGCTCGCCCGTCCACCCGTCGGGCCACGGCACGTCGGCCGCCCGCGCGTCGTCGACGAACTTCAGCCCCCCGCGCTGCTCGACGCCGTCACCGCAGGCGCCCACGGTCGCCGCTGCCAAGCAAAGCGCCATCCCCACGCCCAAGGCCGCCTTCATGCTCCACCCCCGCCGTCGCCGCCGGCAGAGGGTACACGAACGCTCCCCTCGTCCCAATCGCATTTGGCAGAATTGTACGGGCGCTCAGTTCGGCACGCCGGCGCCGCGGCCCCCGCCGCTCAGACCGGCTCGACGCGCACCTGCACCGCCTTGCCGTCCACCTCGCTCGCCGCCCGCGCGCCCCCCTCGGGCACGTCCTCCGCCGACTCGACGACCACGAACTCGCTCGCCAGCGTCTCGCCGGCGATCTCGCCCGCGAACTGCCGGCAGGCGGCCACGACCTCGGCGTCGCCCGTGACGTGCACCCGGATGCGCGCCTCGTAGTCGAAGTTCTGGTCCTTGCGCACGCCCTGGATGCGGCTCGTCACCTCGCGCGCCAGCCCCTCGGCCACCAGCTCCGGCGTGACGGTCGTGTCCAGCACGACCACGCCCGCGGCGCCCCCCGAGGCGGCGAAGCCCTCGACGGCCTCGACCGCCACCTGAACGTGCTCGGTCGTCAGCGTCGCCTGCTCGCCGTCCGACAGCGCCACGGTCACCTGCCCGTCGGTCGCCAGCGCCTTGCGCACCGCCTCGGGGTCGGCCGCGTCCATGGCCGCCCGCACCAGCGGCATGCGCTTGCCGAAGACCGGCCCCAGCGCCCGGTAGTTAGGCTTGACCGCGAAGGTCACCCGGCCGCCCGCGTCCTGCGTGAAGGTCACCCGCTTGACGTTCAGCTCCTCGGCGACCAGCGCCTCGTACGGCGCGATGCGCGGCAGCAGATCCGCCTGCCCCAGGATGACCTCGGCCCCCGCCAGCGGCTGGCGCACCTTGACCTTGTTGGCCGCGCGCGCCGCCAGCCCCAGGCTCACCAGCTCGCGCACGACCGCCATCTCCTCGCTCAGGCGCTCGTCCATCAGCTCGGGCCGCGCCTCGGGCCAGTCGGTCAGGTGCACGCTCTCGGGCGCGTCGGGCCGCACCGACCGCACCAGGTTGGCGTAGATCTCCTCGGTGATGAACGGCACGAAGGGCGCCGCCAGCCCGCACATCGTGGTCAGGACCTCGTACAGGGTGTGGTACGCGTCCCACTTGTCCTGGGCCTGCGGACCGTCGGCGCTGGCCCAGAAGCGCGGCCGGCTGCGCCGCACGAACCAGTTGGACAGCGCGTCGGTCAGCTTGATGATGCGCTGCGCCGCCTCGTACAGCCGGTAGTCGTCCATCAGCTTGGTGACGTCGCGCAGCGTCAGGTGCAGCTCGCTCAGCATCCAGCGGTCCAGCTGGCTGCGCTCGGCCTCGGCGCGACGCGGCGACGCGGTCGGGTCGAAGCCATCGATGTTCGCGTAGATGACGAAGAAGCTGTAGACGTTGCGCAGCTTGACCAGGAACTCCTGCTGGCCCTGCCGCACCGCCTCGGGGCTGTAGCGCGTGTTGTTCCACGGCGGGTTGGACGCATAGAAGTACCAGCGCATCGCGTCCGCGCCGTCGCTCTCGAGGATGCGCTCGGGCGCCGTGTAGTTGCCCTTGCTCTTGGACTCCTTCTTGCCCGTCTTGTCGCACACGTGCCCCAGCACGATGCACGTCTTGTACGGGTGCGGCGCCGGCCGGTCCTCGAAGAGCAGGGTCGAGACCATCAGCAGGCTGTAGAACCAGCCGCGCGTCTGGTCGATGGCCTCGCTGATGAAGTCGGCGGGGAAGGCGCGCTCGAACTGCGCCTCACCCTGGTGCGGCCAGCCCCACTGGGCGAACGGCATGCAGCCCGAGTCGAACCAGCAGTCGATGACCTCGGGCACGCGGTGCATGACGCCCTGGCCGCATTGCTCGCACGCCCAGCGCACCTCGTCGATCCATGGCTTGTGCACCATCAGGTGCTCGCTCAGCCCCGGCTCGGCCGCGCGCGCCGCCTCGAAGGCCCCGAACGCCTGCGGGTTCTTGCGCTGGATCTCCTTGGCCGACGCCGGCGCCTCGCGGTGCCCGCACTGGTCGCAGGTCCAGATGTTGAGCGGCGTGCCCCAGAAGCGCTCGCGCGACAGCGCCCAGTCGACGTTGTTGTCCAGGAAGTCGCCGAAGCGCCCCGTCTTGATGTGCTCGGGGATCCAGTCGATCTCGAGGTTGTTCCGCTTGGCCCGCTCGATGACCTCGGTCGTGCGGATGAACCACGCCGGGCGCGCGTACTGGATGAGCGGGTCGCTGTCGGCGCGCCAGCAGAACGGGTAGTCGTGGCGGTACACCTCTTCCTTGAAGAGCATCCCGCGCTGCTTGAGGTTGCGGATGATGTCGCGGTCCGCCTCCTTGCAGAAGCGCCCCGCGAACTCGGTCACGCGCGCGTCGAAGGTGCCGTCCGGCTTGACCAGCTGCAGCATCCCCACGCCGTGGGTGCGCGCCGCCTTGCTGTCGTCCTCGCCGAAGGCGGGCGCCGTGTGGACGATGCCCGTGCCGGCGCTGGTCGTGACGAAGTCGGCCGAGATGACCAGGTGGTAGCGCCCGCCCTCGGGCTCGGCGTAGCTGAACAGCGGGTGGTACTCGAGCCCCATCAGCTCGGCGCCGGTCGTGGTCTTTTCGACCGTGTAGGTCCCCTCGCCCAGCACCGTGTCGAGCAGCGCCTCGGCCAGGATGTAGACCTCGCCCGACTCGGTGTGCCGCGCCCAGGCGTAGACCAGGTCCTCGCGCACGGTCAGCGCGCAGTTGCTGATCAGCGTCCACGGGGTCGTCGTCCACGCCAGGAAGTAGGTCCTGTCGGCCTCCTTGAGCGGGAACTTCACCGTGATGCCCGGGTCGTCGACCGTCTTGTAGCCCAGGCCCACCTCGCCGCTCGACAGCGCGGTGCCGCCCTGCGGCCACCACCACACGACCTTGTGGCCCTGGTACAGCAGGCCCTTTCTGAACAGCTCGCTCAGCGCCCACCAGACCGACTCGACGAAGCTCTTGTGGTAGGTGACGTAGGCGTCGTCGAGGTCCACCCAGAAGCCGATGCGCTCGGTCAGCTCGCGCCAGGCGTCGGTGTAGCGGAAGACCGACTCGACGCACTTGCGCGTGAAGGCCTCGACGCCGTAGGCCTCGATCTCGCCCTTGCCGTGGATGCCGAGCTCCTTTTCGACCTCGACCTCGACCGGCAGCCCGTGCGTGTCCCAGCCTGCCTTGCGCGGCACGTGGTAGCCCCGCATCGTCTTGTAGCGCGGGAAGAGGTCCTTGATGACGCGCGTCAGGACGTGCCCGTTGTGCGGCAACCCGTTGGCGGTCGGCGGCCCTTCGAAGAAGACGAAGGTGTCGCGGCCTTCGCGCAGCGCCAGCGACTTTTCGAAGATGCCTTCGCGCTTCCAGAACGCGAGGACGTCCTTCTCGCTCGCCGGGAAGTCGATCTTCTGGGAGACGGGCTTGAACATGGCGCCATCCGTGGGGCTGGGGCGGCGGGCGGGTGAGCACCCGGGGCCCGGGCAGGGAGAGCCCGGGAGCATAGTCACCCCCGAGGCAGCGTCAACGATGCTCTCCCGTCGGCTCCGGGGCTCGCGCCGCCGACCTCGCGCCGACCTTGCGCCGACCTTGCGCCGAGCTTGCGTTCACCTTGCGACCGTTGCGTTGCGGGATGGACGGCGGTCCGCTAACCATGGGCTCCCGGACCCCGTTCACCCGACCTCCGTCCACGACCCACGGAGCCCCGCGCATGGGCGAAAACAGCGCCACCTTCCACGAAGACCCGTCCGCGCTCAGCGCCGAGACCAGGGACCGCCACCGCGCCATCGCCTCCATCATGGAGGAGCTCGAGGCCGTCGACTGGTACGACCAACGCGTCGAGGCGACGAGCGACCCCGATCTGGCGGCCGTCCTCGCCCACAACCGCGACGAGGAGAAAGAGCACGCGGCCATGACGCTCGAGTGGCTGCGCCGCCGCGACCCGACCTTCGACCATCACCTGCGCACCTACCTGTTCACCACCGGCGACATCCTCGCCCTCGAGGAGGAGGACACCGACGGCGGCGGCGGACAGGCGGGCGGCGGCGGACAGGCGGGCGGCGGACGCTCGGCGGGCGGACGCGCCGGGTCGCTCGGCATCGGCAGCCTCAAGGGGCAGGAGTAGCACATGGACGAGTTGCGACGCGCGCTGGCCCCCGTCTCGGACGCGGCCTGGGCCGAGATCGAGGACCAGGCCCGCCAGACGCTCAAGCTGAACCTGGCCGCCCGCAAGCTGGTCGACTTCGACGGCCCCCACGGCTGGGAGAGATCGGCGGTCAGCCTGGGCCGGGTCGAGCGCCTCGACGCCTCGCCGGTCGAGGGCATCGAGACCTCCAAGCGCCTGGTCCTGCCGCTCATCGAGCTGCGGTCCGTGTTCTCGCTCGAGCGACGCGAGCTCGAGGCCATCACCCGCGGCGCCAGGGACGCCGACCTCGAGCCGGTGACCGAGGCGGCCCAGCGCATCGCCCGCGCCGAGGACGCGCTGGTCTTCTACGGCTACGGCCCGGGCTGCATGCGCGGCATGGTCGAGGCCTCGCCCCACGAGCCCATCATCCTGTCCAACGACTACCTGGCCTACGCCCACTCGGTCGTCCAGGCGATCGAGCGGCTGCGGCGCTCGGGCGTCGGCGGCCCCTACGCCCTGGCCCTCGGGCCGCGCTGCTACGCGGGCCTCAGCGAGACCCTCGGCCCGGGCGGCTACCCGCTGGCCAAGCACGTCAAGCAGATCATCGAGGGGCCGATGGTCTGGGCGCCCGCCGTCGACGGCGCGGTCGTCCTCAGCATGCGCGGCGGCGACTTCGAGCTGACCGTCGGCCGCGACCTGTCCATCGGCTACCTCGACCACGACGCCACCTCGGTGCGCCTGTACATCGAGGAGAGCGCGGCCTTCCGGGTCATCGCGCCCGAGGCGGCCGTGTCGCTGCGTTACCCCGAGTCCAAGCGCCACGCCCCCGGGTTCCAGGGCGCCGGCGGCGGCTGACGATCGCACGTGGGCCCACGCGGGCCGGGCGCCGCGCTCGTGCGTGCGCGCCCGGCCGAGAGGGGGTCAGCCGATCCAGACGGTCGTGGCGTTGGTGAACTCCAGCAGCCCGTGGCGGTCCAGCTCGCGGCCGTAGCCCGAGCGCTTGACGCCGCCGAAGGGCATGCGCGGGTCGCTCTTGACCAGGCCGTTGATGAAGACCGCGCCCGCCTCGAGCTCGTCGACGAGGCGACCTTGCTCCTGCTCGTCGCGCGTCCAGGCCGCCGAGCCCAGGCCGTACTTCGACGCGTTGGCCAGCGCGATGGCCTCGTCGAGCGAGCCGACCCGGAACAGGGCGGCCACCGGTCCGAAGACCTCTTCCTCCCAGGCGGCGCTGCCCTCGGGGATGTCGGTCAGGACGGTCGGCGGATAGAACCAGCCGGGGCCCTCCAGCGGCTGGCCGCCGGTCAGGACGCGCGCGCCGGCCTCGAAGGTGCGTCGCACCTGGTCGTGCACCTCGTCGCGGATGGCCGCGGTCGCCAGCGGGCCGATCTCGATCCCGGGATCGAGGGGGTCACCCACGCGCAGGGCCTCCATCGCGGCGACGAAGCGCTGCTCGAAGGCGTCGGCCACGGCCTCGTGGACGATGAAGCGCTTGGCCGCGATGCAGGACTGGCCGTTGTTCAGCGTGCGCGACCTCACCGCCGTCTCGGCCGCCGCGTCGAGGTCGGCCGAGGGCAGGACGATGAACGGGTCGCTGCCGCCCAGCTCGAGGACGCTCTTCTTCAGGGCGCGGCCGGCCTCGGCGCCGACGCTCTGGCCCGCGCCCTCGCTGCCGGTCAAGGTGACCGCGCGCACCCTGACGTCGGCGATGAGGGCGGCCACGCGCTCGGAGCCGACCAGCAGCGCCTGGAAGGCGCCCTCGGGGAAGCCGGCCGCTCGGAAGATCTCCTCGATGGCGACGGCGCAGCCGGGCACGTTGGAGGCGTGCTTGAGCAGGCCCACGTTGCCGGCCATCAGGCCCGGCGCGGCGAAGCGGAAGACCTGCCACAGCGGGAAGTTCCACGGCATGACCGCCAGCACCGGCCCGAGCGGGCGATAGCGGACGAAGCTGCGCCGGGCGTCGGTCTCGCGCGGCTCGTCGGCCAGCATGGCCTCGGCGTGCTCGGCGTAGAAGCGGCAGACCCAGGCGCACTTGTCGACCTCGGCGCGCGCCGCCTCGATGGGCTTGCCCATCTCGCGCGTCATCAGCTCGGCCAGGGCGTCGCGCCGGGCGTCGAGCGCCTCGGCGGCCGCTCGCATCCGCTCGGCGCGCGCGCCGACGGGCGTCGCCCGCCACCTGGCGAAGGTGCGCTCGGACAGGGCGAGGCGCATCTCGACCTCGCCCTCGTCGTGCTGCGCGTACCGGGCAAGCTCCTCGCCGGTCGCTGGGTTGACGGACCTCATGAACTTGCGTTCGGCGGCCATGGCATGCGCCTCCAGGGTCTGGGCCGGGGGCCCCTCGGGTCAGGCCTCGGGGTGCTCCGCGTCGATCTCCTCGCCCTCGGCCGACTCGCGGATCGGGTAACGCAGGAGCAGGACGACGAGCGCCATGAAGCAAAGGGTCGTCAGCGCGAACACGAGCGGACCCGGGAAGGGCCCCACGTGCGCCGACGTGACGAGCGGCCCGTCGCCGTGCAGCTCGAGCTTGAGCAGCCAGGCGACGTAGGTCGTGGCGAAGATCCAGATGTAGTTTCGCCGGATCCGGATGACCAATGAATGAAGCAGCGGCATGCGCGACACGGGCCGGGCCAGCTCCACGTCCAGCGCCTGTCGCCACCCGGTGTCCTCGCAGCCGAGCACCTCGCGGTAGAGGCCGCGCTCGAGCAGCCGCACCCGGTCCCGGGCCATCGCGTAGTGCCGGTACCGGCGCGCCTCCATCCACAGGAACACGAAGTTCAGGTACGCGAGCAGCAGGAACATGAGGTGGGGCACCGAGCTGTTGCCCAGCGAGAACGACACCAGCGCCGCCGTCGTGGCCACCGCCCAGTTGGTCGTCGTGTCCAGGCGGATGCGGTAGGCGCCCATCAGGCCCACCTCCGCTCGGTACAGGTGAACCAGCGCCCCGAGGGCTTCCTTGTCTTCCAACCGCTGCACCTCCGCCTCCTGGTCGCTGCTCGCCGCATGAAATCACAGGCTCGGGTCCGACGCATGTTCAATGCCCGGGCCGCCGCCCCGCGCCCCCGTGCACGCGCCGCGGGATGTGCCTATCTTATCGAAACCGGTGCGTTTTTCGCCGTGTCTCCGCGACCCGGCCGCGACGCACACCATCCCAAGGCCCGACGGGCCACGACGTCAGGAGGAATGACCCATGCTCTGGTGGGCCCTCGTCTTCTTCATCGTCGCCATCGTCGCCGGCGTGCTCGGCTTCGGCGGCATCGCCGCGGGCGCGGCGAGCATCGCGAAGATCCTCTTCTTCGTCTTCCTCGCCATCTTCCTCGTCACCCTCATCGCTGGGATGATGGGCGGTGGCCGACGCCGGACGCCTCACCGCGTCTGACCCGCCGCGCGGGTGATCGCCTCGGCGAGCACCTGCGCGCGCCCCGTCGCTTCGAGATCGACGAGGGGCGCGTCCACCGCGGGCGCGCCCCTCGTCCTTTGACCTCGACGCGGCTCGCACCGTCAGGACGGCTGCGAGACCTGCTCGAGCACCTCGCCCGACACGTTGCGCGCGCCGCGGTGCGTCGCCAGGTCGCCCAGCGAGACCACGCCGCACAGGCGCCGGTCCCGGTCGAGGATGACGAGGCGCCGGATCTGGCGGTCCTCCATCAGCTGCGCGGCCTCCTCGACGTCGCTGTCCTCGGAGCAGGTCACCACGTCGCGGCTCATGCAGTCGCGCACGCGGGTCTCGTTGGGGTCACGCCCTTCGGCGACCGCGCGGATGGCGATGTCCCGGTCGGTGATGGCGCCGACGATGCGGTCGTTGTCGCAGACCGGGATGAACCCCGTGTCGACGCGCAGCATCTGCGCCGCCACGTCCACCAGGTTGTCGTCGGGGCTCACCGTCCGGACGTTTCGCGTCATGATCTCGCGGATCTTCATCGGTCTCCTCCTCTCCTCGTGATCGGGCTGGGGTCGGGCGCGCCGCTTGGGCGGCCTCGCTCACAGCCGCTGCAACCAGCCCTGGACCTGTCGCTCGGCCTGGCGGCGATCGAGCGCGTACCGGTCCTGCACCTGGCGCACCAGGACGTCGAAGCGCCCGGCCACGTTGACCAGGTCGGAGTCGCTCAGGCGTCCCCACCGCTGCTGGACCTTGCGCATCATGGTGCGCCAGTTGGCGCTCACGCGATCCCAGGTCATTCGTCCGCCTCCGGGGGATGTGGCCAAGCGGTGCCGTAACGGTCGAGCGGGGGCGGAGCCGCCAGGGCCGCCACGACGACGCGATGGGCGCCGCGACTGGCACCGCGACCGGGGCGACCGCGACGTCGGACTCGCCGCCGGCGGCCTCCGCACGACCCAGAGCTACCCTAACAACCCGCGACGGGTCCGCAAGCACCGGAAAATAATGGCCATTTGTGTGCTGCGGCGTGCGCCGGCGGCTCGCGACGGCCCGCTCGCCGGCGGCTTCGAGGCCACCGCGGCGACGCTTCGAAACGACGACGGGACCGCCAGCGCGTGCCGGCGATCCCGTCCGAAGGTGCGACCAGCGAGGCGGTTACGGGGTCGCTGCGCCCCCGTCGGGCTGGGGCTGCCTCGGCTGCGCCGCGCCCTGGATGGGACGCAGGACGCCGCAGGCGATGCGCGGGCCCGCGTTGCCGGCGGGCTGCTCGCCCGTGTCCGGCTTGTCGTGCACGATCAGCGCCTTGCCCAGGAAGCTGTTCGTGTCCCCGGGCTCGAGGTTCGCGCCCGGCGCCGTGAGGGTCAGGGTCCCGGTGCCGTCCTCGGCCACCATCATGTTGCCGAAGTCGCCCAGGTGCCGCTCGTCGGTGTTGGGCAGGCCGTGCGCGTGACCGCGGGGGTTGAAGTGGTCGCCCGCGCTGGTGGCGTCGGGGGCCGAGCAGTCGCCCTTTTCATGGACGTGCACCGCGTGGGCGCCCGGCGGCGCGCCGGTGAGCTTGAGCAGCACCGTCACGCCCTGCTCGGTCTCGGCCATCACGGCCGTGCCCGACAGGGAGGCGCCGCTGCGCGCCTCCATGATGGCGGCGACGCGCGCGCCGGGCAGCTCGGAGGCCAGCTCGGGCGCGGCGACCGGGCCCTGGGCGGCGTCGCCAGCGGCGGCGACCTCGGCGGCGCCGGGGGCCTGCGCGTCGGGATCGCCCGCGGGGGCGGGCGCGGCGTCGGCCTCTGGCGCGGCCTGCGCAGCGTCGGCCTCTGGGGTGGTCGGAGGCGCCTCGCCGGCGTCGGCGGTGGGGGTGGCGGGCGTCGCGTCTTCGCTGGCGGCGGGGACGCCGGAGCCCGGGTGCGCGGGCTGTGGCCCCTCCTGCCCGCGGCAGGCGACGAGGGCGGCGCACATCAGGCCTGTGGTGAGGAGACGCTTCATGGACGGGACCTCGATGCATGGGGGAGGCCCGGGACCCACGCCCGGGCTCACGGGGGAAGATTGCGGGCCGATGGTAGATGTGCGCTGCGTCGCCGTGAAGGGGTTGGTCGCTGCGGGGGGCTTGGCTGCGCCGCAACATGGCCCGGCGATGCCGTGGACGGGGCCGCGAGTTGATTCGATTCCCCTTGGTGATCACTAGCTTGTGACAGTCGAGCAAGAACCGCGTCGAGGACGGGCGCCGCGATCCGGAGCGGACGGCAGCTGGCCGCCGCCACCCGGAGTGGGCGCGGCGCCGCCATGGCTCCACGACGAGGCGTCACCCGCCGCCGTGAGTCCGAACGAGAGGTGCCGGCCGCCGCCCAGCGGCGTCCGCGCCGACCCGCGGCCGACCGGTTCACGCTCCGGACAAGGAGGAATCCGATGCGACGCACTCTGCTCATCCTCGCGGCCCTCGGGCTCAGCTTCCCGGTGCTCAACTGCGCCGAGCGTGAGGTCGAAACGCAGCTCGAGCCGACCGCCACCGAAGGCATTGGCGTCGAGAGCGGCGACCGCCAGACGTTCGTCCGCGAGACGCAGACCCAGCTCCAGCAGATCGACTCGCGCATGCAGCAGGTCGAGCAGCGCATGCAGCAGCAGGGGGCCCAGGCCAACGCCGAAGCGCGCACCCAGCTGAACGAGCTGCGCCAGGAGCACCAGCAGCTGCAGCAGAAGGTGCAGGAGCTCCAGGGCTCGGCCGAGGAGAACTGGCAGGAGCACCGAACCGAGATCCAGCAGGACCTTCAGCAGCTCGAGCGCGATCTGGACAGCCTGACGAACCAGATGGGTGAGGGGCTGCAGAACATGGGCGACGAGATCCAGCGCGAGGGCCAGGACCTCCAGCAGCGCATCCAGATGGAGGGCCAGGAGCTCGAGCGTGAGATTCAGCAGCCGAACCTCGGCAACTGACGTCCCTTCGGGATCGTCGGGGCGCTGAGCCGAGCGTTCCAGGCGGCTTCGGGCCCCGTCGGTAGCGCCGCGCGCGCGATCGACGGGGCCCGCGTCGTCCAGAGGACGGCCGCGGCTCGTGGATGTGGGACGGCCGCGAGGAGGAGCCATGGGCGTGCTGGGCATCGACATCTTGCTGTTTCTGGCCATCGGCCTCGCGGCCGGCTGGCTGGCCGGCGCCACCTTCCGCGGCAGCGGCCTGGGATACGCGGGCAGCATGGCCGTCGGCATCCTGGGCGCGATGTTGGGCGGGTTCCTGTTCCACCTGGTGCGTTGGTCGGGCGTCGGGGGCGCGCTGGTCGCGTCCGCCGCCGGAGCCGTCGCGCTCCTGGCCATCGCGATCGCGACTTCGCGCTTCGCTGGCGTCCACGATCGCGGCCGCCGCACCCCGGTGACGTGATGGCAGGCCCTCGCCCACGCAAGGTCGACGTGGCCGTCATCGGCGCCGGGACGGCCGGCCTGGTCGCCCGGCGCGCCGCCGAGGCCGCCGGGGCTCGGACCTTGCTCATCGGCCAGCCGCCGCTCGGCACGACCTGCGCCCGCGTCGGCTGCATGCCCTCCAAGCTGCTCATCGCCGCGGCCGACGCCGCCCACGACGCGCGGCGGGCCCACGACTTCGGCGTGCGAGCGGGCCCGGTCACCGTCGACGGGCGGGCCGTCATGGCCCGCGTCCGCGCCCAGCGCGACCGCTTCGTGCGCTTCGTGCTCGAGGCCACCGACGCGCTCGAGGCCGGCGACACGCTGGTGCGCGGGACCGCGCGCTTCGACGGCGATCACCGCCTCGTCGTGGACACCGCGAGCGGCGAACGCGTCGTCGTCGAGGCGGGGGCGATCGTCGTCGCCACCGGCTCGACCCCGCACGTCCCGCCGCCCTTCCGCAGCCTGGGCGACGCCCTCGTCACGACGGACTCGCTGTTCGAGCGCGACACGCTGCCCGACAGCGCGCTGGTCGTGGGCACGGGCGTCATCGCCCTCGAGCTGGGGCAGGCCCTGAGCCGCCTGGGGAGCCGGGTGACGTTCGTGGGCCTCGACGAGCAGCTGGGCGTCGTGACCGACCCCGCCGTCGCGTCGGCGGCCCGCTCGATCTTCGGCCGCGAGCTGGACCTGGTGACGAGCTACACGCTCGAGGCCGTGACCCGCGAAGCCGACGGCGCCGTGCGTGCGCGGTTCCGCGACGGCGCGGGCGCGCGACGCGACGAGCGGTACGCCTGCGTCCTGGTGGCCGCCGGGCGCCTGCCCCATCTGGCCAGCCTGGGCTTTCAGCGCACGAGCGTCCCCCTCGAGGACCGCGAGCGCTGGGTCGTCGACCCGTTGACGCTCCAGCTGGCCGACGCCCCCCTGTTCGTCGCGGGCGACGCCGCCGGGCACCGGCCCTTGCTGCACGAGGCCGCCGACGAGGGCCACATCGCGGGGCAGAACGCCGCGGCGCTCGCGCTCGGTGGCGACGTCCGCGCCTTCGTGCGCAAGGTGGCGCTCTCCATCGTGTTCACCGACCCGCAGATGGCGGTGATCGGGCCCGGCTGGAGCGCGCTGAGCCACGAAGACGTGCGCTGCGGCCGCGTCGACTTCGGCGACCAGGGGCGCGCGACCGTGATGGGGGTCAACGCCGGTGTGGGGCGCGTGTACGGCGAGCGGAGCACCGCCCGGCTCCTGGGCGCCGAGCTGCTGGGGCCGCGGGCCGAGCACCTGGCGCATCTGCTGGCCTTCATGGTGCAGCGCGGCCTGACGGTCGACGAGGCGTTGGAGTTGCCGTTCTACCACCCGGTCGTCGAGGAGGGGCTGCGCACCGCGCTGCGAGCGCTGCAGCGCGCGCTCCGCCACGCCGGGCCCGAGCCGCACCCGTGCGAAGACACGGGGCCCGGCGCGTGACGGTCAGCGCGGCCGATGCGGCTCGAGCCGGGTCTTGAGCTGCAGGAACTCGAGCAGGCGCCGCAGGGAGATCGTGCCGAGGAAGCGCCCGTGGTCGCTGACGATCAGCTTCTCCTTGCCGGAGGCGCTCATCTGGGTGACGGCGTCGGCGGCGTCGGCGTCGGCGCTGATGGTGTTCTGGTCGGTGCACTGCTCGACCACGTCGGCGACGCGGCGCGCGCCCCAGCTGTCGCGGGGGACCCGCTCGAGGCGCTCGGCCGTGACGCACCCGACCAGGCGATCGCCCTCGACCACCGGGACCAGATCGGTGCGGTGCCGGTAGACGACGCCCTCGACCAGCTCGCCCACGGTCATCTCGGGGGCCGCGGACGGGCCGCCCGGCTCGACGAATCGCGTCAGCGGCTCGTCCTTGAGGGCGTCGCGGACGACGACGTGCTGGTAGGACGAGGCCGCCGCCCCGCGCACGAACAGGCCGATGAGGAACCACCAGATGCCGCCGATGAGGTTGCCCTGGAAGACGCTGAAGACGCCCAGGGCGATGAGCAGCACCCCGAAGGCCTGGCCCACGCCGGCCGCCCAGCGCGTCGCCACCACCAGATCCTTCTTCCAGGCCCACAAGGCGGCGCGCAGGACGCGCCCGCCGTCGAGCGGGAAGGCCGGCACCATGTTGAAGATGGCGAGCACGATGTTGATGAAGGCGAGGTACTCGAGGACCGCGAACAGCGGCACCGGGCCGCCGTCGACGAGCGTGATCAGATAGAACAGACCGCCCAGCACGAAGCTGGTCAGCGGTCCGACCAGCGCCATGAGCAGCTCGGCCTTGGCGCTCGTGGGCTCGGCCTTCATCTCGGCGACGCCGCCGAACATGAACAGGGTGATGCCCTTCATGGGCATGTCGAAGCGGCGCGCGACCAGCGAGTGGCTGAGCTCGTGCAGCACGATGGACACGAGCAGGCCCAGCGTCCCGACGATGCCCATGATCCAGTACGCCGCCGTCGACAGGCCCGGATAGAACGCGGGGAACAGGCCCGCCGCCAGGCTCCAGGTGACCAGGAGCCCGATGACGAGCCAGCTGAGATCGAGGTGGACCTCGAAGCCCAGGATCGTGAAGAGCTTGATCCGCTTCCAGAACATCGGGGGGACTCCGGGCGGTGGGGGCGGGGGCGGGGAGGGACGCCCAGAGAACGTCGGAACCGGCCGAGCCGGGGTCAACCGACGCCACGGGAGCGCCGGACCCATGGCCGAGGCCGTGACCGTGGCCGGGTGCCGTGGCCGTGGCCGGGTGCCGTGGCCGGGTGCCGTGGCCGGGTGCCGTGGTCGAGCCCGTGACCGTGACCGTGGCCGGGTGCCGTGGCCGGGTGCCGTGGCCGGGTGCCGTGGCCGGGTGCCGTGGCCTGGTCGGGTGCCGGTTCCGTGGCCGGTCTGCCCGCCGAGCCCGCGTCGTTGACCTCCCGCGGCGGCCGTCTCTAGTCTCGTGAGGTTGGCGCTGGGCCCTCGCGCTCCTGCCGCGCACCCGCGTCGGGCTCCGGCGCGCGCGCCCGTCCCCTGCCGACGCAACCGCGGACCCGCCCACCGCGAGGTCGCCCGTGAACGTCTGCTTCCACAGCCCTCGCGAGCCGGGGGCGGTCCTCATGTCGACCGATCCGAGCGAAGCCGACGGCGCCGTGTGGGCGACCTCCCTCACCGCGACGCGCGCCCTCGGCGCCTTCGGGGTCGAGGTGACGCTGGCGTCGTTGGCGCCCGTGTCGGTCGCCGCGCGCGAGGCCGTCGCCGCGCTGCCCAACGCCCGGCTGTTCGTCCACGAGCCCCCCGCCAGCGGGGCCGCCGTGCGCCGGCGGGTCGCGGCCGAGTGGCTGCGCGCCATCGAGCGCCAGGTGCGCCCGGACGTCGTGCACCTCAACCACCCCGTCCTCGGCGCCGCGCCGTTCGACGCGCCGGCCCTGGTGATGGGCCACGACGCCGCCGTCGCCCGCGCGACCACCCCCGGCGGCCCGGTCTCGGCGGCCTGGCGCGCCGGCCTCCGCGCGGCCGCGCTGGTCGTCGTGCCGGCGGCCGCGCTGCTCACCGAGCTCGAGCGCCACTTCGGGCCCCTGGCTGGTGCCCGAGTGGTCCCCTACGCCCTCGAGGCTCACGCCCTGCCTCCCCACCAGGACGAAGACCGCGCCGACGACCCGCCGGTCTTCACCCTGCGCGACCCGCGCGCGCGCAGCGGCCTGGCCGCCCTCGAGGCCGCGGTCGACGGCGCCGCGCTGGTCCTGGCGGACTGCCCGTGGTGGCGCGAGGCCTGGGGCGACGCCGCGACCTGGGTGTCGGACGCGGCCGAGGGAGCGCTCGACCGCGCGGCCCGGACGCTCGAGGCCGATCCCCCCCGCCGCCGGGCGCTGGCCGCCCGCGCCCGCGAGCGCGCCGCCGTGGCGTCTCCCCGGCGCCTGGCCGTCGGGCTCCTGGCCGCCTACCGCGCGGTCTCCCTCGGCGCCGCCGACGCCGCCCAACCCTGACATGGGCCTCACCCGCTGGCCAGGCCGCCCCGCATGACCTCGTCAAAAGGCCCCGACATCCCGCTGCCCCCGCCCGACGCCGAGCCGCCCGCCGTCGCCGAGGCCGCCGGCCTGCGCTACGTGTGCGGTGACGAGCCGGGCTTTCGGCGCGTGCGCCACGGCGCGGGCTTTCGCTACGTCGACGCCGAGGGCCGACCCGTCCGAGACCGCCTCACCCTCGCGCGCATCCGCGCCCTCGTCATCCCGCCCGCGTGGACCGACGTGTGGATCTGCGCCTTCGAGGACGGGCACCTGCAGGCCACCGGTCGCGACGCGCGCGGCCGCAAGCAGTACCGCTACCACGAGCGCTGGTCCGAGGTCCGCACCCGCACCAACTTCCACCGCATGATCCGCTTCGGCGAGGTGCTCCCGGGCATCCGGGCGCGGGTCGAGCGCGATCTGGCGCGCCGCGGCCTGTCCCGCGAGCGGGTCCTCGCGGCCGTCGTGCGGCTCATCGACCGCACGCTCATCCGCGTCGGCAACGACGAGTACGCGCGCGCCAACGAGTCCTTCGGCCTCACGACGCTGCTCGACGAGCACGTCGAGGTCACCGGGACGCGCATCCACCTGCACTTTCGCGGCAAGCGCGGCAAGGAGCACGACGTCGAGCTGCGCAGCCGACGGCTCTCGCGCGTCATCCGCGCGTGCCTGGAGATCCCGGGCCAGGAGCTGTTCCGCTATCGGCAGGGCGAGGGCCACCACGCCGTGGACTCCGGCGACGTCAACGCCTACCTGCGCGAGGCGGCCGGTGAGGCCGTGACCGCGAAGGACTTCCGCACCTGGGGCGGCACGGTCATCGCGGCGCGCGTCCTCATCGAGCTCGGGCCCGGCGAGACGCAGACCCAGCGCAAGAAGAACGTCGTCGTCGCCATCGATCGGACCTCCGCGCTCCTGCACAACACGCGCGCCGTCTGCCGGCGGCACTACGTTCACCCCGAGGTCGTCGAGGCCTACCTCGCGGGCACGCTGCTCGAGCAGCTCGAGGCGGCCCGCGCCGGGCTCGACGACGCCGCGGCGGGGGCGGAGGGCCTCGAGCCGGACGAGCTGGCGGTCCTGGCGTTCCTGCGTGCGCGCCCCGCCGCGCCGGAGCCGGAGCCGCCCCCCCGCCGGCCAGCGCGCCAGCGACGGAGGCGCCTCAAGCGTGTAGCCAGCGGTCGAGCAGGGCGGCCACGTCTCCGGTCTTGAGCGGCTTGGCCACGTAGTCGTCCATGCCGGCCGCGATGCAGCGCTCGCGGTCGCCCTTGAGCGCGTTGGCCGTCATCGCCACGATCGGGACGTGCCCGTTGCGGCGCTGCGCCTCCCGCCGCCGGATGTGCTCCGAGGCCTCGTAGCCGTCCATCTCGGGCATCTGGCAGTCCATCAGGACCAGGTCGTAGCCGCGCTCCTCCAGCTTCCGCAGCGCCTCGTGTCCGTTGGCGGCCAGGTCGGCGTCGCAGCCGAGGCGCTCGAGGATGCGCAGGGCCACCTTCTGGTTGACCTCGTTGTCCTCGGCGACCAGCACTCGCCCGCGTCGGCCGTTGGCGTGCGGCGGCGGCGCCTTCGGGGCCGCAGGCGCTTCGCTGTGGGCGAGGTCGGGCGCCGGCTGGTCGGGCAGCGGGAGGTTGACGCGCAGCCAGAAGGTCGCGCCCTGGCCGCTGACGCTGGTGACGCCCAGCTCGCCATCCATCAGCTCGGCCAGGTGCTGCGAGATCGCCAGCCCCAGGCCGCTGCCGCCGTAGCGGCGGGTCGTCGAGGGGTCGCCCTGGATGAACGGCTCGAACAGGTGCGCCGCCTGATCGGCCGAGACGCCGATGCCGGTGTCCTCGACCTCGAAGCGCAGGGGCGCCCGGCCGTCGCCCGGCAGCGTGCCCAGCGTCACCCGCACCACGACGTGGCCCTCGGGCGTGAACTTGACCGCGTTGTCGATGAGGTTGCTCAGGATCTGTCGCAGGCGCGCCGGGTCGCCGATGACCCGCTCGGGCACGTTGGGCGTGGCCTCCCACCGCAGCGACAGGCCCTTTCGCGCGGCCGGCTCCTCGAACAGCTCGCACAGCTGCCGCACCAGGGCCGCCGGGCTGAACGGCATGGTCTCCAGCTCCACCCGCCGCGCCTCGAGCCGCGACAGATCCAGGATGTCGTTGACCAGGGCCAGCAGCACCTCGCCCGACTGGCGGGCGACCTCGGCGTACTCCGACTGCTCGTCGGTCAGCGGCGTCTCGAGCAGCAGGCTCGTCATCCCGATGACGCCGTTGAGGGGCGTGCGGATCTCGTGGCTCATCGTCGCCAGGAACTCGCTCTTGAGCCGGGTGGCCTCGAGCGCCGCGTCGCGCGCCTCGGCCAGCTCGGCGTTCTTCAGCTCGAGCTCCTGCGCGGTGCGGCGCAGCGCCTCGGCGGCCTGCTCCTGCTCGGTGACGTCGTGCACCACCAGGGTCGTCATCTCGTGGTCGCCGACCTGGCCCAAAGTGACCCCGACGTCGACGATGACGGCGCGCCCGTCGCGGCGCCGCGTGTGGAACTTGTGGTGCACCGCGTGGCCGTCTTCGTCCGCGCCGTCGCCCCAGGCGACGAGGGTCCCCTCGGGCAGCGGCAGCAGCTCTCGCACCGGGGCGCCGATGGCCTCCGCGGCCGTGACGCCGAAGATGGCCTCGGCCGCTCGGTTGATCGAGCGGATGCGGCCCTCGCCGTCGGCGGTCAGGATGCCGTCGGCGGCCAGCTCGATGACGGCGCGGTGGCGCGCCTCGCTGTGCTCGAGCTTGAGGATGAGGGGGCTGGTCATCCGCCGGAACAGGGCCGCGCCGGCCAGGATGACGCCGACGCCCGCCAGGGCCGCCAGCAGGGCGGCGTCCAGGTAGGGGCGCCGCAGCTCGGAGACCGGGATGCGCGCGATGATGACGTAAGGCGTGTCGTCCACCGGATCGTAGGCGGCCAGGACCTCCTCGCCCCTGCGATCGACGCCGACGGTCCACCCCGCCTCGCCGCGCGCCGCGCGTGCGAGGGGTACGTCCTCGGGCAGACGCTCGACGTCGACGGGCGGCTGAGAGCGGTCGTCGGTCACCAAGGCGCCACCCGTTCGGGTCATGATGACGCGGATGGTCCCGTTGGCCACCATGGCCAGCTCGATGTCGATGAGCCGGCCCACCGGCTCGTAGTGCAGCGCCCGACCGAGCATGCGCAGGATCTCGTCATGGGTGCGTCCCCGCTCGGCGACGGCCCGCAGCATCTGCGCCTGCCCGGTGACCGCCTCGACCAGCCGCTCGCGGTGCTGTTCGAAGGCGGCGTGGTAGAGCAGGCCGATGGCGACGCCGCCGACGATGAACGACACCGCGGCCATGATGGCGACGAGGGCCAGGACGCGGCGTCGGTCGGACATCACTCTCGGGGTGGGCACGCGGCGCGCACCTCCGCGGCGACGAGGGGCGGCGGACCGGCGACTCGTTCGGCGCGACGTTGAGGGGGAGGGGGCGGGGGAGGGGAGGGGAGGGGCTGAGGGCGAGCGTACCGCCGGTGTCGACGGGTGGGCAAAGCGGAGGAACCATGCGCCTCGCGAGCCCGGCGCCGCCGCGGCCATGGCTGGGCCTGGCGGCCGTGACGGACGCCAGGAACCGGGCGCGCGCGGACGTTGCCTGCCCGGCCGGTCGTCGGTATACACGGCGCCTCGACCCCCCGACGAGGCAACCCCATGACGAGTTCGGTCCAGCGCCCCGAGACCAGCCCCCTGCAGAGCCCCCGCATCGACGTCCTGCTGCGGCAGGGCGAGGTGGGCCAGCGCTACCTCGTGCGCGGCTGGGTCCGCAGCCGCCGCGGGTCGAAGAACGTCGCCTTCGTCGTCATGAACGACGGCTCCACCATCGACAACCTGCAGGTGGTCGTGGGCAGCGACCTGCCGGACTTCGCCGAGATCATCGAGCGCGTGCAGACCGGCGCCAGCCTGGCCGTCGAGGGCGAGCTGGTCGAGTCGCAGGGCAAGGGCCAGCGGGTCGAGCTGAAGGCCGAGCGCGTGCGCGTCGTGGGCGAGGCCGACGCCGAGACCTACCCGCTGCAGAAGAAGGGCCACAGCATGGAGTTCCTGCGCTCCATCGCCCACCTGCGCCCGCGCACCAACACCTTCGGCGCCGTCTTCCGCATCCGCTCTACCCTGGCGCAGGCCACGCACCAGTTCTTCGCCGACCGCGGCTTCCAGTACATCCAGACCCCCATCATCACCGCCAGCGACTGCGAGGGCGCCGGCGAGATGTTCGAGGTCAAGACCCACGGCGGCAAGGACGAGTTCTTCGGCAAGCCGGCCATGCTGACCGTCTCGGGCCAGCTCAACGCCGAGGCGCTCGCCTACGGCCTGGGCCTCGTCTACACCTTCGGGCCGACCTTCCGCGCCGAGAACTCGAACACCAGCCGGCACCTCGCCGAGTTCTGGATGATCGAGCCGGAGATGGCCTTCTACGACATCCACGACGACATGGATCTGGCCGAGGCCTACTTGAAGGCCCTGGTCACGGCGGTCTTCGAGCACAACGAGGCCGACCTGACCTTCCTGAACCAGTTCGTCGACAAGTCGCTCGTGTCGACCCTGGCGCTGACCCGCGACAGCGTCTTCGAGCGCGTCACCTACACCGACGCCGTCGAGCTGCTGACCGGCAGCGGCAAGGCCTTCGAGTACCCCATCAGCTGGGGCAAGGACATCCAGACCGAGCACGAGCGGTTCCTGGCCGAGGAGTACTTCAAAAAGCCCGTCATCATCACGGGTTACCCCAAGGCCATCAAGGCGTTCTACATGTACCAGAACGACGACGACCGCACCGTCGCCGCCATGGACGTCCTGGTCCCGCGCATCGGCGAGATCATCGGCGGCTCGCAGCGCGAGCACCGCCTGAGCCGCCTCGAGGCGCGCCTGCGCGAGTACGGGCAGAGACTCGAGGACTACGCCTGGTACATGGATCTCAACCGCTTCGGCGCGGTCCCCCACGCCGGCTTCGGCCTGGGCTTCGAGCGCGCCGTCATGTTCTGCACGGGCATGCAGAACATCCGCGACGTCATCCCGTTCCCCCGCACCCCCGGCCACGCCGACTTCTGAGCCGCGGTGGAGAAAAGGAAGGGCCCGCGCGAAGACGGCGGCCGCTCAACCATGAGCGCCCGTGCCTTCGGCGGGCCCTTCGAATGCGAAGGTGAGCGTCCTGCGCGCGGCGTGCGTCAGGCGGGCTGACGCTCGAAGAAGCTCTTGAACTTGTCCTGCTGCGGCTGGTCGGCCGACAGGATGGCCAGCTTCTGCGAGATGCGGCCGGCCAGCTCGAAGTAGGCCCTGGCGCCGGCCGACTCGGGGGCGGCGACGACGATGGGCTCGCCGTGGTCGGCCGCGACGGCGGTCACCGAGTCCAGCGGGACCTTGGCGAGGACGTCGAAGCCCATCTTGCCGGCGTGGTAGTCGATGCGGCTGTCGCCGAAGATGTGGTGCTCGGCGTCGCAGTGGCCGCAGATGAAGTGGCTCATGTTCTCGACGAGGCCCAGCACGCGCGTGTGGGTCATCTGGAACATCTTGATGGCGCGGCGCACGTCGGCGAAGGCGACGTCCTGCGGGGTCGTGACCACGACCGAGCCCGCGACCGGCAGCAGCTGCGCGAGGCTCAGCTGCACGTCACCGGTGCCCGGCGGCATGTCGATGATGAGGTAGTCCAGCTCGCCCCACTCGACGTCCTCGATGAACTGCTGCAGGGCCTTGCCCAGCATGGGGCCGCGCCAGACGATGGCGTCGTCCTCCTTGATCATGAAGCCCATCGACATGACCTTGAGGCCGTACCGCTCCATGGGGGCGATCTTCTCGTCGGGCGTCATGGACGGGCGGACGTTGCGCAGGCCCAGCATGACCGGCATCGAGGGGCCGTAGATGTCGGCGTCGAGCAGGCCGACCTTGGCCCCCGAGCGCGCGAGCGCGACCGCCAGGTTGGTGGCGACGGTGCTCTTGCCGACGCCGCCCTTGCCCGAGCCGACGGCGACGATGGCCTTGACACCCGGCAGGCGGTCGGCCGCCCCGGTCGCCCCGTGCGGGCCGTGCGCGTGGCCGCCGTGGCCGCCCTGGCCCATGCCGGGAGCGCGGCGGACCTCGGCGTCCATGGTGACGTCCACCTCGGTGGCCCCCGCGCCGCGCAGGGCGGCGACCACGTCGGCGCGGATCTTGTCCTTGAGCGGGCAGGCCGGCGTCGTCAGGACCACCCGCAGCGACACCTTGCCGGCCTGGGACACCTCGAGGTCGCGGACCATGCCGAGGGTCACGAGATCCTTGCGAAGGTCGGGGTCGTTGACGGTGCGCAGGGCGGCGAGCGCCGCGTCTCGGTCGATGGTCGTAGCCATGAAGGGGCCTCCCGGTTCCGAAGTCGGCGCAACATAGGAACGGCCCCCCAGCGTGTCAACGAGGGATGTCCCCCACCGAGAGGCGCGGATCCGGGCGAAATCGCAATGGATCCTCGTAACGGCGCGGAATTCGGACTTGCATGGTCCTGTTTGGCGCTCCGGAGTTGGTGTAACGTGCGCCGAACCCTCCGTCGGACCCACGGGGACGCGTGATGTTGAGGCTGTCGAAGAAGGCGGACTACGGGCTGCTCGCCCTGCGCCACCTCGGGATGCTGCAGGCCGGTAAGGCGAGCCCAATGCTGGGGGCCATCGAGTCGGGCGCGGCGGCGACCGCGAGCGCCCGCGAGATCGCGGCGGCCTACGGGATCCCCGAGGCCATCCTGGCCAAGATCCTGCAGCAGCTGAAGGCGGCCGGCCTGGTCGACAGCCGCCAGGGCAAGACCGGCGGCTACGCGCTGACCCGCCACCCCGACGCCATCAACGTCCGCGAGGTCATCGAGGCCGTCGAGGGGCCGCTGACCCTGGTCAGCTGCAACTTCTCGGACGACGAGGGCTGTGACCAGTTCTCGCTCTGTGGCATCAAGCGCCCGCTCGAGCGCTTGAACGAGAAGGTGATGCGCGTGCTGGGCGCGACCTCGCTGCAGGAGATCTGCGAATGAAGCCGGTGTACATGGACCACCACGCGACCACGCCGTGCGATCCGCGGGTGGTCGAGGCGATGGTGCCGTACTTCACCGAGCACTTCGGCAACGCGGCCAGCCGCAACCACGCCTTCGGCTGGAAGGCCGAGGAGGCGGTCGAGCGGGCGCGCGAGCAGGTCGCGGCGCTCATCGGGGCGAGCGCCAAGGAGATCGTCTTCACCTCGGGCGCCACCGAGGCGGACAACCTGGCCATCAAGGGCGTCGTCGAGATGTATGGCGAGCAGGGGCCGGGGCACCTCGTCGCGTCGGTGGTCGAGCACAGCGCCGTGCTGGACACCGTGCGGCACCTCGAGCGCAAGGGCGCCCAGGTCACCTGGCTGCCGGTCGACGCCCAGGGCCGGGTGGACCCGCTGGCCGTGCGCGACGCGCTGCGTGACGACACGCGCCTGGTCTGCGTGATGGCGGCCAACAACGAGATCGGCACGGTGCAGCCCATCGCCGAGATCGGCGCCGTGTGCCGCGAGCGCGGCGTGTTCCTGCTGACCGACGCCGCCCAGGCCGCCGGCCGCGTGCCGTTCGACGTCGAGGCGATGAACGTCGATCTGGCGGCGCTGAGCGCCCACAAGCTGTACGGCCCCAAGGGCGTCGGCGCGCTGTACGTCCGCCGAAAGCGCCCGCGCGTGCGCCTGAGCGTCCAGATGCACGGCGGCGGTCACGAGCGCGGCATGCGCTCGGGCACCCTGAACGTCCCCGGCATCGTCGGCTTCGGCGCCGCCTGTGAGATCGCCCGCAAGGAGCGCGACGACGAGGCCCGCCGCGTCGCCGGCCTGCGCGACCGCCTGTGGGCCAGGCTCTCCGAGGCGCTGCCCGCCATCTACTTGAACGGCCCGCCGCTCGACGTGCCCGACGCGCGCCTGCCCAACAACCTCAACGTCTCCTTCGCCTACGTCGAGGGCGAGTCGCTCCTCATGGGCATCCCCGAGGTCGCGGTCAGCTCGGGCAGCGCCTGCACCTCGGCCAGCCTCGAACCCAGCTACGTGCTCAAGGCCATCGGCGTCGGCGACGACCTCGCCCACACGTCGATCCGCTTCGGCCTCGGGCGCTTCACCACCGCGGCCGAGGTCGACTTCGTCGCCGGCCGCGTCATCGACACGGTCCGCCGCCTGCGCGCCATGAGCCCGCTGTGGGAGATGGTCCAGGAGGGCGTCGACTTGAGCCAGGTCACCTGGACGGGACACTGAGATGGCGTACAGCGACAAGGTCGTCGACCACTACACCAACCCCAGGAACGTCGGCAGCCTGGACAAGGACGCGCCGGACGTCGGCACGGCCCTGGTCGGCGCCCCCGAGTGCGGCGACGTCATGAAGCTGCAGGTCCGGGTCGACCCGGCGACGCGCGTCATCGTCGAGGCCAAGTTCAAGACCTTCGGCTGCGGCAGCGCCATCGCCTCCAGCTCGCTGGCGACCGAGCTGGTCAAGGGCCGCACCATCGACGAGGCCCGCGCCATCAAGAACGCGCAGATCCGGCAGGAGCTGGCGCTGCCCCCCATCAAGATCCACTGCTCGGTGCTCGCCGAGGACGCCATCCGCGCGGCCATCGCCGACTTCGAGCGCAAGCAGGCGGCGGCCGCCGCGCCCAGCGAGGCCACCGAGGAGGCGAGCACGTGAGCATCGGCCAGGACGTCGGCGCGCCCGCGGGCGCCGTGCACCCGCAGGACTTCTTCGCCATGTTCGAGGTCGCCCCCGGCCTGCTGCTCGACACCGAGGCGGTGCGCCGCCGCTACCTCGAGCGGGTCCGGCAGCTGCACCCGGATCTCTACGGCGACGCGGGCCCCGAGGAGCGCGAGATGCGCCTGGGCATGACCGCGCACTTGAACGACGGCTGGCGCGCCCTGAGCCGGCTGGACGCGCGGGCCGAGACGCTGGTGCGCCTGTACCGGCCGGGCGAGGACGCCGCCGCGCCGGTGCCCCCGGAGGTGCTCGGCGAGGCCTTCGAGCTGGGCGAGGCCGTCGACGACGCGCGCCGGGCCGACCCGAGCGCCCGGGCGGACGCGCTGGGGCGCGTGCATCAGCGGCTGGTGACGTGGCGCGCGGCGGCCGAGCGCGATTTGGTGGACCTGGGCGGCCGCTGGGACGCGCTGGGCGAGCCGCCGTCGGGCGCGGCCGAGCTGACCGCGGAGCACCGGCAGGTCCTCGACGCCGTGCGCGGCGTCCTGGGGCGCCTCAAGGTGGTGGACCGCCTCGCGCGCGAGGTCGAGGCGGCCCGGACCGGTGAGCCCGAGCGCTGATGGCGGGCGCCACGGACGTCGGCGGCGGCCCCATCGTGGGCATCGACCTGGGCACGACCCACAGCCTCGTGGCGGTGGTCGAGGCCGACGGCCGCCCGCGGCTGCTGCGCGACGAGGCGGGGCAGGCGCTGCTGCCGTCGGTCGTCGCCCTGGACGACGACGGCCAGCTGGTCGTGGGCGCGCCGGCCCAGGCCATCCTGGCGCGCGACCCCGGCCGCGCCGCCTGGTCGGTCAAGCGGCTGATGGGCCGCGCCTGGGCCGACTTGAAGGACCAGGCCGCCCACCTCGGCCACCGCGTCGATGCCGCCGCCAGCGAGCGGGTGGTCCAGGTCCGGCTGGGCGACTCGCCGCGCCGCTTCTCGGCCCCCGAGCTGTCGGCGGCCCTGCTGCGCGCCCTCGCGCGCCGGGCCGAGGCCGCCCTGGGCCAGCCGGTCGCGCGCGCCGTCGTCACCGTCCCGGCCTACTTCGACGACGCGCAGCGCCAGGCCACCCGGGACGCCGGCCGACTCGCCGGCCTGGACGTGCTGCGCATCCTGAACGAGCCCACCGCCGCCTGCCTGGCCTACGGCCTCGAGGGCGAGCGAGCGCCCGAGGGCACCACGGTCGCCGTCTTCGATCTGGGCGGCGGCACCTTCGACGTGTCCGTCCTGCGCCTCGAGGCCGGTGTCTTCCAGGTGCTGGCCACGGCCGGCGACACCCACCTGGGCGGCGACGACCTCGACGCGGCGCTGCTCGCGGCCTGGGCCCCGCGGCTTCCGACGCCCGCCGACGACCTGCAGCGCGAGCGGTTGCGCCGCCAGGTCGTCGCCGCCAAGCACGCCCTCAGCGAGCGACCGGCGGCCGACCTCGCGTTCGGCGGCGTCAACCTCACCGTCACCCGCGCCGAGCTCGAGGCCGCCGTCGCCCCGGTCCTCGCCCGGCTCGAGGGGCCCTGCCGCCGCGCCCTCGCCGACGCGCGGATCACGCCGGCCGACCTCGACCACGTCCTGCTGGTCGGCGGCGCCACCCGCGTCCCCGCCGTCAAGCGCCTGGTGCGCGACCTGTTCGGCCGCCCCGGCAGCGACGCCGTCCACCCCGACGAGGCGGTCGCCCTGGGCGCGGCGCACCAGGCCCACATCATGGCCGGTGGCCGCCGCGACGCCGTGCTGCTCGACGTGCTGCCGCTCAGCCTGGGCCTCGAGTCCTATGGCGGCGGCGTCAGCGTCGTCTTGCCGCGCAACACCCCCGTGCCTGCCATCGCGACGGACCACTACACGACCTTCGTCGACGACCAGACGGCGGTGCTGGTCCACGTCGTGCAGGGCGAGCGCGCGCTGGCCGCCGACAACCGCAGCCTGGCGCGCTTCCGCGTGCCCATCCCGCCGCGCCCCGCCGGCGCGACGCGGCTCGAGGTCCGCTTCGTGGTCGACGCCAACGGCCTGCTGACGGTCACGGCCCGCGACGCCGAGACCGGCACGGTCCGCGAGGTCGAGGTCAAGCCGACCTACGGCCTGACCTCGGACGAGCTGGACCGGCTGCTGGCCGACGCCCAGGCCCACGCCGAAGCCGACGCCGAGACGCGCCGCCTGACCGAGGCCCGCGCCAAGGCCGAGCGCGTCCTGGCGGCGACCGACCGCGGCCGCGCCTCCCCCGCCTGGGCCAGCCTGGGCGAAGAGCCTCGCATGGCCATCGAGGCCCTCAGCCGCAACCTGCGCCGCGCCCTGGGCGGCGACGACCCCGACGCCATCGAGGCCCTGACCAAGACCCTCGACAAGGCCGCCGTCCCCCTCGCCGAGGCCGTCGTCACCGCCGCCCTGCGCCAGGGCGACTGAGCAGAGCCGACGGTCATCGCCGGCGTTCAGCCGTTCCCTGGGATCGCCGGCTTCCAGCCGGCCGGCGTTTGCCCCCCCAAGCCTGTCTGTGGTGGCTGGGATCGCCGGCTTCCAGAGGGTGTCGTGTTGATGTCGGCTGAGGCGGCCATGGAGTGCTCCGGCTTGCCGGAGCCCCGGCCCCGGCGGCTTGCCGCCGGGATCGGGCCGCCAACCCGGCGCAGCAAGCTGCGCCGGAAGGGGGCTCCACCAAGGTGGAGCACTCCGGTTGGACTTTGCGACACCCTCTTCCAGCGGGCCGGCGTTTGCCCCCCCAATCCTGTCTGTGGTGGCAGGGATCGCCGGCTTTCAGAGGGTGTCGTGTTGATGTCGGCTGAGGCGGCCATGGAGTGCTCCGGCTTGCCGGAGCCCCGGCCCCGGCGGCTTGCCGCCGGGATCGGGCCGCCAACCCGGCGCAGCAAGCTGCGCCGGAAGGGGGCTCCACCAAGGTGGAGCACTCCGGTTGGACTTTGCGACACCCTCTTCCAGCGGGCCGGCGTTTGCCCCCCCAATCCTGTCTGTGGTGGCAGGGATCGCCGGCTTCCAGAGGGTGTCGTGTTGATGTCGGCTGAGGCGGCCATGGAGTGCTCCGGCTTGCCGGAGCCCCGGCCCCGGCGGCTTGCCGCCG
>JAWLBL010000005.1:4381-217496 GCA_041687695.1 Myxococcota bacterium | reverse complement strand
CCAAGGTGGAGCACTCCGGTTGGACTTTGCGACACCCTCTTCCAGCGGGCCGGCGTTTGCCCCCCCAAGCCTGTCTGTAGTGGCAGGGATCGCCGGCTTTCAGAGGGTGTCGTGTTGATGTCGGCTGAGGCGGCCATGGAGTGCTCCGGCTTGCCGGAGCCCCGGCCCCGGCGGCTTGCCGCCGGGATCGGGCCGCCAACCCGGCGCAGCAAGCTGCGCCGGAAGGGGGCTCCACCAAGGTGGAGCACTCCGGTTGGACTTTGCGACACCCTCTTCCAGCGGGCCGGCGTTTGCCCCCCCAAGCCTGTCTGTAGTGGCAGGGATCGCCGGCTTCCAGCCGGACCACTCTTCAGACCGGCTCGGCCCTCGGCGCGGCGGCGTCGGCCGCGGGTCCAGCCTCGCCCGCCCGCTCCCGGCTCACTGGCCCGTGAACAGGCGCTTGGCGAACTTCTGGTCGAGCCCGGCCTCGGTAATGCGCTTGGCGGCGCTGTCGATGTCGTAGTCGAGGCGGACGTGCTCGAAGGTCCGCTCGTCCGTGTCGAACACGCCGAAGCACAGACGCTTGTCGCGGTCGCGCGGCTGGCCGACCGAGCCGACGTTGATGATGAACTTGCGGTCCTCGTGGGCGGTCAGGCGGCGGCCCGAGACGTCCTTGGCGCGCTTGTCGTTCAGCATGTACTGGTTGGTCAGGTGGCTGTGGCCGACGAAGTTCCACGGCTGGAGCTTGTCGTACACGGCGGTGTGGGCCAGCGCGTCCTTGGTCTGCACGACGTAGAAGAAGCCCGACGGCCGGATGGGCGCCGAGTGGAAGTAGGCCGCGTGATCGTCGACGTGGGTGTAGGGCAGGCCGTACAGCCACTCGAAGTTGTCCGCCGTCAGCTCCTTCCTGGTCCAGTAGATCGCGTCGCGGGCGGCCGCGTAGTAGTAGCCGATGTCCATCATCCCGATGACGGCCGCGTCGTGGTTGCCCAGCAGCGTCACGTCGACCCGCTCGCGGATGAGCTCGCAGCAGGGGTTCGGGTCGGCGCCGTAGCCCACGACGTCCCCCAGGCAGACGATCTGGTCCGCGTCGTGGTCGTCGAGCCAGTCGAGCGCGGTCGTCAGCGCCTGGATGTTCGAGTGGATGTCCGAGATGATGCCGATCTTCATCGCCGCTCCCCCTGCCGAAGCGCAGTCTAGCCGTCCGGCGCGAGCCCGCCAAGCTTGCCAACGGCGGCGCCGCTCGGTACAGCCAGGGCCCTCGCAACCCGCCTCGGAGACCCACGAGATGCTCAACCCCGGCGACCAGGCCCCCGACTTCGCGCTGCCCACCGACGGCGGCGGCACCCTCTCGACCAAGGACCTCGCGGGCAAGCCCTACGTCCTGTACTTCTACCCCAAGGACTCGACCCCCGGCTGCACCACCGAGGCCTGCGACTTCCGCGACAACTTCGCCCGCGTGACCGCCCACGGCGCCACCGTCGTCGGCGTCTCCCGCGACTCCGTCCGCAGCCACGACAACTTCAAGAAGAAGTACGAGCTGCCCTTCCCGCTGGTCTCCGACGCCGATCTCACCCTCCACAAGGCCTACGGCGCCTGGGGCCTCAAGAAGAACTACGGCCGCGAGTACGAGGGCACCATCCGGTCGACCTTCCTGGTCGGCCCCGACGGCCGCATCGCCGCCTCCTGGCCCTCGGTCAAGGTCAAGGGCCACGTCGACCAGGTCCTCCAAGCCCTGGACGCCCTGTGATGCACGGGCCCGCGCCGCTCGATCGCGTCGCGCCCACCCTGCGGCCCCCCGGCCGCCCCGCCGGCCACCAGCGATGGCGCGACCTCCTCTTTCTACACTGGGAGGTCCCCGTCGCCGCCGTCCGCCCGCTCGTCCCGGCCGACCTCCAGCTCGACCTCACCCCCGACGGCCGCCTCTACGTCGGCCTCGTCCCCTTCGCCATGCGCGACGTCCGCCCCGCCTGGAGCCCGCGCGCGCTCGCCTTCGACTTCCTCGAGACCAACCTCCGCACCTACGTCCACGACGGCGCCACCCCCGGCGTCTGGTTCTTCTCGCTCGAGGCCGCCTCCTTCATCGCCGTCCACGCCGCCCGCCTCGGCTGGGGCCTGCCCTACCACCACGCCCGCATGGCCCACCGCTTCGACGGCCGCGTCCACCACTACGGCTCCGTCCGCCGCTCGGACCCCTCCGCCGGCTGCGAGGTCGCCTGGGAGCCCGGCGCCCTCCTCGGCCCGTCGGCCCCAGGCACCCTCGAGCACTTCCTCCTCGAGCGATACGTCCTCTTCGCCCAGCACCGAGGCCGGGTCCTCCGCGGCCGCGTCCACCACCCGCCATACCCCGCCCGCCGCGCCACCCTCCACGCCTTCACCGAGGGCCTCTTCGCCGCCGCCGGCCTGCCCCCGGCCGCCGGCGCCCCCATCGTCCACGCCTCCGACGGCGTCGACGTCGACGTCTTCGCCCTCGAGCCCCTCTGACGGAGCCGCCTCCATGCCCGCCGCCCTGCGCCTGCTCGCCGCCGCCCTGCTCCTGACCGCCTGCGGCCCCGCCTCGACCTTCGACGGCGGCCTCCAGGGCCCCATCGGCGGCACCCCCTGCGGCTACCGCACCTGCCCCTCGGGCCAGGTCTGCTGCAACGAGTCCTGCAGCATCTGCACGCCCCCCGGCGCCGCCTGCACCCAGCAGGTCTGCTCCGCCGACGGCCGCAAGCAGTGCACCCACGTCCAGATCTGCCAGCCCGGCTACGCCTGGGACGACGCCCTGTGCCGCTGCGTCCCCTCGGCCCCGGCCCCGCTCGCCTGCACCACCGACGCCGACTGCCGCCTGCTCTCGTCCTATTGCGACGGCTGCGACTGCGTCGCCCTCACCGCCATCGCCGCCGACCCCGTCTGCCACGGCCGCCAGGTCCAGTGCCTGGTCGACCCCTGCCAGGGCCGCCGCCCCGCCTGCATGGGCGGCACCTGCGCCTCGGTCGCCGCTCCCTAGCGTCCTGCAACGCACCCTGCAGCCCTTGCCAGCCTCGCCGCCGCGTGCGCATCATCGCCCGCTGGAGGCATCATGACGCTACGCAACCCGGGCGATGTCATCGCGGATCGCTTCGCCATAGTCGGCGTGCTGGGGCAGGGCGGCCACGGCGTGACCTACCGCGCGCAGGACCGCAAGGAAGGCGGCGAGGTGGCGCTCAAGGAGCTGCTCCTGTCGCGCGTCGCCGACTGGAAGTCGGTCGAGCTCTTCCGCCGCGAGGCCACCGTCCTGCAGGGCCTGTCCCACGCGGGCATCCCCAGGTACCTCGCCGAGCTCGAGATCATCGAGGACGGCGTCCGCCAGCTCTTCCTGGCCCAGTCCCTGGCCCCCGGCCGCCCGCTCGACGCCAAGCTGAGGTCCGGCTGGCGCCCCACCTTCGACGAGGTCGCCACCCTCGCCGACCGCCTGCTCGACGTGCTGGACTACCTGCACACCCTCTCGCCGCCGGTCGTCCACCGCGACCTCAAGCCGGCCAACGTGCTCGTCGACGGCCACGGCCACGTCTCGCTCGTCGACTTCGGCTCGGTCCAGGAGCGCCTGCGCCGCGAAGGTAGCTTCGCCAGCACCATCGCCGGAACCTACGGCTTCATGGCCCCCGAGCAGCTCCACGGCCGCGCCACGGCCGCCTCCGACCTCTACGGGCTCGGCGTCACCCTCATCTTCCTGCTCACCCGCCGCGAGCCCCACGACATCCCTCAAAAGCGCCTGGCGCTCGACTACCGCCCGCTCACCAACGCGCCCCCGGCCCTGTGCGGCTTCATCGATCGCCTGGTCGCCCCCGCCCCCGAGGACCGCTTCCCCTCGGCCGCCGCCGCCCGCGCGCACCTGGCCGAGCTCTCCTGGCCGGGCCGCGCCACCCCGGCGTCACCGGCCACGCCCGCCCCGGCGACCTCGGCGCCCCCTCAGCCCCAGCGCAAGCCCCTGCCGCTCCCTCGGCTCCTGCCGAACCGCCCCGGCCACCTCCACATCGACGACGACGAGACCCTCGACATCCAGGTCGGCCCCGACCCCAACCGCCGCGCCGGCTGGGCCCTCGTCGCCCTCGCGGCGTTCACGCTGACCCTCATGGGCCTCGTCCCCTTCGTCCCGGCGCTCATCGCCGTGCTCCTCTTCAGCGGCCTCGCCGTCTTCCACGACGGCCGCGCCCGCCTCCGCGTCGCCCCCGACGGCCAGGTCCGCTTCCAGAGGTTCGGCGCCGCCTGGCAACGGCCCCCCTCCGCCCTCGAGCGCTTGTCCACCGGCGAGGCCCCCTTCACCCGCCTCGGCTGCCTCGAGCTCGTCTCCCGCGGCGTCACCCACCGCTTCGGCCACCACCTCACCGAAGCCGACCGCCAACGCATCCTCCAGTTCTTCCACGCCCGCCTGACCCGCCTCGGCGCCCCCATCCATGCCGCCCCCACCCCCCGCAAGGCCGCGTGAGGCTGGCCCGTTCCGTCAAGCGCGCGCTGCTCGCCGCGGGGCTGCTGGCGACGGGTGGGCTGGTCGGGGTCGGCGCGGCCAACGCGTGGGTGCTGGGGCACGGGGGGGCGGTCTACGAGCGGGCGCAGGACGTGCCGGCGCGGGCGGTGGCCATCGTGCCGGGGGCGGCGGTGCTGCAGGACGGGACGCCGCGGGCGGCGCTCGAGGACCGGCTGGCGGCGGCGCTCGAGCTGTACCGGCTGGGCAAGGTGCGGCGCATCCTGGTCTCGGGCGACCACCAGGCCGAGGGCTACGACGAGGTCAACGGGATGCACCGCTGGCTGGTCGCGCGCGGCGTGCCGTCCGAGGCCGTCTTCCTGGACCACGCCGGCCTGCGGACGCTGGACACGATGGTGCGCGCCGCCAAGGTCTTCCAGGTGCACGACGCCGTGGTCTGCACCCAGCGCTTCCACCTGGCGCGCTCGGTCTTCCTGGCCCGCTCGGCCGGCCTCGACGCCGTAGGCCTCGTCGCCGACCGCCGCGAGTACGTCACCGCGCGCTGGGACGCCGTCCGCGAGGCCATCGCCCGCACCGTCGCCGTCGCCGACGTCCACCTGCTGGGCACCGAGCCGCGCTTCCTGGGCGACCCGCTGCCCATCACCGGCGACGCCCGCGCGACCCACGACCGATGGACCCAGCGCGACGACGGTCCGTCGCCGCCCTGAGCCGGCTCGCTACAAGCAGCCGCCCTGGTCACCGCGCTCGCAGGCCTGCTTGGCCAGCCGGACCCACTCGTACTTGCGCTCGGTCGCGATCTGGCCCTGCACCAGCCGCTTGCAGGCGGCGCCCCGACCGGCCTCGCACAGGCCCGTTAGCGTGCGCACCGCGCGGCTGTACAGCCCGCCGAGCCCGATCTGGTTGTCGGCGTGCGAGATGCAGGCCTCCAGCTCCCCCTCACGGCGGCAGGCCCCGCGCCACGGCACTATCTGAGACTCGACGTCCTCGATGGTCGCGCACAGCTCCCGCCCCTCGTGAAAGCGCTTGCTGCGCGGACCGACCAACCGCTTGCACGTGCTGCGCAGCAGGGCCCAGGTCGCGCGGGAGGCCGCCGCCGCCTCCGAGGCTCCTGCCAGGTGCGCCAGCAGCAGGCACGCGTCGGGCGCTTCCTTCTTGCACAGCTTCTCGAGCCGCACCCGCAGCGCCTTGTCACCCGGCCCCTCGTCCGTCAGCTCCAGCGCCTCGTCGATCTCGACCACGCACGGGTCCAGCGCCGTCACCTCCATCGCCTCGCCCGCCCCGATCTTCCACCGCTCCGCCGGCACCTTCGCCCCGTCCGCGCACGCCCGGGCCGCCAGCTCCCGCGACCGGGCCCGCAGCTCCTCGCGCCCTCCGAACCGCACCGCGTCCCGACACGCCGCCCAGTCCCCCAGCTCGCACCCCTTGCGCAGCGCCTCGGCCCCCGCCGCCGGATCGTACGGGAACCGCTGCGTCTCGAACCGCGGCCGCCCCGCCCGGTGACACGCCACCGCGTCGCCCCCCGCGCACGCCGCCTGCGCCTGCACGATGGCCGCCCGCGCCTGCGCCGCCCGGCAGGTCCCGTGCCCGGGCGCCGCGCCGCACGTCGCCTCCAGCAGCGCCCAGCCCTCGGCCGCGTCCAGGGGCAGCTGGCTGTTCCACGCCATGCTGCCCAGCACCCGGCACCCCAGCGCGTCGCCCTGCTCGCACGCCGCCGTCGCCAGCTTCGCCGCCCGCGCGAACTTCGGCGCCGCCCCCTTCTCGCCCGGGTGCCGCGCGTGCGTCAGCAGCTCGGCCTCATGCACGCACGCCGGCGGGAACCCCATGTCGCAGCCCTTCGACGCGTAGACCCGCGCCCGCTCCCGGTCCGGCCGCAGCGTCCGCGTCCCCTTCAGCAACTCCGCCGCCAGCGCGCACCCCAGCGCCGCCCGCTTGCCGTCGCAGGCCATCGCCGCCCCGCAGAACGCCGCCACCGGGTCGCTGTCCCGCTTGCGATCCGCCTCGGCCAGGCACTTGTCCACGTCCCCGCGCCCGCACGCCTCGATCGACGTCCCGCTGCACACCGTCGGGGCCTGCACCGACCGCGCCCCGGCCACGCCCGTCATCCCCAGCACGGCCCCAACGGCCCCGACCACCACCACCCATCGCCCCATCACTTCACCTCCCCCGCCAGCCGACACCCCTCGACGTCCCCCGCGTCGCAGGCCCGCTTCCAATACACCAACGCCCGGATCCGATTCGACCCGCCCGTGCGGAAGCGATTGCTCCCCTCGAGATCGCCCAGCGCCCGGCACCCGCGCCCGTCCCCGCGGTCGCACGCCGTCCCCAGCAGCTCCCGCGCCCGCCCGACGTCCTGCTTCACCCCCGCCCCCAGCAGGTGCAGCTCGCCCAACCCGGCACACGCCGGCTGCAGCCCCGCCTTGCACCCCTTTTCAAACAGCCTGGCCGCCCGCCTCGCGTCCGCCCGCTGGCCCTCGGGCGGCGTCGCCAGCAGCTCGGCCAACGGCAGACACGCCAGATCCGCCGGCCGCCGGCACAGCCGCTCGAGCGCCTTCTTCCCGCCCGCCGCGTCCGCCTTCGTCCCCAGCCCCAGCGCCCGCGCCCGCTCCTTCGCCGCGCACCCGGCCGCGTCCCCCGCCACGCACGCCGCCTCGAGCGCCGCGAACCCCCGCGCCGGGTCCGCCGGCCCGCCCAGCCCGTCCACCAGCAGCTCGCCGAAGATCAGGCAGGACCGCGCGTCGCCCTCGGCGCACGCCGGCTCCAGCAGCGCCCGCGCCTTTGCCGGCTCCCCCGGCGTCCCCACCCCGCGCGCCATCGCCCACCCCAGCGTCGCGCACGCGCTCCGCAGCCCGGCCTCACACGCCTTGCGCTCGGCCTCGACCGCCCTGGCCGTCGACGCCTCGACCCCGCGTCCGCCCCACAAGGCGTGCGCCTCCAACGCGCACGACACCCCGTCGCCCGCCTCGCAGCCCTGACGCGCCAGCTCGAAGCCCCGCCGCGCTCGCTCGGCGTCCGCCCCGGCCAGCAGCGCCCCCGCCAGCGTGCTGCACGCCAGCCGCGTCCCGGCCTGGCACCCCTTGTCCAGCAGCGCCTCGCGCTTGCCCGCATCGGGCCGCGCCGCCCCCTCGCCGTGCTCGGCCTCGGCCAGCTTCCAGCAGCCCCAGCCCGACCCGCCGTCACAGGCCCGCGTCGCGAACCTCCGCGTCGCGGCCGCATCCCGCGCCAGCCCGGCCTTGCCCTCGGCGTGCAACCAGGCCAACCCGGCGCACGAATCGGCGTGCCCGCCGTCGCACCCCTTGGTCAGCAGCGCGACCGCCCGCGGCCCGTCCGCCGTCACCCCGCGCCCCGCCTCCAGCGCCATCGCCTGCTCGAAGCAGCTGCCCGCGTCGCCCGCCTTGCAGCCCTTGTCGGTGGCCCGATGGGCCGCCGCCAGCTGCGCCGCGCTGGCCCCCGCCAACCGACCCGCCGCGCTGCCCAACCACCGGCACCCGCGCACGTCCCCGCCGTTGCACCCGCGCTCCAGCGGCCCCAGCGCGCCGGCCAGATCCCGCTCGGCCATCATCAGCCGCCCCTGGTCGGTGCACGCCGACCCGCTGCCCGCCGCGCAGGCCCGGCGGTGCAGCCGGATCAGCTCGCCCCGCGGCGTCACGACGCCCGGCTTCTGCTCGCGCCTCAGCGCCAGCAGCCAACAGGCCTTGGGCCAGTCCTTCTCGCAGGCCTTGCCCAGCCCGTGCTCCATCGCCGCCACGTCGGGCTGATGCGCCGGATACTCGCGCATCAGATCCGCCTCGGCCCAGCACGACCACCAGTCTTTCAGCTTGCAGGCCTTGGCCAGCGTCCCCGCCGCCGTCGCGAGATCCGCCGCGCCCCCCAGTCCCTTCCACTGCATCCAGCCCAGCTGCGCGCAGCCGAGCGCCTCGTCACCCCGGCAGGCCTTGTCCAGGTAGTCCCGCGCGGTCCTCAGCTCGGACGGCGGCGCCCCCTGGCGGTTCGCCAGCGCCAGCCCCGCCCGGCGACACGGCGCGGGCGTGCCCTTGCTCCGGCACAGCTCGGCGTCCGACGGCGGCGGCGGCTCGTACCTGCGTGACGACCCTCCCGAGACCCCGCCGTAGTAGCCCCCGCCCGAGCTCCGCATCGGCTGCACCACCGGCATGTGGAAGCCGCCGTAGGCGGGCGTCGTGACGTATCGCGGGGGCGGCGCCGGCGGCACGTAGCTGGGGTTGTAGCCCCAGGCCGCCTCGCCCCCCAGCCCGCCCAGCACCAGCAACGCCGCCAGAACCTTGCGCATCTCGTCCCCCCGGCCGCGGCCGCCACGGTGCCTGCCCCGGGGTCGCCCAACGACGCCCCGAGGCTAGCACCGCCCCCCCGACACCGGGAAGGGGCGCCAGGTTCCCGTGGCCGGGCTCACTGGCCGACGAAGAGCGGATGCTTGAAGTTGGGACTGCACAGGGCGCCGTCGGGGCCCTCGCCAGCGGGTGTGAACTCGCCGTCCGGCCACGACAGGGTCCCGAACTCGCACAGCTCCTCCCGGCTCATCCACCGCGAGGCCTCGAAGACCAGCGCCCCCTTGACGAACACGCGCACCGTGGCCAGCGAGTCGCCGAAGCCGTGGTCGTTCCAGTAGTGGACCCCGACGCGATAGCCCATCCCGTCCTCCGGGGTAGCGAGGTTGATGTTCTCGGGTCCGGCGCCGTCGGTGTCGTCGCGATCCAGGCTGGGGTTGTCGTCGGTCTCTCCGAAGGCGCCCCACTCGGGGTTCGGATTGAACCAGAAGACATCGAAGGGGTTGTCGAACCAGCCGTCCTTCACCCCGTCGCCGTCGACGTCGTAGCCGGTCGCGTACGGGTGCATGAAGTGCAAGTCCAGGTCGGCGCCGGCCTGGGGTCCCTCGTCGGTCTCGTCGGGATCGTTCGGGGTGTGCCACAGCAGCTCGATGTGGATGGCCGCCTCGGGCTCGACCTGCACCATCAGGAAGCCGGCGTACTGCTTGGGCCCCTCTTCCGGGAAGACGTGCAGGTGAAAGGCGTACAGACCGGCCACGTTGGCTTCGAGCTTGGGCTCGCCCACGTCGAAGGACGGCTGGAACAGGGACTTCGAGCCCGGCGGCTGCTCGACCGACCACTGATACGCGGTAATGGCCGCGCCTGCGGGTGTCAGCTCGGGCCCGAACAGCGAGACCTTGGTCTGCGGGATCGCCTTGCCACCCGGCTGCAGCGTGAACCACGGCTCGCCGCAGTAGTCGGCGATGAACGGCGAGGCGCGCCCGCGCAGGAACACCTCCATCGGCCCCTCCAGCGCGTCCGACGCGACCTGCACCCAGGCCTCGTGGACACCCGTCGCCGTGGGGGCGTAGGTGACCTCGACGCTGGCCGACTCTCCGGCCTGCAGCACCGAACCCGCCGGCGGCGCGGCCACGCTGAACAGCTCCGCCTCGGGGCCGACCAGCGCGAAGCCGTCCAGGCTGACCGGCAGCGTGCCGCATGCGGTCACTTCCACATGGGTGGTCGCCGTCTCGCCGGGCGCCGCGCAGGGCGGCGCCGGCACGTCGACCAGCTTCAGGCAGGCCACCGGAGCGGGCTCCGTTGGGCTGGCCGCGTCGCCATCGTCCGCGACCTCGTGCGCGGCTGCGTCGCCGTCCGGGGTCGGCGACGTCTCGGCCAGCGCCGGCGCGTCCTCGCCCGCCGTCAGGTCGGCCTCCTCGCCGACCCGGCCCTCGACCAGGCAGCCGGCGAGTCCAAGCACCCAGAACGTCATCAACAGCGAGCGGTGCGGGCGCATGGTCATCCTCTTCATCGACCGCGGAAGCGCGGGGGAAGCACGTTCGGCGTGCACGAGGTGCCGTTCGGGGCCGGACCGACCGGCGAGACGACGCCTGATGGCCACGAGACGGTCGCGAACTCGCACAGATCGAGCATCGTCATCTCCTCCGAGGCCTGGTAGGCCAGCGCGCCGTGGACGTAGACCCGCACCGTCGCGTGCGAGGCGCCGAAGCCGTGGTCGTTCCAGTAGTGGACGCCGATGAGGTAGGTCAGGCCGTCCTCGGGCTGGGCGAGGTTGAGGTTCTCGGGCCCGGCGCCGTCGGTGTCGTCCCGGTCCAGGCTGGGGTCGTCGCCCTTGTCGCCCATGGCGCCCCACTCGGGCGCCGGGTTGAACCAGTAGGTCGTGAAGTCGCCGAACCAGTCGCCCTCGGCGAACGGGTGCATGAAGTGCAGATCCAGGTCGGCGCCGGCCTCGGGCCCCTCGTCGGCTTCGTCCAAATCGTCGGGAGTGTGCCAGAGCAGCTCGACGTGCAGGGCCTGGTCGGGGATGACGAACACGGCGCGCCAGCCGACGTAGTGCTCGTTGTCCAGCTGGTCCCACACCCGCAGGTGCAGGATGTAGACGCCGGCCACGTTGACCTCGAGCGAGGGGGACGGGTGGTGCCGGGACGGCGCGATGACCGAGGCCGCGCCGGGTGGCTGCTCGACCGTCCACTCGTACTTCGCGATGGGATCGGGCGAAGAGGCGCTGACCTGGCTGCCGTCCAGATGCAGCTTGGTCTGAGGGACGACCCGCTCGCCCTCCGAGACGTAGAGCTCGGGCGACCCGCAGGTCCCGGCCTCGGCTGGGCCGCCCTGCGCCGCGAGCGGAACGTGGAGGGGGGCGAGGTCCTCGGCCATCCAGATCGTCAGGATGGCCGTGAAGACCCCCTCGGCCGGCGGCGTGAACGTCACGTCCAACGTGGCGACGTCGCCCGCCGGGAGCGTCAGCCCCACCGGGTCGTCGCCCAGCGCGAAGGCCTCGGGGTTCGGGCCCGCGAAGGCGACCTTGGCGATGGTCACCGGTCCGCCGCAGGCCTCGATGGAGACCTGCATCGCCTTGCTGTCGCCCAGCGCCACCCCGCAGAACTGCAGCATGTCCGGGAGCGCGGCCAGGCAGGGCGGGCCGGCGTTGGTCGCGTCGTCGTCGGCGTCCTCGCCGGACGCGTCAGCCTCGGCGAGGTCCGTGTCGGCCTCGTGGGTCTCCGGGGGCGACAGGGCGGCGTCCTTGGCGTCGTCGACCAGGCCGTCGTTAGGATCGTCGCCGACGCGGCCCTCGCTGATGCAGCCGGCGAGCAGCAACGTGAGGGCGGTCCACAGGGGCAGGCGGGTTCGCATCTCGGTCTCCAAGAAATCGGTGTGGGCCAGAACTTCATGCGAGGGTTCCCGCACCCCGCCCCCACCTTCGAACTTTCTTCCGCGGCGACGCAAGCGCTCGTCGACGCCCGTCGGCGGCCGTTTGCAGCGACGGATCCCCTCCGCGCCGCCCGTCGGCGACCGTTTGCAGCGACGGATCTCCTCCGCGCCGTCCGTCGTCGGCCGTTTTCAGCGACGAGCCGTCGTCGCGGCCCCCGCCGGGCGCTCGCGGTCGCGACGGAGCCTCGCGTCGTTGGCCGTCGAAGCGTCCCGTCGCCCGAGAATCAGCCCGTCGGCGCCCGCCCGGGCGTTCCGTCGCCGGAAAATCGGCCCGTCGGCTCCCGCGGAGGCGTCCCGTCGCCGGAAAGTCAGCCCGTCGGCTCCCGCGGAGGCGTCCCGTCGCCGGAAAATCAGCCCGTCGGCGCCCGCGGAGGCGTGCCGTCCCCGCGCGGACCAAGCGACGCGCGGGGCGCTACCAGGCCGACGCGGGACGCACGCGCAGGCGGGCGCGCAGGTCCGTCAGGGGCGTCTCCCAGTGGCGCTCCCAGTAGACGGCGATGAGGGCGCGCGCGTCCTGGCCGGCGGCGAGCGCGGCGGGCAGCTTGCGGTGCAAGAGCGGCCAGCGGCGCTCGGGGACCAGGTGCTTCAGGGTGCCGAAGCCGACGACCAGCGCCGAGTAGGGCATGCGCAGCTGTGGCCATTGGAAGGCGTGGACCAGGACCTCTTCGTGCGGTGCGGTGCCGAGACCCAGCAGCGTGTGCCACAGATCGTGGGTCTGGCGGACGCGCTCGAGCAGCCAATTGGCTTCGAGCGTGGCGCCGCGGGTGACCGGGGTGGTCAGCGCGTCGATGTCCAGGCCGCAGCGGGCGACGTGGTCGGCGTACTCGCGGCCCAGGGTGCCGGGCGGCAGGCGCGCGAGGTCGGCGAGGTCGGTCGTGGCGCTGGTCAGCTGTGGGCGATCGGCGAGCAGGGCGCGGCCCTCGGCGGTGGCCTCGAGCAGCGGCACGAGGCGCGCCATGCGGCCGATGGAGGTGATCTCCTCGCCCGTGAGCAGCGCGTCGGTGTCGGTCGAGTCGCGCATGGCGCGGACGAGGGCGCGCGCGAAGGTGATCGTTGGCTCGAGGCGGAGCGGCGAGGGGATCGTGAGGTACATGGCGCGCGAGGGTAGGACGGGGCGCGGCGATTGTCACGGCCCGGTGGGATTTCTGTAACGGAGTGAAAGCGGAGGGCCGGGGAGAGGCTGACCCGAGGGCGTCGCGCCGGTATGGTGGCGGCTCGCGCGGGAGGGTGTGCGATGGGGCGACGGGGCTGGGCGGCGGTGGCCGCGGTGGTGGCGGGGCTGTGGGGGGCGCCGGAGGCGGCGGCGCACGGGATCTGGGGGCACGTCCACGTCACCGGGTGGGCGGTCGAGAACCTGCCCGACGGCGAGCTGCGGACGTTCCTGAGCGACCCCGAGGTGTTCAACGCGCTGCTGTTCGGCGCGGCCTTCACGGACTCGGGGTACTGGCCGCAGGGGGGCGAGCTGGCGGCCAAGGCGCACGCCTACGGCGAGCACACCCACTGGGAGCCCTTCATCGAGGACTTCGTGCAGTGGCTAGCCGACAACGACCCGCCGCCGTGGACGTCGCTCGAGTCCAAGAAGCGCGTCGCCTTCCTGATGGGCTGCGCCTCGCACGGGCTGCAGGACGAGATCTTCGACTCGCTGTTCCTGTACCAGGCCGACGAGAACGACGGGGCAGGGCAGGGCGAGGCCGACCCGGGGACCGACGGGTTCCTGGCGCTCGACGGGCACCTGCGCTTCGTGCCCGAGCCCTGGTATCCGGTGGACACGCTGCTCGAGCTGTACGCGATGGCGGGGCTGGACACGACCGCCGACGTCATGGCGCAGAGCGTGGACATCATGACCTTCCTGTACGTCAACGGCGAGCTGGGCCGCGAGATCGCGCGCACCAACGGCCACGAGTACCTGGACGTCATCCCCTGGACGGCCGCGCACTACATGGACCCCGACATCCCGGGGGCGCTGCGGGCCGAGATATTCCCCACCGCGCGCTACCTCGAGGCGCTGTGGGCGCGTCTGCACGGCGACTACGGCTCGGACGTCCTCGTGACCCACGCCTACCCCGAGCCGCCGCGCCGCCTGCGCTCGCACGAGGCGGGCACCGTCGACGGCTGGGTGACCCTCATCTTCGGCGTCGGCGCCAAGAGCGGCTCGGCCACCACCTCGTGGGTCGACGCCGACCAGACGCCGGTCACCTACCAGACCAAAGCCACGCGCTGGGGCAACTCCCAGGATTGGGGGCGCCTGATGCGCCTGCAGCCCACGCAGACCCTGGCCCCCGGCGGCTGGTACACCGTGCGCCTCGAGCCCGGCGTCGAGCGCATCGACGGTGTCCCCTTCGAGGGCGACTTCGAGCTGTCCTTCCAGGTCGCCTGCGACGCCACCAACCCCGACGGCTGCCCCCCGCTCGACCCTCCGGTGGCCACCATCGACCCGCCGGCCGTGGCGGAGCCGACCCCCGACGTCACCGAGTCCGACGCCATCACCGAGGACCTGCCCCCGTCGCCCGACCCGGGCCCCGAGCCCACCCCCGACACCTCCGACCCCGATCCCGACTCCGACGCCTCCCTGCCCGAGCCGGCCGTCGAAGCCCCCTCCACCAGCCCGCCCCGCGACGACGGCGGCTGCACCGGCGGCCTCCCGTCCCCCTGGTGGCTCTCCGCCCTGGGCCTCCTCCTCCGCCGCCGCAACGGCTGAGCCTCGCGGGCGTCCTCCGGCGACAGCCGCCCCTGGGACCGCTGGCTTCCAGAGGGTGTCGCAGAAGCTCTCCCGGAGTGCTCCGGCTTGCCGGAGCCCCGATTCGGCGCAGCTCGCTGCGCCGGGTTGGCGGCCAGATCCCGGCGGCAAGCCGCCGGTTCCGGGGCTCCAGCAAGCTGGAGCACTCCAAGGCGGCTCTCGCCGGCATCAGCGATACCCTCTTCCAGCCGGCCCGCGCTCACGCCGCACCCAGGGTCGTCCGCCGCTGGGAACGCCGGCTTCCAGCCGGCCCGCGCTCACGCCGCACCCAGGGTCGTCCGCCGCTGGGATCGCCGGCTTCCAGCCGGCCCGCGCTCACGCCGCACCCAGGGTCGTCCGCCGCTGGGATCGCCGGCTTCCAGCCGGCCCCAACCCAGCACCCACCACCAAGCCCGCAGCCCGGCGGACGGCTCGCGCCCGCCGGGCTGCCGACCCATGCTCACCGCTTGGGCGAGTGCTTCGTCCGCTCGCGCTGCGCCTTGTGAATCGCGCGCCACTTGTCGCGCTCGGCCCGCGCCGCCGAAGCGTCCTGCCGCCGGTGCTGGTACGCCAGCTCGCGCTGCAGCTGCCCCCACGCGCCGACCTGGTCCGGCGTCAGCCGTCCGTCCTCCAGCGCCTGGGCCACCGCGCAGCCGGGCTCGCCGTCGTGGCGACACCCGCTGAACCGGCACCCCCGCGCGACCTCCTCGACCGGGTCGAAGGCATCCTCGACCCCGTCGTCCGCCCACAGCTGCAGCTCGCGCATCCCGGGCGTGTCGACCAGCAGCGCGCCCGACGGCAGCGCGATCAGCTCGCGCCGCGTCGTCGTGTGCTGCCCCGTCGAGTCGCTCGCGCGCACCGGCAACGTCTCCTGCCGCGCCTCGCCCAGCAGCCGGTTGACCAGCGTCGACTTGCCGACCCCCGACGACCCGACCAGCGCGACCGTCCGCCCCGGCTCGAGCCAAGGACCCAGCGCCTCGACCCCGTCCCCCCGCAGCGCCGACAGCGTCACCACCGAGATCGACCCCGGCAGGGCCCGCCGCAGCTCGGCCAGCGCCTGGTCATCGGCCAGATCGGCCTTGTTCAGCACCACGACCGGCTCGGCCCCGCCGGCCGCGATGGCCGCCCGGTACCGCTCGACCCGCCGCGGGCTGAAGTCTCCGTCGGCCGCCGTCACCACGAACGCGGTGTCGACGTTCGCCGCCACCACCTGCGGCTCGGTCCGCCGCCCGGCCGCCTGCCGCACGAAGGCGCCGCCCCGCTGCGCGACGTACACGACCGCCTCGCTGGCCACCTCCACGGCGACCCAGTCGCCCACGGCCGGCAGGTCACGCCGGTCCAGCGCCCGATGCCTCAGCGCCCCGGCCACCCGCACCCGCCGCGGCCCGTCCGCGGTGATGACGTCCAGCCCGGCGCGATGCTCGCTCAGCACCCGCGCCGGCTCCAAACCCTCCTCCGCCCCGTACTCCAGCGCGAAGGCAACCAAATCATTACGAAACGAGGGCGTCAGCCCCCAAGCACTCAGGGACTCCCAACCTTGAAAGGTAAGCAACGCAGGTCTCCACACGCACGACTGGACACACGCCGCACCCGCGTCGCCCTGAAGCGACCGAGCACGGTCCGCCGCGCTGCGCTGGACCCTTCCCGTTCAGCCCGTCCCCTCTCGGGACGTCCGACTCAGGCTCCGTGACACGCGCAGGCAGCGAGGTTCGAACCGATGGAGCCGTAAACGACTTCGGGCTTCGCCATGGGACACCTCCTGCTCACGCCTTGGGGGGAAACCAACCGGACCGCGCGAATCTAGCCACCACCCCGACCCGAGGCAAGCCGCCCGCCTCAGAACGCCCGGAGCTCACCTGGCCGCCCCGTCGAGCGCGTCGGCCGCGGAGAGCGCTCCTGTCTCGGGTGCGACCCCTGGCTCTGCGGGCCACCCGGCGTATGCGCCACTCGACCCACACCGGCCGCCGAACAACCCGCCCTTGCACGCGCGCACTTCGTGTGCTGTGCTGCCTTGGGAAGGGTGCTTGGCCCACTCGGTCGAACCCACCCGAGGCGTATGGAGTCCTCAGTCAACCGAAGGAATGGAACTCGATGAGCGGCGCTCGTCTCTTCGCGCTCTTCTGCGCCGGCCTCCTGCAGGCGCCGGTCGCGAGCGCTTCTGGCGGTGATCCGGCGGGCCTCGAGCTCGCGGACCTCGAGCTCGTCCGGGTGACCGTCGACAGTCTGGAGCACGAGGCCCCCGCCGCCAGGCAAGGCTTCAGACTGACGCTGGTAGCCACCTCGAGCAGCGAGGCCGTGCAGCTGCGGGCGTGGGTGGGCTCCCGTGAGAACGCGCAGACGATCCACATGGACGAACGATACCTCCGGAATGAGGCGACGAGTGCCACGCCCGATTGAGATCATATTCGTCATCGCGCTGACCACGATGCTCCTGGCCTGCGACTCTGGCGAGCGCATGGTCGGAACGCTGACTTCGGGAACGTTCGAGAGAGTGACCCGCTGGCAAGAAGCCACCGAGGTGCCGGGCTTCCCCTTCGGCGACGAGCCCCGCACGCTCGTGGTGGACCTCGCGTCGGACACGGTCCAGGTGACGTACGACAAGGACGGCAAGCGCTTCGTCGAAGAATACCGCATAGTCCGACCCCTCCGAGCGATGTCCTGGTGAGCCCGCCATGGACGTTGGCGTCATCCAGTCGGGACCTGTCCAAGACGGAGGCTCGCTGGTTGGCAGAGCTTGCGGCGCCCTCAGCCCGGCACAACCCCGGTCATTGACTGCCTGACCCCACCGCCGCGTCTCCGCGGTAACGTCCTCCACCGACCCACCGGCCTGCCGATCCCAGCAACACGTTTGAGCGGTAACATCCTCCCCCGACCCACCGGCCTGGGGGATTGTGGTGTGGGGCTGTCCAGGCGCCGTACAACCCAAGCGCCGAGCGTCAGGCATCGTCCGCGTCCGTGGCCCCCCATGCGAGGAAGGCAACCCTAAGAGATCGAGTTCCAGGTTCCTCATGCCATCTTCGAGACACGGCGACGCCTTGTGAACGCGACCAGCAGCGCGGCGAGCCAGGTGCTGCCGACCGACCCGCCCGTGCAGCCCGAGTCGCCGCCGGACGGAGCCTGTGGGGCGACTTCGGCTTCTGTGTCCGGTTCGGCACCGGCGTCCGGCTCGCCCGCCGAGTCGGCCACCGGCTCGGGACTCGGCTCGGGGCCGGGTTCGGGGCCCGGCTCGGGCTCGGGCTCGGGCTCGGGCTCGGGTTCGACGATGACCGGCGTTCCGGGCTGACAGTCGTAGGCCACCTCCGCCGCGACGGCGTTTCCGTCCTCGTTCCCGGCGAGGTCGACCGCGCGGACGATGACGATGGCTGGCGACGGGCCGGGGACGATGGGTTTCGGCCAGGGCGTGAAGCCGCAGGGGAGTGCGGCGCTCGGGGCGTGTGCGTGCCGGGACAGCAGGGCGCCCGTTCGGCCGTCGTAGAGGTTGTAGCGGAGCTCGGACGCCGCGTGGTCGTCGGTCGCCGGGACATAGGAGAAGCTCAACGTCTCGCTGTAGTACGGCCCGCAGCAGGCGCTGTCTTTGCACTCGTCCTCGTACACGGAGACCCCCGCCAGCCCGGCGAAGGTGGGCGGCGACAGGTCCGGGCCCGCGCCGGTCGTGAACGTCGCGAAGGCCTCTGGCACATCGTGCGTCAGGGCCGCGGGCTCGGGGCAGTCCCCGCTCTCGCCGAAGTCGCCGGCCACGACGCGATCCACCACCCGGTAGGCCGTGCCCGCGGCGAGCGGCGTCTCGGCGCGGAGGACGAAGGTGATGCCATGGCTTCCCGGCATCGGGTACGACTCGACCGCTGTCGGGATCGGCTCACCTTCGACCGTCTGGAGCCCGGGAACGAGCGCTGCTTGGGTGACGTGATGAGCGCAGGTGCCGCCGTAGAGGACGCGGACCTCTGCGTTGGTCGGGATCTCCAGGCTGCCGTCGGCAGGTTGGACGACGCGGTAGAGGAAGGGCCCGGCGGGCGAGCAGGCGTCCGCCGGCGAGGCCGAGCCGGCGACCGCAACGACAGCGACGGCAGCGGTCATGAACCAGCGCATGGCTGTCCTCCAAGCATGCGACGCGATGAACCGATGAGACATGATGAAGGTCCCTTTCAAACGAAACCCGGGTTCATACACCACCCGACGGGACGCTACCAGTCCGACCCCTCCGAGCGATGTCCTGGTGATGCGACCGAGCGCGCTCGAGCGGTCCGAGAGGCCCTCGCGACGGGACGCTTCGGGGGCGCCGGTCGCGGGGGCGTCGTAGCCGGGCTCGTCGCGCTCGGGTGGGGTTCGCCAGCGAGCGTGGGCGGCGAGCCGGGCTACCGGGGCGGAGGCTCGTCGTAGGCGCGGAGGGTCGTGTCGGTGAGGACGAAGAGGCGGCCCGGGTAGCCGGCGAAGCCCGTGATGGGGGTGGGGAGCTCGAGGACGGTGCGGGGGCGGCCGTCGGCGGCGGAGAGCAGGGTGACGGTGGAGCCGGAGGCCATGTAGGCGCCGTGCTTGCCCGCGGCCCAGGGGCCGGTGAGGGGGGCGGCCCAGAGGGTGGCGCCGGTCTTCAGGGACACGGCGGTGAGGGTGGTCTCGGAGGCGACCAGCGCCAGGTCGGGGGTCAGGCGCGTGTTCCAGGGATCGGCATCGGGGAAGGGCGCCTCGCTGCGCCAGCGGGTGGCGTCGCCCTTTCGCAGCGCGAGGTGGGGCTCGTCGAGATCGAGGCGCAGGTCGCCCTCGAGGTAGGCGAGGGCCTGGGGACACTCGAGGTCGGTGTCCTCGTCGGGCGGCACGGTGCGGATGAGCTTGCCGCTCGCCAGGTCGTGGAGTCTCCATTGACTGATCTCGGTTCCCTCTTCGTAGTCATCGTGGCGCGTCCACAGGCCCTCGGGAACGAGCCGCTGGCAGTATCCGGTGGAGCGGCTCCAGGGGCTCTTGCCGGCCTCGAGGTCGTAGGCGCGCAGGTCGGTTCCGACAGCCAGCCTCATTCGGCCCGCCCCGAACACCGCCGGGAGTCGCCAGCCGCGGTGGCCCTCGCGGTGCAGGAGGTGGCCTTCGGCGCCACGCAAGGTCAGCACTCTGCTGCCGGTGCGCACGAAGACGATGCCGCCCCCGGCGCCAGGAAGGCCGATCGGGTCGTCGTCGGCAGGGTAGGTGCGCTCCCACTCGGGCATCGGGGCGGGGGCCCTGGTCGGTGTCTCGGTGTCGCCGGCCGCGGCGGCCCGGGTGGTCATGCAGGCGGCCAGGGCGAGGGCGAGGGCGACGTTGGTTGCATCGGAGCCGGCGCGGCGCAAGCGCGCGAGCAGGTCGGTTGCGGGCGTGCAGGAGTTCGGATGCATGGTCCTACCTCTCGAGGGATGACCCAACCTGCGACGTGTTCCCGCCCCGGTCAAGCGGGTGCAGAGCGGCGATCTCTCGACAGAGGTTGGTCGTGGGCAGCGTTGCAGGTCGGCGAGCCCCTGGCATATCCTCGGCGGGTCGCGCAGAGCGCTGAGGGAGGCGACGTGGAGCAGGCGGGCCCCTTCGGAAGCAACCGCGTGGCCATCCTCGCGGGAACGCGGCTGGTGACCGAGCTGCTCAGCCTCCGCGCCCGGCGCCTCGCCGGCGACGAGCCGGGAGGGATCGAGGCCGCGATCACCGCCTGGCACCAGCGCCGCGATGCCTGGTATGCCGCGATGCAGGGCGAGCACGGCGGCGGCTGCTGGATGGCCTTCGTCGAGCTCGAGCAGCGCTTCGGGCTCAGCCGGGCCGAGCTCGACGTGGTGCTGGTGCTGCTCGCGCCTTCGGTCGACCCGGAGTTCCTCGACGCCTTCGGCTCGGCGCGCCGGTCGACCCTGCTGCGCGGGGTGGACCTCGAGCTGCTGCTGGGTCTACTCCACCACAGCCCGGCCGAGCGGTTCGCGGCGCGCGCGCTGGTCACGCCACAGTCGCACCTGGTGCAGTCGCAGATGGTGCAGCTGGTGCCGCTCGACGAGCCGGGCGCGCGGCACGATCTCTTGGTCTGCCTGACCGACAGCGTCGCCAACTTCCTGCTCGAGCAGCCGCTCCTGTCCGGGGCGCTGGCGCGCTACTGCGATCTCGTCGAGCCGCGCCACCGGTGGGAGCACGTCATCCTGCCCACCGAGCGCAAGGAGGTCGTCCGGGAGCTTGCCGAGGGCCGGCGCTTGCTGATCCCGGCGTTGCGGGACTGGGGGTTCGAGGAGGTCATGACCGGCGGCCGCGGGCTGGTCTTCCTCTTCGCCGGCCCACCCGGGACCGGGAAGACGGCCCTCGCCCACGCCCTGGCCTCACAGTGCGATCAGCCCTTGCTGGTCGTCAGGACCTCGCACCTGGCCGCCGCGCGCGAGCCCCTGTTGCCCGTGCTGCGCGACGTCTTCCAGGCGGCGGCCCTGGTCGACGCGGTGGTGCTCATCGACGACGGCGAGATCCTGTTCGACCAGCGCGACGCCCACTACCTGGCGCTGCTCGAGGCGCTCGACGGCTACCGGGGCGTGCTGGTGCTGACCACCAACCTGCCGGCGCGCATCGACTTCGCCATGCACCGCCGCATCACCTACCGGCTCGACTTCGAGGTCCCGACGTCGCTCGACCGCGAGCAGATCTGGGAGGTCCACCTGCCGGCCGAGGCGCCGCTCGCCAGCGACATCGACGTCCCGGTGCTCGCCGGCAAGTACGAGTTCACCGGGGCGATGATCCGTCGCGCCGTCCTGGTCGCATCGAGCCGCATGATGGCCCGCGGCGAGCGCGAGCTCACCATGGGCGGGCTGTGCGAGGCCGCCGAGGCGCAGCTCGAGGGACGCTTCGACGGGCTGGCGATCAAGAGCAGCGGCTCGAGCCTGGGGCTCGACAGCCTGGTGCTGCCGCCCCGCGAGCGCGAGGAGCTCCACTCGGTGCTGGCCGCCTGCCGCCATCACGAGGACGTCATGACCCGCTGGGGCTTTGGACGGCGCCTGTCCACGGGCCGCGGGATCTGCGTGCTCCTCGATGGCCCGCCGGGCACCGGCAAGACCTTCACCGCCGAGCTGCTCGCCGGCGAGCTGAACCGGCCGCTGTTCCGGGTGCATATCCCCGAGATCCTGAGCAAGTGGATGGGCGAGACCGAGCGCAACCTGGCAGAGATCTTCGTCCGGGCGCGGGCCTCGCGGGCCATCCTGCTGTTCGACGAGGCCGACTCGCTGTTCGGCCGACGGGTCCAGACCGCACAGACCAGCCAGGATCGGCACGCCAACATCGAGACCAACCTGCTGCTGCAGGAGATCGAGCGCTACGACGGGGTGACGGTCATGACCACGAACCTGTTTGGCAACCTCGACGACGCGCTCCACCGCCGCATCCAGTTCCGGGTCACCTTCCCGCAGCCCACCCCGGTCGAGCGGGCCCGCATCTGGGAGATCCTGATGCCGCCCGAGGCGCCGGTCGCGCCGGACGTGGACCTGCCGGGGCTGGGCAAGCGCTTCGAGCTGTCGGGCGGGCACATCAAGAACGCGCTGCTGCGGGCCGCCTATCGGGCCCGGGACGACGGCGGGGTCATCCGGCAGGAGCACCTGGTGAAGGCGGCCATCGCCGAGCTGAGGCAGCAAGGTCGGTTGGTGCGCGACGCCGACCTGAAGCGCCTGGCGACGGCGAAGGGCGAGGCCGAGGCGAAGGCATGAAGGCATGCGAGCAGGACCGACGAACCGAGCGAGCGAGGGGGGAGCGAGAGGGCCGGGGCCGCAGGCGGGAGCGCGACCTGCTGTGGCGCCGCGCGCGTGGGCTGGAGGCGGACCGAGCGGCGCCCGAGCGCAGCGAGCTGCAGGCGCTCGCGGGGCTGACCGGGCCGTTCGCCGCCCAGGGCGCGCGGGTGGCGGCGCGGCTCGAGCGGCTGCGCCAGGACACGGCGCCGCTGCCGGTACGCCGGGCGCTGGGAGCGCTGCAGAGCCTCCTGGACGCTTGCCCGACGGGAGCCCCGTTGCCGGAGTCGGTGAAGGCGCTGGTGCGTCAGGTGGCCGGGGTGCCAGCGCCCGAGGTGCGGCTCCACACCGGAGCCACGGCGGCGCGCATCGCCGACGCCCTCGGGGCGCACGCGCTGACCGTGGGACGGGACGTGTTCTTCGGGAGCGGGCGGTTCGACGTCGAGTCGCGTCGGGGGCTGTCGCTGCTGGCCCACGAGACCGCGCACGCCATCCAGGCGGGAGGGGCGCCGGCGCCCGCCGGGGCCGCGCTGGTGCTGGGCGCGCGCGGCGCGGGACAGGAGACCGCGGCGGCGGAGCTGGGCGAGCGGGTGGTGGCGCGCCGGTTCGACCGGGTGGTGGGCGGGCGTCCGGCGCCGGTGCTGGGCCACAGCGCGCCGCACGTGGTGCGCCGAGAGGGGCCGGGCACCAGCGTGGAGGCCGGTGGCGAGGAGGTGGCGGCGGGGGGCCCCGAGTACGAGGGCGGCGCGTTCGACGGCGACGATCCCGAGTTCAAGAGGCTGCTGGCGCGGATGTACGACCCCGATCTGGCGCCCGAGGAGCGCCGGGCCCTGGGGCAGGAGGTGTTGCGCTTCGCCGAGCAGACCAGGAACCCGGCGATGGCCTTCATCCTGCTCGAGGGCGTCCACTACACCGGGCTCGACAAGCACATGACGGTCGACGGCTCGGAGCTGCAGCGCAACATCGGCGGCAGCAACTACGCGACCCGCTACGCCGGCACCCAGACCTGGAAGGACGCGTTGCGCAAGGGGCTCGAGGGGGACGCCTCGGGATTCGGCGAGACCGGGATCGTGTGCAACCAGGCAGCGTGGTATCTGACGCGGCTCGCCTACCCGGCGGAGACCAGCGGCCGAGCCAGCCGGGAGAGCGGGATCAACAAGCTGGCCGGCAACCGGACCAACTGGCGGTGGCTGCAGAGCGAGGGGATGCTGACCGAGGATTTGACCGTGGCCAGCCAGGGCGACATGCTGCTGAACTGGAACGGGACGAAGCCGGTCAGCACCGACGAGTACGAGCGCGAGATGAAGGCGAGCGGCCCCGACGCCGAGCTGGTCGCCGCTCATGAGGCGCTGAAGGCGCTGCCGACGACGCTGGCGGCGCTGTTGCCGGCGATTCATGGGAAGTCGGACCAGCTCGCCAGGTTCGAGACCGAAGCGGCAGGGCTGGTGGCCCAACCGGAGGCGGCGAAGGAAGCGCTGGGCGACGTCCCCCGGTCAGTGCGCGCGCTGATGGTCAAGGCCGCGCCGGCGTGGGACAAGCTGGGCTCCGAGGCGCGCGAGGGCTTCCGCAAGCTGGTCGGGCTGCCGGCCGACCGCTACGCGCTGGCGAAGAAGAAGCCCGCCGCGGCCAAGCTGCCGTGGGCCGGCCTGGAGGCGATCTGGATCCACGAGCCCGGGCACATGGGTGGCGGGACGCCGGTCCAGGTCAACGGCGCCGGGCACTACGACGACAACAAGCCCAGCTTGAAGGGGGCCAACCACATCGAGATCGTCTTCGACCACCGTCCCGGCCCGGGCGAGGGCCCGGTCAGCGAGCTGGCGCTGGTCGGCTCTCGCACGACGGCGAAGCCGAACGGCGTGAAGCGGGACGGTCGCGGCAAGATCGAGTGGGCGAAGGTACAGGAGCTGATGGACCCGGCGAACAACAAGGTGTTCATGCTGGGCCGGACGGCGGGCATCGGAGGCAAGCGGCAGTACATCCAGTGGCCCGAGGAGTTGCTGAAGGGCAGCGTGAAGTACAAGCGAGAAGAGGCGGTCCAGAAGGAGGAGATGACCTTCAAGGTGAAGGATGAGGCCTTCCAGGTGCCAGGCTCCGAGGAGGCCAGGGGTTTGGTCGGCGCGCTGCCCGAGACGCGCAAGGTGGGCAAGGCGACCCATCCCGCGGTGGCCTATGGCGAGCTCGAGGCGAGCTATCCGAGGCTCATCGAGCTGGTCAACGCCTTCACCGGCATCACGTCGTCGCCCGGGGCGAGCGCGCTGAAGAAGGTGGTGAGCCTGGGCGGCGGCACGGTCGAGCGCGAGGGCGACGCCGGCGGTGACGCGTCCGGACAGCCCTTCCCCGAGTGGTTCCGGGCGAGCCTGGATGTGCTGGCCGACAAGAAGTATCCCGAGGGGATGCCCGCGGCGCTCAGGCGCCAGCACGGCCGCACTCTCCAGCAGGCGGCGAAGGCCTACAAGGCGCTGGGCGACGCGGCGCAGGTCGAGGTCGACGCGGCCTTCGCCGAGCCCGAGGCCCTGAGCAGGCCGCTTAGCTTCGTCGTCACCGGCGACGAGGCGGAGACGACGCATACGGTGACCAAGCGGCACAACACCTGGACGGTGACCAAGGTGTCCGGGGGCCTCGAGAGGTTCGCAGCCGCCGAGGCTCCCGGGCCCGAGGTGAAGGTCGAGGCAGAGCGCGGTCCGGAGCCGGCGGCCGCCAAGGACAGCGGGGCGAGCGCGGTCGCGCCGGCGGAGCGGCTGAAGGCGTTGCTCGGGGCGCCGGCCGCCTCGACCGAGGAGGCCGAGGCGCAGGCGGTGGCGATCGCGGAGCTGATCTCGGGCTCGAGCGACGTGGCGGCGCTCGAGCGGGCGTATGAGGCGGTGAGCGGGGAGTCGCTGGAGCAGGGCATCGCCCGCAAGTTCGACCCGGCCTCGGCGCCGAGCGGGACACTGAGCGAGGCGTTCGAGCACTTCGCGGCGCAGCTCACGGCGGTACTCGGCAACGCCCGGGCGGCCTCGGGTGAGGGGCAGAAGGGGGGCGACGGCGCGGCCACCGACCGGGCGCCGAGGGACGGCGCAGCCACCCCAGATGGTGGCGCCGATGCGAGCCGTGAGGGCAGGGCGGGGCCGGGGACTCGGTCGAAGGACTCGGGTGCTGACGAGGCGGTGGCGACGGGGCGCCAGATGCGCGAAAAGCTGCGCACTGACTTCTCGGGCACGCTGGGCGACATGGCGAGTGTCTACGAGGCGATCTCGAGGGTGGTGGAGATCAGCGAGGGAGGCGCCAAGGGCCAGCGATCGGAGCTCGGGACGACGGCAGGCATCTTCGCGTCGTGGGGCAAGGGGCAGCTCCTCGTCTATCTACTCGTCGGCAAGCTGATCGAGCTGATGAAGGCCGGCCGGAAGCTCGGGCTGCCGAAGGAGATGACGACCGCGGCGGTCGAGGAGATGCACGGGCGTGGCCTGAAGACCATGGGGTGGTACACCATCGTCGCCTCGGGCAGCTCGGACAATCGGCACAAGGTAGGGCTGTCGGGCACCCAGATCGCCGAGATACATGCCAAGGCCAAGGCATCGCCGCCCTCGGAGTACGCCAGGTGGCTGACATCGAACCTTGGCGCGGCCTTCAAGACGGACACCGGGCTCGAGGTCGCGTGGCTCGAAAGGATGGGGCTGTCGCATCGGCTACAGACGGCGGCGCACGTGCCGGCATGGAAGGCCCGGGTCGCCGAGCACGAGGCGGCGCTCGACGAGCTGTCGACCGCGTATGAGGGGGCGATCGCGACGAGCGTCACCAGCCTGCACGGGGAGTTCACCAGACGATTCGAGGCCGTCGAGGCCGAGCTGAAGACGGCACGCGAGCTCGGCCGGGACCTGGGACCCGAGCAAGCCTCCAAGTGGCAGGAGCGGCTCGAGGGTTCTTCGCCGAAGTGGTCGCCGGCGCGCATGGCCAAGGCGAACCGCCGCAGGTTACGGGCCTGGGCGGCGCACGTGGCCACCCGGGAGCTGCGCGAGACGCACGAGGACGTCTACCCGGCCCTCGGCAAGCTGGCGCGCCCGCTGAAGTCCGGGCCGGAGACGGGTAACGCCAAGGCGCTGATCCCGGCGGCCCGCTCGAGCGCAGCGCTCTACGAACGGTTGGGGGCCGAAGCGCTCGCGCGCTATGGCATCGGCCGCGACGAGCTGGAGCGCCTCGAACGTAGAAAGCTCCGCGCGGGTGGGTACTGGGACGGCTCGCGGCGGCTGAACATGGCCTGGAAGGCCGCGACCCGCGAGATCGTTGCCGAAAACGAGGACTTGACGACCCTGCTGAAGAGCGCCGAGGGCATCAACGCGCTCGACGAGAGCGCCGTCACCTACTATTTCATACGTTCGGGCGCCGAGAACTACGACTTCGTGAAGAACAACTCAAACAAGTCGGCCGAGAACACGACCGCCTGGTATGCGCGGGGCGCGGCGGCACACCCCATGTGGCAGGCCTTCTACGCGCGGATCGAGGGCATCGACCTGGTGGCGACCGAGGCGCGCAACATCTCGAACTACAAGGCTGCTGCGCCGGTCATCAGCAGCACGGTCAGCGACTTCGCGTCGCTGTCGAGAGAGCGCCAGGGGCTGCTCATCGGCATGTTGGTCAAGGCGCGCCACGCCTCCCTGCGGGGGTTTGACGAGCGCAAGGCGGGCTTGGCTCGCAAGAAGCCGACTGGCGAGGAGGCCATCGCCGTGCTCACGGGGAACGGCGCGGCGGCGCGGTTCAAGGTGGTCTGGGACAAGCACAAGCGCAAGCCCGAGATCGCCAAGTTGCTGGAAGGATGAGTGGGATGGAGCGCGGTCGGGTGCTGGTGGCGGTGGACGCGGCCGGAGGTGCCGGGGAGAGACGGCGATGCAGGTGATGCCGCTCGCGCCGCATCCGATCGTCGCTGGCCCGGGGCTGGCCGTTTCGATGCCATCGCCGCCGACGTGCCCACCAGAGTGCCGCCTCGGTGTGACTGTGTATCGCGGCAGATCCTCCCGGACGCGCCCCGCGCCCCCGCTGTGGTGCTCGGGGTGGCTCGTCGCGGGGTTCGGGGGCGCAGTCCCCGTGTACTCGTCGATAGGTCGAGCCGGCCGGAGCGACAACGCCGGGGAGGTGCGGTGCTCGCCCCGAGCGCAATAGGATCTGGTGACGAGTGCAGGCCAGCCATTGGATTGGCCTGATCGGGACATCGCTGCGGGGGACGGGATGAAGTGTTTTTGGTTGCTGGTGGTGATGGGCTCGGCGCTGGGTGTGGCTCATGGGGGCGCGCGGGCGGCGGAGGGGGCGACGGGGGCGCGGGTCTCTGCGGAGGCGCGGCTGCTGGAGGCGATGTGCGCCGAGGGGAAGGGGCGAGCGTGTACGGCGCTGGGGTTGGCGGGTGAGGGGGCTGCGGCGTTTCGGCGGGGGTGCGAGGCGCCGGAGCCGGACGGCGAGGGGTGTGTGCAGTGGGCGCGGCGGGTTGAAGTGAGCGAGCCGGGGAAGGCGCTGGCGCTGTACGAGGAGCGGTGCTCGGGGGAGGACCCGGGGGCGTGCGCGCTGGGGTTGGCGCTGGCGGCGCGGCGGCCGGTGAAGGACCTCGAGCTCGAGGAGTGGGAGGAGCTGGAGGAGCGGCTGCGGGAGGGGTTGGGCGAGGCCTGTGAGCAGGCGCAAGATGCGGCGGGTTGTGAGAAGGCGGCGCGGGCCGGGGAGGCGGCGAAGGTGGCCGCCGCGTGGCGGGCGGGGGCGCGGGCGCGGTGCGAGGCGTGGCGGCCGGGTGATGAGGGCGGCGAGGACGCCGAGGCGTGTGACGCCTGGCTGCGGGTGGTGGCGAGGGAGCTGGCGGAGGGGAAGTCGCAGGTCGGGGCGGACGATGCGGCCTGGCGGGTGTGCAGCGGGCAGGCGGCGCGGGGGTGGTGTGCGGACTGTCCGCTAGAGCGGTCGCTGGAGGGTCGGGAGCCCGGCGAGGGCGACGGCTGTGTGGCACACGGAGCGTGCCTGTCGTGCCCATGCGAGGAGGTACAGGGGGCGGACGGGACGCGATGTGTCGACCTGGGATTGCTGCTCCTGGCGCAGGCGCCTGTGCAGGGGCTCGGGCGGCTGGACGAGGCCTGCCGGTATGGGGTTGTGTGTGGGCCCTGGGCGCGAGCGGCGATGCCGAAGTGCGTGCGTGGTGAGGTGGCGACCTGCGCGGGGGCGCTGGGCAGCAAGGGGTTGCGCGCGGCCGAGGCGGCCGAGGCGCGCGGCGTCTGCGCGGCGGAGTGCATGAAGGCCAGCCATGAGGGCTGCGCTTGTGCTGCGGTGCACATCCGCAAGGGGGGCGAGGGCTGGACCGAGGCGCTGCAGGCGGCCCAGGTGCTGGCCTCGGACAGGGAGCTGAAGGCTGCTCGGGCAGCGGCCGGGAAGGAGCGGCACCTGGAGGCGGCGGCGGCCTACCGGAGGGTGGTGCGGCTCGGCGTGGACCGGGCGCGGGGTCTCGGTGGCCTGGGGTGGTCGGCGTTTCTGTTGGGGCGCATGGACGTCGCGCGGGCGGCGACTGAAGCGGGGCTGGCGGACAAGGGCGCGGCCCCCGAGCTGAGGGCGATGTTGCTGTACAACCGCGGCCGAATCGCCGAGGCCGAGGAGCGGTGGGGGGACGCGGTGAGCGATTACGAGGCGTCCCTGGCCTTGCGCAACAGTCGCGCGGTCGAGCAGCGGCTGAAGAAGGTGGACGCGCGGGTGGCGCCGTAGCGCGGCGTGTGGCGGCACAGGGAGCCGCGCAGACCAGGCCGAACGCTCAGGGGACATCACTCTGCATCTTCTCGTGAGAGCCGTCGGGTCAGTCGAGCGCGACGGTCTCCGGGGCCAGGCGGTCGGGCGGCAGGATGCGGGGCAGCTCGGCCAGCGGGATGCGGCCGGCGGTCACGTGCGCGAGCGCGGCGTCGCGCATGGACGTCATCCCGGACGCGAGGGCCAGCTTGCGGAGCTCCTGGATGGACCGCTTCTGCGTGATGGCCTCGCGCAGCCGCGGCGTGATGTGGAGGTACTCGATGACCGCCACGCGACCGCGCGTGCCGTGACCGCTGCAGCGCGAGCACCCCGCGCCGCGGAAGGTGGCGAGGTCCGCGGGCGCTCCGGCGGGGAAGAGCTCGGCCAGGATCTCCGGCTCTGGGGTCGCGGGCGTCCGGCAGCCGTCGCAGATGCGCCGGGCGAGCCGCTGCGCGATGATGATCAGCAGCTCGGAGGCGATGGAGTTGGGGTGCATGCCGAGGTCGAGCAGGCGCTGCACCGCGTCCACCGTGTCGTTGCAGTGCAGCGTCGACAGCACGAGGTGGCCGGTCTGTGAGGCGCGGATGGCCTCGAGCGCCGTCTCGCCGTCGCGGATCTCGCCGACCATGATGACGTCGGGGTCCTGCCGGACGAACGAGCGCATCGCGTCGGAGAAGTGGAAGCCGATCTCGGGCCGCACCTGGGTCTGCTGGATGCCCGCGACGGCGTACTCGATGGGGTCCTCGACCGTGATGACCTTGCGCGTCGTCTCGCGGCCCATCAGGCGCAGGGCCGCGTACAGGGTGGTGGACTTGCCCGACCCGGTCGGCCCCACCACGAGCAGGAGGCCGGCCGGGCTCGCCACCGCGCGCCGATACGCGAGGGCGTGCTCGGGCGCAAAGCCCAGCTCCTCGACCGACAGGACGCGGGCGTCCTGCGGTAGCAGGCGGATGACGGCGTGCTCGCCGTGGAGGGCCGGCTGCGTCTGGACCCGCAGATCGTAGGTGACCCCGCCCGCGCGCCGCCGGATGCGGCCACCCTGGGGCAGGCGCCGCTCGGCGATGTCGAGGCCGGCGGCGATCTTGACGACGTTCACGACGCCGATGAGGTCGTCCACGTCGAGGCGGATGCGCTCGAGGTCGTGGAGGAGCCCGTCGATGCGCAGCCGGACGCGCACCTCGTCGCCGTAGCGCTCGAGGTGGATGTCGCTGGCGCGCTCGCCGATGGCGTCGAGGAGGAGGGCGTCGAAGAGCGCGACCTGCCGCGCGTCGAGCTCGCTGTCTCGCGAGAGGAGGTCGGGCGACGGCGGGGGCGTCGGGGGCGGCTCGCCCGGGGCTGCGTCGCGCTGACCCAGGTCGAGGGCGGTCCACAGGCGGCGGTAGTTGGTCGGCGTGAGGAGCCTGACGTCGGCGCTTCGGGCGCCGAGGGCTTGCAGGAGGTCGGCGATGGCGGCGTCGGGGTTGCTGGTCGCGACCGTGAGCGTGCCGTCCGGCGAGACGACGATGGGGACCACCTGGTGGCGCTCGAGGAAGGTGCGCGGCACGGACGCGACGGCGGCCCGGTCGGCCTGTGCCAGGAGGTCTCCCACCGTGGCGACGACCAGCCCGCGCTGGCGTCCGAGCGCGAGGGTGACGGCGGCCTCGTCGACGACGCCCTCGGCGACGAGGACCTCGCCGATGCGCCGCTGGCTGGCCTGCGCCTCCGCCGCGGCCCGCTCGACGTCCTCCCGCGACGCGGCGCCCATCTCGACGAGCAGATCTCCGAGCCGGCTCCCGAAGGCGATGTGACCCAGGATCTGCTCGCCGAACGTGCCGTCGGCGTCCTGGCTGACGATGGTCACGAGCAGCTCGCCGCCGACGCTGGCGTGCAAGGCGACGAGGCGTCCGGCGGGGGCGAGCTGGTCTCGCAAGGCCACGGCGTCGCCAACCCCGCGCGCCACGACCAGGATGCCGTCGTAGGGCGCCCCGTCGGCGTGGCCCGCGCGGCCGTCGCCGACGACGCCGTGGACGTCCGGGACGCCCACCCTCCGCAGCGTCTCGAGCACCCGGTGGAGCCGCTCGGCGTTGCGCTCGACGACCGTCACCCGGCACTCGAGCTGGGCGAGCATGGCGGCGGCGTGCCCGGTGCCGACGCCGACGACCAGCACCCGGTGGCCCGCGCGCACGGCGAGGGCCTGCACCATCCGGATGACGACCCCGAGCGGCGCGGCCGGGTGGACGCCCTCGTCGCCGTGCTGGCTCGGGTCCGGGAGCAGCGCCGCTCCGTCGAACCCGTGCAGGGCGCGCCTCAGGGGGGGATCCCAGACCTGCGCCCGCGTGAGCAGGCTGTCGGCCATGGCGCGCCAGTCTCGGAACGCCGCACGCGGTCCATACAGAGGGGTCATTTGGCTCCGGGCCAGATCCGGCGATCCGGCGGTGGGCACGCGGGTGGCGCCGAATGCGCTGCCCCGTCCGAGTGGACGGTACGCTACCCGGCGGCGCGTGGGAAGAAGCACTCGCCGCGCTGGGCCATTCCGCGCAAGAGGGCCGATGCTCGAAGCGGGCGCCGTGCTCGGCGGCGAGGATGTCCGTTCCAGGGGCACGCCGCGGCGATGTGGGAGCCGGTGGAGAGCGAGCCTGCGCAGCGCAGGAGGCACCTCCAGTCGGGTCACGGCACAGAAACGGCAGGGAACCGGGGGCGACGCAAGGCCGGAACGAGCACAAGAGCCGATGGAGGATTGAGTCGACCCTGGCGACTGATTAGCTTGCGCGCCGCTCGACATCGGTGGGCCGCAGGAGCCCATGAATCGCTTGGCGTGGAGTGACTGATGAACCGTGCTCTCGTTTGGCTCTCTACCCTCTTGGTCCTGGCGGCCTGCGACTCACCTGGCGGGCAGGCCACGCCCAACATCACGCCGGACGTGACCGACGCCGGGCCCGACAAGGGCGACGCCGGGCCCGATGAGGGCGACGCGTACGAGCCCTGTTCCGACGGCGTGAAGGGCGGCGACGAGACGGACGTGGACTGCGGCGGCCGCTGCGGGCCGTGCGCCGATGGAAAGGCGTGCGCGACGGGCGCCGACTGCGAGAGCGGGGCTTGCAGCGCCAATCACGTGTGCGTCACGTCGGCCTGCGGCAACGGTACGCAGGACCCGGGCGAGACCGGGATCGACTGCGGCGGGAGCTGCCCGGGCTGTTACGGAGACCCCTGTAGCGCCAACGGGCAGTGCGTCAGCGGCTACTGCAAGGAGGGCGCCTGCGCGGACGCGACCTGTAGCGACGGGGTCAGAAACGGCGGGGAGACCGGTGTGGACTGCGGGGGCGACTGCCCGCTGTGCGCCGACGGTAACGGGTGCCTGACCGGGGCCAACTGCGTCAGCGGGTACTGCAAGGCGGGCGTCTGCGCGACGCCGAGCTGCACCGACGGCGCCAAGAACGGCAACGAGACGGACGTCGACTGTGGCGGCGTCTGCCCGAAGTGCGAGCTGGGCGAGGCGTGTGGCGGCAACGGCGACTGCGAGAGCGGCAAGTGCACCGGCGGAGCGTGCGTCGAGGTGCTGCCGGCCTGCGACGACGGCATCAAGAACGGCACCGAGAGCGACGTGGACTGCGGCGGGAGCTGCGCCGGGTGCGCGTACGGCAAGCAGTGCGGCGGCGACGAGGACTGCGCCTCGGGGACGTGCAAGAACGCGACCTGCGACGCACCGGCGAGCTGCGAGGACGGCCAGAAGAACGGCGGCGAGACCGACGTGGACTGCGGCGGGGCGACCTGCCCGCAGTGCCCGGTGAACAAGAACTGCGCGGGCCCGACCGACTGCCTGTCCGAGGCGTGCATCTTCGGGGTGTGCCAGATGCCGACCTGCGACGACGGGCAGAAGAACCAGGGCGAGTCGGACGTGGACTGCGGCGGCCCGAAGTGTGACGGGTGCGCGCTCGGCGGCAAGTGCTCGGGGGGCGGCGACTGTGTCTCCGGGATCTGCGACGGCGGCGTGTGCGTGAGCTGCGACGACGGCGAGAAGAACGGCGACGAGACCGGCGTGGACTGCGGCGGGGCGTGCGGGGCGACCTGCGCCGACGGAGAGGCCTGCGGCGGCGTCGGGGACTGCGCGTCGGGGCGGTGCGAGGGCGGCAAGTGCACCAGCTGCCAGGACGGGGTGCAGAACGGGTCGGAGACCGACGTGGACTGCGGCGGGTCGGTGTGCCCGGCGTGCAGCGCGGGCGGCAAGTGCGTGAGCGCCGGGGACTGCGCCACCAGCGGGTGCGAGGGCGGCGTGTGCTGCGAGCTGAACGCCTGCGGGGCGTGTGGAGCGCTGCCGACCGAGGTCTGCAACGGCGTGGACGACGACTGCGACGGCGAGACCGACGAGGCGGCCGACGTCGGCGCGCCGCCCGCCTGTGACGAGCAGCAGGGCGTCTGCGCCGGGGCGGTGGCGGCGTGCAAGGGCGCGCAGGGCTGGGTGTGCGGCGCGGCGGAGTACGGCGCGGCGAGCCCGTCCTACGAGGCGACGGAGGACAGCTGCGACGGCAAGGACAACGACTGCGACGGGCAGACCGACGAGCTGGCGGCCTGCGACGCGTGCGGCGCCGAGCCGTTGCTGTTCTGGGACCCTGCGGGCAGCTCGTCCTTCTGGAAACGAACCTTCTTCGTGATGGACGGCGTCACGCCGGCCGCGACGATGAACGTCTATGGGACGCCCAGCGAGGCGCGGCTGCTGTACGGGACGGACTCGGACTCGCTCCTCGAGCAAGCAGCCGTCGGGGGGGTGGCGCTGGCCACGGCCGGCGGCAAGCTCTACGCGGCCTGGATGGTCGGCGGCGCGAGCGTCACCGCCAAGCTCGCGGAGGTCGCCCCCTCGGGCGCGACCACGCTCGACAGCGTGGCGGTGGTCGGGACCCATGATCATACGCTGGCCATCGGCGCGCGCGACGCCGCCCTCGCGTGGGCCTACGTGGACAAGGCGACGGGCAAGACCCGGGTGCGCCATCGCAACAAGGCGAGTGACGCGTGGACGACGGTCGACCTGTACGGGAGCGCGCTGAACGACGGCCGAGTCGCCCTGGCCTATGACGGGGAGCTCGCGCTCCATACGGCGCACGTGGCCTCGGGTGGGCCGGTGGTGACCCTGCCAGACGGGACCAAGCACAGCGTGTGGGCCGGCTCGAGCGCCACCGACCTGCGGCTGGTGGTCGATGACGCGGGGACCGTCACCCTCGCGTACACCCATGACGGGGCCGCCCACATCGAGGTCCTGCACTCCGACGGGCTGAACAGCAAGGATCACGTGGTGCCGGGCGGCTCCTCGCCCTACCTCGGGCTGGCGCCCGACGGGACCGTGGTCGCGGGGTGGATCGCGGACGACGCGCTGCACTTCGGGCGGCCGACGAAGACCGAGCTGGTCCCCCTGGGCAGCCTCACCTGGTCGGGCACCAAGTGGCCCAGCGCCCTCAATTTCGTGGTGGGCGAGCACAACGTGCTGCACGCTGGCGTGCTGGAGACCGTGATGAAGCCGTCGCTCGTCTACGTCACCTTCTGCCCGGGGGCCTCGACCGGCGGCGTCTGCACCCCGAGCTGCGGGGGCAAGCAGTGTGGCTCGGACGGGTGCGGCGGGTCGTGCGGCGAATGCCAGTCCTGGGAGTTCTGCAGCGCGTCGGGGACATGCCTCGACGACAGCAACTCGTGCGGCTTCAACGCCGCCAACACCTGCGCCGGTCACTGCGGCGAGCCGGGGCCTTCTCCGAACGGCGGGTGCTACTGCGACACGTCCTGCACCGCCAGCAACGACTGTTGCCCGGACTTCTTCGCCTGCTGCGTGAACGACTGATGGCGTGAGCCGGCGACCGGCCCTCCCAGCGAGGCTGGTCGCCGGCTCCGGGGGGCGTCTGCCCGCCCGCGCGGGGTGCGGCTCGGATCGGGTCGACGGTCGCGCGACACGGAACGCTGCCGGCCGCTATACTCGACGCGCGGCGCCGAGGCCGCGCGGACCCGGACTGGCGGAGGGCTGGATGCGTCGATGGGTGACTTTGCTCGGTGTCCTCGGGGGCCTCGCGACGGGCGCCGGCTGCGACTCGGCCGAGGGGGACCCGCCTGACCCGGACGCGCAGGTCGAGCCGGGCGACGTCGGAGGGGACGCCGACGTGAACGTGGCGGACGTCCCTCGCGACGTGAACGTGGCGGACGTCGCTGGCGACGTACCCGGCGATGCGTACGTCACGCCAGACGATGGCGTGGGACCCGGCGAGGTCTACCAGCCTCCGGACGATCGGCCTGAAGGCTGGGCCTGCGACCTCGAGGCGCGGGTCCAGGCGTGCGAGGCCGCGCTGCTCCACGACGGCGCGGCTCCTCCCGACGACCCCAGCGACCTGCTCTATTACGTCAACCGGAGCAGCGCCATCCCGCCGGGCTATCCCGTGAGCCCCACCAGCACCTGGAACCCCTGCCAGGCCGGCGACCCCGGCGTCGACCACGATCTCGTCTGCGTTCCGAACCAGTACACGACCAAGGCGAACGCGCTCCGCCAGGTCGCCTGGGCCTCGCCCGCCCCGTCGACGCCGCTCGCCACCTTCGACCTCAAGCCCGTCGGCCACCAGGGCGAGGTCGGCTTCCGCGCGCTGTTCGAGGCGGCGCAGTCCGAGGTCGGGGCGATCCTCTACGTCGCCAGCGGGTTCCGCTCGTACGCGGTGCAGGACAACACCTACGGCTACTACGTGCAGCAAGAGATCGCCGCGGGCTACGACGAGCACGAGGCCGCCCTGGTCGCCGGGACCTACTCGGCCGAGCCCGGACACTCCGAGCACCAGCTCGGCACCACCGCCGACCTGGTCTATCAGAAGGACAACGGCGCCATCTCCAGCTTCGGCCGCGCCCACGCCGTCGAGATGGCGGCGAGCTGGCAGATGCAGTGGGTGATGGAAAACGCCCATCGCTTCGGGATCGTGCTGACCTACGGACACGACAAGGTCGCCACCACCCAGTACGTCTGGGAGCCGTGGCATTGGCGCTTCGTCGGCGTCGAGGCAGCCAACGCCATGCGCGAATGCGAACTCAACACCGAGGAGTTCCTGGCCACGCGCTACGGGCTCGGGCCGCCGCCGCCCTGGGAGGGCGCCTACCTCATCCTCACCGACGCCTTCTCCGTCGGCTCCGGCGACGCCGACCTCACGGTCGTCGAACCCGGCCAGCCCCTGTCGCGCAGCTTCACGCTCACGAACACGGGCACGACCAGCTGGTCCGGCTACGCGCTCCGGCCGGTCGGCGACGCGCTCGGCGGGCAGCCGGTCGAGCTCCCATGCACCCCGCCGTTCGCGGCCGTCGAGCTCACCATGGACCTCGTCGCCCCGCAGGCTTCAGGGCTGCACACCGCCGAGTGGTACCTCTTCGACGCCAGCGACGAGCCGGTCGCCGGCCCCCTGCTCGTCCAGCTCTACGTGTCCTCCGGCGACCCCAACGGGACCAGCCCCTACCGCTTCGTCCGCCTCGACGACATGAGCAACGTCACCGGCGGCGCCGACCCCGGCGCCGACGTCGACGCCATCGTGCTCACCAAGGCGGCGACCGGGCAGGTCCACTTCGCCGAGGCCGTGACGAGCTACCTCGCGGCCCCCTCCGACGTCGCCAACGGGGACCCGACCGCCGCGCTCTTCGCCCCCGACGCCTTCACCGGCTGGCCCGACGATCTGTCGGTCTGCAAGGTCTCGGGCGGGTTCGTCTCCCTCGGCGGCGCCGGCCACCTCATCGTCGACATGGGGGTCGACATCGAGGAGGGCGACACGCTGCTGGTCCTCGAGGTCGGCGCCTGCAGCTACGGCAGCGGCACCGCCTTCGCCGACCCGCTCAAGGTCCGCGTCTCGGTCGGCAGCACCGTCGAGACCCCGTGGATACCGCTCGGCGACACGCCCGGTGGCCCCGCCAGCCTCCCGGTGGGCCCGCTGCCGCCGCTCTAGCCTCGCGGGTCAGGCCTCGGGCCGCGCCGTTCACCCCTCCGCGCAGCGGGCGGTACGCGGCTCTCGGTCCGAACCCTGCAAAGCCCGACGAGAGCTGGCCTGCCCCCGCCGGTCACGAGGAGTCGCCGGCGTGACCCTGAGCCTGCCGAGAGGCTGGCTCACGCCCCGCGGATTCGCCGCCGGGGCGCTTCGCTCGATGGCCCGCGGGCTCGGCTCCGAGGAGGCGTCATGATTCAGGTGCTCGCAGGCTGCTGGCTCTTTCCCGACGCGCTCGACGCCGACTCCTGCCGCGCGCTGATCGCCACGTCCGAGGCCCGCGGCTACGCACCGGCGGACCGCGACTACCCGCCAGGCTACCGCACCAACGACCGCCAGGTCCTCGACGATCCCATCCTCGCCGGCCGACTGCTCGACAGCGTGCGCTCGGCGCTGCCCGAGCGGATCGAGCACGAGGGTGCAGTCTGGGGTCTCGTCGGGCTCAACGAGCGGCTGCGGAGCTGCCGCTACCTGCCGGGGCAGTGGTTCGGTCGTCACCGCGACGGGGTGCACCATCGTGGCCCGGACGAGCGCTCACTGCTCACCTTCATGGTCTACCTCGACGAGCCCCCCGCCTTCTCTGGGGGCCTCACCCGCTTCTTCGACGGACGCGGCGAAGAGGCGGCGGTGATCGCCGAGGTCACCCCCCGCGCCGGCGCCCTCATCGTCTTCGACCACGACCTCTGGCACGACGGCGCCCCCGTGACCGCCGGCTGCAAGCACATCCTGCGCAGCGACGTGCTCTATCGCCGCCTCGGCGGGGACGCCGCCGCGCCGCGCACCCAGCGCACCGGCCACCTCGGCTACGTCTGGTCGCTCACGGAGCAGCCCGACGGCACCCTCGCGAGCGGCGGTCGCGACCGGACGATTCGGGTGTGGCGCGACGGGCTCGAGGTGGACCGCTGGGAGGCGCACGACAGCTCGGTGCTCGCGGTGCGTAGCCTCCCCGACGGGCGGCTGGTGAGCGCCGGTCGCGACCGCACTGTCCGTCTGTGGAGCGGACACGAGCCCACGGTCGTGCGTCGACATGAGGGCGCGGCGCTGTGCGTCGAGGTGCTGCCCGACGGACGCATCGCCAGCGGGAGCGCCGACGGCACGCTCGTCGTCGGTGACGGACGTGGGCACGGCTGCGAACGCTTCGCGCACGGTGGCTGGGTGCGTGCCATCGCGGTCCGGGGCGGCGAGATGGTCACCGCCTGCGAGGACGGCGTGCTCCGCATCCTGGGCCCCAACCGCGAGGAACACGACCTGGGCGTGCCGCTGTGGAGCGTGAACGCGGGGCCGCACGGGGTCGCGGCGGGCGGGGCCGACGGCAGCGTGCACGTGCTCGACCACCGGGGCTGGCAGCGCTTCCAGGCGCATCGCGAGGGGGTCACGAGCCTCGCCTGGCTCCCCGACGGCCGCCTCGTCACCGGCGCCGAGGACGACCGGATCACGGTCTGGGGGCCGGAGCGGCTGGGCACACCCCTTGGAGAGCACGGCGACTTCGTCCGCGCCGTCCACGTGCTGCGCGACGGGCGCGTGGCGACGGCCGGATACGACGGCCGCGTGGTGCTCCGCGACGTGGGGTGAGCTCGGTCGTTGCGCGGCAGGCTGTCGGCTCCCGCGCCGCATTGGGCCAGCTTGCGCGCGTCGGCGCAACGCCCGCCCTCCTCGACTACGGCGCTCAGTTCAGGTTCACCCCGACACCCAGGCTGCCGAACGCCGCCTCCGGGCTCGCTACCGTGTCCAGCCGCAGGTCCAGCACGAACGCTCCCGACCTCAGCAGCGACAAGCTCGCCGCGGCGGCCAGCCCCGGGCTCAGCCTCGCGTCCTCGAAGCCCGGGTCGAAGTCCAGCACCATGGCCGGCCCCGCCCGCAGCTCGGCGAGCTGCGTCGCCACGGTCGAGGGGAACGTCATCCGCGTGACGAGCCAGGCGCGCTTTCAGCACGATGGCGGGGACTCGTGCCCTACGGCCTGCAAGCGCGTGGAGGCGACGTGCTCGGCCGGCCCCCTCGCGGCCGGTCTGTACTTCGTCGAGCACGGCGGAGCGACGCGCGCCGTCGAGGTCCCTGGCGCCGACCCTTGCGAGCGCACGCCCGAGTCCCCGCCGTGGTGCGCGCTGGCCACCCTCGAGCCCGAGCACGCCAGCTGCGACCCTGAAGCCCACACCGCCGCCTTCCTCGCCGACCTGGACTTCACGAACCCGGACGCCTCGCCACCGCCGCCGCGCGACCAGGAGTGCAGCCCGCTCGTCTGCAAGCAGTGCCGCACCGCGTGCGACTGCAAGTTGGTCCGCATCGCCTGCAGCTTCACGGCCGCGAACCAGGGCACCCCCTGGAACGCCTGGTCCAACCTCCACGACCCCGAGAACTCGGGGACCTGCCAGGAAGCCTTCCCCTGCCCGAGCTTCGACGATCCGACCCCCGAGACTACGGTCACCTGCGACGCCGGCTTCTGCCGAGCACGGGATCCGAACCTGCCCCTCGTCCCCTGAATCGGCGATCGCGCTCGCGTGCCAGCGAACCAAGCAACCCGCTTCTTCGGCGCCGTCGCTCGGCGACCTCAGCCGTCCGCGTAGCGCAGCTCGGTCCGCGGTAACGTCCTCGACCGACCCGCCGGTCTGGCGATGCCAGCACCACGTTTCCGCGGTAACTCTCTCCACCGACTCGCCAGCCTGGCGATGCCAGCACCACGTTTCCGCGGAAACGTCCTCCACCGACCCGCCGGCTTGGCGATGCCAGCACCACGTTTCCGCGGTAACGTCGTCCACCGCCCCCCACCGCCACGTTTCCGTGGAAACGTCGTCCACCGACCCGCCAGCCTGCCGACCCGACCAGCCCGTGTCCGCGGTAACGTCGTCCGTCCCGCCGACCCGTTCTAGCCTGCATTTCTCACCAGCTCCTACTGCGCCCGGGGCTAGCACCGCACCTCCGCGGCGTTCTCGCTCCGGCCGGCTCGACGTACCGCCAGGTACGCCTTCACCGGCCTCCACTCCGAGCACGCGGATCTGCAGCACTAACCCTCGGGCTCGCTACGGATCTGGTGAGAAATGCAGGCTAGACGAGGTGGAGGACAGCGGACCGTACCTCGTGAACGTACACGTTTCGTTGCGTCAACCCTCAATGGTCACCGCCGCTGGCGCCGAGAAGTCGACAAGTTGGGGCCTGGCCCCTGGACCCCGCTCGAAGCCCCGCTTGCCGGGGCCCCCGGTCTTGCGCTCGCCCTGCTCGCTCAACTACTGAGGGGTAGCTGTCTCATCCATGTTGGCATAAAGGGCCAGCTCGCCTCGGTCGCGGTCCGCTGGATCAGGGGGCCAGGATGCGGTGCGCCAGCGAAATGACCGTCGAGAGGTCCCGTGGGAGGCGTCGAGAGGTGGACGGGCGGCGTTGGGCGGCGTGTCGGCCCCTTCGTGACGCCCTGAGCGTGTAACACTTCCGGGTGGTGGTGGCTCTCGCTGGGGGGGGCAACTACCTTCCCCGGGAGCGAACTACGCATGAGTACCACCGCCTATATCCTCCTCGCCGCCGCCATGGTCTTCGTCGTCTTGCCGATGTTACGCCCCAGGGCCGCGCTACGGCAGGTCTGCACGGCGCTGACGCGCGGGGGCCAGGTCGTGGACGTCCGCACGCCGGCCGAGTTCGCCGGCGGCCACGTGCAGGGTGCGGTCAACGTGCCCATCGACCGCATCCTCGCGCGGCCCGACGCCGTGGGCGACAAGGACCGACCGGTGCTGGTCTATTGCCAGAGCGGGATCCGCAGCGCACGGGCGGCGGCGCTCTTGAGGCGGGCCGGGTACGCCGAGGTGCTGGACCTGGGCAGTCACCGCCGCGCGGCGAGCGTGCTGCGGCAGGCGTGAGGGCTCGGGGTGCGTCACCGGAGTGACCGCGCGCGGCCATGCCATCGCGTCGAACGCCACCGTCGAAGGGCGCCAGCAAAACCGGCGCATGGTGTTCCGCCCCTTCGACGCCGCCGTGACGTGTCGCACACACGCACCGCAGGTCATGCCGCTCACCCCGCGCAGGCCCCCTCGCACTGGGTCTGGCATGCCTCGTCCGTGTCCGTGCAGGTGTAGAGACAGGCGGAGAGGCACTCCTGCTGGGCGCTGCACTTCGTGAAGCACGCGGAGCACGTCTCGTCGTCGCACCCGCCAGCCGCCTCGCACGCCCAGATGCACGGGTTTACGTCCCAGCCCGAGCAGATGTGGTAGGTGGGGCCGCCGGAGACGTTGCACCAGGTGCCGTAGGGGCTGCCCACGCAGTCTTCGTCGGACTCGCAGTGGTAGCAGATCCCCGTCGTCTTGCGGCACATCTTGCCGTCCTGGGAGCCCTTGCAGTCAGCGCTGGACCGGCACTTGATGCACATGCCGGTCGCCAGGTCGCACCCGTTGCCGTCGGAGTCGCCGGAGCACGCCTCCGCGTCGGTGCAAGGGCCGCACTGGCCGAGCAAGGTATCGCACTGGGGTTTGGCCGGGTCCTCGCACTCGGCGTGGCTTTGGCAGCTCCCGCAAGCGCCTGACATGGTGATGCACGTAGCCCCCCCGGCGGCGCCCTCGCAGTCGGCGTCGCTCGAGCACCCCGTGCAGTACCCGTTGAAGCACACGGGCTTCGTGCCTCCGCAGTCGGCCGACGTGCGGCACTCGGTGCAGTTGCCTTCGTGGCAGTAGACCAGGCCGATGTCGAAGGGGTCGGTGCAGTGGGCGTCTTCGCTGCACGCCACGCAGGCGCTATGGCGGCAATACGGTCTCGTCGACCCGAAGCAGTCGTCGTCGACGTTGCACTGCACGCACATGCGGTCCTTGCACGACATGCCGGCGCCGGTCGCGATGCAGTCGCCATCGCTCTCACATTGGACGCAGACGCCCTCGGAGCCGCACGACAGGAAGCCGCACTCGTCGTCGGAGTAGCAGCTGCGGCAGGTGCCCAGGAAGAGATCGCAGACCAGGCCGACGCAGTCGCTCTCGAAGACGCAGGGGTCCCCTATCTGGCTGACGTCCGACGGCCCGCCGGTCCCGTCGGGCGAGGCGCCGTCGTCCGCGTCGTCCGCGTCGTCCGCGTCGTCCGCGTCGTCCGCGCCGTCCGCGCCGTCCGCGCCGTCCGCGTCGGGCGAGGCGCCCAGGTCCGAGGAGGCCTCGTCGGTGCCTGTCGATGGCGCGGAGGCGTCGCCGCACGCCGGCGCGACGAGGACCAGCACGGCGCCGAGGGCGCGCAACACCAGGGAGGGGGACGACATGGGGTTCTCGCCTCGGGAAGAGGTGCGCGCAGCGATGAGAGGTCGGTGGCTGGGGGCGCGGCCGACCGCACCGGGGCCGCCGGCGCGCAGCGGCGATCCCAGGGCCGCGGACGGTAGTGGAAGCGGTCGGTCCCCGCAACGGTTGGCGTCGGCCTCGGGGGAGGTAGGTGTCAGGGTTCGAGGTAGGTGTCAGGGTTCATCACTTTCCAGGAGGTAGGTGTCAGGGTTCATCACTTTCCATTTTCAGCCGGACCCAAAGTCAAAAGTGATGAACCCTGACACCTGAACTTCCAGGAATCGGCCATGACCCGCGAGGTCATGGGCCCGTGCGGGACCCGTCCCGTGCCCCTCGACGGGACTCGGACGGCACGGCGCGACCTTGCGTCCGTGCCCCGTCGACAGGGGGGCGGACACCTCGGCCGACCAGAGGTAGCCCCCCGCCCCGAAAGCGCCCCGGCTGGCCTTGACGCTCTGTCATGGGCCCGGCATCGTTGAGGTGTATGCCACAGTGAGCGGGTCCCGGGTGCTCGTGGGTTGCGGGGCTGGGGGGCCGTTCCTCGACGAGGGCGCCGTGAGGGTGCCTTGCAGGGAGGAGAGCCATGCCCGGGGTTGATGATGTCGTGGTGGGGACCGAGGAGACGGCGATCGATCCGCTCGAGGGAGGGGCTTCGGAGGCCGAGGTCGAGCGGGCGAGCGCGCTGCTCGACGAGCGGGAGGGCGCGCTCTGGGCGCTCGCCGAGGGGGAGGTCGCGCAGCCGCGCATCGGGCGCGCGGTCGCGTGGGGGCAGACGCTGCACGTGCTGCGCCAGATCGAGCCCTATCGGGCGCTGTTGTCGAAGGAATATGCCGAGGCGCGGCAGCAGCGTGTCGAGGCGGCGATCGAGCGGGTGAAGGACGACGCGCTGGTGTTGGCGATGGCCGAGCTGCGGCGGGCGGACGCCGAGGCGGCGATGGCGCCCAGGGACGGGGCGCTCGCGGCGCGGGTGCGGCAGCTGGACCAGCGCCTGTTCAGCTGGGCCGAGGTGCTGGGGACGGCGACGCCCCAGTCGACCAAGACGCTGGCCGACATCCGCAAGGGCCGGGGCAACCGCGACGACGCGGAGGACGTCATCCGGCTGGTGCGCTTCCTGCGCCCGCTGACCGCGGGTATCCAGGGCATCGCCGAGCTGGCGCCCGAGGCGCTCGACGCCGCCGAGCGCGACGCCACGGCGCAGCTGCGTGAGCTGGAGCAGCAGGCAGCTCAGGACCCGAAGGCTCCCAAGGCCCTGGTCGCGCGGGCGTACACCGTCTGGCAGTCCTCGTATCTCGAGATCGTCCGCGCCGGGCGGGACCTCGCCTTCGACGAGGCCGACAGCGAGCGACGGTTCCCCAAGCCGAGCGCCACCTGGGGGACCATCCGGTCCGTGAGCGCCGCCGAGGGGACGACCGAGCGCTCCGAGACGCCCGAGCTGGTCGAAGCCTGAGCGGTGCCGGGAGGGAGAGCGTCTCGGGCCCGGGGACCTGGAAGCTCTCCCTCCCTGGGCTCCGCTCCGAGCCGAAACGCTGGAAGTCCTCGATCTCGGCCTCGACGCGAGCCGAAACGGCTGGAAGGTCTTGGCTCCAGGCCTCGACTCGAGCCGAAACGGCTGGAAGTTCTTGGATCCAGGCCTCGACTCGCGCCGAAACGGCTGGAAGCGCTTGGTCTTCTGACCCGATCCGAGCCGAGAAGCAGGAGCTTCTTGGTTTCGGCCTTCCATCCCAGCCGAGAAGCCAGGAGCTTTTCGGTTTCGGCCTTCCATCCGAGCCGAGGAGTAGGAGCTTCTTGGTTTCGGCCTCCGATGCGAGTCGAAACCAAGACGCTCCCCCCCCGCCCGGAAGCTCGGGTCAGTGGAAGGAGTAGGAGTAGGTGGCGGAGAGGGGGCCGACGTCGACGGTGATCTGGTCGACGACGGACTCGGCGCCGCCGGGGATGCTGAAGTGGATCTGCCCGTGGCCGTTGGTGCGGAGGGTGCCCGAGTCCCCGTAGCCGTCGCTGCCGGCGACCTGATAGGAGACCGGGACGTTGGGCTGGGGAGGCTGGACGGTGACGGTCACGGAGACGTCCTCGCCGGCCGAGGGGCTCGCGGGTGAGGCGGTGATGCTGAGCGAGTCGACGCGGAAGGTCTCGCCATCGATCTCGATCTCCTCGCCGCCTTCGATGAGCGAGTCGGCGGCCTCCGGGGTGATGCGCTTCTGGTTGAGGAAGAGGACGGGCTGGTCGGTCGGGCGGATGGACTCGAAGAGATCGAAGATGCGGCCGGCGCTGGTCACCCCGACGTCGACGAGCTGGCTCACCATGTCACCCGGGACGAGGAAGGGCGTCCCCTCGGCGACCTGATAGACGTAGTGCCCGGGCGTCGAGGCGTTGTCGTCGGAGGCGAGGTCGACCTCCTGCGTGTGGACGCGGGCCGGGGCGAGGACGGTCGACTGGCCGGGCGCGACCTTGCCGGCCTCGTTGATGAGGGCGTTGCTCGCGTCGAGGATCTCCGTGACGGTGAGCGCGCCCGGGTCGGACTTGGCCATGTCGTCGATGAGCTCCCGCGCCTCGTCCGGGCTGACGGGGACCGAGGGCTGCTCGACCGCGACCACTCGGTGCTCCTGGCTGACGGTCGTCGTCTGGAGGTGTCGGCTGAAGACGTCGAGCGGCTGGTACTCGGTGGCGCTCAAGGCGAGATCGACGGCCTGCCCGGCGAGGACCGCGTTGGAGACGGTGGCGCCGCCGCCCTGGGCCGCGAGGCCGGCGAGCTTGTCGACGCCCTGGCCGCCCGTCACCGTGAGCGTCGCCGAGACGGTCGTGGTGAGGGCGACCTCGCCGAGCTGAACGGCCGCCTCGACGGTGTTCTTCTTGTCCTGGGCGATGGCGTCGCCGTCGGCCTCGGCGAGGGCGAGGCCGATGAGCTCGCGGTTGACGCTGTTGCGCGCGTTGATGCTCGCGGTGTTGAAGGCCTCGAGGAGCTGCTGCTGGGTGGCTCCCGTCGGGACGTCGATGCCCGAGTCGCGCATGGCCTCGGCGATCTGCGCGCGCCCGGCGTCGTTGGTCTTGCCGATGATGTGGCGCGTCGTGTCGTGCTTCTTGTCGATGGCCTTGGCGCCCGCCCGGTAGGCCAGATAACCCGAGATGGCGAGCCCGCCGGCCAGGATGAAGACGAAGCCGTTGGGGCGCGCCTCGAGCTGGGCGGCCATCTGCTTGTCGCGGATGCTCTGGTGCAAGGCGTCGAGGCTCTCGGAGTGGCGCGCGAAGGCGCCGAGTACGGCGAGCGAGCCCCGCATCTGGTCGTCGAGCTGGACGTGCAGCGCGAGGTACTCGGCGCGCCCGGCCTCGGTGCTGACGTCCACGGCGAGGAGCGAGTCGGCGAGGTCGACCACGCCGCCCGGACCGAGGAGGGCGCCGTGCATCCTGGTCGCGTTCGCGCCGAAGTTGGCGTGGGCCGTCGGGATGCGTTGGAGGTCGGTCGTGGTGATGCCGCTGACCGACTGGACGGCCTCGCTGCCGCCCCCGCCGCCCCCGCCGCCCCCGCCGCCGACGCCGCAAGCGCTCATGGTGATGACGAGCAGTGATGCCAGGGCCTTCGATGGCTGATTCATGGGTCCCCCAGAAGATGTCGAGCGTCGGTCGGTCGGGCTCCGCGCGAGGCCTCGGGACGCCTCGACGCGGTGCGGCCGCGCGCAGGAGAGTGCGTGCGGTGCACCCAGCGCGGGGCGGAAAGAAGCGCCGGGCCGCGCCAGACCAGTGCCCTCGGTCGAATTTCGACGGCGGGCGAAGATCGGGCGCGGCGAGAGCGCGAATGGGCGCGTCGGTCACGCGAGATGAGCGCGTGGGCAGCATCGACCGCCGGTCATCTCCAGCGGCACCCAGGTCAACGCGCTGCTCGCCGCGACCGCTCGGACTCATGACCTCGGAGGTCATGGCCGACCCGTGGTGGAGTGTGCCCTACTGCGCCCGCTCGAGGAGGACCTCTGCCAATGAAACGCAGCCACGTCATCGCCCCTCTCGTCGGCCTGATCGCGCTCGCGAGCCCGTCCGTCGTCGTCGCCCGCGCCGACACCGACCGCCTCGCGATCGAGCTCATCGAGAGCTTCAACTACACCAACATCAAGGACGTGCACGACCGAGGCGCTTGGGAGATCCTGCGCCCGCGCCTGAGGCCGAAGAGCTCGTGGCACCTCTACCAGCTCGACAACCCGGACCCCGCCTGGCTCCCCGGCTGGGCCGCGATCCAGGCCATGCGCCTCGACGACCGCGCCGCCTCGGCCCTCATCCAGGCACGCATCAACAAGACCTGGGCCGTCCAGTGCGACGCCGACTTCGACGACTACGTCGCCGGCTGGAACGCGGTCGCCGAGGCGCTCGAGCCCCGCCTCGCCGCCCTCGAGGCCGAGCCGAGCGTGTATCACCACAAGTCTGAGGCGCGCGCCATCGTCGTCGAGCTCTTCAAGCTCGCGAACGAGCGCAAGCTGTGGCTCTCGGCCGACTCGACCTACCGCTACTCGGGGCCGTACCACGACATCCTGCGTCGCATCGCTGACGTCGTGGTCGGACGCAGCGAGCTGCTGTTTCGCCTGGACGCGGTGCTCGAGCCCCGCCACGCCGCGCCCCTCACGAAGCACGGGCGCAGCTGGGGCGACCTGGACGACGAGCGCAAGCTCTTCTGCGGCGAGGCCACCGATCTCGGCACCCACCGCACCTACAAGGCCTACCGCGTCTACCGCGACGCCCGGGTCGCGCCGCACGTGCGCTGGCCGGTCGACCCGGCGGAGCTCGCGCGCCTCCGGGCGGCCGCGGCGGCTGCCGCGAACCCCGACCGCAGCGTGTTCGCGAGGGGGCTGCGCCTCGTCGAGATGCTCGGCGGGATCAAGAAGACGAAGACCGGAGGGGACTACCCCCAGACGCCGCGCGAGCATGAGCTCGTCGAGCAGCTGCGCTACTTCGGCGGTCTGACGGTGAAGTCGGCCACCGCCGCGAAGCTCGTCCTCACCCGCACCGACACGATCGAGTTCGAGTACGACTGCGTGGACACCGACCGGGTGGACCGAATCAACCCGCGCGACGGCCGGGTCAGCTACGTCCAGCGGTGCAAGACTGGGACTGGACGCGCCACGATGACCCTCGAGCTCGCGGGCGGCCCCCGGCCCCGGGACCTCACCCTGCGCCCCGGCGACGTCGTGAGCGGCTACGCGCTCATCACGGCGCGCGACGACAAGGTGAGCGGCACGACCTCGCGCCAGATCGATCGCATCACCGTCAAGGGGACCTTGCACATGCTCGAGAGGGTCGAGCGCAAGGGCAAGGAGCTCGGCCGCTGGTGACGTCTCAGCGGGCCAGGGATCGCCTCGGCAGGTGTCAGCGTTCCGTCACGTTTGTTTGTCTTGGGCATGGGGCGTTTGCCGCACGATCGCCTTCCCAGGGCGGGGTCGACGGCCGGACGGCGCGATGGCGCCTGCGTTCATCTCGCCTGCCGCCAGCCGGCGCCCTCCCCGGCGGCGGCGCCGCCAATGGGCGCATCGCCCTGTGGCTCTCGGCCGAGTCCACCTACCGCTACTCGGGGCCCTACCACGACATGCCTATCCGCACATCGATGAACGACTCGACCAGCCGACCGTGGAGGGTGAGATGACGCGCATGAGCCTGTGGGCCCTGGTCACGATGCTGGTCCTTGGGGGATGCTCCAACGATCCGATCGGGGCCGATCGAGAGATGGGCCGAGACGACGCGGGGGACTCCGACGACGGCCCGCTCGACGCCAAAGGCGATGTGCAAGTGTCCGACGACGCCAGCGAAGATGCGGGCGATGATGTGGGCGACGGTGAGGGCGACGATTCAGGCGACCCGACCTGCCCGGACGGGGAGTGCGTCGTCCACATCGACGTCCGGACCGCCGCCGTCGCCGGCACCGTGACGGTCGAGGGTGACGGCCTGACGTGCGCGACGCTCGAGTTCGTGGAGCTCGATGGGGGCAAACAGAGGCACGGGATCGCGCTCCCCTGCACGGGGGCGACGCGGGCGTTCGAAGGGCGGCTGCCGGCGCCCCGCACGTACGCCGTCGAGCTGTTCCTGCCCTTGGGTGGACTCTCCAAGAGCCCGAGAATCGGCGTCCTGCCGCTCGTCCCCCGCTTCGAGTTCGACGCGGACCGGACGGACCTGTCGTTCGAGGTGCCGGTGGTCTCGGTGAGCGGCTACGTCGCGCAGAACGGCGCTCCGCCCGTCGCGGGCCCCCTGTGCCTCGACGCCGACTCGGTCTCGGTGAGATTCCAAGACACCGACTTCGGCGGGGGCGTCACGGCCTACCTCCCCTGCGCGAGCTTCGAGTTCGACGGGGTCACGCTTCATCGCGATCGCAGCTACGTGGTCTCCGTCTCATCGACTTCCGGTTCGACCAGCCTTCCGGACGCCAGCAGCGTGTTGCGCGCTGCGTACCAGCCGTCCACCGATGACGCTGTGTTCGACGGCAGCACTGCGACCGTGACCGGCTCGATCCTGCTCGACGGCGCGCCTCCGGAGGTGAGCGCCTGCACGACCCGCGCGGCCCTGGTGCAGTTCCGTGAGACGACGCTGGGGACCGTCCACTACCAGCAGCTCCCGTGCGACACGGACTGGACCTTCGAGGCCACGCTCCCGCACGGCACCTACCAGGTGGTCGTCGGCAGCGAGCAGTCGAACCTCCCTGGCTCGGCCCTCGTGCACGCAGCGCTCACCGTGCCTGCGGCCGATGCGGTGACGCTCGACGTCCAGACCGTCCGCGTGCCGCTCACGCTCACGATGAACGGTGGTCCATTCCCGGTCCCCGCCAACTGCTCGGGCCCGCTCGCGACGCTGATCTTCGCTCAGCCGGATGGCTTCGGGATCTACGAGTCCATCCCTTGCGAGGGCGGGGGAGCGGCCGAGCTCGCGCTGCCACCCGGGACCTACCAGGTCAGCGTGGTCGGCCACACCCTGCCCGTGGCGAAGTACGCCCCAGCGATCGCGGTCGCGGCCGCGATCGAGCTCCCCAGCGCGAAGCCCCTCGTGCTCGACGTCCGGATGGCCACCGTCAGCGGCACGGTCCTGCTCGACGGCGCCCCGCTCGACGACCTCTGCGACGCGCACCCGGCCGGCTTCGCGCTCGGCTTCATCCCGCTCGACGGCGAGAGCGTGGCGCCGTACCACACGGAGATCCCGTGCGACGCGGGCGGCGTGTTCGCGCTCGAGCTCCCGCACGGGGCGTACGCCGTCTTCCTCGAGGGCGAGCACGGCGCGGTCCTCCCTCATCGCCATAAGCTCGCCAGCCGCCTCGAGGTGGACGGTGCTCGCACCGATCTGATGCTCGAGGCCCCCGTCGTGCGCGTGAGCGGGTCGATCACCTTGGACGGCGAGCAGCCGGCGGAGGGTGGCTTCTGCACCGTGCACCAGGTGAGGGCGACGCTCCGGCCCGCGGAGGACCCGGACATCCTGACCGCCTACACCTACCTGACGATGCCATGCGACGCCTCGGCCTGGACCTTCCAGGACGTACCGGTCACGGCCGGATCCCACCTCGTCGAGATCGACGGCTCGCACGTGCCGAACACGGTCCTGCCGGACCGGCTCCGCCTCGAGTGAGGGCCGCCGCTCCGCTTTGGCCGCGGTCGTCATGAGGTACACTCGTATTGATGCCGGCGGAGGCGGCCTTGGAGTGCTCCGGCTTGCCGGAGCCCCGGCCCCGGCGGCTTGCCGCCGGGATCTGGCCGCCAAACCGGCGCAGCAAGCTGCGCCGGATGGGGGCTCCACCAAGGTGGAGCACTCCGGTTGGCCCTTCTGCGACACCCTCTGGAAGCCGGCGGTCCCAGGGGGGGGGGGGAAGGCGGCGGGCCGTGAGGGGTTGATTGTGGGGCTTGGTTATCGTAAATCGGCGATGGGCTATGGAGGTGGTCGTGGAAGAGACGGTTCGGGAGTGCTGTCCGCCGGCGAGGGCGGAGGCGGCGCCGGTGGACGAGGCGGAGGCGAACGAGCGGCTGGCGCAGCTGGCCAAGGCGCTGGGGCATCCGGCGCGGGTGGCCATCGTGAAGCTGCTCATCGCCAAGAAGGCGTGTGTGTGCGGCGAGATCGTGGGCGAGCTGCCGCTGGCGCAGTCGACGGTGTCGCAGCATTTGAAGGTGCTGAAGGAGGCGGGGTTGGTGCGGGGAGAGATCGACGGGCCGAGGGTCTGCTATTGCGTCGAGCCGGCGGCCATTGCGCAGCTCAAGATGCTGGTGGAGGCATTGTGAACGCGAGTGAGCCGGTCTGTGCGGTCGAGGAGCCGAGCCCGCTGGGGCCGTTCGAGAGGTATCTGTCGGTGTGGGTGGCGCTGGCCATCGCGGCCGGCGTGGGGCTGGGGCTGGTCGCGCCGGGGGCCTTCGAGGCCATCGCCAAGGTCGAGTGGGCCAGCGTGAACCTGCCGGTCGCGGTGCTCATCTGGCTGATGATCTACCCGATGATGCTGAAGGTCGACCCGGGCTGCCTGCACAGCGTGGGGCGGCGGCCCAAGGGGCTGGTGCTGACGCTGGTGATCAATTGGCTGGTCAAGCCGTTCACCATGGCCGGCCTCGGCATCCTGTTCTTCGAGACCGTCTTCGCCGGGATGGTCCCGGCCGCCGACGCCCAGCAGTACATCGCCGGGATGATCCTGCTGGGGGTCGCGCCGTGCACCGCCATGGTGTTCGTGTGGAGCCACCTGACCCGCGGCGACGCCAACTACACGCTGGTGCAGGTGTCGGTGAACGACCTGGTGCTGGTCTTCGCCTTCGCCCCCATCGCCGGGGTGCTGCTTGGGGTGACCGACCTGGTCGTGCCCTGGGAGACGCTCATCGCCTCGGTGGTCATCTTCGTGGTCGTCCCGCTGGTCGCCGGGCTGGTCACGCGGGCGCGGCTGATGCGCTCGGACCGGCAGGCCGGCCTCGAAGCCGTGGACCGGCTGTCGGCGCGGCTCAAGCCCACCTCGATCCTGGGCCTGCTGCTGACGGTGGTCCTGCTGTTCGGCTTCCAGGCCCAGACGCTCGTCGACCAGCCCCTGCGCGTCGCGCTCATCGCCGTCCCGCTGCTCATCCAGGGCTACGGCATCTTCGCCATCGCCTACGGCCTGGCCCGCGCCCTGAAGCTGCCCTTCGAGGTCGCCGCCCCGGCCGCGATGATCGGCACCTCGAACTTCTTCGAGCTGGCCGTCGCCGTCGCCATCAGCCTCTTCGGCCTGTCCTCGGGCGCCGCCCTGGCCACCGTCGTCGGCGTGCTCATCGAGGTGCCGGTGATGCTGTCGCTGGTCGCCTTCGCCAACCGCACGCGGGGCTGGTTCCCGCGCGCCGAAGCCTCGTGAGGCCCACCATGACCGGACTCCGCTTCGACAACGTCCTGTTCCTGTGCGTCGCCAACTCGGCCCGCTCGCAGATGGCCGAGGGCCTGGCCCGCGCCGTCTTCGGCGACGCGGTGAACGTGCAATCCGCCGGCTCGCAGCCGACCCGCGTCAACCCGTACGCCATCGCCGCCATGGCCGAGGTCGGGCTGGACATCACCACGCAGCGCTCCAAGGCCGCCAAGGACATCGACCCGGCGACCGTCGACCTGGTCGTCACCCTGTGCGCCGAAGAGGTGTGCCCGGTCTTCCTGTCCGCCGCGCCGCGCCTGCACTGGCCCATCCCCGACCCCGACCGCAAGCACGAGGACCTGACCGACGACGAGCGCCTGCACCACTTCCGCGTCGCCCGCGAGCAGATCCGCGGCCGCCTCGAGGTGCTGCGCGCCTTGCGCGACGTCCCCCAGGGCCTCGAGCCGCGCGAGTTCCACGCCAGCGTGCGCGTCCCGGACCTGCCCGCCGCCGCGCGCTTTTACGCCTGGCTGCTGGGGGTGGGCCCCAAGGAGTGGACCCACCGCTACGTCACCTTCGTCAGCGAGGCCCTGCGCACCAACTTCGTGCTGCTGGTCTCGGACGGCAAGCCGCTGCACCAGGACACGCTGTATCACCTGGGCGTCGACGTGGGGACGCGCGAGGCGGTCATCGCCGCGCAGCATCGCGCCGCCGCGGCCGGCTTCCCCATCCACAAGCCGGCCCGGACCACCTGGCGCGGCACGCCGCTGCACGAGCTGTGGCTGAAGGACCCGGGCGGCAACCTGGTCGAGATCTATGCGCGCCTGACCGACGTCGAGCTGGCCCGGATGCCGGCCGACCAGGAGCCCGTGTTCCTGGTGCCCCAGGGCGGCGCCCCGGGAGACGGCGCATGAGCTACCACGACGGGAACCCGCCGGAGCTGGTCGTCCCGCCCATCCCGGAGGTCCCGCGGTCGATTCACCCGCCGCGCTTTCTGGTGCTGTACGGGTCGCTGCGCGAGCGCTCGTACAGCCGGCTGCTGGCCGAGGAGGCCGGGCGCGTCCTGACCTCGCTGGGCGGCGACGTGCGCTTCTTCGACCCGCGCGAGCTGCCGGTCAAGGACCCCGCGCTGGAGGGTCACCCCAAGGTGCAGGAGCTGCGCGCGCTGTCCCAGTGGTCCGAGGGCCAGGTGTGGTGCTCGCCCGAGATGCACGGCGCCATCACCGGCGTCTTCAAGAACCAGATCGACTGGATCCCGCTGTCGGTCGGCGCCGTGCGCCCGACCCAGGGGCGCACGCTGGCGGTGATGCAGGTCAGCGGCGGCTCGCAGTCCTTCAACGCCGTCAACACCCTGCGCCTGCTGGGCCGCTGGATGCGGATGCTGACCATCCCCAACCAGTCGTCGGTCCCCAAGGCCTATCAGGAGTTCCACCCCGACGGCCGCATGAAGGACTCGCCCTTCCGCGACCGGGTGGTCGACGTGATGGAGGAGCTGTTCAAGTTCACCCTGCTGACGCGCGACCTGCGCGACTACCTGGTCGACCGCTACAGCGAGCGGCGCGAGGCGGCCGCCAAGGCCGCCCCCGACCACAACCCCAAGCACCGCATCGGCGCCAAGGGGCTGTGAGCGGGGGCCCGGCGTTTGCGCGGCCCCGGGGTCGGCCTCAGATGAAGTAGAAGCGCAGGAACAGCACGCCGCGCGTGTTGATGTCGGTGCGGTCGCCCTTGGTGGTCTCGAGGTCCCCGTCCGGGTCGAGCACCTGGGCGTCACCCGCGAAGACCGTCTCGAGCTGGGCCTCGAGGCCCAGGCTCAGGGCGCGGGTCAGGTACAGCTCGGCGCCGAGCATCGGGGAGAGGAAGAGGTCCGTCCGCAGGAACTCGTAGGTGGACTCGTCACCCCAGAAGTCGGTCATCGTCAGCTCGCCCGAGTTGCGGATGAAGCCGACGCGCGCGCCGACGTGGATCGCCGCGTCGGTGAGCCAGGCCGTGTAGGACACGCCGACGCCGAGCCGGAACACGGTCGCGGACTCGGTGAATTCGTCGCCGTCGGCCTCGGAGGACACGGTCACCGAACGGACGCCGATCTCCGGCTCGAGCCGCAGCGTGGCCAACTGAATGGGGAGGTAGACGGTCCATGGCGCTGCGTTGGCCGCGTCGCTGCCGAGGGTGTGATGCAGGCCGGTGCCGAGGCCGAAGGTGGTGCCCATCTGGACGGAGCGGGCCGGGGCGGCGAAGGCCGGGGACGCGCCGAGGCAGGTGGCCAGGACGGAGAGGCCGACGAGGCGGCGCGAGACGGACGCGATCATTTTGAGCTCCTCGACGCGGAGGTCGGAGACGGTTTGGGCGCGACACTAGGCCGGGCGCGCGAGCCGGGCCAAGCACAAAGGGGCGCCCTGAGGCGCGGCCCCTGTGACCGGGTCGGTCGTCGGCGTCCTTGACTGCGGCTCTCGCGATCGGACGGTTCGGGGACGCGCGCGCACCCCCGCTCGCCCCCGAGGCCCCCATGAAGCTCTCCCCTCGCCTTTGCCGCGCCGCGGCGCTGGTGGCGTGTCTGCTGCCGCTCGCCTGTGGCCCCGCGCCGGGCGCCCACGGCGGCGCCGCCGCCGACGACCAGTATCTGACCGGCGGCGTCAGCCGCTACTACCAGGTGTCGCCCGAGCAGGCCCGACAGGCCGTGGCCGCCACCCTGCGCTCGTACGGCGTCGTCACCACCGCCGCCGTGATGGACGACGAAGAGCTGGAGATAGACGGCCTGACTCCCAACGGCGACCCGGTGTTCGTCGAGATCGAGCCCATGACCGACGGCACCACCCAGGTCCACGTCCGCGTCGGCCGCTACGGCGACAGCGACGCGGCCAAGCAGTTCCTGGGCCGCTTCGAGGCCCATCTGTTCCGGCAGCTCTGAGCCCGCCCGCGCGGCCGGCGCGATTGCGCGGGCGCGGCGAACGGTCTACAGGTGGGCCATCCAACGCCCCCCCCCGAGGACCCTGCGCCATGACCATGCCCGCCTGGATGCTGCTCGCCTTTGCCGTCTGGACCCTGCTGCTGCTCGCCGGCACGGTCGGCTGGTTCCGCCTGTCGCGCATCGCCAAGAAGCAGGCCAAGCCCCACGAGTTCCGCGCCGACCAGGTCGAGGGGCCCGACTTCTACAAGCGCGCCATGCGGGCGCACATGAACTGCGTCGAGAACCTGCCGGTCTTCGCCGCCATCGTGGTGGCGGCCCTGGCGGCCGGCGTCGACACGCCCACCCTGGACACGCTGGCGGTGGTGCTGGTGGTCGCCCGCGTCGGCCAGAGCCTGGTGCACGTCTCGGTCCCGCAGACCGCCAACGTGGTCTCGCTGCGCTTTCTGCTGTTCGCGACCCAACTGGCCTGCATGCTGGGGATGGCGGCCGTCATCGCCCTGACCGCTAGCGCCGCCTGAGCGAGTCCGTGCGCCGGACCCCGTGACACGAGCCGGGCGCATCCGTATATAGGCGCGCTCCCTGGTGCGTGGCCGGTCGGCGCGAGGTCTCGATGCTTGGTCTGCGGTGCGAGTGGATGGCGTGGTGGGCGGCGGCGTTGGTGATGGCTCTGGCCGCGTGCGGCGGCGAGGCGTCGACCCCGGCCGGCGGCGATGCGGACGCGAAGGTCGAGGACGCCCCGGAGGACGCGGGCGACGAGGGCGCCGACGGGGCGCCGGACGATGACGGCGTCGTCCTGGACGCCGGCTCCGACGCCGGGCCGGACGGCGAGTCCCCGCCGCCGGACGGTCTGTTCAGCCCCGACCGGGTGGTCGAGGTCTCGATGGAGCTGGCCGCGGCCGATTGGGAGGCCCTGCGCCACCAGCGCCGCAGCATGGTCGAGATGTTCGCCGGCGACTGCCAGGCGGCGCCGCACGTCAGCCCCTACACCTACTTCCCGACCCGCCTGACGGTGGACGGGGTGACGGTCGACCCCGTGGGCGTGCGCAAGAAGGGCTGGATCGGCTCGCAGTCGACCGCGCGCCCCGGCTTCAAGCTGAACCTGGACGAGTACGCCAAGGGCACCGACGTGTTCGGCTATGACGACCTCGTCCTGAACAACTCGGTCCAGGACGGGACCTACGTCAAGCAGTGCCTGGGTTACGCGCTGTTCGCCGCGGCGGGCGTGCCCGCGCCGCGCTGCGGCTTCGCCCACGTCACCGTCAACGGCGAAGACCTGGGCCTGTATGTGATGCTCGAGGCCGTCGACAAGGATTTCCTCAAGCCCCGCTTCGCCAACCCGAGCGGCAACATGTACGAGGGCGTTCTGTCGGACTTCCGCGAGGGGTGGCTGGGCACCTTCGAGCCCGAGACCAACAAACAGACCGCGGAAGGCAGCGATCTGGCCGCGGTCGCCGCCGCGCTCGAGGCCTCGGACGACGCGCTGCTGGCCAGCCTCGAGGCCGTGGTCGACCTGGACCAGTTCATCACCTTCTGGGCGGTCGAGAGCCTGATCCGCCACTACGACGGCTACTCGAAGTACGCGAACAACTACCACGTCTACCGCGACCCGCAGACCGGCCGCTTCGTCTTCATCCCCCACGGCATCGACGCCATCATGAACACCTGGGAGTCCACCCAGGGGACCGCCACCTCGGTCTACGCCCGCGCCGCGCTCAGCAAGCGCCTGCTCGACCACCCCGAGGGGCGCGCCCGGTACTTCGCGCGCCTGTCGGAGCTGCTCGACACGATCTGGGACGAGGCCGCCCTCGGCGCCGAGCTCGACCGGCTCCATGCGCTCATCGCGCCCCACGCCGGCCACCCTCACGGCGCGGGCGAGTGGGATCTCGCCGCCGCCTTCGCCGAGCTGCGCGGCTTCATCAGCGCCCGACGCGGCCAGATCGAGGCCGAGCTGGCCGCGGGCGATCCCGCCTCGGATCCCCTGCTCGACACCGTCTGCTGGCCGGTGGTGGGCGCCTTCGAGGGCAGCTTCTCGACCACCCTGGGCACCCTCTTCGGGCCGCCCTTCGGCAAGGGCACCGGCACCTTCGCGCTCACCCTGGATGACCAGGCGGTCCCCGAGGTCGACGAGGTGGGCGCCACGGCGGGCGTGCTCGGCGGCACCTCGGCCCTCATCAAGCTGTCGGCGCGCATGAAGGACGGCGCCGTCTGGCGCCTCGAGCTCGACATCCCGCTGTCGCACCTCGCGCCCGGGACGCTGAAGGTCGACTGGATCGAGGCGCGCGCCCGGCTCCTCCGCCCCGATGGGACGACTACGGTCACCGTCGGGCAGATCGCCCCGGGCAGCGTGACGCTGACGACCGCGGGGACCGCCGACGGCGCGACGATCACCGGCACGATCACCGGCGCCGTGTCGGACACGGAGTAGCCGCCGCGGAATGGGGCGCCCGCGGCGGGGGTTCGGGCCGCGTATTCCGGCAGACGCCACGGGCGCGTTTGCGTATCCTCGGGCTCGCCCGGGACGGACCGGAGCGACGGGGCGGCGATGACTGACAACGGCACCCAGCCGGCGCGCGGCCGGAAGGTCGCGTGGCGCCGCGCGGGGCTGGTCGCGGTGGCGATCGGGCTCGCGCTGGCGGCCTGGTTGGGGCTGTCCGGCCGCTTGGGGGGCGAGGCGCCAGCGGCCGACGCGCCAGAGGTCTCGTACCGGCACTGGGTCATCGGCGCCGGGCAGGAAGCGGCCGTCATGCGGCTGTTCGAGCCGCACCGGCTGACCAGCGAGGTCGCGCACGGCTACGCCCTGTGGGAGGTGCGCATCGAGGCCAAGCGGGTCCGGGTCGAGCTGCGGCGCGGCGACGAGCGCACGACCTCGTTCAGCCTGGTGCACCCGGACGAGGCCCCGGCGGGCGCGCGGCGCAGCAAGAGCTTCGCGTGGCTGCCCGGCTTCGAGTGGGATCCGAAGGCCAACGAGGCGCGCGACGTCCTGCTGGGGCTGGTCGAGCGCAACGACGCGGGCGGCCCGATCTGGAAGGAGATGGTGGTCGAGGTTCCCGACGCAGAGCGGGCGGCCGAGGAAGCGCAGGGGCGCATCGGGGTCCGCTTCGACGAGCTGGGCTGGGTGCCCATCGACGGCATCGCGCTGGTGCTCCTCGTCTATCTCCTGGCGCTGCTGCTGGCGGGGCGGATGCTGGTCGAGGCGCCTCGCTGGACCGCCCTCGCCCTGCTCGCCATCGTCACCGCCGGCGTGCTGCTGCGCCTGGCCTACGCACCCGACACCTTCCTGGGCGCCTGGCCCTGGAGCCGCGTCTACCCGAACGTGCGCACCGTCGCCGACGGCTCGTGGCTGGCGGTCGCCGCCGAGAGCGCCGGCCACGGCTTCTACCTGACCGACGTCGCCGGCTGGACCAACTTCGCCTACGCCGCGGTGATGCCGCTGGTCCTGTTCTCGCACGCCAGCTACCTGCTGCGCGACACCCGCGCCGGCCTGGTCGCCGCCTTCGCCATCGCCTTTCTGCCCCAGCACATCCGCTATTCGCGCTGCGAGGACGGCTTCGTCGCCTCGCTGGTCCTGACCTCGCTCGCCTTCGCGCTCATCCACGGCTGGCTGCGCGACCCCTCGCGCCGCGTCCGCTGGCTGATGCTGTTCGCGCTGCCCTGGACCCTGTACCCGGGCTACCTGCTGCGCCCGCTGAACATCCTGTTCGTCGTCGTCTACGTCGGCGCCATCCTGTTCTTGCACCGCGAGACCGCGCCTCGCGCCCGCCGCCTGGCCGCGCTGGTCATCGTGGTCACGGTGGGCGTCGTCGCGCTGAACTTCATGGCGGGCAAGAACTCGGGCGCCCTGTCCGCCGTGACCGAGGACCTGGGCTGGGTGCTCGAGAGCCTGACGGTCCTGGTCACGCCGAAGCTGCTGGTGCTGTCGGACGTCAGCGCCACGCCCATCGTGCTGATGGCGCTGGCCGTCGCGGGCGCCGTCCTGACCTGGCGCGCCGGCGAGCGGCTGCTGGTCCTGTTCCTGGTCGGCTGGCTCCTGATGTTCGTGGTCGCCCACGCGGTCGTCCTGCAAGAGACGATGATGCCGCGCTACCACCTGCACCTGGTGGTCCCGTTCCTGCTGCTGGGCGCCACGGCCGTGCCGCGCCTGGCGGCCCGCTGGCGGCCGGCGCTGTGGGGCGGCGCCGCGCTGATGGCTGCCGCGCCGTGGCTGCACGCGGGCTTCATCGCGTACACCGACTACACCGAGCTGCACGAGTTCGACCTGGTCCGCGCGGCCCGCGACGTGGTCCCCGAGGGGTGCACGGTGGTCGAGTACACGGGCGCCGTCGACGGCCCCGGCCAGCTGCGCTTCGAGCGCATCGGCGCGCGGGTCGGCGGCGAGCGCACCTTCCGCTACCGCGCGGTGGGCGTCGGGCCCGAGGGCCGCACCCCGGACGGCGGCGAGCCGCTCGACGAGGTGCTGCGCGAGCGGCCCGCGTGCCTGTACCTGTACGAGGGGCTGGCCTGCTCGTCCGCCACCAAGGGCGCCGAGAAGTACGCCAGCGACTGCCTGGCGCTGCGCGAGCGGCTGAAGGCCGAGCCGGTGCTGTCGGCCGAGGCCCCGGTCCGCTTCTACGACGCCGAGAACGGGGCGAGCCACCTGTACGCCCAGCCGAGCATCCCGCTGCGGCTGTCGCGCGCCCGTCTGTTCGACGTGCCCTGAGGCCGGTGGTCGGGGTCAGGGTTCGCGCAGGCCGGTGAGCCGGAACAGCTCGAGGCGGCGCGCCGGGTCGTACAGCGGGGCGCGGCGCAGGTCGGGGCGGGTCACCAGCCGGTGGTGCCGGTACTCGAAGGTGCGCTCGTAGACCGGCTGGGCCTCGACGGCGGCCTCGAGGCGCTGGCAGACGCCCGTCGGGTGGCCCTCGAAGCCGTCGTCGCAGTACAGGCCGCGGAAGTAGTACCAGCAGCTGGCGTCGAGGCCCGGGTCGAAGTCGCGGCCGTCCTGCACGACCTGGCGCGCGGTCGGCAGGGCCCGCGAGCCCTGGGCGCGCTGGCGGTCGACGGCGGCCAGGAACTCGGTGGTGCCGACGACCTGATGACGCGGGTAGCGGCTGAGGCCCTGGGCCTCGGCGTCGGCCAGCACCAGCTCGTAGCGCTTGTGGATCTCGATGGTGCCGCCGCCCTGGTCGGCCTCGTCGCCCAGATCGTCGGGCGCGACGATCCAGCAGGTCCCGTCGACCTGCTCGACCGCGTCCAGGAAGGCCTGGCGCTCGAGCTGCGGCCCGTAGGTGACGCCCAGGTAGTCCAGGTTGACCAGCGGCGTGGCCACCAGGGCCCCGGCGGCCAGGCCCGTCGCCCAGCGGATGCCGCCCGGGCGCCGGCCCAGCAGCAGCCGGCCCAGCGCGCCCAGGCCGGCGGCGGCCAGCAGGCAGGCCCAGGGCATGGCGAAGGCGCCGTAGCGGAAGACCTCCATGTGGGTCTCGGTGGCGTCGCTGGCCAGGGCGTCGGACAGCTGCAGGGGCAGGTAGCCACCCATGAGGCCCAGCACCAGGATGAAGGTGCCCGCCCGGTCGCGGCGCCACAGGGCGACCAGGCCCACGGGGGCGGCCCACAGCCAGGGCGGGAGCAGCGCGCTCTGCGCCAACAAGTCGGTCATTGGCAGGTCCCAGACGGGGCCCCAGGGCTTGAAGCGGCTGGGCGGCAGCTTGGTGGCCCCGCGCAGCAGGACGATGCGGGCGGTGGCGACCAGGCCCAGCCAGGCCAGGGGCGCCAGCAGGCGCGGGTCGCGGCGCCAGACCGCGTGGTGGACCAGGACCGCCGCAGCGACCGGGACGCCGGCGACCACCGCCTCGGGCCGGCCCCACACGGCGTAGGCGGTCAGGGCGGCGCCCGCGGCGGCGGCGAGGGGGCGCGCCTCGCGCAGGCCCAGCAGCAGGGCGCCCAGGCCGACGGTCAGCAGCGCCAGGGTGGGGCCGCTCTCGAAGTCGCTGGAGAACAGGGCCGCGTGGACGGGCAGCGAGGCCATGGCCAGGCCGGCGAGCAGGGCCTCGGGGCGGCGGCCGAGCAGGGCGCGGCCCAGCAACAGGACGCCGACGGGCGCCAGGGCGGACAGCAGGGTCGAGGCGGCGACCGTGGGGTCGATGACGGCGGCGCCGGGCAGCAGGAGATCGAACAGGACGCTGACGCCGCCGAAGCCTGGCATGAGCTTGAAGGCGCGGCCCTCCATGCTGCCGCCGTCGGTCAGGACGTTGGGCGTGGTCAGGACCAGGCGGACCAGCAGGCTCCAGGCCAGGACGGCGGCGGCGTCGAGGGCCAGCCCGGGGCCGCTGCGCAGCGGGGCGGGCGCGGGGAGTCGGCGGGTCAGCGGAAGGGCGAGGGCGCCCAGGCCCGCGACGGCCGCGGTGGACAGGGCGAGGGTGATGAGGGCGCGCTCGTCGGCGGTGGCGGCGAGGTAGAGCAGCGGGGCCGCGGCGGCGCCGAAGGTCAGGAGGGCGCCGGTCGGGCGGCGGGCGCGCAGGGCGGCGAGCAGGAGCAGGGCGCCCGACCACAGGCCGGCGAGCAGCGGCCACCAGGCGACGGGGGCGCGGCGGGGCGGGGCGGCGGCCTGGACGCGGGCGGGGTCGGCGGGGGGCGGACGAGGTTTGAGGACGCTGGCCCAGAAGGCGGGGCTCAGGCGGGTGGTGACGGTGGTCAGCAGCGGCTGGGCCAGGGCGCGCGCGGGGGCGGGGAGGGCGGCGACGTCGGGGGTCAGGCGGGCCGGGGGCTGGCGGTCGGCGTCGACCTGCAGGGCGACGGGGGTGCCGGCGAGGTCGAGGTCGAAGGTGAAGGCGCGGGCGCGGATGGTCAGCTGCTCGAGGCGGGCGCCGGCGGGGAGCGGCTCGACGAGAGCGCGGATGGTGGTCTCGTGGCCGGGCGGGATGGCCGCGCGCGGGTCGGGGGCGGGCTGGGCGGCGGCGGGCGAGGCGGCGACGCAGGCCAGCAGCAGGGCCGCGAGGGCGAGGCGGCGCGCCGTCATCGCACGCGGCGGTCGGCGAGCACGACCACGGCGAGCAGGCCCGCGGTGAAGGCCAGGATGGCGGTGGCCAGCAGGACGGCGCCGGCGACGACGAAGGCCGGGCCAAAGGTGGCGAGGGCGAAGAAGACGATGGAGAGCAGGAAGGCGAGGGCGGCGACCAGCAGGAACAGCTTGAGCGGGTTGTGGACGAGGATGACCTCGACCAGGGTCTGGCCGACGCGCAGGGCGTCGCGGACGATGCGGACCTTCGAGCGGCCGAGGCGCTTCAGGTAGGGGATGCGGTGGTAGGCGACGAAGCAGCCGGCCAGGGTGAGGATGAGGGTGAGGGTGGTCGTGAAGGAGAAGGCGCGCGGCAGCTGGGGCAAGAGCGGGACGACCTGCGAGCGGCGGAAGACGCGCAGGCCGCTGTTGGGGTCGGGGATCCAGGTGCCCGTGACGAAGCTGGACAGCAGCAGGAAGGCGGTGCGCAGGGGCGACAGCAGGGCCTTGCGGCGGTAGAGCGGGCCGGTGCGGGCGCCGACGACCATGTCGTAGTCGGTCAGGAGCGCGACCATGCGGGGCAGCTCGGCGACCGGGTAGGTGCCGTCGGCGTCGGTGATGGCGATGGTCTCGTAGCGGGCGGCGGCGATGCCGGTCTTGAGGGCGCGCCCGTAGCCGCCCGGCTCGGGGTGCGACAGGACGCGGGCGCCGGCGGCGCGGGCGAGGTCGGCGGTGCGGTCGCGCGAGCCGTCGTCGACGACGATGACCTCGGTGGGGCCGTCGATGGCGCGCAGGGCGTCGTTCAGGGCGGCCAGGGTGGCGGCGATGCCCAGCTCTTCGTTGAGGGCCGGGACGACGACGGTGAGGCCGTCCTCGGCCGGGGCGATGGGGGCGGGGAGGGTCATGCTTGGGCGCTCGTCAGGCCGCGCAGGACGCCGAGGCCCTGGCGGGCCAGGACCGACCAGGGGGTGCAGCGCAGCAGGCGCGCGAGCTGGCGCGGGCGGAAGTAGAAGGACAGGACGCCGCGGACGAAGAGGTGGCGCAGCGCGTCGGGCGGGACGGCCGAGAAGGCGTTGGCGTGCACGGAGACGTCCTGGCCGGTGAGGTCGGTCGGGGCGAGGCGGCCTTCGGCGACGAGGCGCTGGCGCATGGGGGTGCCGAGGCGCGGGGCGTAGAGGTTGAAGGAGGCGTAGTCGAGCGGGAGGCTGGCGGCGTAGCGCAGGGTGCGCTGGACCTGGTCGCGGGTCTCGCCGGGGGCGCCGAGGACGAAGTGGCCGCAGACGCGTAGGCCGAGGCGGCGGGCGTGGGCGAGCAGGCGGTGGGCGCGGTCGTGGTCGAGGCGCTTGCCGAGCTGGCGCGCGACGTCGGCGTCGCCGGTCTCGAGGCCGACCAGGATGACGTCGCAGCCGGCGCGGCGCATCTGGGCGAGCAGGTCGGGGTCGAGGGTCTCGAGGCGGCACTCGGCGGACCAGCGGAGGTCGCGGGCGGCGGCGGTCATGGCCTCGCAGAGCTGCTGGGCGCGGCGACGGGTGGGGCCGAAGCTGAAGTCGCGGAGGTAGACGTCGCGGACGCCGAGGCGGCGCAGGTGGGTGAGCTCGGCGGCGACGTCGTCGATGGGGCGCAGCTGCCAGGGGAGGAGGTTCGAGTTGCAGAAGGTGCAGGGGAAGGGGCAGCCGTAGGCGGTCAGGATGGTGGAGGAGCGGGCGGTGCGGCTGAAGGGCAGGCGGTAGCGGTGCAGCGGGAAGAGGTCGTGGCGCGGCAGCCCGTAGCGCATGGGGTCGGCCTTGGCGACCGGGCGGGCGTCGACGCGGTCGCCGCGGCGCAGCACGACGCTGGTGACGCCGTCGGAGTCGCCGGCGGCCAGGCGGACCAGGGAGGGGTCGGCGAAGTTCTGGACCAGGCCGTCGAAGGCGGGGGCGGCGGCCAGGGCGTCGGCCGGGGCGAAGGAGGCCACGTCGCCCAGGCCGTAGACGCGGGCGCCGGTGGCCTGCTTGAGGGTGCCCAGGAGGCGGTCGTCGCTGGCCAGGGTGATGGCGCTGGTCAGGGTGAAGACGACGTCGGGGCGGGCGGCGGCGGCGCGGCGGACGGCCTCGGCGGGGCTGAGGCGCTCGACCTCGGCGTCGATGACGGTCAGCTGGTGGTCGGCGTCGAGCAGGCCCGACAGGACCAGCAGATCGATGGGCGCCCAGTAGTAGTCGCCCTTGGTCGAGTCGCCGCAGGCGAAGTCGCGCAGGACCGGGCGCCCCGGGGTGACCGGGTTGAACAGCAGGACGCGGCTCACGGCGTCAGCGCCTCGCCGTCAGTCTGCCGCACCCGCATCCCGGTCCTCCCCCGCGCCCGTCGGCCGCGCGTCGTCGGCGGCCAACACGGCGTGGAGTCTAGTCCGCCGGGTCGGGGGCGAGCAAGCCGGGCTGGCCGGCCTCAGCGGGCGACCTCCCAGACGGCGAAGGCCGCGGCGGCGCGGGTGGCGGGGTCGTCGGGGCCGTAGAGGTCGTCGCCGGACTGGGGGAAGACCAGGCCCAGCTCGAAGGCCAGGGTGATCCAGGGCTCGGCCGGGTGGCCGACGGTGTCGGTGAAGGGGTTGTCTCCGAGCGGCTCGGGCGGGAGCTCGACGGCGCGCAGGGCGTAGACGGCGAGGTCGGCGCGGGTGAGCGGCTGGTCGGGGTGGGCCTTGCCGGCGGCGTCGGGGGTCAGCAGGCCGTGGGCGGCGGCGGTCTCGACCTCGCAGGCCCAGTTGGAGCCGGCGAGATCGGTGAAGGTGGGCGTGAAGGGGCACTCGACGGTCCACTGCATGCCGTGGACCAGCCAGCCCAGGGCCTCGCCGCGGGTGATGGGCGACGCCGGCGAGAAGGTGGCCGGGGCGGTGCCGAAGGCGACGCCGACGCAGGTCAGGCCGTTGATGGCCCACTCCTCGGGGAGACCGGCGTCGTCGGTGTAGGCGTCGACGCAGGCGGCGCACTCGCCGTGGTGGCAGACGTGGTTGGGCGGGCAGGGCGAGGAGACGGCCCAGCTGCCGCAGCCCATGGCGCCCTCGACGCAGGTGCTGGTCGAGGCCAGGCTGGGGCAGGTCAGGGTGCCGGGGACGCAGGCGCCGGAGGGGCAGGGGTTCAGGTCGACGTCCGGGGTGACGTCGGGCTCCGTCGCGACGTCGGGCTCGGGCTCGGCGACGTCGGGCTCGGGCTCGGCGACGTCGGGCTCGGGTTCGGCGACGTCGGGCTCGGTGGCGTCGGGCTCGGTGGCGTCGGGCTCGGTGGCGTCGGGCTCGGCGACGTCGGGCTGGGCGACGTCGGGCTGGGCGACGTCGGGCTCGGCCGCGTCGGGCTCGGCGTCGGGCTCGGCCGCGTCGGTCTCGGTGGCGTCGGACTCGGCGACGTCGGGCTCGGCGACGTCGGGCTCGGCCGCGTCGTCCGCGTCGTCCGACGGCGCATCGGACGTGGTCGCGTCGACGTCTGGAGTCGGGGTCGGCGAGCCGCCGTCGGACCCGCAGGCCGCCAGCGCCAGGAACAAACACGAGATCAGGGCAGGGCGTCGCGTCGTCATGGCGCGCAGCTGTAGCCGAGGCGCCGAGCGCGCGCAACCCCGACCGGCGAGCGCGGGCCCCGCCTCTGGTCGATGTCGCCCACTGTCGTCGCCGGGTCCATGGCGCCGGAACCGTCGCGTCGGCGAGGCGAGGCTGTCACGAGCGCGTGCTCGGAGTGCTCCACCTTGGTGGAGCCCCCATCCGGCGCAGCTTGCTGCGCCGGGCTGGCCGCCCGATCCCGGCGGCAAGCCGCCGGGGCCGGGGCTCCAGCAAGCTGGAGCACTCCAGGGCCGGCTGCTGCGGCGGCGGACAGGGCCTCGGCCTGGCGATGACCCTGGGTCGACGCTGGCGACCTCGGCCGCGAGCCACTAACATCCCGCGCGAACCCGGTCCGCCACCCGCCCGGCCTCGGCGCCCGCCCCATGCGGCGCGCCTGCCCCGCCGGCCCCCAGGCGCGACCTCCGCCCGTCCAAAGCCCGCCGCCCGCGCGAGGAGGCCCCCGCATGCACGCCGCCGACGTCGCCGTGCTCGCCCTGTACTTCACCGCGATGCTCGTCATCGGCGTCCGCGTCATGCGCCGCCAACGCGGCGCCAACGCCTACTTCGTCGGCGACCGCGACATGTCCGCGGGCCACGTCGGCCTCTCCGTCGTCGCCACCGACGTCGGCGGCGGCTTCTCCATAGGCCTCGGCGGCCTCGGCTTCACCCTTGGCCTGTCGGGCTCGTGGCTCCTGTTCACCGGCCTCCTCGGCGCCTGGCTCGCCGCCGTCCTCGTCATCCCGCGCGTCAAGCCCCTCGCCGACGCCCACGGCTGGACCACCTTCGCCGACTACCTGGCCCACCGCTTCGACGCCCGCACCCAGCGCCTCGCCGCCGTCGTCTCCGGCCTCGGCTACGCCGCCTTCGTTGGCGCGCAGGTCCTCGCCGGCGCCAAGCTGGCCTCCGTCGCCTTCGACCTCGACCTCCACCTGGCCGTCTTCGTCACCGCCGCCATCGTCATCGGCTACACGGCCCTCGGCGGCCTGCAGGCGGTGGTCCTGACCGACCTCGTCCAGTGGGGCGTCCTGCTGGTCGGCCTGGCCCTCTTCGCCCTGCCGGCCGCCTGGTCCGCCGTCGGCGGGCTCGACGGCCTCACCGCCGCGCTGCCGGCCGGCCACCTCAGCCTGACCCAGGCCAGCGGCGCCGATCTCCTGGGCTGGGCGGTCGGCATCATCCCCATCTGGTTCGTCGCCAATACGCTCTACCAGCGCATCTACGCCGCGCGCGACGTCGCCACCGCCAAGCGCGCCTGGTACCTGGCCGGCCTCCTCGAGTGGCCGCTCATCGCCCTGCTCGGCACCGCTCTGGGCGTCATCGCCCGCGTCCTGTTCCCCACCGCCGACCCCGAGGGCGCCCTGCCGCTGCTCATCCGCGAGGTCCTGCCCATCGGCCTGACCGGCGCCGTCCTCGCCGCCTACTTCGCCGCCATCATGTCGACCGCCGACTCCTGCCTGCTCGCCGCCTCCGGCCACTTCGTCGGCGATCTCTACCGCGGCGTCCTCCGCCCGCGCGCCACCGACGCCCAGCTCCTGCGGGTCAGCCGCGCCGCCACCCTGCTCATCGGCGTCGCCTCGGTCCTGATGGCCCTGGTCTCCCCCAGCGTGCTCGAGGCCATCCTCCTCGCCTACGCCTTCATGGTCTCGGGCCTCTTCGTCCCCACGCTGGCCGGCCTGCTGTGGCCCCGCGCCACCCCGGCCGCCGCCTTCTGGAGCATGCTCGCCGGCGGCACCACCGCCGTCGCCGCCAGCGCCGTCCCCGCCGCCGCCTGGCCCGCCTGGCTGGCCTTCGTCCCCGCCCAGCCGGTCCTGACCGCCATCGGCGTCGCCGCCGCCGTCCTGGTCACCCTGACCCTGCGCGCCCCGGCGCCCGCCCCCGTCGATGCTGTCGATGCCGCCGAGGCGCGCTGAAGCCCGGTCAGAGCCCCAGCAGCAGCCGCACGGCCGCGCGGCCGTCGCCCGACTCGGCCTGCGAGCCCATCCACGCCGTGGTCATCATCGCCGCGAGCAGCTGGTTCGAGGGCGCCGCCAGGTACTCGGCGCGGCTGGCGATGCGGCCCTCGGGGTCGAAGCGGCAGCCGTCCAACAGCGCCGTCTGGCGCTGATCGGGCGCCATCGTCGCCAGGCTCGCGAGCAGCCCGACGCCGCCCGCGCACGCCTTGCCGAACAGCGCGGGCTCGAGCGAGATCCCCTTTGCGACCAGCACCGCCTGTTGGTCCGGAGCCGCCGAGGACAACGCGGCGAGCACCTGGTCGAGCCCCTGGGGCGGCGTCCGTCCGGCCCCCTTGCAGGCCTCCCGCAGCCCGGCGGCGCCGATGGCCGGCCGCAGCTCGGCGGCCACCTCGGGCGTCACCTCCATCAGGTTGCGCAGCCCCACCGTGTCGCACGCGGCCGAGGCCTCGCCCTTGGACGCCCCGTCGGCGTCCTGCTTGCCGCACCCCGCCGCGGTCAGCCCCGCCGCCAGGATCACCCCTAGCCCCGCTACACGCGCCGTCTGCATCATCATCATCTCGACACCCTCCGAAGGGGGCGCACCTTCCCACCTACGGGCCGGCGCCGCAAGCGACGCCCTCGGGGCTGAACTCGAGGAGCCAGGCTCAGGGCTCGGGGGCGAGGCCGAGGAAGGTCTGCAGCTCGCGGAGGAGGGCGCGGACGGCCGCCTCGTCGAGGTCGTGGACGACGCTGCGGCCGCGGCGGCGGGTCTGGATGAGGCCGGCCTCGCGCAGGAGCTTGGCGTGGACGCTGATGGTGGGGTTCGAGACCTCGAGGTAGCCGGCGATCTGGGAGTTGTCGACCTCGTGCTGGCGGACGAAGCGCAGCATGACGAGGCGGGTCGGGTCGGACAGGGCCTTGAGGCGGCCGGCGAGGTCGGCCGAGAGGCGGCGGAAGGCCTCGTAGGCCTCGCCGGGGGTGCAGAAGCTGACGAGGGCGCCGCCGGGCAAGGGGTCGAGGTAGTCCCAGGTGCCGAAGGGCTCGACCCAGAAGACGAGCGGCATGGCGCCCGAGCGGACGAGGTCGCCCAGGGCGCCGATCTGGTTGACGGGGTTCTGGGGCGGCAGCCAGTCGAGGCGCAGCGGCGCGCCGGGCGCGGGCGGCAGGGAGAGGGCGGCGAGGGCGCGCTCGCGCTCGGTGGTCATGAAGGGCTCGCGGGTGAGGCGCCAGGGGCGGTAGGTCTCGTAGTAGAAGCGGTCGACCCAGTGCCAGAAGCGGCTGTGCTCGTCGCCGCCGCGCAGCACGCGCAGGGAGAAGGCCGCCTCGCGCCGCATGATCTCGAGGCCGGCGCGGTTGGTGACCAGCTCGAGCGGGGCCCGCAGGGCGAGGACCAGCTCGACAAGGCCCTGGGCGGGGTCGGCCCAGGGCTCGAGGTCCAGCGCGCGGGCCGCCCGGGCCAGCGCGTCGGTCAGGTCGGCGGGGCTGAGGTCGCGCAGCCGCAGGGTGCAGGCGCCGTAGTCACCCTCGAGCTCGAGGCCGGTCGCCGTCGCCAGGCGCAGGAGCACGTTGGAGAAGTCGCTCGACAGACGCCCGAACAGCTCGTGCCCCTGGGCGAGCCAGTCGGGAGACAGATCGCGGGTGGCCGGCTCGAAGGACGGGACCGCGGATCGCAGGCCCTCGGCCACGCTGAGGCTGAGCGCGAAGTCGAGCTCGGCGGCGATGGACTCGGCGAAGGACCAGGGCGGCGGGGTGCGTGTCGTCATCATTAGGTGGATAACTAATCATTCCGCTGGATGGTTAGTCAATGGGCTAATGTTTTGGTTGACTCGAATTAGGCCGATGGCTAAACGTTCGCCCCGTCGCCGCGACGGCATGGGGCCGCTCGCGCGTCCTGGAGCCCCGAGATGAACCTGCCCCGCATCGCCGCGTTCGCCCTGTCGCTGTCCATGCCCACCAGCGCCCTCGCCAGCGAGCCCCCCGCGCCCGCCGCGCCCGCTCCGGTCGTCGAGGCCGCGCCGGAGACCCCCGTCGCGGCCCCCATCCCCTTCGGCTTCGACCTCTTCCCGATGGTCGGCACGTCGACGGCCGCCGCCGAGCGACGTCGGGTCGCCTCGCTGAACCTGGGCGGCGGCCTGTCGGGCGGCATCGACGCCTTCGAGCTGGCCGCGGGCTTCAACATCGCCACCGGCGAGGTGCGCGGGGCGCAGATCGCGGGCGGCGTCAACGTGGTGCTGTCCGACGTGAAGGCGCTGCAGATCGCGGGCGGCGTCAACCTGGCGACGGGCGCCCTGGCCGGGGCCCAGCTGGCGCCGGTGAACCTGGCGCTGGGCGGCGTCGACGGCCTGCAGCTGGGCCCGGTGAGCCTCTCCGGCGCGGACGTCCGCGGCCTTCAGCTGGGCGTGGTCAACGTCGCCGCGGGCGAGGTCGACGGCGTGCAGCTGGGCGTGCTGAACGTCGCGACCGGCGACGTGGACGGCCTGCAGCTGGGCGTGGTCAACATCGCGCGCAACGCCTCGGCGGGCATCGGCCTCCTGAACGTCTACACCGAGGGCTGGACCGACGGCGAGCTGGTCGGGACCGACGCCGGCATGCTGCTGACGGGCGTCCGCCACGGCAGCGGCGCCTTCTACAACGTCTACTACGTGGGCGCGCAGCTGGGCGACGAGACCAAGTTCGCCTACGGCCTGGGCCTGGGCCTGCGCCGGCAGCTGTCGGAGCGGGTCGAGATCGCGATGGATCTGAGCTCCGTCAAGGCCGGCGTCGGCACGGAGCGGGCCGAGAGCGCGTTCATCGGCGCCCTGCGGCCCCACGTCACGGTGAAGCTGCTCGAGGGGCTGGCCATCTACGCCGGTCCCACGCTGAACGTGCAGGTCACCGACCACGCCGACGTGCTGGTCGACCCGCTGCTGGGCGCCTGGGACCTCACCGACGCCGACGCCGACGTGCACGTCCGCATGTGGCCGGGCTTCTCGGCGGGGTTGCGGATCCTCTAGCCCGGCCGCTGGCGGGCTTCAGCCGCGGCTCGGTGTCCGGTTTGACGAGGAACAGCGGAACGGGCTGATCGAAGCAGCTACGAGCTGCGCTCGGCGTCTCCTGGAAGGGCCCGGTCCGGCTCGAATGGCCTCAGTAGTGCCTCGGCGAAGGCGACCTGGTCGCGCTCGGCCAGCGTGAGCAGGTCGACTTCCTCGAGGATCCTCCGCGCCGCCGACTCGGCCGCACCGACGACGAAGTCCGCGAGCGACACGCCCTGCAATTCGGCGGCCTCGACGAGCAGCGCCTTCACATGCTCGGGGATGCGAAGGTAGAGCCTCGCTCGCTCGGGGACGTCGGCGTCTGAAGCCATGGTGGACCTCCAAGGCGGCAACCGTACGGCGCGAGATCGTGCGCGACAAGGTAGGCGCCAGCCGCGGTCGAGGAGCGGCTGGCAGAAGGTCAGTGCGGGGCGCGGGCGGGGGGGCGGCCGGCGCGCATCAGGGTCTGCAGGTGGTCCAGGTAGGCCTGGCCGGCCGGGGTGTTGCGGACCCAGATGGCGCCCTTGCCGTCGGAGAAGACCCGGAGGAACTGGTTCGGGGCGGGCTGGTAGCCGGCGGGCCAGACGGGGTGCTGGTGCACGATGGCGTCGACCGGGTAGCGCTGGTAGGCCTGGGCGACGCGCGGGCCGCTGTCCGGGTCGGCCATGACGCGGCGGTCGTAGGTCAGGGCCAGGTCCTCGGCGACCTGGGCGGCGTAGTTGCCGCGGCCGTCGGCGGTGACGCGGACGTCGGGCCACAGGCGGTAGAGCAGGTACGAGCCCCAGTTGCCCTGGGCGTAGACGTTGCCGCGAAAGCCGGTGCGGGCCAGGAAGTCGGCCTGGGCGGTGGGGAAGCGGCGGGTGTCGAGGGGCTCGTCGCCGAAGGCGCGCTGGACGGCGGTCGGGAGATCGCCCTGTAGCGCCACGACGTTGAAGTGGTAGGCCAGGGCGTGCAGGCCCAGGAAGTAGGCGGCGAGGACGAAGGGACGCACGCGCGCCGGCGGCTGCAGGTGGCCGATGCGGTGGGCCAGCAGGGGCAACAGGATGAGGAAGGCGAGCTCGGCCTCGTAGATGAAGCGGACCGAGCGGTGGGCCAGCACGATGAAGGCCAGCGAGACGCCCAGCGCCCAGGCCGGGTAGCGGGTCAGGGCGTCGGCGACGGCGGCCCTGCCGCGGGTCAGGGCGGCCAGGACCGGGGCGGCGACCAGCAGCCACAGGACCAGGACCAGGGTCGGGAAGGCGCCGGCCAGGTAGTGGGCGGGGGCCGAGGGGTTCACGAGGAAGTACCAGGCGGGCCACCACTCGCCGATGGCGGTCTCGCTGCCCTCGAGCTGGGTGAAGGCCTGCCAGGTGCCGCGGACGAAGTGGGGCGAGAGCAGGGCGGGGACCAGGGCGCAGGCGTACCAGAGGAGGGCGCGGCGCAGCTGGGGACGCGCGTCGGGGGCGCCGAAGGCGACGTGGAGGGCGGCGCCGACCGGAAGGGCCGAGGCGGCGGCCAGGAAGAGGAAGGCGCCGCCGGCGTGGAGGTTGGCCCAGACGGCGACGACGGCGGCGGTGGTGAGGCAGGCGGCGCGGCCGAGGGCGGCGGGGCCGCGGACCAGCCAGGGGAGCAGGATGACCATGGCCGCGAGGTTGAAGACGTGGGGGCGCACGCGGATGCGGTCCTCGAAGAGGACGAGCAGCAGGGCGAGCAGGACCAGCGAGGGCAGGGCGCCGAGGGCCAGGCGGCGGCGGCAGGCGTGGTAGAAGCCGAGGAAGGCCAGCCACATCACGGCGGCGTGGACGAAGCGGACCAGCTGCAGGCCGCCCAGCCGCTCGAGGTGGTAGACGCCGAGCTGGTAGAGCCACTGGAAGCTGACCCAGGTGCGGTCGGGGTCGATGGCGGTGAAGATGTCGGTGGTCGGGACCTCGCCCAGCTGGGTGAAGGCGCGGCCGGCGGCGATGTGCCAGAAGACGTCGATGTCCCAGATGACGTGGGACACGTAGACGGCCAGCAGGGCGAAGGTCGCGGCCAGGGCGGCGGCCTCGGCGGCGAGCGGGGGCCGGCGCGAGGGTGAGGGGGCGGCGGGGGGCGCGGTGGGGGCGGTGCTCATGGGGTCTTCCGGGGGGGCCGGGTGACGCGGCCGACGACGGCGTCGACCAGCCAGGGGACCAGGCGCCTGCCGGTCCAGAGCAGGCGGGCGCGGGTGTCGCACAGGACGTTGGCGCGCGGGCGGCGGACGGCGCGGACCATGCAGGCGGCGACCTGCTCGGGCGGGACGCGGACGGCCTGGCGGGTGGTCTTGGGGACGCGGGCCGGGTCCATGTGGGCGTGCAGCTCGGTGGCGGTGGCGCCGGGCAGGACGTGGACGACCTCGACGCCGGTGCCGCGCAGCTCCCAGCGCAGGGCGTCGGCGACGGCCTGCACGCCGAACTTGCTGGCGCAGTAGGGGCCGTAGCTGGGCAGGCTCTGGACGGCGAGGACGCTGGAGACGGGCATCAGGACGCCGCGGCCGCGGGCGCGCATGCCGCGGCCGAAGGCCTGCAGGGTGTGGATGAGGCCGTTGAGGTTGACGTCGAGCTGGGGCGACAGCTCGTCCCAGGTGAGGTCGAGCAGCGGGCCGAGGGACATGACGCCGGCGTTGGCGATGGCGACGTCGACGCCGCCGGTGGGCTCGAGGGCGTCGGCCAGGGCGAAGAGGGCGGGGCGGTCGCGGACGTCGAGGACGTGGGCGTGGGCCTCGGCGCCGAGGGCGCGGCAAGCGTCGGTGACGGCGGCGAGGCGGTCGCGGCGGCGGGCGACGAGGTGGAGGCGGGCGCCGGCGCGGGCGAAGGCGAGGGCGGCGGCGGCGCCGATGCCGCTGGAGGCGCCGGTCAGCAGGACGCGGGCGCCGCGCGGGTCGAGGCCGGGCATTTCGGGGGCGACTCCGAGGTCAGGGCGACACGGGGTCGCAGGGGCAGAGGAGGTCGATGGTGTAGGGGCCGGGGACCTGGGCCTGGCCGTCGACGATGAGGGTCACGGCCTCGCCCTCGGCGATGGGCTGGGCGATGGGGCCGCCGGTGTAGGTCGTGCATTGGGCCTGGCCGCACTGGTCGAGGTCGCCGCGCAGGACGAAGAGCAGCGCGCCGGGCGGGCCGGTGAAGGTCAGCTGCAGCGTGCCGGCGCAGGGGCTGACGAAGGGGTGGGCGTGCTCGGTGCCGAAGAACTGCACGCCGGGCAGGCAGCTCCAGTCGGAGATGTGGGCGGGGAAGGCCGGGTCGCCGAGATCGCCGGTGAGCTGGACGCCGCACTCGGCCTCGGGGCCGGAGGGGCAGCAGCCGCGAGGGGCGCCGACGCAGGCGCCCTCGGCCGTGCAGGCGTCGTAGTCCGTGCACGGATCGCCGTCGTCGCAGGGGGCGCCGAACCCCGCCGGGCTGCCGACGCCGGTGGCGCTGCAGACGAGGCAGGGCGCGAGCGACTCGCCGACCTGGACGCATTGGCCGTCCGGGCCGGTGCAGGTCCCGGGCTGGTTGGGGTGCACGCACACGCCGCCCGAGCAGAAGTCGGCCGTGCAGGGGACGCCGTCGTCCGCGCAGGCGGCGCCGTCGGCCACCGGGGCCAGCTTGGCGGTGGCCTGGCAGACCTGGCAGGGGTCGCCGGGGACCTTCTGTCCGACCGGGATGCAGCCCGCGGCCGTGGCGCAGGTGCCGGGCATGGGCAGGTGCGTGCAGATCCCCTGGTCGCACAGGTCGAGGGTGCACGGCAGCCCGTCGTCGCAGGGCAGCGGCAGGCCAGTGCAGACCCCGCCCAGGCACCGGTCCTGGGCCGTGCAGACGTCGCCGTCGCTGCAGCCGGCCCCGTCGGGAAGGGGCAGGGGCGCGCACTCGCCGGTCGCCGAGTCGCAGGCGTCCAGGGTGCAGGGCTCGCCGTCGTCGCAGTCGACGGGCAGCCCGCGGCAGGTGCCGGACAGGCAGAAGTCCAGGTGCGTGCAGGGGTCGCCGTCGTCGCAGGGCAGCTTGGCGGCCGTGAAGGTGCAGCCCTCGGCCGGGTCGCAGGCGTCCTTGGTGCAGGGGTCGCCGTCGTCGCACGTGACCGGCGCGCCGACGCACAGGCCGTCGTCGTCGCAGGTGTCGCCCTGGGTGCAGGCGTCGCCGTCGTCGCAGGGGCCGCCGCCCGGGCGCGGCACGCTGACGCAGCCCAGGCCGTCCTCGCAGCCGTCGACGGTGCAGGGGTTGCCGTCGTCGCAGGTGCGCGGCGCGCCCTGGCAGTGCCCCGAGGCGCTGCAGACGTCGTCCTTGGTGCAGGGGTTGCCGTCGTCGCAGTCGCGGCCGGGGACGACGCCCGGGACGCAGTGCCCGTCGATGCACTGCCAGCGCTCGCAGGCGGTCAGGCCGCAGCCCTGGCCCAGCTGGATGCAGGTCCCGGCCTCGACGCAGCGGCCGCCCTCGAGCGGCTCGCCAGCGACCGAGGTCAGCGCGTAGGGCAGCTGCGCGTCGAGCAGGGCGGCGAGGCGGGCGCGGGTGTCGGCGTCCTGGCCCGCGCCGAGGCCTGCGGCGGCGAGCGCCGGCTCGGCCACCCGGTCCCAGCGCAGGGCAGCCATGCGGGCGCGCAGCTCCGCCGCGGGCGGGGTGAAGGCGGCGAGCAGCTCGCCCGGGGTGGCGTCGGTGGCGGCCAGGCAGCGCCGGCCGGCGTGGTCGGCCAGGTGATCGGCCAGGGCGCGGCCGAGGGCGCCGCCGCCGTGGACGTCCAGGCGCGGGGCGTCGGGGACCGCGGCGTCGGAGGCGCGCCACAGGACGCCCGCGCGGCCGGGCTGCAGGGCGGGCAACGAAGCGGCCCCGGCGTGGCTGGCGTCGGCGACCCAGACGATGAGGCCGGCCTGGGCGCAGGCGTGGCCCAGCTGCGTCGCGAGGCGGCCGTAGGAGATGGCCTCGTCGCCCAGCAGGAAGGCGCCGCCGCCGTCCTGGGTCGGCAGGCCGCGGCCGGCGGTCACGAGCAGGGCGGTGTCGCCGGGGCCGAGCCCGAAGCACAGGCGGGTCGCGAGGGCCTGCTCGAGGTCGGTGCGCGTCGGGGCGTGCAGGTGGACGCCGCCGGCGCCCAGGGCGAGCAGGGCGTCGTGCCAGGCGGACAGATCCGCGTCCGCGCCGGGGTCGGGGCTGGTGACGAGCAGGGCGTGGAGCGTGGCGCTGGCGTTCTCGGTGCGGCCGACGAGGCGCGTGGCGGGCGTGGCGTCGGCGCCGGGCGGGGGCGGGGCCCACATGTAGGGGCCGCCGGCCAGCTCGCAGCGGACGGGGTCGAGGAAGTAGCGCAGCACCGGGTGGTCGCCGCGGGCGAGCGGGGCGGGGTCGACGACGACTCCCGGGTAGCCCGGGAGGCTGTCGTCGGGGTAGAGCAGCGGCGCCGGGAGCAGCGGGTCCGCGGGGGCGGGCAGGACGCCGGCCGCGTCGAGGTGGGCCGCGGGGTCGGGATCGCAGGTCGTCGCGGGTGGCGCGGCGGCGTCGGGCGAGGTACAAGCGCCGAGGACAACCGCCGCGGCGGCCACGGAGAGCGCGATGGACCGATGGGACCAGCCAGGCACGGGCGCAGCATGACGGGTGGCGCGGACGCGGGCAAGTGGCGCGCGATCGCGGGCCGCGTGGGCGCGGGGCTGGGGGCGATGGCGCTGCTGGGGTGCCCACCGGCGGGCGACGCCAACGCCCCGGCGGCGGACGCGGTGGCCGAGGTGGCGAAGGCCAGCGGGGTCGCCAGCCGAGACCAGGTGCTGAGCGTGCCGCTCGAGCGCGATCTGGTGATCCACCGGTTCGAGGCGGCCGTGCAGGGGACCTCGCCCGAGGGCGACGTGCGGCTCCACGTCGAGCACGGCCCCGACGAGGACCCGCTCAAGGCGGCGGCCGTGGTCAAGGACGTGCTGGCGGCGCGCGGCTGGCGCGTGTCGGGCGAGCGTCACTTCGAGCGCGCCATCGAGGTGCGCCTCGACCGCGGCGGCAGCCCGGCCGAGCCCCAGGAGGTGCGCGTCGTGTACCTCATCCGGCGCTCCGGGCGCCTCGTGACGTGCGACGGTCTGGCCGACGCCGACGCGGCCGACGCCCTCGGCGACGCGTTCCGCGCCTTGTGTCAAGAGGTTACGGTGGCCCCGCCCGCCGCGCCGTCCGACGCGCCCGCCGAGACGCAGCCCCTTCCTTGATCGCCCAGCCTCCCTGCGGTGGGATGACCTCATAAGGCTCCGTCGCGTCGGCTCCCCGTGCCGCCCGTCCTCTGGACGGCCGTCTCCGCGGGTCATCGACGCGCGCGCCCTTCCCCTCACACGCCCCCACCCAGGCCCACGATGGCTCCCCACCCGCCGCTCCACGCGGCGCGGGGCGCCGCCTGCGTCGCCCTCCTCGTCTCGTGGCTGCTCGCCGCCGCCTGCGAGGGGGAGGCCCCCGAGGCGGTCCTCGCGCCCGCGTCGCCGACCTGCAACCCCGAGTGCGCCCCCGACGAGCTGTGCGTCGAGCTCGGCCCCGGACGCACCGCCTGCGTGCACCCCGACGCGCTCGCCTGCCCCGACACGGGCTGCGACCCGGCGCCGCCGCCGCCGAGCTGCGCTCCGGCGTGCGGAGCGGACGAGGTCTGCGAGGGCGGCCTGTGCGCCCCGGCCGGCCTCGGCTGCGCCGACCTCGACGCCTGCGTCGCCGCCTGCGCCCCGCGCGGCCCGGGCTGCGCGCTTGTGTGCCGGCAGCAGGCCACGGGCAGCGCCCTCGAGCGCTATGACGCCCTGCTCGCCTGCGGGCTGCAGGCCGGCTGCGACGACTGGCCCTGTGTGGCGGGCGCCTGCCCGGAGGCCTTGAAGGCCTGCCTCGGAGAAGCCCCGTGAACCCCAACAACAGAGGGCGCCTCCGCCACCTGACGACGCCCCTGCAGGCGCTGGTGCTGGGCCTACTGGTCGCGCTCGGCGCCTGCGAGAGCGCGTCCGTCGAGATGAACTCCCGCCACTGCTCGCCCCCCTGCAGCCTGGGCTACGCCTGCGTCGACGGGGACTGCGTCGCCGACGACGGCACCTGCAACCCGCCCTGCGGCGCGCGCAGCGTCTGCCAGCAGGGGCGCTGCCTCATCGCCTCGAGCGACGTCGGGCCCAAGCCGCGCCCCGGCCACCAGCTCGACGGCGAGTCGTGGACGCTCCTCATCTACCTGGTCGCCGACAACAACCTCGAGGGCGCCGCCATCGGCGATCTCCACGAGATGATGGCGGTCGGCTCGACCGACGACGCCCACCTCATCGTGCAGATCGACCGCTCCGAGCGGCACCACGAGGGCGGCGTCGGCGGCCTGCCCGACTTCACCGGCGCCAAGCGCCTCCGGGTCGAAGCCGGGAGCCTGACGGAGCTGGCCGATCTCGGCGAGATCGCGATGGGCACCCCCGAGGCCCTCGCCGACTTCATCGCCTGGGGCGTCCAGGCGTACCCGGCCGACCGCTACGGGCTCGTCCTGTGGGACCACGGCGGCGGCTGGATCATCTTCGGCACCGACGACGCGCCCTACCACCACGGGCTGGACCTGCGCGAGCTCAGCGAGGGGGTCCGCGTGGGCCTCGAGCGCGCCGGGCTGTCACGCCTGGCCCTCATCGGCATCGACGCGTGCCTCATGGGCACCTGGGAGGTCGCCCACGCCCTGCACCCCTATGCCGAGTACCTGCTGGCCAGCCAGGAGCTCGAGCCCGGGCACGGCTGGGACTACCGCAGCCTGGCCGTCGTCCGCGACGACCCCAAGGCCGACCCGGTCGCCCTGGGCGAGGAGCTGATCCGCGGCTTCCACGCGCAGGCCAAGGGCTTCAAGACCCTGCACGAGATCACGCTGTCGCTGGTGGATCTCACGCGCTGGGGCGCCCTCGAGGCCGGCCTGGCCGAGCTGCTCGCCGCCCTCGACGGCCAGGTCCCGGCCCTCGCCTCGACCATCGGCCGCGAGCGCGCCGCCGCCCTCGGCTTCGGACGCTCGGCCGACCCGACGCAGGACTACTACCTGGTCGATCTGGGCGACTTCCTGGGCCGCCTCGAAGGCCACCTGGGCCCCCTCGCCAGCGCCACCACCCAGCTCCGCGAGGCGCTCGCCGACGCGGTCGTCTCGCGCGCCAGCGGCCCCGCGACCACCCGCGCGACGGGCCTCGCCATCTACTTCCCGCCCAACGACGCCCGCTACCGCCGCAGCTACGACAACCTGACGGGCCTCGAGCCCTGGCGCGGCTTCCTCAAGCAGCTGTTCGTCGCGGGGGCCCTGGGCGCCGGCGGCCCGCTCTTCGCCGCGTCCGCCCACGCCGCCGACGCCCACTGGCAGGGCGGCCGCGTCACCGTCTCGGCCGACGTCGCCGTCGCCTCGCAGGCGCAGGTCACCAGCGTGGGCGCCTGGCTCGGCGTCGTCGAGCAGACCACGGGGCGCGTGGTCGCCGTCGCGGCGCGCGAGCCCACCCAAAGCAACGGCCAGGTCGCCATCGCGTGGACCCCCGAGCTGCTCGTGCTGTCGCAGGGCACTCGCCAGGCCTGGGCCTACGTCTCCGAGCGCCTCGACGCCGCCTCTGGCCTCCGGACGCTGGTCATCCCGCTGTCCTACCAGCCGGCCAAGGGGGCCGCCTCCCACGCCGAGCTGCGCCGCGTCGTGGACGCCGCCGGCGCCGTCCAGAGCCAGCTGCTCTTCCAGGTGGCCGGCGACGCCACGGCCGAGCTCGCCCCCGAGCCGGGCGCCGTGCTGCGCCCGATGACGCGCATCCTCGACAAGGGCGCCCTGACCTGGGAGCCCTCGTCCGACGTCGCCTTCGACGCGACCCAGCCGCTGACCGTCACGACGACCGCGATGCCGCCCGGCACGCGCCTTTACCTGGAGCTCGACATCTACGACGGCGCCGGCCGCTCCGACTTCGCCTTCGCGACGGTGACCACGCCCGCCGCCACGGTCCCCGCCGGCGCCGCCTGCGGCGACGTCGACCTCACCGGGCGCTGCGACGGCGGCCGGCTCAGCTACTGCGACGGCGGCCTGCTGGTCGTCTACGACTGCGCGCTGGACGGCTGCGGCTGCGGCTTCGAGCCCGTCCGCGGCTACTACGACTGCCTGTGCGCCCCGTGAGGCGCGCCGCTGCGACCCCAAGCGTGCATCCCACCACGCCCTCGATAGACTGAAGTTCGTCGGCAACACGAGCGGCCTCCCGGCCACGACCCCTCCCCGGTCGCGCGCTTCGGGCCCCTGGTCGCTCCCTGCCGCCCCCGCCTCCACCGCCCTCCACCCACGGACTGTGGCCATGGCTCGCACTCCCCGTCGAGCCGGCGGCCTCGCGTCCGAGCCCCGACCCAGCGGTCCCGCCGGCGCCTCCGCGCGCCCCGCCGCCGGGTCCGGGCTCGCCCACGCGCTCGCTGCTGGCGCTGTCGTCCTGGCGACCCTCTGCGCGGCCCCACCGGCCGCCGCGGCGGACGTCGGCTGGTTCGCCACCTTCACCCCCGAGGCCGTCGAGCCGCTCTTCGACGGCGCCGAGGTCTCCGTCGCCGTGTGCACCGTCGGTCCGGACGACGCCGACGCCCGCGACGCCCGCGCCGCGCTCGAGGCGGCCCTGCGCATCGGGGCCCGCACGCGCCTCATCGCCCCCGGCCGCGCCCTGTCGGCCCGGGCGGACGAGGCCGACGACGAGATCGCGGCCCGCTGCGCCCGCCCGCCGGTCACGGTCGTCGCCATCCTGCGCATGGCCGCCACCGACGTCTCCGAGGTCGTGGACGAGACCGACCCCGACGCCTCGGCCCTGACCTTCCACCACGCCCGCCGGGGCGTCATGGCCGCTGCCGTGGTCCGCCGCGGCGCCGAGGTGCGCCTCGAGGGCTTCACCCCGGCCCTCGACCCGACCGTCGTCGCCAACGCGGGCGACCCCGTGGCCACCCTGAACGCCCGCGAAGCCTACCGCCGCAGCTTCGTCTGGCTCGAGGACCCCCGCGCGGCCCGCGAGGAGGCCCGCCGCCCGGTCGCCTTCCGCGGCACGCAACGCGAGCCGCTCGAGGGCGGCGACTTCTACGAGGCCATCGGCCGCCACGATCTGGCGCGCTCGTACCGCCAGGCCCGGGCCATGCAAATAGGCGTCGGGGCCCTGGGCCTCGTGGCCGCCGCCGCTGGCGTATACCTGATGTTCGAGGACGATCCGGATCTGCCCATCCGTGACGCCGGCCCCTCGCTGGCCGTGTGTGGGGTCGCGCTGGCGCTCGCGCCGCTCGACACGGACGGGGCGCATCCGGTGTCGGTCACGGCCGCGCGAGGCCTCGCCGACGACTACAACACCAACCTGATGGCGCAGCTCGGGCTCAGCCAGCGCCGCGTGACAGAGGCCGGCGACGCCGAGGACGAGGCGCCCGGCGCGACGCCCGACGACCCGCGGCTCCAGGCCGCCGATCGCCCCGACCCCGAGCCGGACGTGCGCGTCCGCCTGGGCATCGGCGGGGTGGGCGTGATGGGCCGCTTCTGACCGGCGCGGTCTTCAGGCTTGCCTGCCCGGCCGGGCTTGATAGGGTCCGCGGCCGATGCGCTCCGAACCGCCCGTCGCCCCTGGCCCCTCCGTCCCCCTGACCCGCTACGCCTGGGCCTTCGTCGGCTACCTGGTCGCGGTCATCCTGTTCGGCGCGTGGGTCCGGATCACCGGGTCGGGCGCCGGCTGCGGCAACCACTGGCCGGTCTGCAACGGCGAGGTGGTGCCCCTGACCGGGTCGACGCAGGAGATCATCGAGTACACCCACCGGGTGACCAGCGGTCTGTGCGGCGTCTTCGTGCTGGCGCTCGTCGGCTGGGCCTGGCGGCGCTTTCGCGGCGGGCGGGTGTTTCGCGCGGCCTGCGTCACGCTGCTGTTCGTCCTCGTCGAGGGCGCCATCGGCGCGCTGCTGGTCAAGCAGGAGCTGGTCGCCAACGACGACTCCGTGGCCCGCGCGGTGGTCGTGGGCGTGCACCTCGTCAACACGCTCTTCCTCGTCGCGTCGGCGGCCCTCGCGGCCTGGTGGTCGTCCGGGCGCCCCGCCTTCCGGTGGCAGGGCCGCTGGCGCTGGCCGCTGCTCGTCGCGCTGGTGGCCCTGCTGCTGACCAGCGCGACCGGCGCGGTCACGGCCCTGGGCGACACGCTCTTCCCGGTCGACCCCGGGGCCGGCGAGGGGCTGCTGGGCCGCGTGCGCGACGATCTCGGCGCCGCGAACCACTTCCTGGTGCGCCTGCGCATCGTGCACCCGCTGGTCGCCGTCGCGTCGGCCTTCTATCTGCTGTGGCTGGGGACCGCCGCCGTCCGCGACGGGGCGACCGCCGAGGGCCGCCGCCTCGGACACCTGCTGCGCGCCGTGGTCGTCGCGCAGGTCCTCATCGGCTTCGTCAACATCGGCCTGGCCGCGCCGGGGTGGGCGCAGCTGGTCCATCTGCTGGCCGCGAACGTCGTGTGGCTGCTGGTCGTGCTGGTCGGGGCGGCGCTGTTGGCCGAACCCGACGCCGCCCAGCGCCCCAAAGTCCTAGCGGCCTGAGCTAGTCGGCGGCCTCTACGGCCGGCGGCGGCTCGGTCGGCGGCGGCTCGGTCGGCGGCGGCTCGGTCGGCGGCGGCTCGGTCGTCGACACCTCGGCCGGCGGTTCGGTCGGCGCCAGGGCGGGCGACGGAGCCTCGGGCAGGCTGGCCTCGGCCGGCGGCGGCTCGGGCGCAGCGACCTGCGGCGGCGTCGGCCGGGGCGGCGCTTCGATGGGCAGCGGCTCGGGGGGTGGCGGCTCCGGCGGCGCCTGCGCGGCTGCGGCGGGGGCCCCGACCAGCGCGCCCACGAAGGCGGCGCGCGTCTCGGCGCTCTTGCGCAGGCGCTCGCGGACGGCTGCGCCCAGCTCGACGTGCACGAAGGTCGCCTCGGCCACCTCCTGGACCAGGTGCGACTGGAGGTTGCGCGTGGCGCCCAGGGCGCGGACGTCCTCGGGGTAGCGGGCGACGGCCTCGTCACCGAAGACGCCCTTCAGCCACGTCGCGACGGCCCCGCTGCGCGGGGTCGAGCCGGCCGCCTCGCCCGCGCTGACGATGACCTCGACCGGGGCCACGGCGCTGCCGTCGGCGCGGCGCGGGCGGCCCTCGTCGAAGCCGTGCAGCTGGACGACGTCGACGTGCCGCAGCGCGGTCAGCGCCGCCTCGGTCGCGGCCGACAGGTTGTGGGCGGGCGCGTGGCAGGCGTCGGACCCGCTGCGCTTGGCGCGCTTGCCGCCGGTCGCCGCGAAGCGGTGCGCGGTGTTGGTGAACAGCGCCCGCGGCGCGTCCTCGCCCTCGGCCTCGAAGAACATGTAGGCGGCGATGTGGCCCGTCCACAGGTCGTGGTAGGCGTGCGGGGCCTGCAGCAGCACCTCGCGCGCGCGGCGCGGGCCTGGCCGGAACAGGTAGGCGCCCGCCCCGCGGTCGCGCCCGGGCGCCTCGACGAGCGCGACGAAGGGCTGGCCCTGCACGCGCCACAGCTCGACGGCGAGGTCGTGCTCGCGCGCGGCGCGGTCGTGCTCGGTCAGGTCGACCTCGGGCCAGGTCACCGCCTCGAGCAGGTCGACGACCAGGGTGGCCAACGCGGCCCGCTCGCCGTCGCTGGGCGTCTTGAAGTGGGCGTGGCGACCGGCCTCCCAGATCTGGGCCTTGGCCTCGCCCAGGGTCAGGGTCCGCTCGGTCAGGCCCCGCGGCTCGGGGGGCGGCTCGGGCGGCGGCGCCTCGGGCGGCTCGGAGGTCTGCGGCTCGGGGAGCGTGACGTCGTGAACGTCCACCTGCGCGACCTCCAAGGGCGGCCGATCGAGCCCGGCGGCCGCGGTGTCCCACGCCGCGACCAGGCTCAGGCCCAGCGCGAGCCCCAAGGCCAGCGGGGCGCGAGACGAGGGGCGCGGACGGCGAGGCGTGGACGACATCACCGATGATCCTAGCCGGCGGCGCGCGTCGGCGCGAGAATCGTTCCCCGAAGCGACCGTGTGACCGAGGAGCCGCCCATGACCGTCCGAACTGAGCGCCGCGGGCCCGTGACCACCGTCATCCTGAGCCGCCCCGAGGTCCGCAACGCCGTCGACCGGGCCACGGCCGAGGCCCTGGCCGACGCCTTCCGCGCCTTCGAGGCCGACGCCGAGGCGCGCGTGGCCGTGCTCTGGGGCGAGGGCGGCTCCTTCTGCGCGGGCGCCGACCTCGAGGCGGTGGCCGAGGGGCGCCCGAACCGGGTGGCGCCCGACGGCGACGGGCCGATGGGGCCGACGCGCATGCGGCTCGACAAGCCGGTGGTGGCGGCCATCGCCGGGTACGCCGTGGCCGGCGGGCTCGAGCTGGCGATCTGGTGCGATCTGCGCGTGGCCGAGGAGGACGCCACGCTCGGCGTGTTCTGCCGGCGCTGGGGTGTGCCGCTGGTCGACGGCGGGACGGCGCGGCTGCCGCGGCTGGTCGGCCTCGGGCGCGCGATGGACCTCATCCTGACCGGGCGGCCGGTGGGCGCCGCCGAGGCCCTGGCGATGGGGCTGGTCGACCGGGTCGTGGCTCCGGGGACCGCGCGCGAGGCCGCCGAGCGGCTGGCCGAGCAGCTGGCCGCCTTCCCGCAGGCGGCGATGCTGGGGGACCGGCGCTCGGCCTACGAGAGCCTGGACCTGCCGCTCGACGAGGCGCTGCAGGTCGAGCTGCGCCACGGCCTGCGGGCGCTGGCGGAGGAGTCGGTGGCGGGCGCGCGGCGCTTCGCGGGGGGCGCCGGGCGGCACGGCCGGTTCGAGGACTGAGCGGGGCGCGCGCGCCCGCCTCGCGTGTGCTACGATGCCCGGCGTTCCGACAACGAGCGAAGGGGCAGCCATGGCCGGGGGGCAGAATGGCTCGCTGCGTGGGCTACGGCACGGCCAGCACGTGTGTGTCCCGTACGAGGACCCGGCGCGGGTCGTCGACGAGGTCGCGGCCTGCGTCGTCGCCGGGCTGGTGGCCGGCGACCGCGTCCTGGTCGTGCTGGGCGAGCCGCCGGGGGAACCACTGGCGGAGGCGTTGCGGCGGGCGGACGTCGACGTGCGGGCCGCCACGGCTTCGGGCGGCCTGGTGACGCTCCAGAGCTGGACCGAGCTGCCGGGGGTCGACGCGACCGACCCGGACGCGCTGTACGCCGCCGTGGGCCGGCAGGTCGCGCGGGCGCTCGCCAGCGGCTTCGCGGGGCTGCGCGTGGTCGCCGACATGAGCTGGACCCTGGGCGTGGGGATCTCGCACGAGGCGCTCGAGCGCTACGAGCACCTGGGCAACCAGCTGCCCCCGCGGACGCCGGTGGCCGTCGTGTGCCTGTACGATCGGCGCCGGCTCTCCACGGCCTCGTGCGCCTCGGCCCTGCGCGCGCACCCCGAGCTGGCGCTCGACGGGCAGCTCGCGGCGAACCCCTACTTCGAGCGTGCGGAGGTGACGAGCGCCGCCGACCGGGTCGACTGGCGCCTCGCGCGGGCTCGGCGGCTGCGGCGCGACGAGGAGCATCGCTGCGAGCTGGCGTTGGCCGAGGCGGCGCGGGTCGCCGCCGAGGCCGCCGTGCGCGCCCGGGACCACTTCATCGCGGTGGCGGCGCACGAGCTGCGGACGCCGCTGACGAGCCTGCGCGTCAACGTGGACTTCATGGCCCGGCGGCTGGCGCAGGGGCACGTGCCGGCGGTCGACGAGCTGGAGGAGCTGCTCGCGGTCTTGCAGCGGCAGTGCCATCGCCAGGAGCAGCTCATCGCGCGGCTGCTCGACGTCAGCCACCTCGACCTGGGCCGACCCGCCGTGAGCCCTCAGCCCTGCGACGTCGCCCAGGTGGTCCGCGACACGCTGGTCGAGGCCGCGGCGCTGTCGCCCGAACACGCGTGGTCCCTGAGGGCGCCGGAGCGGCTGCGCGCCGTCGTCGACCCGCTGCGCCTCGGGCAGATCCTTCAGAACCTGCTCGACAACGCCGTCAAGCACGGCGCCGGGGCGCGGCCGGTCGAGGTCTCGCTGACCGCCGCCGAGGGCGAGTACGAGCTGGCCGTCCGCGACCACGGGCCGGGCATCCCGGCGGCGGAGCGCCAGCGCGTCTTCGAGCGGTACCACCAGCTGTGGCCCGCCTCCGGCGGCATGGGCCTCGGGCTGTACATCACCCGCGAGCTGGTGCGCCTGCACGGCGGCGACATCCAGGTGGAGTCACCGGACGGCGGTGGCGCGCGGCTGGTGGTCACCTTGCCCGTCGACGGCCGGGGGCCGGCGTTGGGCTGACGGCGGCTTCACTGCGGCGCGTGAGGGGCCCCTGGCGGGCCGTGCTTCGGGCCCAGGTGCTCGACGATCAGCGCCGCCGAGTCGTACCAGGTGCTGACCCGCCGCAGCGTCTCGCCGTCGTGCTCGAGCACGGTCACGCCGCGATAGGCGATCGGCCCGCCGCCGCGCTTGTCCCCCTGCGCGCGCCACTCGAGCACCGAGAGGGTCTCCGCCTCGCGGACGCGCGTGAAGCGCGAGCGGACCGCGTCGAAGGCGTGCAGGTACTCCCGCCAGAAGCGCCGGGCCCCGGCCGGTCCGCGCTCGGGTCGGCTGTGCGCTTGGTTGCAGAGCTCGGTGCCCTGGTCGCACAGGGCGACCAGATCGTCGATGACTCCGGTGCGTTCGGCCCGCTCGAGGGCGGCGATGAACCGCTCGGTGAGCTCGTGCTCCATGGCGTCCTCCTCGTCCCCATACAGCGGCCACCGCTGTATGGCCCCAACCGTCGGCACCGGCGGTCTCCGAGACAGGTGGCCGACGCCGAGGCCGGGTCCGAGTCCGCGGCCGGCTCCGTGGCCGTCGCCGAGTCCGCGGCCGGCTCCGTGGCTCAGCGGGCGCGCGGGCCGAAGCTCATCGTGAAGGCCGTGCCGAACCAGGGCACGGTGCCGCGGCTGGGGTGGTAGAGGTAGGTGCCGGCGAGGGCGCTCCAGCGGCTCTCGCCGAAGCCGATGAGGTCGTCGGGCAGGAACCACACGCCGACCAGGCCGAGCAGGTCGTACGAGACGTCGCTGCGGACGGTGGTGCGGTGCTCCCAGCGGGCGGCCAACAGCACGCGGTTGGCCCCGTCGTCGCCGCGGAACATGTAGCCGGCGGTCGGACGGAAGGTCCAGAAGCTGTCGGTCGGCTCGAGCAGGACGTCGAAGAAGGGCTCGTACCAGCGGTCGTCCACGTCCATGCGGAAGTGGTTCCAGGTGGTCTCGAGCGAGACGGCGACGCCCGAGGGCAGCAGCACGCGCGGGTTGGCGACCGCCTGGAGCATCAGGCCCGAGCTGGCGACGCCGTCGTTGGTGTCGCGCAGGGCGTCGATGGCGCTGTAGCTCCAGTCGGGCTGATCGTCCCGGGGCAGCCACAGGTGGCCCAGGGTGCCGAAGTAGTTGGCGTACTGGGCCGAAAAGCGCAGCGGCAGGATGGCCAACGGGACCGCCTCGACGTAGCCGCCCGCCCACAGGTAGGCCGGGCTGAAGCCGAAGGAGGCGCCGGCCTCGACGTAGGTGTTCTCGAGCAGCGGGCTGGCGCCGTCGAAGAGGGCGACCCGGTAGCCCACGTCCGAGATGGCGTTGATGCCCAGCGGGGTCGCGCGGAAGGCGAGGGTGGTCGTGCTGCGCAGGCCCGTCTGCGCGGCGGCGGACGGCGGCAGGACCAGGGCGGCCAGCGAGGCGAGGACGGTCAGGGCGGCGCGCATCGGGCGCGTCGGCGCCGGCGGGGCGATCATCGGGGGCAACCTCGCGGCTAGGGCGTGCTTGGATGCCCGCAGGCTGGCACGTCCCGGCGCCCAGTGACAAGGGCACCCCCGCCGCCGACGTCAGTGCTCGGCGTCCCAGGACTGGATCTCGCGGTCGCGCAGCAGCTCCAGCTCGCGCCGCAGGGCGTCCTCGCGCTGCTCGAGGGCCTCGAGCTGACCGCGGGTGGCCGCGTCGAGGCTGGGCGGCACCGCGGCGCCCTCGAGGAGGTCCTCGACCAGCTCGCCGAGCGTGTCGGCGGCGACGAACTGTCCGCCCCACAGGGTCAGGGCTCCCGGCGTGCGGCGCAGGTGCAGGGCCGTCGTGCCGACGCGCTTGAACAGGTGGTGCAGCTCCTGGAGATCCTCGGACACGACCCGACGCTCGAGGGCCTCGCGCTCGGCGCGGACGCTCCTCAGCTGGGCCTCCAGCCGAGCGGTCGCGCTGCCGTGCGGCACGTCGGGGCGGTCGGCCGGGCCGAAGCGCTCCGCCTCGGCGGTCTGCAGCGCAAGGATGGCGCCGATGACGCCCTGATCGGTCATCCACAGGAGCGTCGGGTCGGGCGCGGTGAGCAGGGTGACGAGATCCCGCCGGTCGAGGCGTGGGACGAAGGAGGCGGCGAGGTCGGCCTGGCCGAGGCGACCGGGGAGCTCGGGATCGGTCGAGATCGTGAGGTGGCCGGCGTCGACGGCGATGTGCACGGTCTTCCAGCCGGGGATCTCGACGACCCAGCCGCCGTCGCGGGCGTGGCGGGTCTGGCGCACCAGCGCCGGGTCGCTCATCAGGCGGTCGAGCAGGGCTCGGGCACGCGCCGGGTCGGACAGGCGCGTCGTCAGGGTCGCGTTGAGCGCGTGCATCGGGTGGATCTGGGCCTGCCACAGCCCCTTGAGATCGATGGCCAGGGCGAGCCCGACCTCACCCGCGAGCAGCGGCACCACCTCGCGCTGGAGATCGACCAGGGAGGCCGCCTCGAGGTCGCGCCAGAGCACGTCGGGGGTCAGCCCTTCGAGCTCGGCGAGCAGGCGGACCACCTCGGCGGCGGCGGACGGCGCGAAGGCGAGGTGGACCAGCAGCGACGGCCGCAGCGTCAGCGCCTCGAGCAGCGCCGGGACGCCGCGGGTGGCGCGCAGCAGCCGGTCCAGCAGCGAGCCCGGGGCGAGCGGGGCCTCGATCTTGAAGCGCAGCGCGTCGCGGCCCAGCTCGAGCCCGAAGGCGACCGACCGCAGCGAGCCCCACAGGCCCTCGTACAGGGCCCGCTCGGCGGCGCGCTGGGTCGGCGTCCCGCCCCAGTCGCCCTCGGGCCCCTCGAGCGCGTCCAGCAGGTAGGCCGTCCAGGCCTCGGCGTCGAGATAGCCGGCCGCGTCGGCGCCGAAGTCCAGGGCGGCCACGGCCTCGCGAAAGCGCGGCGTCTGGGCGAGCGAGGCGCTCGGAGGCAGCTCGGACAGGCGGTCGGCCCAGGTGCTGGCCAGCTCCTCGGCGCCCTCGGTGCCGACGAGCAGGAGCTTGCCGCCGCGCAGGACGGCCGCGACGCCGCCGCCGTCGCGGGGGCGAAGGACGGTGACGTCGCCGGTCGTGGTGGCGACCAGGCCGACGCCGGCGCGCTGGGCCAGCTCGGAGAGGGCGGCGCGGAAGCGGTCGCGGTCGTCGACGGTGGCGAACACGACGCCGGTCGAGGTGCGGAGATCGAGCCAGGCGAAGCCAGCCGGGCTGCTGGGGCTCAGGCCGATGGCGGCGAGCTCGGCCGGGTCGAGGAGGTTGCGCTGGAAGCGGCGGGTGATGGTGGCGGACAGGCGCGCGTACAGGCCCTCGCCGCGGGCCTCGAGCTCGCGGCGGCCGAGGCGGTTGGCCAGCGCCTGGATGTTGCCGGTGACGACGACGAAGGGCGTGTCGGCCGGCAGGTAGGCGAGGGCCTCGGCGTCCGCGAGGGCGGGCCGGGAGGCCGGGAACAGGGCGCGGGGCGGGGCGGGGGCGGCGGACGGCGGGGCGGGCTCGGGGGTGTCCAGGCCGGTCGACGGCGTGGGCAGGGCGTCGGGCTGGGGCGGGGGCGTCGGGCCCTCGCGGCGGCAGCTCGGCGCGGCGGCGAGCGCGCAGGCCACGAGGACGGCGAGGGCGGCCCGGGCGGGGGCGCGGAGGGGCATCGGGATCTCCCGCATCGGGGGGCCGGGCGGCGCGGATGGGGCGGCCGCCGTCGAGCGGATGGGTGGGAGCTGAGGTCAGGGTAGATCGGTGGGCGAGGCGCCTGGAAGGATGGAGTCGTTCGCGTCGACGTCCGCGTTTGGCGGCTGCCCGGCGTGGTGCATCGTGCGGCCTCACGTATACTGCCGCGAACCTTTCGGGAGGGGGCGGCGATGCGCTGGCGCGTGGTGGGGTTGGTGGCGGCGTTGGGGTGGGGCGCGTGTGGGGACGAGGCGCGCGAGGCCGGGCCCGACGTGGCCATGACCGCGGACGTGCAGCCCGACGCGGAGGCGCCGGAGACGGCGACCGGTGACGTCGAGGGGCCAGAGACCGCGGGCCCCGACGTGAACATGGCCGAGGTCACGGTCGAGGATGTCCTGACCGACGACGCGACCCTGGACGCGGCCTCCGATGCGGTCCCCGACGCAACTTCCGACGCCGCCACCGTGGACGCGACGGCGCCGCCCGACGCGGTCGAGCCGCCGAAGAACGCGCTGGGCGAGACGCTGACCTTCGAACTCGAGCCGTTCACCGTCGCGCCGGGCACCGAGCGGCAGGTGTGCAAGACGGTGAACCTGCCGGCCGGCGGGCCGTACGACGTGGTGCGGTTCCGGTCGACCATGGCGGGCACGTCGCACCACCTCAACGTCTACAAGGTCATCGACGACAAGGCCCTGACGCCCGCCTCGGCCCAGGAGGGGACCCTGCACGACTGCCAGCCCGCCGATGAGCAGCTGTCGGGCGACGCGGCGTACATCTTCGGGTCGGCGACGCCGGTGCGGGTCATGGACACCCCCGAGGGCGTGGCCTTCCACCTCGAGCCCGGGCAGCGGCTCATCCTCGAGCAGCACGTCCTGAACTACACGCTCGAGCCGGCGCAGGGCGGGGCGACCGTCGAGCTGGTGATGGCCGCCGAGCCCGAGGCCATCGCCCACCACGCCGACATCATCTGGTTCGCGACGTGGAACTTCATGTTGATGCCGGGGCAGGAGACCGTGAAGACGACGCACTGCGAGGTGCCCTACGCCGTCGAGGTCTTCGGCCTGATGTCGCACTTCCACGAGCGCGGCACCCACTTCGAGATCGCCAAGTGGACCCCGGGCGGGGCGACCTCGGTCTACGAGGACGACGACTGGGCGCACCCCAAGTTCCAGACCTACGATCCGCCGCTGACGCTCGAGGCGGGCGAGGGGCTCGAGTGGACCTGCACCTGGTATCTGCCGCCCGGCAGCCCGCTGGTGTTCCCGGGCAAGAACGCGACCGACGAGATGTGCATCACCTTCGCGGCGGCCTACCCCCGCGACAGCCTGAGCGGCGCCCCCATCCAGTGCAACAAGGGCTTCTGAGCCGGCCTCCGCAGCCCAGCGCGACACGGCGCTTTGCGCTCGGGCGGGGTCGTGCCAGCATCCGACGCCTCGGACGGAGGTGAGTGATGCGTAGCTCGAGCGGAGTCATGGCCGCCCTGGTGGCGGTCTGCATGGTAGGGGCGGCGGGCGTGGCGACGGCGGCGGTGCAGACCAAGACGGTGCGCTACACCGTCGGCGGCGAGGCCTTCGAGGGTTACCTGGCCTGGGACGACGCGGCGCGCGGGGCGCGGCCGGCCGTGCTGGTCGTCCACGAGTGGTGGGGCCTGAACGACTACGCCAAGGTGCGGGCGCGGCAGCTGGCCGCCATGGGCTACGTCGCCTTCGCGGCCGACATGTACGGCGGCGGCAAGACGACCAGCGACCCCAAGGAGGCCGGGGCGTGGGCCGGCCAGGTGCGCGGCACGCCCAAGCTGCGCGAGCGCGTCACCGCGGCCTTCGAGGCGATGAAGAAGCAGCCCGGCGTCGACGCGGCGCGGACCGCGGCCATCGGGTTCTGCTTCGGCGGCACGGCCGTGCTGGAGCTGGCCTACGGCGGGGCCGACGTCGACGGGGTCGTGTCGTTCCACGGCGGCTTGACGCCGCCGGGCAAGGGCGACCGCAACATCCGCGCCAGCATCCTGGCGCTGCACGGCGCCGAGGACCCGCACGTGCCGCCCGACGCGGTGAAGGCCTGGGAGCAGGGCCTGGACGCCGCGGGCGCGGACTGGCAGCTGATCGCCTACGCGGGCGCGGTGCACACCTTCACCAACCCGGCGGCCGGGCGCGACGCGGCCAGCGGGTCGGCCTATCAGGAGAAGGCGGCGCGCCGCTCGTGGGCGCACATGCAGACCTTCTTCACCGAGCTGTTCCAGCCCGAGGCCTGGGACCGGCTGTCGCCCGACCCGGCGGCGACCCTGGCGCCCGCGGCGAAGCCGGCCTCCCGTTGAGCCAGGCCACCGACTGGAGGCTGCCGCAGCCGACCGAAGCCGAGCGCGAGGCCGCCTGGCTGTACCGGCACCTGCACACCGGCAACCCGGGCGACGTCGCGTTCTACGTCGAGGCCTGCCGCGGGGCGGGCAGCGTGCTCGAGCTGGGCTGTGGCGCCGGGCGGGTGCTGGTGCCCGTGGCCGAGGCCGGCGCCGAGGTGGTCGGGCTGGAGCTGGACGCCGGGATGCTCGAGGCCTGCGCCGCCGCCGTCCCGGGCGCGGTCCGCCAGCGGGTGACGCTGGTCCACGGCGACATGCGCGACTTCGACCTCGGGCGCGAATTCGACCGGGTCACCGTGCCGTTCAACGGCCTGTTCGTGCTGGAGTCCGAGGCCGACCAGCTGGCCTGCCTGCGCGCGGCGGCGCGGCACCTGGCCCCGCAGGGGCGGCTGGTCTTCGACGTGTACGCGGTCGAGGACGACGTCGATCTGGACGTCATGGGCGAGGGCGACGACCCCTTCGAGTACCTGACCTCGTTCCGCGCCGACGGCGTGCGGGTCGACGTCGAGGAGCGCGAGCTGGTGCGCGGCGAGCCGGGCCGCATCGACATGGAGTACCGCTATCGCCTGCGGCCGCGGGGCGGCGCCGAGCGGGTGGTCCACCAGACGGTGCGGCACTGCTTCGTGCGGCCGTCGCGGCTGCGGCCGCTGCTGGCCGAGGCCGGGCTGCAGGTCGTCAACCTGTGGGGTGACTTCGACCGCGAGCCGTTCGGCGAGGACAGCGAGCGGATGGTGGTGGTGGCGCGGCGGCGGCGCTGAGCGCGGCGTCAGTCGAGGGGCGCCTCGAGGCCGCACTGCTGCCAGCAGGTCACGGTGGCGCAGGGGCCGCACAGGAAGTAGAGGATCTGGACGTAGGGGTTGTCGGTGAAGCCGCGGTAGTCGGCGTTGTCGTCGGCGATGGACGCCAGGAAGGGCATCGGCGCCCGGCAGCCGGGGCAGGCCGGCAGCTTCGAGACGCGCTGCTCGAGGAAGGGGACGCCGCCGAGCTGGTGGTGGGGGCCGCACAGGGCGGGGTGGCTCTCGCAGCCGAGCAGGTCGTCGAGGTGCTCGCCGGCGTTGACGTAGCGCAGCTGGTCCTGCACCTCGGGCGGGAGCGGGTCCAGGGTCAGGCCGCGCTCGGGGAAGCTGAGCGGGTAGTCGTCGTAGGGGAAGTGGCGCGTGACGCCGCCGCGGCCGTAGGAGAGCAGGCGCACGCGGCCGTCCTGCTCCAGCCGGTAGCTGAAGGGCTTCTGGGCGATGTTGCACGTCCAGCAGAAGTACAGCGACAGCGACGGCGCCTGGGTGTGGAGGCGGCCGAGGCGCGCGTCGCCCGGGTCGAGCTGGGCGAGGCGGAGCAGGGGCTTGTCACAGTTGGGACAGCGCGCGCCGGGCGTCGCGTGGGATCCGCAGAACACGTGTCTGTGGCCCTCGGGCGGTGAGTCGGTCGGGGTCAGCAGATACGCGGTCTGGAGATGGGAGCGCCACACGCGGCCGGTCCTCCTGGTCGAGCCCGATCGCGCCGGGCGGCCTCAAGGTCGGGTCGTCGGCCTCGCGCGGCGGCGGGGCTGCGACGGCCCCAACCATGGGCCCCGTCGGCGCGCGCTCAACCCCTTGACCGGAATTCCCGGCCGGCCCAAGCGGCTCGGGCGCGTGGCTCAGCGCTGCGCGCGGCGGTCGCGCGCGTCGAGCGGGCGCGGGCCCTCGATCTCGTCGAACCAGTCGGACTTCAGGTAGCGCTTGAAGCAGGAGGCGTACAGGCAGTCGCGCAGGTTGTTGTACTTGTAGACGGTGCCCTGGTGCGACGTCTGGGTGACGATGAAGATGGCGCGGGCCTTGACGAAGTCCTTGCGCGACAGCTCGCCCTCGCGGGTCTCGTGCAGGTACTTGATGCCCAGACGCTTCAAGTCGCGCATCAGCTGGTTGTTGGCGCGCGTGGGCTGCTCGCCGCTGTAGTAGCTGATGAGCTTGCGGCGGTTGTCCATGTCGTCGTGGTGGGCGGCGGCCGCGAGCCAGTCGCGGAACTCGTCGACGCGGGCGTACAGGGCGTCGAACAGCCAGACCTCGTTGACGTTGTAGCCGCCCCGGGCGACGCAGTGGGCGGCGACCTTGTAGCCGCCGGAGTGGGCGCTGAGGATGAGCTTGCCGATGCGGGCGGCGTTGGGGACGCCGCACTCCTTGAGCGCGAGCTGCAGGCGCGAGGTCTGCAGGGTCTTGCGGATCTCGGTCAGGAGGTTGAGCAGGCCCTTGGGCTGGTCGAGCTTGCCGCCGCGCGAGTCCTCGGCCTTCACCGGCCCCTGCGGCAGGACCAGGATGGCGTTCTGCTTGCTGGCGGCGAGCTGCTCGCGCAGCTGGTGGCGTTTCATCGCCTGGTCGGCCGTGTCGCGGTGGCCGTGGAAGTGCATCAGGGTGTCGATGCGGTAGTTGTCCTGCTTGTGGACGCGGAAGTGCTTGGGGACGAACACGATGACGGTGTCGTCGGTGTAGCGGGCGCCCGGGGCGGGGAAGGGGGCCGACTCGAGCTGCATGTAAATGGTCGTGCCCAGCGACGACTTCTCGATGTCGCGGATCTTGCTGGCCTTGGCCGGGGCGGCCTGGGCGCTGCCAGGCACCAGGGCGGCCCCGAGCAGCCCCGCCGCGCCCCAGCCGAGGCGGCCGAGGGCGGCGCGCCGGCTCAGGCGGGCGAGCGGCTCGGGGGACGCCTGGTCCTGGGGCTGGGGCGGGGTGGGGCGCGACACGAGACGTTTCCTTAGCGGCGGCGCTTGGCGATGACGACGCTGTTCTGGCCGCGGCAGTCGATGTAGCCGAAGCGGAAGGCCAGGCCGGGCTCGGCCGACGAGGTCTTGAACCACTCGGCCAGCTCGTCGCTGATGGCCATGGCGCGGGCGTCCTTCTTGGCCCAGTCCAGCAGCGGGCAGCTGTACTTGCCGTAGGCGGTGACGTCCCAGTCGGAGGCCGGCAGGTGGCGCCGGGGCACGCCGCTGGCGTCGGAGATCATCCACTCGGACTGGTCGATGGCGATGTTGCGGATGGTCGAGAAACCGTCGCTCCAAAGGAGGTAGGTGGCGGCCTTGGTCATGAACGACACGCGGCCCAGGCCCTGCAGCCAGGCGCGAACGCCCTTGCCCTTGTCGGCGCCCAGCTTGGAGTCGTGCAGATCGGTCGCGACGTGCTGGAGCAGGCGCAGCTGGTCCGAGCCGGGCAGCTTGAAGGCCAGTTCGAAGTTCGAGTAGCGGGCGTCGAACTCGGCGCGGTGGCCGGTCTTGGGGCGCGCGCCGACCTTCTCGTCGGCGTCGAAGTACTCGAGGCGGCCGTCGTCGCCGACCTTGAAGTAGCGGATGGAGACGACCTCGGCGTCGTGGGCGGCGAGGCCGACCAGCGTAATCGGCAGCTTGCCGGGCAGATCGTCGAGGTGGGCGAGGCGGAGGTCCTTGGTCTTGCTGTCGCCCAGGTTGAGCAGGCCCTTGGCGCTGTCGAGCAGGCGCCACAGGGCGCGGCCGCGCTTGTTGGCGGTCAGGTCTTCCAGGGCGTAGGCCGGGCCGCCGTGCTCGAGCGACATGTGGATGTGCAGCAGGGCGTCGGGGTAGGCGAGGACGCTGCTGATGAGGTCGGCGCCGCTGAACGGGTACAGGACCACGTTCGGCAGGCCGCCCGGGCGCTTGTCGGCGATCCAGGGGCCGGCGACCGTCTTGAAGCGCTCGCGGTAGGTCGCCTGGTACTTGCGGTAGCGCTTGCAGTAGCGGTCGTAGTTGGCGACCTCGTAGGGCGTGTCGCCGGCGCAGGTCAGGACGGCGTACAGGTCGCGCACGGCCTTGGAGCTGCGCGTGTCGCGCGCGGCGGCGGCGGCGGCCTGCAGCGGGGCGACGTCCATGGTGGCGCCGGCCGGGGCGGGCGCGGGCTCGGAGGCGCGGGCGGCCGGGGCGGCGAGGAACAGGCCGGCGCCGACGGCGGCGGCGACCAGGGCGGCGAGGACCCCGCGCTGGCGGCCGCGGAGCCACAGGCGGTGGGTGGCGAAGGCGAGGGCGAGGATGCCCAGGCCGATGAGCGGGTACCAGGCGCCCGTCGTGCCCTCGGCCGGGGCGACGGCGCGGCCGGCCATGACCAGCAGCACGACGGCGCTGGAGGCCAGATAGAGCGCCGGCAGCCAGGGGTAGCCGGTGGCGCGGTAGGGCCGCTGCGCGCCGGGCATGCGGCGGCGGAGGACGAACAGGGACGCGACGGTCAGGGAGCCGGTGATCACCATGGCGAGACTCACGAGGTTCAGGATCTGTTCGAACTGGTTGCTGAGGACGAGGCCGCAGGACCACAGCGCCTGCAGCCACAGGGCGCGGGTGGGGACGCCGGTCTTGGGGTGGAGGCGGGCGGCGCCGGACCAGAAGGCGCCGTCCTGGCCCATGGCGAAGGCGACGCGGGCGCCGCCGAGGACGGTGCCGTTGAGGGAGGCGGCGAGGGCGCAGGCGATGAGGACGGTGATGGCGAGGCGGCCGACGTCGCCGCCGAGGGCGGTGGCGGTGGCGGTGCCGGCGTCGGTCTGGAGCGAGGCGAGACCGTCGAGGCCGAGGACGCTGAGGAAGGCGAGGCAGAGCAGGAGGTACAGGACGGTGACGGCGAGGGTGCCGCTGGTGAGGGCGCGGGGGATGTTGCGGCCCGGGTCGCGGACCTCGCCGGCGACGTAGATGACGGAGTTCCAGCCCGAGTAGGCGAAGTAGACCGCCATGTACGCCATGACCAGGGCCTCGGCGCTGACGGGCGCGTCGGCGGCGGGGGCGGCGGCGATGACGTGGCCCGGGCTGGGGCCGGCGAGGATGGCGTAGAGGGCGACCAGGCCGAGGATGCCAATGGGGATCAGCGTCATCAGGTTCTGGGCGGTGGCGGACAGGCGCGTGCCGGCGGCGTTGATGGCCGTGAAGCCCAGGATGAGGGCGATGGCGGACAGCTGCACGCCCGTGACGGGGCCGAGGACGGCCTGGGACAGGTCGACGCCGAGCAGCGTGGGGAGCTGGTACTGGCACAGGCCGACGCTCATGGCCGCGATGGAGCCCGACATGATGGCGGCGAAGAGCACCCAGCCGCTGGCGAAGGCCACCGAGGGGCCGAAGGCGGCGCGCTGGAAGACGTAGTCGCCGCCGGCGCGCGGCATCATGGCGCCGAGCTCGGCGCAGGCGACGGCGCCGGCGTAGGCGAACAGCCCCGCCAGGGCCCAGATGCCCAGGAAGAGCAGCGGTGAGCTGAGGTGACCCGCGACGACGCTGGGCGACAGGAAGATGCCGATGCCCAGCATCGAGCCGGCGACGATGGAGAAGCCGCCGAGGCCGTCGATGACGCGGCGCGAGCCGTTGGGGCCGCCCGGCTGGGGCGCAGGCGAGGAGCTTTCCGCGTGGGTGGCGATGGGGGTGTCCCTCCGGGTGGAGCGCGGGGCCCGGGGGGGAACGGACGGTGCGGCCGAATTCGTCCCCGAGCGGGCGCGCTTATAGCACCGGTCCGGGCCCGAGTCGAAATCGGAGCGGCGGCGGCGCGGCCGCCGGGGGTCAGCCTGGGCGGCTGGCGGCGGCGATGACCTGGGCCCAGTCGGCGGCCGAGGCCTCGAGCGGCGGGTGCTGGGCGACGAGGCGCGCGGCGTCGCCCACCGGGTCGGGGGCGGTCGCGAGGCGGCGCGCGGCGAGGGCGACCAGGGTCGCGTCGGCGCGCATGAAGTCGCGCAGCGTGACCGGGTCGGGCGGCGTGTCGCTGGCGCGCCAGATGGCCAGCCAGGCGGCCAGGCCGCGCACGCGCTGCGGGTCGGGCTGGTGGGTGTCCAGGCCCAGGCGCGCGAGCGGCTCGTGCACGGCGTAGGCCGCCAGCGGGCGGGCGGCCAACAGATCCAGGAGGCGGTCACGCCAGGGGAGATCGCTGGCCAGGGCCTTGCCGGTGACGGCGACCAGGGCCTCGGGGGGGCGCTCCTCGGCGAGCAGGGTGGCCGTCGCGTCCAAGAGGCGGGCCAGGAAGGGGCCCTCGACGTGGGCGCCGGCCTCGGGGGTGCGCTTCAGCAGCGCGGTCAGGATGGCCGCGGCGGCGTCGTGGCGGCCGGCCAGGGTCAGGTCGGTCGCGGCGGCGAGGCGGCTCTCGGGGCTGTGCGGGTCCTCGGGGGCGCCCTCGGGTTCGGAGGGGGGGCGCGGGGGGACCGGGGCCCCGCCGGCCGCGCGCAGGCGGACCGACTGGAGGGCGCGCGACAGGCCGTCGGGCGTCAGGGCCAGCAGCGCGGCGGCCAGCTCGCGGGTCGTCGCGTCGTCGGACAGGACGTCCTCGTCGTCGGGCACGCGGGCGCGCAGCTTGCCGATGAGGCTCCCCAGGCCGTCCTCGTCGAGGGCGTCGCGCAGGCGGAAGGCGTGCAGCAGGGCCAGATCGTCGTCGCGTCGGAGCCAGCCGGCGGCGGCGCGGGCGCGTGAGCCGGCGGCCTCGAGGAAGGCCAGATCGCTCTCGTCGCGGGCGCCGCCGTCGCCGCCCAGCTCCGCCACGCGGTGGGACCAGCCGACGCGCGGCGGCTCGATGGGGTCGCGGGGCGGCGGGTCGACCGGACGGCGCGCGGTCGCGATGAGGTCGGCGCGCATCGCGGGATCGACCGGCAGCGCGGCCCGGGCGGCGGCGCGCTCGACGAGGTCGGCCGACAGCAGCAGCTGGCCGCGGGCGACCAGGGCTTCGGCGAGGTCGGGGCGGTCGCCGGACCGCGTCAGGGCCTGCTCGAGGGCGGCCGTGGCGTCGGCGACGCGGCCGGCGCGGTCGTGCGAGGCCGCCGCGAGCAGCAGCCCGTCGAGGGTGGCCTCGTCGGCGGCCGGCTCGAGGGTCTCGGCCTGGCCGAGCCAGCGGTAGGCCGGGGCCAGGCGGTCACGCAGGGCCGGGCGGCGCCGGGCCGCGAGCGCCGCGTTTGGCACGTGGCGCCCGCCCAACACGGGGACCAGCCAGCCGTGGTGCTCGTCGAGGTGGTCGTCCAGCCACGCGGACGCGGCCAGGCGCAGCGCCGTCGCCGCCGCCGTGGGGTCGCTGTCGGCGGCCGCCAGGACGGGCGCCAGCGCGGCGTCGAGCGCCTCGGCGCCATGGGTCTGAGGCAGCGCCAGGCGGAAGGACCAGAGCCGGAGCCGCGCCTCGGGGACGTGGCCCTCCAGCCGATCGAGCAGCGCCCGGGCGCGGTCGTGCTGCTCGGGCACCGTCGCCAGCAGCTCCATCACGGCCAGCGCGCCCGCCGGGTCGCCCGCCGGGTCGGGCAGGGTCATCAGCGTCCCCGCCAGGGTCGCCCGCTCGTCGGCCTCCAGCGCCGCCAACGCGTCCCACACGGCGCGCCACGACCCCGACGGCAGCGCCAGCGGCCGCGGCGGGTCGAACGCCCGCCCCCGCAGCACCTGGAACGCCCGCACCAGCTCCGCGTCACCCGGGCTGCGCCGCAGCAGCGCCCGCCCCAGCCGCGCCAGCCCGCGCGCGCCCGCCTGCCGGTCCACCGTCCCGGCGTCCAGCTGGCCCCGCAGCCGCTCGGCGGCCAACTCCAGGGCCTCGGCCGGCGATCTCAGGGCTTTTTTTTTCCGTCGTGCTCGACCAGGAGCGTGCGACCGGCCACCTCGAGCCGCTCCGGCAGCCCCTCGCCCAACAGCGCCCGCTCGGGCAGAGACAGCCGCATCCACCCGCTCGCCGGCAGCGCCCAGCCCATCAGCTCGGCGTCCACCCGGCCCTGCGTCGCCTGGGCGATCGCCGCGGCCAGGGCCCCGGGCGCCGGCGCCGGCCCCCCGTCCTCCCACCGCAGCGTCACCTCGAGCGGCTCCTCGGCCGGCGGATCGTCCGGTCGCCGCAGCGCCAGCACCGCCGTCCCGCCCGCCGCCGCGACCGGCAGCAGCCGCGGCGTCCCGACCCGCGCCGCCCGCGCCTGCGCCACCTCGACCAGCGCCCGCCCGCGCCCCACCGGCTCGAGCGCGCCGACCTCCTCGGCCTTGACCCCAGCCCCCGTGGCCAACGCCAAGAGCACCGCCCCCGGGGTCAGCGCCCCCGCGGCCGGCCCGGTCGTCTCTACGATCAGCCGCTCGAACCCGCCCGCCGCTACCATCACCGGGTCTCCTCGAGCGGGGCCCCGCTCTCGTCCTGCGGCACGTCCGGCAGCTTGGCGTCACCCGCCTGCGGCCCGGGCACCGGCGTCGGCTCCCCCGGCAGCGGCGCCCCGCTCTCGTCCTCGGCGATCTCCGTCGGCAGCGGATGCTCGGGCGCCCCGCCCCCCGCCTTCGCCGCCGGCTCCTCGCGCTCCAGCGTCGCGCCGCTCTCGTCCTGCGCCTCGTCCGGGCGCCGCGCGTCGCCCGCCTGCGGGCCGGGCACCGGCGTCGGCTGGTCCGGCAGCGGCGCGCCGCTCTCGTCCTCGGCGATCTCCGTCGGCGTCGGATGCTCCGGCGCAGCCTCGGCCGCCGGCGCCGACGTCTCGAGCTTGCCCGCGACCCGATAGCCGCGCCGCCCCTCGGCGTCTTCGCCGGTGCGCTCGACCCGCCCCCAGAACCGCCGCCCCTTGCCCAGCCGCTCGGCGTCCACCCCCTCGGGCAGCTGCTCGGGCGCCACCTCGGGCCGCTCCTGGAACTCGCGCCCGCCGCCCTCGCTCAGCAGCCGCGCCGCCAGCCGCTTGCGCCGCGTGTCCCACCACACCTTCAGCGGGACCAGCTTGTCCTGCCCGATGCCGAACGCCGCCTCCTCCTTGTCCCAGCGCTTGGCCAGGTTCTTCGGGTCGATCTCCAGCGACACGGCGCTGGCGTCGGCGACCCAGTACACACGCAGCCCCTCCTTGTCCTTGCTGGGGTCGGCGTCCGTCCCGCGCACCGGCGCCATCAGGTGGTCGCCCTTGCGCAGATCCGTCGGCGACACCCCCTGCGGCAGGTCCTCGGCGCGCACCATGACCCGCAGGTGCTTGTGCTCGTAGAAGTCCGGCGCCGGCTGGTCCACGACCTCGGCCAGCACCCACCCGCGGCTGGTGAACACGATGCGCAGCTTGAACTTCTTGGCCGTCCCGATCCCCAGCCGGTCCTCGAAGCTCAGCAGCGCGCCCTTGCGCGCGTCCCGCAGCGCCGGGTGCTGCCCGATGCGCTGGCTCAGGGCGTGCGCCTCGGAGGCCGCCTGACCCTTGGCGCTCAGCAGCGGCCGCAGCGCCTCGGCCGCCTCGTCCAGCCCCTCGCCCCGGTCCAGCAGCTTGCGGGCCACCGTCAGCCGGCCGCGCGCGCTGTCGGCGTGCTTCGTCGCCAGCCGCGCCGCCTCCAGCAGCTCGCCCTCGTCGCCCAGCTCCTCGAACAGATCCAGCGCGCGCCCCCACAGCGGCTCGCGCCCCCGCAGGTCCCGCGTGGCCAGCAGGCGGTCGCGCACGAACGCCGCCGCCCGCGCCGTCCCGAACGTCTCGCGCAGCCGCCCGATCAGCAGATCGACGTCCTGCGCCCCGAGCTTGGCCATCGCCCCGTACGGGACCGCCTCGAGCACGCGGTCGAGCACCCCGCTCTCGTACGGCGTCGCCAGCCCCGCCCGCAGGTTGCGCACCAGCCGCTGGAACAGCCCGCGCGCCGCGTCGGCGCTCTTCGGGTCGTCCTGCAGCGTCCGCTCCCACAGGTTCAGCAGCGCCCCCTCCTCGCCCGAGCTCTCGAGCAGGACGGCCAGCACCTCGCGCCAGGCGCCCAGGTCCTCGCCCGCGTGCGTCTCGACCACCTGCGTCAGGTGCGCCGCCGTGTCGCGGTCGAGCGCCCCGGCCCGCTCGATGGCCCGCACCAGCTTGCGCGCCTGCTGCGGCGCCAGGCTCCGGTCGCGCGCGCCCGCCTCGATGAGCTGCACCGCCTCGCGCCGGATGTCGTCGCCGGCCGCCGACGCCCGCGCCCGCAGCGCCAGCACCTCGGCCAGCAGCTTGCGCGCCGCGGCCGTCGGCCCGAACCGCCGCTCGTGGTCGCCCAGCAGGCCGTGCACCCGGTCCAGCGCCCGCGCCCGCTCGCTGCCCTCGGCCGCCCGCGCGCTCATCAGCTCGAGCTTGACCACCTCGAGCGCCGCGTCCGGGTGGTCCGGCAGCCGCCGCGCCGTCGCCTGCGCCGCGCTCTGCACGACGCCCAGCACGCCGGCCGCCGCCTGCGCCACGGCCTTGTCGCTGGCCTCGCCGGCCGCGACCACCAGCCCCACCGCGGCCGCCACCAGGCGCGGCCCCGCCTGCGGACGCCCCAGCGCCCTGGCCACCATCGCCACGTCCTCGGCGATGCGCGGGTCGTCCAGGCCTTCTCGCGCGCCCAACGCCAGCGCCAGCGCCGTCGCCAGGTCGTCGGGATCGGCCTCGAGCGCGGCGCTGAGCCGCCGCCGGACGCCCAGGAACAGCGTCGCCGCCGCCGGACGCGTCGCGTCCTCGTCCATGCCGCCGGCGATCAACGTCGCCAGGTTGTGGTCTATCCACGCGGCCTGGTGATCGGGCGAGGCCAGGGCCTGCTCGATGAGGGCGCGGGTGGTCTCGGCGATGCGGCGGAGGCGGTCGGCCAGCACGCCCGCGGCGGGCAGCTCGGCGACGAACCGGTCGAGCGCCTCGCGGGCGACGACGAGATGGGCCATTCGGGGCTCCTCGGTCGGTCTCTAGGGGGTCTGAGGGGCGCCCATTCAAGCCGCAGGAGGTCCCCAGGTCAACGCCTCGGCGGGTGAACATCGGCTCACCGGCCCTCGCGTGCCGCGCCGCGGGAGCCTCGTCGAGCCGCCGAAGCGCCCGCCACGCGCGGGTCGTCCTTGCGTCGGCGGGGCTCCGCGGGCCAAAGTTCCGCGCCATGAAGACCGCACACCGCCGCCTCCCCCCCTCGCTCCTCCTCTCGGCCGCCGCTGGCGCGCTCCTCCTCGCCGCGGCCCTCGGCGCGTGCGGCGACGATCCCGAGTCCACCGCCGACGCGACCAGCGACGCCGCGACCGACGTCAAAGAGTCCGACGCCGAGCCCGACGCGACCCCCGACGAGGGCCCGGCGCCCGACGCCGCGCCCGACGCCGCCGACGTCGCCACCGGGGACATCCCGCCGGTGACCGACACGCTCTTCGCGGGCGCCGCCGTCCGCTCGCTGCGCGCCCCGATCGGCGCGCCCACGGCCGGCTTCGGCCCCAGCTTCGGCGCGAACGCCCCGTCCAGCCGCTTCGCCGACGCCTTCCCGGCGACCAACCGCAAGCACACCGATCTCACCGTCAAGGCGCTGGTCCTGCGCCGGGCCGGCAAGGCGGTCGTCCTCGCGCGCCTCGATCTCGTCGGCATCTGGATGAACACGGTCGAAGACGTCCGCGCGCGGCTCGTCGCCCTGGGCCGCCCCGATCTGGCCGAGGGCGTCGTCCTCTCGGCCACCCACACCCACTCGGGCCCGGGCCGCTTCATCGATCACTTCATTGGCAACATCGCCGCCGACACGTTCTCGCCCGAGATGTTCAAGCGCATCAGCGACGCCGTGGTCGAGGCGGTCGTCGAAGCCGACGCCAACAGCGTCCCCGCCCGCGTCGGTCACAAGGCGATCCAGGTCGCCACGCTGCACAGCGACCGCCGCTGCGAGAACGGCCCCATCCAGGACGACACCATGGGGCTCATCAAGGTCGAGTCGGTCGACGGCGACCTGCTGGCCCTGGTCGTGAACTACGCGATGCACGGCACCATCGTCGGCGCCAGCGCCTACACGCTCAGCTCGGACGCCCCGGGCGCCGTCGAGACCGGCATCGAGGCCCGCCTGCCCGCCGGCGTGCCGGTCATGTACTTCCAGAGCTGGGCCGGCGACATGTCCCCGAGCGACACGCGCGAGACCTACGCGACCGAGCAGGGCACCGAGCCCGAGGGCGACTACATCCGCCTCGACGCGCTGGCCGCCGCCGCAGGCGACGCCGTCGCGCCCGCGCTGGACGACTTCCCGATGAGCGACCAGCCGGACCTCGGCGTCGTCACCGTCCACGCCGAGCTGTCGGGCACCCTGGCCAACCCCGACGGCGTCTTCGACGAGTACCCCTACGGCGGCATCTACTGCGTCTCCAGCGACGGCCGCTGCGGCCCCGACGCCGAGCCCTTCACCAGCATCAACTGCCTGGGCCTGCCCGAGGACGGCGCCGTCGACCGCGCCCTCGTCAGCGCCGCGCGCATCGGCGACCTGATGCTGGTCACCATCCCCGGCGAGCCCACGACCCAGGTCGGCACCGGCCTGCGCGACGCCGTCCAGGCCGCCACCGGCTTCGACGACGTCTTCATCCTGGGCTACGCGCAGGGCTACCTGGCCTACATCGTCCACCCGGACGACTTCTGGTTCGGCGGCTACGAGGCGGCCTCGATGATCTTCGGCCCCGGCTTCATGGACTACCTCGTCGCGCGCGGCGTGGCGGTGGCCGAGCGCGTCCTCGACCCCTCGGCCACCTACGACTTCCCGGTCCTCGAGAGCCACTGGACCGGCCCCGCCAAGCACACCGACTGGGTGACCGAGCAGGCGCTGGGCGAGCCGGCCATCACCGAGCAGCCGACCTCGGACGGCGGGCTGCGGGTCGTGCGCTGGGTCGGCGGCGATCCGGCGGTCGACCCTGCGGTCGTCGCCCTCGAGCAAGAGGTTGACGGCGACTGGCAGCCCGTCCTGCGCGACAACGGGGCGCGCCTGACCAGCGACGGCCCCGAGATCGACGTCACCCTGTCGGTCGACCCGAAGTACGGCGGGTTCAAGGCCGAGCCGCGCACCTTCACCTACACGGCGCGCCTGCCGGCCCTGTTCTCGGTGCCGCCGCTGGGCGGGCAGCCGACCGGCACCTTCCGCTTCGTCGTCGAGGGCCAGCGCCCCGAGGCCTATACCCTCACCAGCGAGCCCTTCACCCTCTAGGAGGCGTCCATGCGCGGCCCCGCGCTCGGCGCGCTCACCGCCGTCGCCCTCGGCCTGCTGGCCGCCTGCTCTTCGCCCGGCGGCGACGGGGCGGTCCCTCTGGACGTCACGCCGCAGGCGGACGCCAAGCTGGAGGCTGGCGGCGCCAGTGACGCGGTCGGATCCGACGCCGACCCGCTGGCCGGCCTCGAGCGCACCTACAACACGACCTGCCGCCTCGCCGGCGAGTCGCCGCCGCCGCCGCCGCTGGCGCTGCAGCGCGTGCTCTCGGGCGTCACCCTGGCCAAGCCGGTGCAGCTGACCCCCGTCCCGGGCGCCGGCGAGCGCGTGGCGCTGGTGGGGCAGGGCGGCCGGGTCCTGGTCGCCGACGCGGTCACCGAGGACGGCGGCGCGACGCTCTGGCTGGACCTGTCGCAGCGGATCGAGGCCGGCCCCAACGAAGCGGGCCTGTTGTCGCTGGCCTTCCACCCTCAGTTCGCGACCAACGGCCGGCTCTTCGTCAACTACACCCGCTCCGTCGAGGGCCAGCTCCAGACCGTCGTCAGCCGCTTCACCGTGCCCGACCCGCCCTTCGGCGCGCCCGACCCGGCCAGCGAGGCCGTCGTCATCACCGTCGACCAGCCCTACGGCAACCACAACGGCGGCGGCCTGGCCTTCGGCCCCGACGGCTACCTGTACGTCGGCATGGGTGACGGCGGCTCCGGCGGCGACCCGCTGGGCCACGGCCAGAACCTGGGCACGCTGCTGGGCGCCTTCCTGCGCCTGGACGTCGACGCGCCCGGCGACGACGTCGGCTACGCCGTGCCGCCCGACAACCCGTTCGTCGACCAGCCGGGCGCCCGCCCCGAGATCTGGGCCTGGGGGCTGCGCAACCCCTGGGGCTTCGCCTTCGACCCGGTCGACGGCGCCCTCTGGAGCGCCGACGTCGGCCAGAGCAAGGTCGAGGAGGTGAACCTCATCGAGCGCGGCCGCAACTACGGCTGGAACACGATGGAGGGCACCCGCTGCTACCCGACGGGCGACGCCTGCGACAAGTCCGGGCTGACCCTGCCCGTCGCCGAGTACGAGCACGCCGAGGGCAAGTCGGTGACCGGCGGGCGCGTCTACCGCGGCAGCGCCATCCCCTCGCTGTACGGCACCTACGTCTTCGCCGACTTCGTCTTCGGCTCCGTCTGGGGCCTGACCCCGGGCGCCGACGGCGCCTTCACCCGCACGACCCTGGCCCAGACCTCGGCCCAGATCAGCCACATCGGCGCCGACGCCGCGGGCGAGCTCATCGTCCTGGACTGGACCCTCGGCCGCTTCCACCGCCTTGTCCCGGCCGACCCCGACGCCCCCGCCCCCGCCGGCTGGCCCGCGCGCCTGTCCGACACCGGCTGCTTCGACGACCTGCCCACCCGCCGGCTGGCGGACGGCATCCTGGCCTACGACGTCAACGTCCCGCTGTGGTCCGACGACGCCGCCAAGGAGCGCGGCCTGGTCCTGCCCCAGGACGGCACCCTCGCCTGGGCCGACGCGGGCCCGCTGGGGCTCCCCGACGGCACCATCCTCATCAAGAGCTTCGTCCGCGACGGCCACCCCCTCGAGACCCGCTTCCTGGTCCGCGCGGGCGACGCCTGGCGCGGCGCCACCTACCGCTGGAACGCGCAGGGCACCGACGCCGAGCTGATGACCACCGGCGCCACCACCGACGTCCACGGCGGTCCCACGAAGTGGACCTTCCCCAGCCGCGGCGAGTGCCTGACCTGCCACACCGCCCACACCGACCCCGGCGCCGCCGGCGACGGCAGCCGCGCCCTCGGCCTCACCGCCGCCCAGCTCCACCGCGCCCACGACGTCTTCGGCCTCGGCGTCGACGTCCCGCAGCTTGCCTCCCTGCAGCGCCTCGGGTACCTGACCGGAGCGCCCGACGACCTCGACGCCGCCCCGCGCTGGCCCGCCCCCGACGACGCCTCCGCCCCGCTCGCCGACCGCGCCCGCGCCTGGCTCGACGCCAACTGCGCCCACTGCCACCGCCCCGGCGGCCTGGCCAACGCGACCTTCGATCTGCGCGCCGCGACCCCGCTCGCCGACGCCGGCCTGTGCGACGTCGCCCCCTCGGGCGGCGACCTGGGCGTCCCGGGCGCGCGTCTGCTCTCGCCCGGCGCCCCCGACGCGAGCCTGCTCGCCCTGCGCATCGCCTCGACCGACCCCGCCTTCCGGATGCCGCCCGTCGGCGTCCTCCTCCCCGACCCCCAGGGCCTCGCCCTCGTCCGAGAATGGATCGCCGCCCTGCCCGGTTGTCCATAGCTTTCCCCGACCCGAGCTCCGCCATGAACACCACCGCCTCGCTGCCCGCGACCGAGACCTGGTCGTGGGCCCAGCGCTTCACCATCGACATCCCCTCGCGCTGGGGCGTCGTCCTGCTCGACGAGGCCGCCGAGCTGCGCCCCTTCGACGGCGACCTCATCGGCCACGTGACCCTGCTCGAGCGCCAGCCCGGCGGCGGCCGCCCGGGTGACGGCCTCGCCCCGCTCATCGAGCGCTTCGCCCGCGCCCGCGGCGCCGCCGGCGGCCTCGCGGTGGATCTGTACGGCACGGCCGATCTCGACGCCGGGGGCATTCACAGGGCCCGCGCGATGTTCGAGGGGGACGGCGGCGCCTGGCTCGTCGTCGTGACCGCGTGGGACGCGGACGTCGTGCTGTGCACGGCCTTCGACCCCCACACCGACGCCCCGGCCTTCGCCGAGGCCGAGGCCATCTTCGAGAGCGTCCGCCCCTTGGAGCGCGTCCTGCCGGTCGCCTTCGAGCCGGACGCGCCGGGCGACTTCTGAGGCCCGGTCAGCCCGGGAGGGAGCCCTTGTCAGAGCGACGCTACGATTGGTTCGAGTACGTAGAGCGGTTCATGCGCTTCGGTGACATCGCGGACGTGCGGGTCCACGCCCAGGTCCGCGAGAACGACCGCGACTACCCGCTGCTGCGCCTGACGACGCCGGGGAGCCGGCCGCTCGTAGTGACCGCCGGCTTCCACGGCGAGGAGCCCGCCGGCCCGCTGACGCTGCTCGAGCACGCCCCCGAGATCGTCGCCTACGCCGCCGAGCGCGACGTCGCGCTGTGGGTCTACCCCTGCATCAACCCGTCCGGGTTCGAGGTCGGCTCGCGGTACAACACCAGCGGCGAGAAGCCCAACAACGACTTTCTGCGCTACGAGGTCGGCCCCGGCGCCTGGAAGGGCGAGCTGCTGCCCGGCGAGGCCTTCGACCGCTGCGCCCTGTACCATGGCGGGCCCAAGGAGACGCGGGCCATCCGTGACGAGCTGGACCGCAACGCGCCGCTGCCCTACGCGGCCCTGGACATCCACCAGGACCGCTACCTGCCCGAGCCGCACGTGTACGCCTACGTCATGGGCGACCGCGCCCCGTACCGCCCGCTGATGGCGGCCAGCGAGGCCCACGCCTCCATCGCCCGCGACTACAAGGCCGACGAGGCGCACACGACCGGCCCCTTCGGCATGGTCATCGCCAACGACGGCAGCGTCACCGACTACTACTGGCGCCGCGGCGTGCGCTACGTCGCCACCCTCGAGACCACGACCAGCAACCCGCCAGAGGCGTGCGACGCCATCAACCTCATCTGGATCAAGGGGTTCATCGACTTCGTCGCCGCGCTGCCCGACGCCGCCCGCCCCGGCGACGGCCCCGGCCGCGCCCCCATCGATCCCACGGCCCTGCTCCAGCGCCCGGATGAACGCGCCGCCTGACGACGCCCCAGCCGCGGGAGCGCCCGACGAGCCGCCGCCGCGCTCCCTCGCCCGGCGGCTGCTCGATCTGTCGCTCCCGGTCATCGGCCTCAACGTGCTGAACGTGCTCGCCCTCGCGGTCGACACGTTCATGTGCGCCCGCCTCCCCGACGCCAACGTCGCCCTCACCGCGCTCGGCTTCGCCACCCAGATCATCTTCGTCCTGATGATCGCCATGATCGGCCTCACGGTCGGCACGGTCGCCCTGGTCGCCCGCGCGTACGGCGCCGGCGAGCACGGCCGCGTCAACCACCTGCTGGTGCAGTCCAGCCAGCTCACCGTGGTGCTGGCCGTCGTCGTCGCCGCCCTCGGCGTCGCCCTCTCCCCGCCGCTCCTGCGCCTGCTCGGCGCCTCCGGGCCGGTCCTCGACGCCAGCATGGCCTACCTCGGCCCCATCCTGGTCTCGCTGCCCTTCTACTTCCTCGGCCTGCTCTACGCGGCCGTCCTCCGCGGCGTCGGCAACACCCGCCTGCCCTTCATCGTCGCCCTCGGCGTCAACGTCCTCAACGCCCTCCTCAACTACGGCCTCATCCTGGGCAACCTCGGCCTGCCCGCCCTGGGCGTCCAGGGCGCCGCCCTCGGCACCGCCATCTCCTACGCGGTCAGCGTCGTCGCCATCGTCGCCCTCCTGCGCCGCGGCGCCGTCCCCGGTGTCGAGCTCCCCCTGCGCCCCCGCCCCCTCGACCGCCCGCTCGCCGCCGCCCTCGCCCGCGTCGGCGCCCCGGCCGCCGCCGACTCGGTCATCCTCAACGTCTCCTTCCTCGCCGTCATCGCCATGCTCGGCCGCATCGACGAGCTCGCCGTCGCGGCCCACGGCATCGGCCTGCGCGTGCAGTCCCTCGCCTTCGTCCCGGGCCTCAGCGTCTCCATGGCCACCGCCGCCCTGGTCGGCCAGGCCCTCGGCGCCGGCCGCGTCGCCGACGCCCGCGAGGTCACGCGCTCGGCCCTCCGCCTGTGCCTCGGCGTCATGAGCAGCCTCGGCCTGCTCTTCGTGGCCTTCGCCGACCCCATCGTCGCCTTCTTCGCCGCCGAGGCCGGCCCCGCCGTCCACGACCTGTCGGTCCTTTGGGTGCGCATCCTGGGCATCAGCATGCCGCTCTTCGGCGTCCACATCGCCCTGGTCGGCCTGCTGCAAGGCGCCGGCGCCACCCGCGCCAGCCTGCGCATCAACCTGGTCGGCACCGTCGCCGTCCAGATCCCGCTGGGGCTGCTGCTGGCCTTCGGCCTCGAGCTGGGCGCCCTGGGCGTCTGGCTCAGCTTCCCGCTGGGCTTCATCGTCAAGACGGCGCTGACCTGGGCCATCTACCGCGGCGACGACTGGGCCACCACCGGCGTCCACGCCTCCGGCTGACGCCGCGCCTCACCGATAGCGGTTCTGCTGCCCCTCGTACAGGTACTCGGGCTCGAGCGAGACCTTCTTGGTGGTCCCCGCGTCCTTGTCCGTCAGGCGCAGGTAGGCGTTCTCGTAGTTCCAGCGCTTGAGGACCACCTTGGGCGGCTTGCCGTCGGTCGGCCACTCGAGCCGATAGGGGGTCTTGCCGACCCGCTTGCCGTTCACGAAGACGTTGGCGCCGGTCGGCGACGTGTCCAGGTCCACCCACTGGATCTCGGGCTGCCCGGCGACCAACCCGGCGGTGTCGGGCTCGGAGGCGACGTCGGCGGCGGCGGCGGCGGCGGCGTCAGGGGCGGCGGGCTCGGTGGGACCGGCGTCGGCCTCGGCCTCGACCAGCCCGGTAGGCGCCTCGGCGTCCGGGCGCGGCGCCTGGCCCGCGTCCGCGGCGGTGTCGGCCGGCGCCTGGACTGGCTCGGTGGCCCCCGCCCCGATCGCCGCCGTGTCGGCCGGCTCCGCAGGGCGCTCGGCGGCTGGTCCCTCCTCGACGCGCTCGGCCTCGGGCCCCTCGGCGACCGCGGGTGACTGGGTCGCCGGCTCGCCGCCGAACCGCCCGCCCTGCACGCCGAAGAACCATGCTGCCGCCCCGCCTCCGGCGACCAGCAGCACGGCCAGCAGGGTGATCCAGAACCGGTGGCCGCCCGCCTGCCGCATCTCGGGCGTGATGGCGATGCCGATGGTGCTCTTGCCGATGGCCGCCGAGGCGCGCGTCACCGGGCTGTGCAGCGGGATGTCCAGCGGGCCCTGGCCGGTCGCCATCATGGTCGGCGCCTCGAGGCGCGCGCGCCGGATCTCGGGGTCGCGCTCGGGCGGGCGGTAGGCGTAGATGGGCTGGGCCTCGCACTCCTCGAGCGCCTCGAGCACCGCGGCCGCGCTGCGCGGGCGCCGCTTGGGGTCTTTCTGGAGCAGCTGCAGGATGAGGTCGATGAGCGGCCCGTCCAGCCGCCGCCCGTCCATGGTCGGGTGCGCGGGCGCCTGGTTCAGGTGCTGGATGCAGACCTGGAACGGCGTCTCGCCGACGAACGGCGGCAGGCCCGTCACCATCTCGTACATCAGCGCGCCCAGCGAGTAGAGGTCCGTCGCCGGCTCGATGCCGACGCTGGTGATCTGCTCGGGCGCCATGTACCCCGGCGAGCCCAGGACCAGCCCCTCGCCGGTCAGCTCCTGCTTGGCGCGGTCGAGCACGGCCTGCACCTTGGCGATGCCGAAGTCGACCAGCTTGACGAAGTCGCGCTTGAGCCCGACCCGCGTGACGATGAGGTTGTCGGGCTTCAGATCGCGGTGGATGATCCCCGACTCGTGCGCCTCGGCCAGCGCGTCACAGATCTGGCGGACGATCTCGATGATGCGCCCGGGGTCGAGCGGCGCCTCGCGGTCGATGAGCTCGCCGAGCGACTCGCCCTCGAGGAACTCCATGACCAGGTACAGGCGTCCGCCCTCGCCCTGGCCGAAGTCGAACAGCCGCACCGTGTTCGGGTGCCGCAGGGCCGCGACTGACCGCGCCTCCTGCTGAAACCGCGCCACCGCCTTCAGATCCCGCGCCAGCTCCGCCGACAGCAGCTTCAGCGCCACCGGCCGGTTCACGGCCAGCTGCGTCGCCCGGTAGACGGCGCCCATGCCGCCCGCGCTCACCCGCGCCTCGATGCGGTAGCGCCCCTCGAACACGGTCCCGACCAGCGGGTCGTCCGAGCCCTTGCCGTACAGGCGCGCGTCGACGGTCTGGAACCCGTCGTTCGGACACAACCGCTCGGCCGTCGTCCGCTCGCAGTGAGGACAGATTCGATTCAAGGGGGTGGCCGCTCCCGCCGTCCCGTCCGCCCCGACGGCTCCGGCTGCGAGAGACTACCGCGACCGCCCGCGCCGCGGCAACAACGCCACCTTGCACGTCGGCCGGGCTGCCGTGGACCCGACGCCGCCGCTCGGGCATCATCGGCGGGTCATGCGCTGCCCGCTCCTTGCCGTCGTCTCCGCCGCCGCCCTCCTCGGTCTCGCCGCCGGCTCGACCGGCTGCGGCGCCACAGCGGCGCACACCCTGGGCCCGACCCAGGCCTTCCTGGCCCAGCCGGCCGCCGGCGACACCGGGGCCCTGACCACCGTCGACACCCTGCGCGTGTCGCCCCGCGGCCAGCTGCTGCTGCAGCCCCTGTGGTTCACCGGCCGCCTGTCCACGGGCGGCGCCTACGCCCCCTTCGCCGAGGGCACGCGCGTCCAGGTCGTCCTGCGCGTCCGCCACCCCGACGCCTCGGTGACCACCTGGACCCTGACCTCGCCCGACGGCGCCCTCGGCCAGGCCATGGCGCTCGGCCGCGGCGGCCCCGACGCCCGCTTCCACGTCCCGCTCGGCGAGCGACGCATCGGCCCCATCGCCGCCCGCGACGTCGCCGCCCTCGAGGTCCTGGTCTCCACCCTCGACGCCCCCGACCCGGCGCCCATCGCCCGCGGCGGCGCCGCCCTCGCCGAGGCGCCCGATCTCCGCGCCGCCCCGCAGGCCCTGTCGGCCGCCGCCGCCCACACCCGGTCCGCCCACGGCGCCCTCGAGCTGGCCGTCCAGCTGCCGGTGCGCATCGACCCCGCCCAAGCCCCCGAAGACGGCGATCACCACTGGCTGGTCCTGGTCGAGGCCGAGCCCGCCGCCGACGCGCCGCCCACCGACGAGGACGCCCGCCGCCTCGACCGCGTCGCCCGCCTGAGCCCCGCCGGCCGTGACGGCGCGCTGCCGGTCGCCGACGACACGGGCCGCGCGCTCCCCGGCACCTCGGCCATCGCGTTCTCGCTGCGCATCGTCCAGCCCCCGCAGGGCCCCCGCCGCGACGGCCCCCGCGATCGCGCGCCCAAGGGGAAGGACGAGCGCCACCGCCGGGTTCCCCCGCGCGAGGTCGCCGAGGCCCCCCGCTGAACCGCCCCGGGCGCCGCCGCCGCGCCCGCCGAGCGCTTTAGCGAAACGACCCTGGAGCGCGCCGAGCGCCTCTGTTATACGGGCGCCGTCCGACGACCCTTGCCCCTCCTTCCCCCGCCCGCGAGGAGAGCCCATGGCGCTCAAGGCCCGGATCCACGTGACCCCGCGCAAGGACGTGCTCGATCCCCAGGGGTCGGCGGTCAACGCCGCCCTGCACGCCCTCGGCTTCGCCGAGGCCTCGGACGTGCGCCTCGGGCGCTACGTCGAGCTGCGTCTGGACACCGACGACGTCGCCGCCGCCCAGGCGCGCGTCGAGGCGATGTGCGACAAGCTCATCGCCAACCCCGTGACCGAGGACTACGTGTTCGAGCTGGTCCCGGACACCGAGGGCTGACGATGAAGTGCGCCGTCGTCGTCTTCCCGGGGTCGAACTGCGACCACGACGTCTACCACGTCTTGAAGCACGTCATGGGGCTGCCGACGACCTTCGTCTGGCACAAGGACCGGCAGCTGCCCGACTGCGATCTGGTCGTCCTGCCGGGCGGCTTCAGCTACGGCGACTACCTGCGCTGCGGCGCCATCGCGCGCTTTTCCCCCATCATGGAGGCGGTGCAGGCCCACGCGGCGCGCGGCGGCTTCGTCTTCGGCATCTGCAACGGCTTTCAGATCCTGACCGAGGCCGGCCTGCTGCCGGGGGCGCTCCTGCGCAACCGCGCCCTGCGCTTCGTCTGCCGCGACGTGCTCCTGCAGGTCGAGCACACCGAGTCGGCCCTGACCAACGCCATCACGCCGGGCGCGCGCCTGACCATCCCGGTCTCCCACGGCGAGGGCTGCTACTTCATCGACCCCGACGGCCTCGCCCGCCTCGAGGGCGAGGGGCACGTCCTGTTCCGCTACGTCGACGAGGACGGCCGCGTCCGCGACGAGGCCGCCCTCAACGGCTCGGTCAAGTCCATCGCGGGCATCCGCAACGCCGGCGGCAACGTCTTCGGCATGATGCCGCACCCCGAGCGCTGCGCCGAGGCGATCGTCGGCGGCCCCGCCTACGAGGGCCAGAACACCGACGGCCGCCTGCTGTTCGACTCACTCGTCCGCTGGGTGGAGGGCCGCGCCTGATGACCGCCACGACCGACAAGCGCAAGGTCGCCTTCGACAACGACGTCGCCATCACCGACGCGCTGCTCGAGCACCACCGCATCACCCCCGACGAGTACCAGCGCATCCTGGACGCGCTCGGCCGCGCGCCGACCCTGACCGAGCTGGGCATCTTCTCGGTCATGTGGTCCGAGCACTGCTCGTACAAGTCCTCGCGCATCCACCTGGGCAAGTTCCCGACCACCGGCCCGCGCGTCCTGCAGGGCCCGGGCGAGAACGCCGGCGTGGTCGACGTCGGCGACGGCTGGGCGGCCGCCTTCAAGATGGAGTCGCACAACCACCCCTCGTTCATCGAGCCCTACCAGGGCGCGGCGACCGGCGTGGGCGGCATCATGCGCGACGTCTTCACCATGGGCGCCCGCCCGGTCGCCAGCCTCAACAGCTTGCGCTTCGGCGCCATCGACCACCCGCGCACGCGTTACCTCCTGTCGGGCGTCGTCGGCGGCATCGGCGGCTACGGCAACTGCATGGGCGTGCCGACCGTCGGCGGCGAGGTCACCTTCGACCCCAGCTACAACGGCAACATCCTGGTCAACGCCTTCAACCTGGGGCTGCTGAAGAAGGACCGCATCTTCCGCGCCAGCGCACAGGGCCTGGGCAACCCGGTGATGTACGTCGGCGCCAAGACCGGCCGCGACGGCATCCACGGCGCCACCATGGCGTCGGACACCTTCGACGAGACCTCGCACAAAAAGCGCCCCACCGTGCAGGTCGGCGACCCCTTCACCGAAAAGCTCCTGCTAGAGGCCTGCCTCGAGCTGTTCCAGACCGACTACTGCGTCGCCATCCAGGACATGGGCGCCGCTGGCCTCACCTCGTCGTCCTTCGAGATGGCCGGCCGCGGCGGCACGGGCCTCGCGCTCGATCTCGACCGCATCCCCCAGCGCGCCAAGGATCTGACCCCCTACGAGATGATGCTCTCCGAGAGCCAGGAGCGCATGCTGCTCGTGGCGAGGAAGGGCACCGAGGCGCAGATCGCCGCCATCTTCGACAAGTGGGATCTCGACGCGGTCGTCGTCGGCGAGGTCACCGACACCGGCCGCGTGGTCGTCTCCTGGCAGGGCGACGTCGTGGCCGACATCCCGGTCGACCCCATCAGCGAAGAGGCGCCCAAGTACGACCGGCCCCACCACCCGCCGGCCGATCTCGCCGCGCGCCAGTCGCTCGATCTGTCGAAGATCCCCGACTGCGCCCCGGGCCAGGACGCCACCCAGCGCTTCCTCGCCCTGATGGCGGCCCCGAACGTCACCTCGCGCCGCTGGATCTTCCAGCAGTACGACCACATGGTGCGCCTCGGCACCGTGCGCCGCCCCGGCGAGGCCGACGCCGCCGTCCTGCGCCTGCCGGACTCGGACCGCGGCCTGGCCATGGCCGTCGACTGCAACCCGCGCTGGTGTTACCTCGACCCCTTCCGCGGCGGCGCCCACGCCATCGCCGAGTGCTGCCGCAACCTGGCCTGCGTCGGCGCCGAGCCGGTCGGCAGCACCGACTGCCTGAACTTCGGCGACCCCACCCGCCCCGAGATCATGTGGGAGCTGGTGCAGGCCATCGAGGGCATCGCCGAGGCCTGCCGCGCCCTCGAGGCGCCCGTCGTCGGCGGCAACGTCAGCCTGTACAACCAGACCGGCGACCAGGCCATCAAGCCGACCCCCACGGTCGCGGTCGTCGGCGTCCTGGACGACGTCACCAAGACCGCGGCGGCCGACTTCCTCGCGGGCGACTGGACCATCGCGCTGCTCGGCGAGCTGGAAGGGCAGGGCGGGGCGACCCTGGCCGGGTCGGCCGTGCTGCAGGACCTCTTCGGCGTCTGCGCCGGCCGCCCGCCGGCCCCCGACTGGGACCGCGAGCGGGCCGTGCAGGGGACCTGCCGCGAGCTGGTGCGGGCGGGCCTGGTGACCTCGGCCCACGACCTCAGCGAGGGCGGCCTCGCCGTCGCGCTGGGCGAGATGTGCCTGGGCGGCCCCGGCTGGACCCACACGGGGGCCACGGTGCGCGTCGCGCCGGCCGCCCGGCTGGACCAGGCCCTGTTCGGCGAGGACCCGGCGCGCATCCTCGTGGCCTATCCGCCCGAGCGACAGGCCGAGGTCGAGCGGGTCGCGGCCGCGCGGGGCTGCCCGCTGAGCGTCCTCGGGAAGACGGGCGGAGATCGCCTGGTTATCGAGGACTTCCAAGGCAACAGGCTCGTCGACGCGACGCTGTCGGCGATGGCCGACGCCTTCGACAACGGGCTCGAGCGCGCGCTGGGCGTCGCCTGAGGGCGCTCGGGCCACCGGGGGGACGGCATGTGTGGGGTCTTCGGCGTCTGGGGTAACGAGGAAGCGAGCCACCTGACCTACCTGGGGCTGCACGCGCTGCAGCACCGCGGGCAGGAGAGCGCGGGCATCGTCGCGACCGATGGCGAGACCCTGTACAGCCACCGGCGCATGGGCCGGGTCGCGGACGTCTTCGCGGCCAAGGATCTCGACCGCCTGCCGGGCGCCTCGGCCATCGGGCACGTGCGCTACTCGACCACCGGCGGCAGCGTGCTCAAGAACGCGCAGCCCTTCGCGGTCGAGCTGGCCGGCGCGTCGGTCGCCATCGCCCACAACGGCAACCTCACCAACACCGACGCCCTGCGCGCCGAGCTCGAGGCGGCCGGGGCCATCTTCCACTCGACCATCGACACCGAGCTCATCGTGCACCTGCTCGCCCGCACGCCGGGCGCGTCGATGCTCGAGCGGGTCCGCAAGGTGCTGCGCCGGCTCGAGGGCTCCTACTCGCTGCTCATCATGACGCCGCACCAGCTCATCGCCGCCCGCGACCCGCACGGCTTCCGCCCGCTGGTGCTCGGCCGGCTGAAGAACGCGCACGTCTTGTCCAGCGAGTCCTGCGCCCTGCGCCTGGTCGAGGCCTCGCTGGTCCGAGAGGTCGAGCCCGGCGAGCTGCTGGTCGCCGACGCCGACGGCCTGCAGAGCCATCGCCTGGACCAGGACGCCGCGGTCGAGCCGCGCCAGTGCGTCTTCGAGCACATCTACTTCGCCCGCCCCGACAGCGAGCTGTTCGGCCAGGGGGTCTACGACGTCCGCAAGGCCATCGGCCGCCGCCTCGCCCAGGAGTTCCCGGTCGAGAACGCCGACGTGGTCATCCCGGTGCCCGACAGCGGTGTCGCGGCCGCGCTGGGCTACGCGCAGGCCTCGGGGCTGCCCTACGAGCTGGGCCTCATCCGCAGCCACTACGCGGGCCGCACCTTCATCGAGCCGGCCAGCTCCATCCGCAACTTCGGCGTCAAGCTCAAGCTCAGCCCGGTCGAGGCGGTCATCCGCGACAAGGTCGTGGTCGTCGTCGACGACTCCATCGTCCGCGGAACCACCAGCCGCAAGATCGTCCGCATGCTCAAGGAGGCCGGCGCCCGCGAGGTGCACATGCGCATCGCGTGCCCGCCGACCACCAACCCCTGCTACTACGGCATCGACACGCCCAACAAGGGCGAGCTCATCGCCTCGAGCCACACCACCGACGAGATCGCCCGCTACCTCACGGCCGACTCGCTGGCCTACCTGTCCATCGAGGGCCTGCGGCGCTCCGTCGACGGGGGCGAGCGCCGCTTCTGCGACGCTTGCTTCACCGGCCGCTACCCGGTCCCCATCCCGGGCGTCAGCGGCCGCAAGTCCTCGCTCGCCGAGCGAGACTGACCCCCCGGATGTCCCGCCTCAGCCTCTCCTCGCGCCAGCCGACGCCGCCCCCCGCGCCCCTGGACGCCGACCAGCGCGTGTGGTGGGGCGAGCGCGCGCTGCCGCCCGACGAGGCGCACTTCTGGCGCATCGGACCGCTGCACCTGTGGGTCCTGCGCGGCGACCTCGAGTGGCGCCTGGCCTGGTTGCGCGACGACTCGGCCCCGCCCGAGCTGGTCGACGCGCAACCGGCGCCCGACGGCTTCCCCGACGACGAGCGCGAGGGTCTGCAGGCCGCCCGCTTCGGCGTCGCCAGTGCCGAGGGGCCGCTGACCGTCGCCCCGCGCCTGCCCGACCGGCCCATGGTCATCCGGCCGCTGACGCCGCTGACCCTGCCGGAAGGCGAGCGGGTCACCCTCTTCGTCAGCTCGCCCCTGTTCCTCGAGCTGTCCGTCGGCGCCCCCGCGCGCAAGCTGGTCGAGGTCCCGACCGTGCGCCCCACCGACACCTGGTTCGGCAGCCCCATCGACGGTGAGATCTGCTACGCCAGCCGCACCCACGGCTACCGGCACCTGTCCGAGCTGCCGATGTTCCCCCACCGCGCCATCACGCCGGTCCACGTGGTCAACGCGACCCGCGAGCCGCTGGCCATCGACCGCTTCAGCCTGCCGGTCGTCCACTTGAGCCTCTACTTCGGCGCCGACGGCCACCACTGGACCCAAGAGGTCACCGTCACCCGCGAGGCCGGCACGTCGGTCGGCCGCGTCCAGCTGGGCAGCGGCGCCCCCGAGGCCGCGGGCGACCCCGGGCAGGTCCACCGGGTCGCCGAGCCCCGCGTCCCCTCGCCCGGCTACTTCGGCGCCCGCGTCTTCTCCTCCATCTTCGGCAGGTGAGCCCTTGGAAGGCCTCCTCGATCGCAGCTGGGCCTTCGTCCAGCAGCTGCTGACCGGCGACTTCGCCAACGTCGCCCGCGCCTTCGCGGTCCTCGTCATCGGCTTCGTCCTGTCGCGCCTGACCGCGCGCCTCGTCGGCCGACTCGCCGGCCGCGCCCTCCCGCGCCACCAGGTGATGCTGCTCCGCCGCGGCGTCCACTACACGCTCGTCGTCCTCATCTTCCTGTGGTTCCTCAGAGAGCTCGGCTTCGATCTCACCGTGCTCCTCGGCGCCGCCGGCATCCTGACGGTCGCCTTCGGCTTCGCCTCGCAGACCTCGGCCTCGAACCTGGTCAGCGGCCTGTTCCTGCTGGCCGAGCAGAGCTTCGTCCCGGGCGACGTCATCACCATCGGCGAGACCACCGGCGAGGTCCTCTCGGTCGACCTCCTCTCCGTCAAGATCCGCACCTTCGACAACCTCTTCGTCCGCGTGCCCAACGAGGCCGTCCTCAAGGCCCAGGTCATCAACCGCAGCCGCTTCCCCATCCGCCGCGTCGACCTGCCGCTGGCCATCCAGCAGAGCGAGGACATCGGCCGCGTCCGCAAGATCCTGACCGATCTGGCCGCCGACCACGAGCTGGTCTTCGAGGAGCCCAAGCCCGAGCTCTTCTTCGAGGGCTTCCGCGAGGACCTCATCCACCTGCGCTTCGCCGTCTGGACCGAGCGCGGCAACTTCATCACCGTCCGCAACCAGCTCGGCGAGCGCATGCGCGAGCGCCTCGTCGCCGAGGGCGTCGAGCTGCCCCACCCCCTGCGCCTGAGCCGCGACGCCGTCATCGACAAGCCCGCGCCCATCCTGGCCTGATCCCGGCTCGGCCGCGCCCTTCGCTCGCGTCCCCACCGCGGCTGTGCTTTCCTTCCGGCCCACCCCGAACCGTCACCAAGGAGAGCCGCCCATGGCCGACCGCAAGCGCGTCCTGGTCCCGCTCGCCCCGGGCTTCGAAGAGCTCGAGGCCGTCGCCCCCGTCGATCTGCTGCGCCGCGCCGGCGCCCACGTCGTCACCGCCAGCGTCGGCGCACCCAACCCCATCGTGGGCCGCAACAACCTGCGCGTGATGGCCGACATAGACCTCTCCGAGGCCTTGGAGGAGTGGGGCGACGACTGGGACCTCGTCCTTCTGCCCGGCGGCGCCAAGGGGACCGAGCACCTGGCGGCCTGCGAGCCCCTCCTCGCGCTCCTGCGGCGACGCCTCGCCGCCGGCGCTCTCACCGCCGCCATCTGCGCCGCCCCGACCGTCCTCGCCCGGGCCGGGCTCGACCGCGCCGCCGCCATCACCTCGCACCCGGGGGCCCGCGACGTCCTGGGCACCTTCGCCAACTACTGCGAGGACCCGGTCGCGCGCCACGGCCAGGTCATCACCTCCCGTGGCCCCGGCACCGCCGTCGCCTTCGCCCTCGCCTGCATCGAGGCCCTGTACGGCCCCGACAAGGCCGCCGAGGTCCGCCGCGACATCGTCGCCTGACCCCGGGTCGCGCCGCTCGCGGCGCCTCGAAGCGCGGCGATTCGGCCGGCTGGGAGAGGGTGTCGCAGACGCCCAACCGGAGTGCTCCACCTTGGTGGAGCCCCCATCCGGCGCAGCTTGCTGCGCCGGGTTTGGCGGCCAGATCCCGGCGGCAAGCCGCCGGGGCCGGGGCTCCGGCAAGCCGGAGCACTCCATGGCCGCCTCAGCCGGCATCGATACGGCACCCTCTGGAAGCCGGCGGTCCCATTGCCCATGCGCATGTGGGCGCGCCTACTCGTCGGTAGCCGATCGCCCACTGCGCAGGTGGGCGCGTCGACTCGTCTGTAGCCGATCGCCCACTGCGCAGGTGGGCGCGTCGACTCGTCGATAGCCGATCGCCCACTGCGCAGGTAGGCGCGCCTACTCGTCGGTAGCCGATCGCCCACTGCGCAGGTGGGCGTGCCTACTCCTCGGTAGCCGATCGCCCACTGCGCAGGTAGGCGCGTCGACTCGCCGGTAGCCGATCGCCCACTGCGCAGGTAGGCGCGTCGACTCGCCGGTAGCCGATCGCCCACTGCGCAGGTAGGCGCGTCGACTCGCCGGTAGCCGATCGCCCACTGCGCAGGTAGGCGCGCCTACTTGGCGGTAGGGGTTCCCCCTCTACGCAACGCGCGTAGCGTGCGCGCTCCACGGCCGCCCGCGGCGGCGCAACGGCACCTCGTATCCCGACCATGGCGGGTCGCGCGCGCCGGCCCGGCCGGCGCCGTGGACCGGGGTCGCTTTTGACGAGGATGTGGGCCGAAGGGCCCTGCGGCCTCACCCCCGCATCTCCACCCGCACCTTCCCGTGGTCGTCGCAGTGGTCCCCATGCGGATGGTGCAGGTGCCCGCCGACCAGGTAGTCCCAGTGGTCCCCGTGCGGCACCTGCTCGTGGCCGCACTCGGCGTCGTGCTCGTGGCCCACCTCGTGCCCGCTGCACCAGTGGTCCGGCGTGCAGGCGTCGGGGTTGGCCGCGGTCACCGCCAGACGGTGCTCGTCGCAGTGGTCGCCGTGCAGGTGGTGCAGGTGACCGCCGCACAGGTAGTCGATGTGCCCCTCGTGCTCGATGGCCGTGTGCCCGCACTCGGGGCCGTGACCGTGGCCGTGCTCGTGCAAGCTCTCGCACTGCATGTCGCTCCTCCTCAGGTCTCGTCGTCGTCGATGACGCCGCGCGGCTCGAGGTCGCGCGTCGGCGGCCCCGACAGGCGCTTGCCCAGCGCGTCGTAGCGGCCCCCGTGGCAGGGGCAGTCCCAGCTCTGCTCGGCCTTGTTGAACTGGACGATGCACTTCATGTGGCGGCAGACCGCGCTCATGGCGAACAGCTGCCCCGCCGCGTCCTTGTACACCGCCACCGGCTCGCCGCCGTGGCGCACGGTCATCCCCTCGCAGGGCCGCAGCTTCGTCGCGTCCTCGAGATCGCGCCGCAGCAGCCCCATCCGGTCGGCCACCATGTGCCACCCCGAGGCCAGGTTTTCGTGCAGGAAGTTCTTGGCCTGCGCGCCCGGCTTGAAGCGCCTGGTCGAGAACAGGTCCGCCCACGGGTTGGCCCGGCCCCCCATCACGTCGACCAACGCCAGCGCCGCCGTCGTCCCGAACGTCAGGCCGTCGCCCGCGAAGCCGGTCGCGACCCACAGGTGCGTCGCCCGCGGGCTGCGCCCGACGAAGGGCAGCCCGTCCGCCGGGACGTAGTGCTGCGCCGACCACTGCGCCACGACCTCGGCGACGGGCCATCGCGCCCGCGCGTAGCTCTCCAGCTCGCGCATGCGTCGCGGCGTGTCCTCGCGATCGCCGCTCTTGTGGTCTCGCCCGCCGACGACGACGAAGGTCCCCTCGGGGGTGCGCAGGTCGCGCGTGTAGTTGTAGGGCTCGGCCATGTCCCAGAACAGGCCCTGCGGCGTCGCCGCGCCGTCGCCCTCGAGGCGCGCCGCCAGGCAGTACGACCGATACGGCGCGACCAGGGTCTGCAGCAGGTTCACGCCGATGGGCGTGTGGGTCGCCAGCACGACCTCGGCCGCCCGCACCAGCCCCTCGCCGCGCGGGGTCATCGCTTCCAGCTCGCAAGGCTCGCCCTCGCCGACCGACACCACCCGCGTCTGCTCGTGCACATGGCAGCACGGCTGCGCGACCAGCTCGCGCGCCAGCCCGCGCACGTAGGCCAGCGGCTCGATCTGCGCCATCCCGTGCACCCGCAGCCCGCGCGTGATGGGGAACGGCAGCTCGGATCGCTCGACCACCGCCGCGTCGAGATCCAGCCGCCGCGCGATCTCGATCTCCTCCTCCAGCCGCGGCACCTGCGGCCCGTCCTCGGCGTAGACGAGGCCCGGCACGCGCCGGAAGTCGCCGGCCACCGCGTACCGGCGGCTCAGGGTCTCGATGCGGTCGATGGCCGCGACCATCCCCAGGTGCGCGAGGCGCGCCCCCTCGAGCCCGAAGCGCCGCGCCAGCACCGCCAGCCCCGCGTCGGGCAGCGTCGTCAGGTGCGCCGAGGTCGCGCCGGTCACGCCGCTGCCCACCCGGTCGGCCTCGAGCACCACGACCCGCTTGCCCTCCCGGGCCAGCAGCAGCGCCGTGGTCAGCCCGGTGATGCCCGCGCCGACCACCGCGACGTCGTAGGTGGCCTCGCCCTCCAGCGGCGGATACGTGGGCGCCTCGGGCGCGCGCGCCCACCAGATGCTGCGGGTTCCGCTCGGGGTCCGTGGGCTCGTCATGACCGGGTCTCCTTGCCTGTCGGCGTCGGTCGCGGCTCGGTGTCGGCCTCAGCTCTGTGTCTTGATCCAGCAGCGCAGCGCCTCGGCCACGCTCCAGGCCTGCGCCACGCACCCGCGCGGCGAGAACGGCGGCTCGGCGTCGAAGATCTCGCTCAGCGACCCGATGCACGCCTCGCCCAGGTGCGGCAGGAAGCCCTCGACGAACGCGCGCGCGCCCGCCTTGTCCTCGGGCCACACCCGCAGCCACGCGTCGACCATCGGCCCCACCAGCCACCCCCAGACGGTGCCCTGGTGGTAGGCCGCGTCCCGCGAGCGCAGGTCGCCGAAGTAGCGCGGCTTGTAGTCCCGGTGCCCGCGCGCCAGCGACCGCAGCCCCACCGGGGTCACCAGATGCTGCAGCGCACAATTCACCACCGCCTCCCACCGGCTGGGGTCCAGCACGGGGTGCTCGAGCGCGACGGCGAACACCTGGTTGGGGCGGATCGCCGGGTCGTCGCCGTCCTCGCCGTCGACCAGGTCCAGCAGGTACTGGCCCTGCTCGAACCAGAAGCGACGGTTGAACGAGGCCCGGGTCCGCTCGGCCTGGTCGGCCAGCCAGCGGGCGGCCGCGTCGCCCCGCTCGTCGCGCACCCAGCCCTCGAGCAGCTTGAGCGCGTTGTACCACAGCGCGTTGAGCTCGACGGCCTTGCCGCGCCGGGGCGTGACGACCCAGTCGTCCACCTTGGCGTCCATCCAGGTCAGCTGATAGCCGGCCTGCCCCTGTCGCAGCAGCCCGTCCTCGGGGTCGACGCCGATGCCGAAGCGCGTCCCCTTCAGGTGGTGCTCGACGATCTCTATCAGCTTGGGGATGAGCGCCCGCAGCGTCTCGCGGTCGTCCGTCGCGCCGACGTAGCGGTGGACGGCGTGGAAGAACCACAGCGTCGCGTCGGCGGTGTGGTACAGGCCCTCGGACTCGCCCTCGGGGAACATGTTCGGGATGAGGCCGTCGCGGATGTAGTGCGAGAACGTCCGCAGGATGTAGCCCGCCTCGAGCTGCCGGCCCGTGCACAGCGTCAGCCCCTCGAGGCTGATCATCGTGTCGCGGCCCCAGTCGGTGAACCAGTGATACCCGGCGATGATGGTCCGCACGTCGTCGCCGGCCGCGTGGGCGCGGGCGGCGTCGCCCAGGCGCGTGGACGGCTGGATGATGAACTGGTCGGCGGCCAGGACCAGCTCGGCCGCCGCGCCATGCTGCGCTGCGGGATGCGCGGCGCAGACCAGCCGCCGACGTCGCTCGCGCTCCGAGGCCAACGCGGCGTCCGGCGTCATGGCCGTGACGGCCGACCACTCGTCGGTCGAGGCGACCAGCGTGGCCTCCTCGCCACAGGTCAGCTCGGCCCGGAAGTAGCCCGGCGACCACAGGGTGCCGATGGCCTCGTAGCCGCGGCTGTGCTCGACCCGATAGAACAGCTCGCGGAAGCGGCCCCCGTCGAGCACCATCGCGCCCGCGCGGTGCCCCCGGCCGCCCAGCAGCATCATGCGCAGGGGCATCAGCTCGGGGTCGTGCGGGTGCACCTCGATGCGGCGGCCCATCGCGCTGATGCAGTAGGGGTCGTGCAGGGGCGTGTCGACGCGCGCCTCGTGGGGCCGAAAGTGCAGCGACGGCCGCAGGTTCAGCCGAAGCGGCCCATCCCCCCGCGCCAGCCTGTAGCTGATGTGCATGGTGTTTTGCAGGTGCGGCATGACCAGACGCTTTTCCAGCACGAAGGCGTCGGTCTCGTAGCGCCAGACCGGCAGGCCGGCCTCGAGGCGGAACTCCCGCAGCGCACCAGCGCCGTGCAGCTCCAGCGTGCCGCGCGCCACCTCCCAGCCGCCCAGCGGGACGTAGCTGCCGTCGGTCAGCCGCACCTCCTCGGACAGGTGGTTCAGCATCACCATGCGGCCGTAGGGGGCGGGCAGGGCGGCCACCAGCAGCCCGTGATAGCGGCGGGTGGAGGCGCCGGAGACCGAGCCCGACGCGTAGCCGCCCAGGCCGTTGGTCAGCAGCCACTCGCGGTCGAGCAGGAGGTCCAGATCGGCCTGCTGGTTGGGGTCCCAGCGCATGCGGTTGACGATGCCGTCGATGGAGATCTCGGCCGGGTCGCGTCGCTCGGCGCCGTGCGCGCGTTCATCGCTCATGCGTCACCTTTCGGGGCATCCTGCGTGGGCGCGGGCGCTGCGGCGGCCAGGACCACGGTGGCGTGGCCGGGCAGGCGCCAGCGCCCGTCGGTCTCGACCGGGGGCGTGCCCCCGCCGCCATAGCGAGGGGCTTCGCTGGACCAGATCAGGACCCAGCGGCCGACCTGCTCGGGGTCGCCCCCCGGCGCGGGCGGCGGCGCGAGGAGCGGCTCGGGGCACGGCTCGAGCGGCCGGTCCCGCCCGAGGTTGACCAGCAACAGGCGGTCGCCGTGCGCGCCGTCGGGCGAGCGGTCGAACCAGCGCAGCGCGAAGGCCTCGTCGCCCAGCACGGCGCCTTCGAGGGCCGCGCGATCCTGCGCCGCGAAGACCGGGTCCTCGCGCCGCAGCTTCAGCAGATCCCGGTGCAGGGCCAGCGCCTCGACGTGGCGGTCGCGCTCGGACCAGTCGAGCTTGGAGCGCTCGAAGGCCCGCTCGTCGTGGGGCGCCGGCAGCCGCTCCACGCTCTCGGGCGCCGCGATCGACGGGAACTGCGCCAGGAACTCGCGGCGGCCGCGCGCCACCGCCTCGGCGAGGTCGCCGCCGTGATCGGCGAAGTAGACGAAGGGCGTCGAGGCGCCGAACTCCTGGCCCTGGAACAGCATGGGCGTGCCGGGCGCCAGCAGCACGGCGGCCGTCATGGCGCGCAGGCGCCCGGGCGTGGTCAGGCGGTCCAGGCGCAGGCCGGCGGCGCTGTTGGCGATCTGGTCGTGGTTCTGCAGGAAGTTCACGAACGCCGGCCCGGGCAGATCGGGCGCCGGGCGGCCGCGCGACTGCCGCTGCCAGCGGTAGTGCTGCCCCTGGTAGAGGAAGCCGTGCCGGAAGGCGCTGATCAGCTCCTGGGGCGTGCCGCGGTAGTCCGTGTAGTAGGCCTCGGAGTGCCCGGTCAGGGCGACGCGGGCCGCGTGGTGCAGATCGTCGTTCCACAGCGCGTCCAGGCCGTAGCCGCCCCGGCGGGGCGAGCGGACCAGACGCGCGTGCTGGGGCTCGTTCTCGGCGATCAAGAGGACGTCCTTGGGCCGGGTCACCTCTCGGACGTGCCGCGACAGGGCGGCGAGGAGGTGCTCGCTGGAGCCGTCGTGGACGGTCTGGGTCGCGTCGAGGCGCAGCCCGTCCAGGTGGAACTCGGTGACCCAGTAGCCGGCGTTGGCGATGAACAGCTCGCGGACGGGCGCCGAGCGCGGGCCGTCGAAGTTCAGGGCGTCGCCCCACTCGTTCGAGTAGCGCGTCGTGAAGTAGTCGTTCGAGAACTGGGCGAGGTAGTTTCCGTCGGGGCCGAGGTGATTGTAGACGACGTCCAGGATGACCCCGAGCCCCAGGGCGTGCGCGCGGTCGACGAAGCGGCGGAGATCGTCGGGCGCGCCGTAAAGGCGCGTCGGCGCGAAGAGATCGACCCCGTCGTAGCCCCAGCCGAAGCGGCCCGGGAACTCGGCGACCGGCATCATCTCGACGAGGGTCACGCCGAGGTCGCGCAGCGCCTCGAGCTTGTCGGCGGCCGCGGCCCAGGTGCCCTCGGGGGTGAAGGTGCCGACGTGCAGCTCGTAGACCACCTGCCCGGGCAGGCGGCAGCCGGGCCAGTCGGCGTCGGTCCAGCGGAAGGCGGACGCGTCGACGACCTCGGAGGGGCCGTGGGGGCCCTCCGGCTGGTAGCGCGAGGCGGGATCGGGGAAGGGCCCGTCGCCTTCGTCGAGCAGGTAGCGGTAGCGGCTGCCCGCGCCGGCGCCTGGGACGAGCCCGGCGAAGTAGCCGTCCTCCTCGGGCGCGAGCGGGTGGGTGACGTCGGCGCCGTCCGTGTCGAGCACGACCGTGACGCGACGACGACGTGGCGCCCAGACGCGGAAATGGACGCCGCCGGGGACCACCTCGGCGCCGATGGGCAGACGGCGTCCGCGCGCGCGAAGCATCATGTCGATCTCCGGCAAGGGTGTCAGAGGCGCCCGCCTGTGCGCCGGGACGGCGTCCGGCCCTCGCCGCGAGGGCGGCCGTCGAGTCGCCGCGGGCTGACGACACAGGTAGTCACGCGGACCGTGGGGGCCTACGGCGAGGCGACCGGGCGGTTGCCCGCCACGCGTTCGCGCGCCAGACTGCGGCCACCCCAACTCCCATCGCGCCTCACGGAGCACCGATGCAAGGTCCCCCGCCGGACGCCCAGAGCCTCGCCGAGCTGCGCGAGGCCCTGCTCCGACCGTTGCCCGAGCTGCCGACCCGCTACCTCTACGACGACCGCGGCAGCGCCCTGTTCGAGGCCATCACGCGCCTGCCCGAGTACTACCAGACGCGCACCGAGACGGCCCTGTTGACGGCCCAGGCCCACGCGATCGTGGACGCGGTGCGGCCGCGCGAGCTGGCCGAGCTGGGCTGCGGCGCCAGCGACAAGGTCCGCCGCCTCATCGAGGCCGGCCGCGCCGCCGGCTGCTTGGAGCGCCTGACCCTGCTCGACATCAACCAGGCCTTCCTCGAGGCCTCGGCCCGACGCCTCGAGGCCGACTACCCCGGCCTGTCGGTGCGCCCCGTGGTCGGCGACTTCGAGCGCAACCTCGCCGCCCTCGGCCCCGGCGGGCGCCGCCTCGTCCTGTTCCTCGCCGGCACCGTCGGCAACCTGCCGCCCCTGCGCGCCAACGCCTTCTTCACGGCCCTGGCCGGCCGCCTCGCGCCCGACGACGCCCTGCTGCTCGGCGTCGACCTCGTCAAGGACCCCGCCCGCCTCGAGGCCGCCTACAACGACGCCCAGGGCGTCACGGCCGCCTTCAACCTGAACATCCTGGACGTGGTCAACGCCCGCTTCGGCGCCGACTTCCGCCGCGCGGACTTCGAGCACAGCGCCGTCTGGGACCCCGAGCAGGCCTGGATCGACCTCCGCCTCGTCGCGCGCCGCCCGGTCACCGTGCGCATCCCGGCCGCCGACGTCACCCTGCGCCTCGCCGCGGGCGACAGCATCCGCACCGAGGTGTCGACCAAGTACACGCGCGACAGCCTGGCCCGACGGCTCGACGGCACCGGCCTCGCCGTCGATCGCTTCATCACCGACGACCAGCGCCTCTTCGGCCTCGCCCTCGTCCGGCCCGCGGCGGGCGAGGTCGCCCCATGACCGACGCCGCGGCCGTCCTGGACGAGCTGCGGGCCGCCTGGGCGCGCTCGGACGCCCTGTTCGCGTGGCTGCGCCCCGAGGCCCTGCCGTCGCGCCCCATCCCGCTGCGGCACCCGTTCGTCTTCTACCTGGGCCACCTGCCTGCCTTCGCCTGGAACCAGGTCGCGCGCGGCGTGCTGGGCCGCCCGCCGCTCGAGGCGCGCTTCGACCTGCTGTTCGAGCGCGGCATCGATCCGCCCGACGAGGCGGCCGCCCCGGCGTCCGACGCCGAGCAATGGCCTGAAATCTCCGCCGTCCTGGCCTACCGAGACGCCGTCCGGGCCCAGCTGCCCGCGCTGGCCGACGCCCTGGCCGATCGCGCCCCCCGCGACGCGTTGGCGGCGGGGGCGCGGGTGCTGCACCTCGTGCTCGAGCACGAGCTGATGCACCACGAGACGCTGCTCTACATGATGCAGGCGCTCGATCCGGCGCTCCTGCGCCGCCCCGCCGAGGCCCTGCCCCTCGAGCTGGGGCCGCCGCGCGCCCGTGAGTCGGTCGAGGTCCCTCCGGGCCGCGCGACCCTGGGCACCCGTCTGTCCGAGGTCCCCTTCGCCTGGGACAATGAGCTCGACCGCCTCCAGGTCCACGTCCCCGGTTTCCGGCTCGACTCGGTCCCGGTCACGGTCGGCGAGTTCCTGGCCTTCGTCGACGCCGGCGGCTACCGCGACCCGGCCTGGTGGTCGCCCGCCGACCGCGCCTGGCTGCGCGCCACGGGCCGCCAGCACCCGCAGGGATGGACGCCGGCGCCGGAAGGCTGGCGCGTCCGCTCGCTGTTCGAGGACGTCCCGCTCACCGACGCCTACGGCTGGCCCGTCTACGTGTCCTATGCCGAGGCGACCGCCTACGCGCGCTGGGCCGGCGGGCGGCTGCCCACCGAGGCCGAGCTGCACCGCGCCGCCTACGGCGAGCCCGGCGGCGGCGAGCGCCCCTTCCCGTGGGGCGACGACCCGCCGGCCGCGCGGCACGGCGCGTTCGACTTCCACGCCATGGCCCCGGTCCCGGTCGGCGCGCGGCCCGACGGCGCCAGCGCCTTCGGCGTCCACGAGCTGGTCGGCAACGGCTGGGAGCACACCGCGACCCCCTTTGGTCCCCTGCCGGGCTTTCGCCCCTGGGCGCGCACCTACCCGGGGTACTCGGCGGACTTCTTCGACGGGCGCCACATGGTCGTCTTCGGCGCGGCCTGGCCCACGGCGACGCGGCTGCTGCGGCCCAGCTTCCGGAACTGGTACCGCGATCAGTACCCGTACGTGTTCGCGACCTTCCGCCTGGTGCGCTGAGCGCCTCGCGGGAACGACGGCGCGCGGGCGGCGGCGCGCGCGTTCGCGTCCAAGTGTGCCGAATTGCAAAATTTCGGCGCTTCGGGTAGGAACCAGGTCTTTCAGGGGAGGGACTCGAGCCGGGCATGGTCCAGGTCGCAGCACATAACGGACTGTGCCCCAGCTGCGATGGCGAGGGGCCCGTCGGGGCCGCCTGCAGCGAGCGCGTCTGCCGCAAGAACGGCTATCGCTTCGTCCCGCGCGGGTATCTGGCGCGCACCTCGGGCTCGACCCGGGCGCCCGAGCCGCTGGTCGGCCGCGCGGTCGCCGACTACCTGGTCGTGGACGTGCTGGGCGTCGGCGGCTTCGGAAAGGTGTATCTGGCGCTGCAGCTGCCGATCCTGATGAAGACGGCGCTCAAGCTCATGGACCAGGGCAAGTTCAAGGGCGAGGTCGCCGACGCCATGGTCAAGAAGTTCGAGGGCGAGGCGGCCGCGCTGGCGGCGCTCAGCCACCCGAACATCGTGCGGCTGCTCAAGTACGGCGTGCACGCCGGGCTGCCCTACCTGGTCATGGAGTACGTCGACCAGGGCCGCACCCTCAAGCAGGAGATCGCCGAGCGCGCCGCCCGCGGGCAGGAGTTCACGCCCGACGAGGTGCTCCACATCCTGCGGCAGGTCGTGGGCGCCCTCGAGGCCGCCCACGCGCGCGAGATCGTCCACCGCGACATCAAGCCCGACAACATCATGCTGCAGGAGCTGGCGGGGCTGCCCAACTTCGTGCGCGTGCTGGACTTCGGCATGGCCAAGTTCGTCGTCGAGACCGACGACACCAACTACGCCATGGGCACGCCCAGCTACATGGCGCCCGAGCAGCTGACCCGCAAGCACATCGGCCCCTGGACCGACTTCTACGCGGTCGGCGTGATGGCCTACGAGCTCATCAGCGGCCGCCGCCCCTTCGCGGGCCGCAACCAGCAAGAGATCCTGGCGCGCAAGCTCGACCCGGCCTACGACCCGCTGTCGCGCATCGCGGACATGGACATCCCCGAGCGCGTCTTCAGCTTCCTGCGGCGGGCGCTGGCGCGCGACTTCGCGCAGCGCCACCAGACGGCCGACGACTTCAGGGTGGCGCTCGAGCGGGCCTTCCAGGCGCTCAACGACACCGGCAACGTCAGCCTGCAGTCGGTGCAGCTCGAGGAGCTGGTCGACTCGACCGATCTCCAGAAGTTCAAGGCCGAGCAGGCGCGCCTCGACGAGGAGCGCTCGCGCTTCGAGCAGGAGCGGCGGCGCCTGGACGAGGAGCGGCGGCGCCTCGACGAGGAGCGGCGCCAGCTGTCGGCCCGCCTGCGCGACGACAGCAGCGGCTCGCAGGACACCAACCCGGGCATGCTGCTCGACATCGAGACGGCGCGCGCCCGCATCGAGGCCTTCGAGGTCCAGGGCGACTGGCGCGGCGTCATCGCCTACAAGCGGCGCCTGCTGCCGCTGGTCAAGTCGGACGTCGAGCGGTTCGCCGTGCAGGCGTCCATCGGCGACATCTACCGCGAGCGGCTGGGCGACCGGGAGGCGGCCGCCGAGGCCTACAGCCAGGCCCTGGGTTACGGCGTCTTCTCGAAGGCGCCGCTGCTGCACCTGGTCCAGCTGCACAGCGAGGCCCGGCGCTTCGCCGCCGCCGTCGGGTGCCTGGAGCGCCTGGTCGAGGCCGAGACCGACCCCCGGCGCAAGGCCCAGTACGCGATGAACGCGGGCACCATGACCCGCGACGCGCTGGGCGACGACGCGGGCGCCGTCACGCTGTTCGGGCGCGCGCTCGACTACGACCCCGAGCAGCTCGACGCCTTCCGCGCCATCGAGGCCATCCTGCTGCGCAAGGCCGACTACCAGGGGCTCGCGCTGGCCTATCAGCAGATGGTCCACCGCCTGCAGGCCGTCCAGGACACCTTCGACAAGGCCCCGGGCCTGCTGTTCCTGCTGTTCAAGAGCCTCGGCAAGCTGCGCCGCGAGCGCCTGAACGACCTGCCGGGCGCCGTCGAGGCCTACGAGGTCGCGCTGCGCATGCGGCCGACCGACGACAAGATCCGCAGCGTGCTGGTCGAGCTGTACGAGGCCGCCGGCCTCGACGCCAAGGCGGCCGAGCAGCATCGCCTGCGCATCAAGCGCGAGCCGAACCGCTTCGACAGCTACCACCGGGTCATCGAGCTCTACCAGCGCCTGGGTCGCACCGACCGCGCCTGGATGATCGCCGGCCTCTCGGTCGCCCTGGGGCAGGCCACCGCGGACGAGCTGCGCTTCTACCAGAGCCTGCACGCGCCGCTGGTGACGCCGGCGACGCGCCCGCTCGAGGAGGGCGAGTGGCTGCACCTGGTGGTCGGCCCGCCCGAGGCGCCGCGGCTGGGACAGATCCTGGGCATCCTGTACCACACCCTGGGACGGCACCTGGCCACGCGCTCGGTCAAGGACTTCGGCCTGCGCCGCCGCGACCGCGTCGATCTCGGCAAGAAGACCCCGCTGTCCCACGCGGTCAAGACCGTCAGCCGCTTCCTGGGCCTGCCGACCCCCGACGTCTACCGCGTCCCCGAGGCCTCGGTGGTGCGCCTGGTCCCGGTCCTGCCGCCCGCCCTCATCGTCGGCGAGGACATCCTGCACGCGCCCGACGACGCCGCCCTGCACTTCCGCCTGGCCAAGCAGATCGCCTTCTTCCACCCCTTCCACGTCCTGTCGACCATCTACGACGACGACGAGCTGAACCTCCTGCTGCTCGCCGCCTCGTGCGTCGCCGAGCCCTCGGCCACCCTGTATCTGCCCGAGGACCTGCCGCTCAAGATCCGCCGCGCCGTCGCCCAGCGGGTCGGCTCGCTCCACAAGGAGCTCGAGCGCAACCTGACGCCGATGCACCGCCAAGAGCTGCTGCGCCTCGCCCCGGGCCTGCTCGGCGGCGAGAGCCTGCCCAACCTGGGCGCGTGGCGCCGCCTGATGGAGCTGACCGCCAACCACGCGGGCCTCGTGGCCGCCGGCGACGTCGCCCTGGTCGGCGACGTCCTGCGTCAAGAGCCCGAGACCGCCTCCATCCTCGGCCGCGGCGACAAGCTCAAGGACCTCGTCCTGTGGGTCCTCAGCCAGCGCTTCGTCGACCTGCGCGAGTCCCTCGGCCTCGTCGCCGGGGCCCACTGACCCTCCGGCCTCCTCGACCCACCCCTCCCAACCTCCAGCACCCCCGAGCACCCCGATGGCCCAGCCCACGCCGCCGCCGCCGCCGTCCACCTTCGGCACGCCCCTCACCCCCAACGCCACGCGCCTGATGCTGCTCGGCTCGGGCGAGCTGGGCCGCGAGGTCGCCCTCGAGGCGATGCGCCTGGGCGTCGAGGTCATCGCCTGCGACAGCTACGAGCACGCGCCGGCCATGCAGGTCGCCCACCGCGCCCGCGTCTTCGACATGCAGGACCCCGCCGCCCTGCGCGCCGCCGTCGAGGCCGAGCGCCCCCACTTCGTGGTCCCCGAGATCGAGGCCATCGCCACCGACGAGCTGGTCGCCCTCGAGGCCCAGGGCTGGAAGGTGGTCCCGACCGCCCGCGCCGCGCGCCTCACCATGGACCGCGAGGGCATCCGCCGCCTCGCCGCCGAGGAGCTGGGCCTGCCGACCAGCCCCTACCGCTTCGCCGACAGCCTCGAGGGCGTCCGGACGGCCGCCGCCGAGGTGGGCTTTCCGTGCATCGTCAAGCCGGTCATGAGCAGCTCGGGCAAGGGCCAGTCGACCGCCGACGGCCCCGAGGACGTCCAGCGCGCCTGGGAGTACGCCCAGTCCGGCAAGCGCGGCCGCGCGAGCCGCGTCATCGTCGAGGGCTTCGTCCGCTTCGAGACCGAGATCACCCTGCTGACCGTGCGCACCCGCGCCGAGGGCACGCTGTTCTGCCCGCCCATCGGCCACCGCCAGGAAAAGGGCGACTACGTCGAGTCCTGGCAGCCCGAGATCCTGTCGGGCGCGACCCTGGCGCGCGCCGAGGCCATCGCCGAGGCCATCACCGGGGCGCTGGGCGGCGAGGGGCTGTTCGGGGTCGAGCTGTTCATCACGCGCGACGCCGAGGGCCACGAGGACGTCGTCTTCAGCGAGGTCAGCCCGCGCCCGCACGACACCGGCATGGTGACGATGGCGACGCAGGACATGAGCGAGTTCGAACTGCACGTCCGGGCCATCCTGGGGCTGCCCATCGGGCGGGTCATCCTGCGCGGGCCGGGGGCGTCGGCGGTCATCCGGGCCGACCGGGCGGGAGCGGCGCCGACCTTCGAGGGCGTCGAGGCGGCGTTGACGGACCCGCGCAACAAGGTGCGCCTGTTCGGCAAGCCGACGACCCGCCCAGGTCGCCGCATGGGCGTGGTGGTGACCCACGGCGAGTCGCCCAGCGAGGCGCGCGAGCGGGCGACGGCCGCGGCGGCTCGAGTGCGCGTCGTCGCCAACGAGCGCTGACCGGTCCGCTGCGTGGAACCCACCCGTCGGGTCCTTACCGTTGTCTCGTGGGCGACGGCGCGGGACGGCCGCGCCCGCGAGCATCGAGGGCGTCCCGACGGGAGGAGCACCCCATGGCGAAGTCCACGCGAGACCGACATCAGCGCGGCGAGGACGAGATCCGCGAGCCGGGCGAGGTGAGCCCCGAGCTGTCGCCGGACGAGGAGGAGCCGCTGCGCTTCGAGGAGGCGGACGGCCACGCCGAGAGCACCTACGTCAAGGCCATGGAGCGCATCCTCCAGCCGCAGGACGACGAGGAGGTCGAGGGGCCCGACTCGCCGGATCCCGAGGTGCCCGAGCGCATCTGGGAGATGGACATGGTCGACGCCCACGGCCCGGAGGCCGACGGCAACATCAGCCTCGAGGGCGCCGAGGGACAGCAGATGCCGCGCGCCTGGCGCTCCGGCCGAGACAGCGAGCGCTGACGCGCGGGGCGGGTCAGGGCGTCGGCGCGTCCGGCGCTCTGGCCGTCCAGCCGTCGACCCGCTCGAAGACGACGACCCCCTGCTCGAAGGTCGCGGCCTGTCGCCAGTGGCGGTCGCGTCCGAGCCCCTTCGTCAGCCGCTCGGACTCGGCGATGACGAAGTTGAACAGCCGGTGACCGCGCAGCGCCGACCTGTAGCGCACCATCGGCACGGCCTCGCCCAGCAGGGTCTTGCCCCCGTGGATGTGGGTCTCGGCCTCGTGCAGGACGCCGGTCGCCGTGCCCTGCCGGCCGATCCAGTCCTGCGCCGCGAACACGCCAGCCTTCCAGCGCAGCTGCTCCATCGACCGCAGCCCTGCCACGTTGAACGCGCAGACCAGCGCCACGGCCACCGCGGCCGGCGCCCACCGCGCCCGCGGCACCCACCGCGACAGCTCCCACAGCCCGCCGACCATCCCGGCCAGCACGAAGGGCCAGATGGTCAGCAGGAAGCGCTCCTGCTTGATGCCCAGCGCGCTCAGCGCCACCAGCGGCAGCACCCACGCCAGCACCATGCGCCAGTGCCGCCACAGCGCCGCCGCGTTGGCCGCCACCACCAGCCAGGTCGCCGCCCCCAGCCGCTCGAGGAACAGCGTCTCCCAGTACCAGCCCCGCGGCTTGACCTCGAGCCGCGCCGCGCCGCCCTCGACCCAGTTGAACTTCACGTACTCGATGATGGACTGGAACGGCGTCCCCCACGCCACCCAATCCGACAGCCCCAGCACCGCCATGGCCGCCAGGAACCCGGCCGAGCCTGCCGCGAGGTGCGCCCAGCGCCGCCGCCCCAGGTAGTCCAGCAAGACCAGCGGCAGGAACACGGCCAGCGACACCCGCGCGATGAACACCCCGCCCAGCAACACACCGATGGCGAAGGCGCGGCGCCGCCCGCCGGCCGCCCCGGGCCAGACGACCTGCTCCATCCACAGCGCGTAGGCCCAGGTCGTGAAGACCAGGGCGTGGCCCTCGCTGAGCGTGTGCGGCGCGAACACGCCGAAGGTCGGGAACAGCGCGAAGGCCCCGGCGACCAGCAGGCCCAGCCGCCCGTCCCCGCGCCCCATCGCGCGCCCCAGCCGGTAGCCGGCCGGGATGATGGCCAGCGACAGCAGGACGTTGTGGGCCCACAAGAGGTGGTACAGGTCCAACCCGCGCAGCCCGAAGAGGTCCCCAAGGCCCATCAGCGCCCCGTAGTGCCACGGGATGAGCCAGTTGCGCGCCCCGCGCACGAACTCCCAGGGCATCCAGCCGTCGCCGTGCATCATCGCCCAGGGCGGCTCGAGGTACTGGAAGATGGCGTCGGGGTAGTGCAGCCCGCCCTGAAGCGACGTGTACCAGGCGCGCACCACCAACCCGGCGGCCATCAGCCCCAGCAGCCACAGGCCCAGCGACGCCTTCGCGGGCGTCGGCGTGGGCGTCGCGCCCGTCTGCGGCTCGACCGGCGTCGTCGGCGCCACGCTCACAGCCACGCCCCCAGCACGCGCGCTTCGAACACCCGCACCAGCGCCTGCGGGGTGCGCTCCGGCCCCACCGAGAACCGCACGCGCACCGCGTCCGCCTCGCAGCCGCCCAGCGCGGTCCGCGGCCGGTCGTCCAGGTTGCCCACTACGTCGAAGCTCGCCACGACCCGCCCCTCGTCCACGCAGGCGACCTCGTAGTTCGCCATGTTCGTCGTCACCGGCTCGCCGTGGGCCCCCGCCAGCTCCAGCACCAGCGCCTCGAGCCGCGCCCGCCGCGCCAGCCGCACCTCGATCCACGGCGCCGCGTCGTCCGCCGCCGCCACCCACTTCTCCATGGGCGACGGCCGCGCCTCGCCGTCGATGAGGTACAGCGGGTGGTGGTGCGCGTTCATCATGAAGCTGCTGGCCACCACGCGCGCCCCCTGCGCCACGTGCGCCAGGTTCGCCGCCTCCGGCGCCGCCCGGGTCCCGACGCGCGCGGGCGTCTCGGTCACCCGCGGCGCCGCCGCGTATGCAGCCAGCCCCAGCGCCATCAGCAGCCCATAGGCCGCCCACAGCCAGCGGCCGGCGCGGCCCGTCACGGCGAGCGGTTCGGGGGGAGGGCAGGGGAGGGGGGCGTCGTGCTTCAAGTCCGGCGGCTACCCATGAGGAGTCGAGCGGCCCTGTTTAGCCCCTCGGCGGCCGCAACTCAACCGGCCGCATGACAGTGACATTTCACCCAGCGCCGCCTTCCGCCCAGCCCATCGCCGGGATAGGGTGTATTCACACACCGAGGAGGTACTACGGCATGCGACTCCCCTCCCGCGGCCTCGCCATCTGCGCCCTCGGCGCGCTCCTCGCCGCGACCCCGGCCTGCGGCGGCGCCCAGAGCCAGTCGGGCGACTCGTCCAAGGGCTCCGGCGACTCGTCCAAGGGCTCGGGCGACAGCTCCAAAGGCTCGGGCGACAGCTCCAAGGGCTCCGGTGACTCCTCCAAGGGCTCGGCCGACTCGTCCAAGGGCTCCGGCGACTCGTCCCGCTCGGACGACTCCTCCAAGGACTCCAGCCGCGAGTCGACCGCCGGCTCCTCCGAGGAGAGCTCCAAGGGCACCAGCGGCGAGGACGGCACCAACCTGGTCCTGTCCACGACCCTGACCGGCCTCACCGCCCTCGGCGTCGCTGCCGTCGTCCTGACCGCCCGCCGCGACGAGGTCGGCGCCCCGGTCGGCGCCGAGATCGAGCGCGCCCGCCGCTACCTCGCCGCCCACCGCCGCGCCCTGCGCATCGACCTCAGCCGCGGCGACGGCCCGCTCGTCTCCGACGTCGCCATGACCCTGCGCCTGCCCGAAGCCCGCCTCCCGGCCGTCGCCCGCGCCCTCCGCGCCCACCGCGAGGCCCTCCTCCTGCCCCTGTCCGGCGCCGACGTCACCCTCGACGACACCCGCGCCTTCGGCGCCGCCCTCCTCGCCGCCGTCCGCGCCGACCCCGAGCTCGCCCCGCTCGTCCCCGCGGCCCCCTCCGCCGCCCTCTGACCCATGCCCCCCGTCCTCCTCGCCGCCCTCGCGGCCCTGCTCGCCCTCCTCGCCGCCGCCCCGGCCGCCGCCGCCCCCCCGCGCCGCCTCCCCGCCCCCCTCCGCGCCGTCGCCCACCCCCTCCCGCCCCTCCCCGACGGCCCCCCGCGCACCCGCGAGCTCGCCCTCCTCCTCGCCCTCGCCGCCCGCCTCGACGCCCGCCACCACCTCAGCCGCGACCCCGCCTGGCTCGCCATCATGGGCTGGGAACCCCCCACCGACTCCCCCCTCCCGGCCGCCCCCGCCCTCGACGCCGCCCCCGGCCGCTACCCCACCCGCGCCGGCCGCGCCGACCCCGCCGCCGACCTCCGCGCCTCCCTCGCCCGCGCCTTCACCGAACCCGACTTCTCCTGCCGCTTCCCGCTCCGCGCCCGCTTCCTCGCCGCCCGCGACCTCGTCCCCGGCCCCCTCGCCCTCGACACCGGCGGCTGCCCGGCCTTCGACGCCTGGGCCCAGCTCGACCGCGTCGACGGCGTCGAGCTCCTCTTCGCCACCCCCTCCTGGGCCCACCCGGCCTCCTCCTTCGGCCACCTCTTCCTGCGCATCCGCCACAAGGGCGACGCCTTCGTCACCGGCCAGTCCTTCGAGCCCGTCTACTCCTACGCCGTCGACCTCGACCGCCCCGGCGCCGCCGAGGACGCCGTCTGGCGCGGCCTGACCGGCCAGGTCGACGCCACCGTCATCGAGAGCCAGCACCACGAGATGGTCCTGCGCTACGCCATCGGCGAGCAGCGCGACCTCATCGTCTACGACCTCGTCCTCACCCCCGCCGAGCGCCGCGACTTCCTGGCCCAGCTCTTCGCCCAGCGCCACGGCGGCATGTCGGTCCCCTACCGCTTCCTGTCGGTCAACTGCGCCCGCCTCACCTGGGACGCCGTCCGCGCCGTCGCCCCCGAGCTGCCCCGCCAGGCCCGCTTCCTCGTCCACCCGCACGAGGTGGTCAGCGATCTCCTCGAGCACGTCCGCCTGCGCCTGCGCGGCATGGTCCCCTCGCGCCGCACCCTGTCCCGGCAGGCCGAACGCACCCGCGACCGCCTCGCCCCCCGCCTCGCCGCCGTCCCCGGCTTCGCCGCCGCCCACGGCAGCCGCGCCGCCCCCGAGCCCGCCCGCGCCGCCGCCCTCGGCGCCCTCCGCGACGCCCTCGCCTCGGCCTCCCTGCCCCCGCCGACCCGCGCCGCCCTCGCCGAGTACGCCGACGCCGTCATCGACGCAGAGAACGAGGCCCTCCGCGCCGGCCCCGACCTCGACGAGGCCACCTCCACCGTCGCCATGGACGCCGCCCTCGACCTCCGCGCGACCCTCCCCATCCGCCCCACCGCCCGCGTCGCCCCGCTCCCCGAGCCCGAGCTGCTCCCCAGCGGCTCCCGCCGCGCCGCCGTCCGCGCCGGCGTCACCCCGGCCGGCCACCCGCGCCTGGCCCTGCGCCACGCCGTCCTCGACGAGGACACCACCGAGCGCCGCGCCGCCGGCCTCGGCGCCCACGCCCGCCACCAGGGCCTGGTCAGCGAGACCCGCGTCCGCTGGGACGGCGACCGCCCCGTCTTCGAGGGCTCCCGCTTCGTCTTCCTCGCCCACGACCGCTTCGGCCTGCAGGGCCGCCCCACCGACGCCTGGCTCGCCCGCCACCTCGGCCTCGGCTTCTCCCTCGGCGGCGCCACCCTCCCGGCCGCCGGCCTCCTCTTCGGCCTCGACCTCCGCGCCCGCGCCCACCTGACCCTGGCCGAGCGCGACGACTTCCGCGGCCTCCTCGCCGCCGGCCTCGAGCTGCGCCTCGCCTCCTACCTCGGCCCGGACGACTGGCTCCACGCCGCGCTCGGCCCCCGCCTCGAGCTGGTCCTGCCGCTCACCGGCGCCCACCGCCTGCGCCTGGACGCCACCCTGCTGCCCACCTGGCGTCCGCCCGGCCCCCACCTGCAGGCCGACGCCACCCTGCGCCTCGACCTCCTCCTGTCCGCGCGCCTGGGCCTGTTCCTCAGCCCCTTCGCCACCTTCGCCCACGGCGCCCCCGACCCCGACGCCTCCTGGGCCGGCCTCACCCTCGGCTTGTGACCCGCCGGCTTCCCGCTCAGCCCGTCCGCGCCGGCCGCGCGCTCACCACCTCCAGCCGGTTGCCGTGCGGGCTCGCCGCGGCGTCCCCGTGCGCCAGCACGCCCTCGGCACTACCCATCCACACGGTCGCCCCGGCCGTCAGCACGACCTCTTCATCGCCGACGACCGCCTTGCCGTCCGCGTCCGCCCCCGAGAAGCGGAAGACGCAGCGCGCCTCGACCACGACGGGCGTCCCGCCGACCCGCACGTGCTCGTAGCGGCCGTGGCGCACCGGGTCGGCCGTCCACGTCCCCGACTTGGCCGGCGTCAGCGGCGTCGCCCCGACCACCGCGGCGACGTCCCCCTCACAGGCTACCGCCCGCGGCGCCACGTCACTGGCCCTGTCCGATCGCGCCCGCGACCGCCTTCCAGGCCTCGACCTCGTCCGCGGCCGCCGTGACCCCGGCCGCCTTCAGCGTCGCCAGCAGCTGCTTGGTCGGCGCCGACGCCAGCGCAGCGATCGTCCCCAGCCCGGCCTTCGTCAGCACCTGCCGCGCCTCGTCGGGCATCCACGCGAAGCGGCCCAGCGGCAACGCCCCGGCACGCGCTCCGGCCGCCTCCATCCCCAGCGCGCCGACCAACGCCGCCGACCGGCGCCCGCTCGCGCGCAACGCCTGGCCCTTGATGGCGGCGACCTCCGCGCCGATGGCCCCGGCGTCCTCGAAGCGCGTCGCCGCCGGGACGCCCGCCATGGCCTCGGCCAGGGTGCGGCCGCCGCCCACGTCGGCGTCGCCGAAGCGCGCGAGCAGGCCCTCGGCCGTCACCCCGCCGTCCGGGAAGGCGCGCGCGACCAAACGCTCGTTGCTCGCGGCCCACCTCGCCACCGCCGCCACGTCCTCGAGCGCGGCGTCCCGATAGCGGACCTCGCCCGTGGGCGCCTCGCCCTCGACCGCCTTGAGCAGCAACCCGAAGTCGCTCGCGAAGACGTGCATCCAGCGGCCGGCCATCGCCTCGACGCCCACGTAGGTGGCCTCGAACCCGCCGACCGCCGCGCGGGCCCCCGGGGCCAGCTTCGTCGGATCGACGGGCGCCGGGTCGCTGGTAGTGGGCGGTCCGGCGCCGGGGCCGGTCATCCACATCCAGGGCTGGCCGCCCGCGTAGGCGAGCTGGCCGGGCATCAGGAAGATGGGCGCGGGCGCCGGCCCGGCGGGCGCGCCGGTCTGCCACCCTGCGGCCGCCGCGATGAGCGCCGGGTTCAGCGCTCCCCACCCCTGCGCCGGCAGGACCTGGGCCGTGCCGCCGCTCGCGGGCTGCGCGCTCGCGTGGCAACACTGGTGGATGTCGCCGTGGACCAGGTTCAGCGCTCGGCTGAGGTCCTCGAGCCGCGCAGCCACCTCCTGCCGCAGGCTGGCCAGGCACGCGAAGGCCTTGGCCACGTCCTTGCCGAGGCCGTCCAGGTCGTCCTCGATGCGGTGGAAGCGCTGGTTGAAGCCCAGCTCGCCGGGCGTCTGCTCCGCCTGCACCACGCTCTCGCCGTCGACCCAGTCGACGTGCTCGAAGCTGCGCTGGAACTCGGGCGCGCAGGCCGGCTCGGCCGCGGCGAACGGCTCGCCATAGGCGAACACCCGCTTGGTCTGCCCCAGCTTGTCCAGGATGAGGAGCCCCAGGAGCTGCTGCTTGGCCGTCTGGGTCACCTCGAGCTTGTCGATGACCTGGATCGACTTGGTCAGCTCTTCATCGAGCAGGCTCGACAGGAAATCTTCGGTGGGCATCGGGGCCTCTCTCAGCTGGGGTCGGGCTCGAGCGGGACCGACGGGTCGCCGACGTGGCGAGGCCGTCGAAACGGGCGATAGGTGCGAGCCACGTCGGGCGGCAGCGGCGTCGCCACCCCGTCGCCGGTGAGGTCGACGTGCGCCTGCCGCAGCGTCCAGGTGTTCACCTCGACCCCCATCGGGTGCAGGTGATCGAGCGCGTTCATCAGGTACTCGTACTGCGCCAGATCCAGGGTGGCCCCGGGGGGCAGCTCGGGGCGGATCTCGTAGGGATCGGTGCCGCCCACCCGCGCGTAGCCCACCGCCACCAGGGCGGTCAGACCGGGGCCCGCCGCGGTGAAGACCGTGCGGCTGCCGACCTCGCGGACCTGGCCGCCCGGGCCGTGCAGCGGCACCTGATACCAGCGGAACCCCGCGGCGCGCCGGCTGGCCCGGTTGGTCCCGACCTGCGGGAGCGCCACGGCCCCGAGCACGACCAGGGCGCGCCCGTCGGCGGTGGTCAGGGGCACCAGCGAGGCGACCCCGCCGGCCGTCAGGCGCGCCGCCAACCCTTCCAAGGTCTCGGCCGCGTCGAGCGCTCCCGCGTGGAGCGCGCTCGCCAGGGCGGGCCCGAGCTGAATCGTCGCGACCAGCTCGCCCGGGAAGCGCTCCAAGGCGGCGCGCAGGCGCGGCACGTCGGAGACCACCGGCAGCCCGGCGGCGCGGAAGGCGGTCGTCGTCGGCGCGTCGGCCGCGATCGTCGCCGACCAGGCGGCCCGCTCGGCGGCGCCGACCAGCACGGTCCAGGGCTCGTCCGTCCAACCGTCGACCGCGCCCGCCAGGGCGCTGGCCAGGACCACGTTGTGCTCGGAGTCCCCGTCGGCGGCCCAGTGCGCGTGCAGCTCCAGCGGCTCGTCCGGCTTGGCCGCGTCGGGTCCGGAGATGCGCAGCCCGGCCGAGTACAGGTGCGAGGCATAGGTCCAGGCGCCGTCCAGCCGGTGCACCGTGCGCAGCCCGCAGGGCTCGAGTAGCCAGCGCCCCACCGGGTCCTCGTCGGCCGGCGCGGGCTTCATCGACGCGACGAGCGCGCGCACCTCGGGCGGGGTCGCCGCCTCCAGCTGCCCGGCGAGCGCGCGCTGCGCCATCGCCGCGAGCTTCGCAGGCTGCGGTCGCCTCAGGTCGACCCCCAGCCCCAGCTGGTAGCGGCTGCCGCCGTCGTCGCGCTGGGCGCGCCGGACCTGCAGCGGGTCGGCCAGGCCGAGGGCGGCGCGACAGGCGACGACGCGGTCCAGCGCGGCCGCCAACGCCGGGGCCATGGCCCGGCTGGCGCTCTCGAAGGTCAGCCCGGCCCGGAGCCGCTCGCGCAGGGCATCCTCGCGTGCCCGCTGCGTCGATGGCAGCCGCCGGTGCTCGGGGACGGCCACCGTCGGATCGACCAGCCGCGTGTCCCGCAGGTGGGCAAGGAACCGCGTGCGGAACGCCTTGGCCGCCGCTCCGCCCGGCGCCGCCCCCACCAGGTGCACGGCCAGCGCGAAGGGGTGGTCCGCCTCGGCCAGCCCCACCGCGTGCGCCAGCCCCATGCGCTGCAGCGGCCCCGGCGCCGCGCCGTCGCCGTTGAGCAGCCTCAGCGCGTTGGCTCGGGTCGGCATCAGCAGCGGCCTGTAGAGCGCCAGCCGTCGCCGATACGCGGCGTCGTCCTCGCGGGCCGTCTCGGTGACCAGCTCGCCGCTGACGCCCTCGCCCGCGGGCCGCCACGTCAGCCGCTCGGCGAAGCGGCCGACGCCCAGCTCGCGCCCAATCCGATCGAGCGCCTCGTCGCGCGCCGTCTCGACGCGGCGCATGGCGGCGATCTCGCGCGCGACCCGCCGGATGCGCTGCTTCTCGGCCCCCAGGACGTACAGCAGCCGCCCCATCTGTCCTTCGACCAGGCGCACCTCGACGGTCTCGGCCACCTCGGCCGCGCTCAGGGCCACGCCATCCGGCCCGTGGACGGTCAGCGTCACCTCGAACGGCGCCGCTCGCCCCGTGCCGCCGTCGACCTCGGGGGTGTGCAGCGGCAGAAACGAGCCGCGCTCCGAGTAGGCGTCGAAGCGAAGCGGCGTCAGCGGTCGCGGGTCGCCGTCCGGATCGAGCGTCGCCTCGACCCGCAGCGTCTCGTCCCCCAGATCCAGGCGCAGGCCGAGCAGGAGCAGCGGCTCGCGCGGACTCCAGGTGACACGCGCCCGGCCGGCGGCGTCCACCGCCACCTCCTCGTCCACGGCGCCAGCGGCCAGCGGCGTGGCCAGGTGCCGTCGCATGTTCAGGTGTGAGGCCGCCCGCAGCCCGTCGGCGTCCAGCGCTCCGGTCGCGTCGCTCACGTGATCACCAGCAGCTCGGGGTCGTCGATCAGCACGGCGATCTGATTGCCCTGCAGGTTTGCGTTCTTGCCGCATCCCAGACGCTCGAGCTGCCCGGACGGCACCGCCGCCCCCAAATCCAGCGCGTCGAAAGCGGGCGGGTAGCGCACCAGCTCGAGGCCCGTGGCGTCCGCGATGCCCGGCTCGTTCATCAGCGCCCAGGTCACCTCCGAGGCCCGCACCGGCTCGCCGAAACGCAGCCCGTCCACGTAGCGCCGCACCCGCTCGAGCAGGCGCGCCTTCAGCGCCCCCGCCGCCTGCGACCCGTTGACCACGGCGCGGCTGCCCGACGGCAGCGGCAGCCCCCTGACCACCAGCTCGGCCGCCACGCCGATGCCGACCTCCTCGGCCTGCACCACCTGGGGGAAGATGCCGACGGGTCGCAGGTCCTCCATGGCGGCCTCGACCGCCGCCCGCAGCCCGTCCGGCCCGCCCCAGATCGCCTCGGGCGTCGGCGCGATCAGCACTGTGAAGTAGTAGGGCGAGCCGACGTCGCGCTCGGCCCCGAACAGCCGCTCGATGAAGTTGAAGTTGCCGAACAGCGACTGGTACAGGTCGAGCCCACCCCAGGCATCGCGCACCTGCACCTGCCGCACGCCGGGCACCCGCGACAGCGCGATCTCGATGGCCTCGACCGTCCACACCGACCGCGGCGCCCGCAACAGCAGCTCGCGGTAGCGCACGTCGGGCCACAGCTGCTCGCCGCCGGTCAGGGCCGTCGTGTGCTTGACGCTGACCACCTGCTCGAGCTCCATCGCCTGGCCCGAGGCCGCGGAGGCGGCGTCCCTGGCGGCGAGCAGCCCCGACAGCGCTTGGTCGAGTTCGTTCCAGCGTACGATGGCCTGGCCCGGCTGGCTGGGGTCCAGGTTGTGTTCGGGCCCCGGGTAGAAGGCCTTCACCCCGACGCGGGCCTGCTTGCGCGCCGCCGACAGTACCACGCTCTCTTCGGTCGCGACGTGGTGCCCGCCCGCCGTGAGCAGCCTTGCGCCGCGCGGGATGCGCACCGATCCTTGCGGGTCCGCCAGGGGCCCGACCAGGGTCAGCTCGATCCGCCCGCCCGCCCGCTGAAACGGCCGCGAAAAGCCCAGCTCCTCGCCCAGCCGGCTCAGCGCGTCGCCCGTGGCCGTCGCGACGAACTGGCTGTCATACATGCTCGACAGGGCGGCCCAGGTGCGCGCGTCCTCGAGGGCCGTCAACTCGAGGATCTTTCGGATGACCGAGCCCGCCGTCAGGTCCAGGTCGGCCCCGAAGACCTCCTGGGCCAGCGCGACCTTCTCGGCCAGCAGCTGCCCGAAGGGCTTGGCGGCGAAGCCACCCTCGGTCACCCCGAAGCGGTCCGCGCCCGTCTTGCGGGCCTGCTCGCGGTCGACCGCCAGAATCTCCGCCAGATCGATCGTCGTCGTCGTGTCAGCCATCGATCCCCACCGTCCCCAGGCCGATCTCGACCTGATCTCCACCGAGCGCCTCGAAGCGGACCGTGACGTCGAGCGTCCGCCCTCGCGAGCGGCCCACCGTCACGTCCAGGATGCGCCGCACGCGCGCGTCGCGCTGCAGCAACGCCATGACGGCCAAGCGGAGGCGCTCGCCCACCAGGCCCGGCGGCGTGTCGTCCGTCAGCGCGTTCAGCCCGTCGAAGCCGAAGGTCGTGTTGAACGGGTCCGACCCGCGCGCCGTCGTCATCGCCACCGTCAGGTCCTGGGCCAGCGCGTCGAGCCCCTCGACCCGGGCGAAGTCCAGACCGCCGGGCCCGGCGACCAGGACGACGTCCCGGGCCAGGGCCGCGCCGGGCGCGATCTCGGCCGAGGCCACGCCCCAGCCGAGCAAGCGCCGCCTGCGATCGGTGTCGTCGTTGGTCATCACGCGCTCTCCTCCACGTCGAACGTCTTGCCCTTGCCCACCTTGACCTTCACGTGGCCTCCGGCCTGAAGGATGAGGTCGCTCGCCGCCTCTATGGCGATGGTGCCATCGGTCCTCATCTCGATTCGGGAGCTCTTGTCGATGTGCTCGATCAGCACCGCGACGCCGGGTTCAGCGGTCGGACGCTCGCCGGGCCGAGCGAGGTTCTCGGTCCCAACGCGAATGACCAGCTCGGCCGTATCGATGTATCGCCGGCCCTGCGCGTCGATGAGGTCGTTGCTGGCGAACTCGAACTCGAGCTGCACCGCGTCGGCGTCGTCTCGCGGCTCGAGCTCCGCGACGGGCTCGGGTTTGGCCGGCAGCGATAGCCACCAATCCCCCGGCTTGGCCGTATTGGGCCCGGCTTGGTCGCTGCCCTCGGTGGGCCACAGCGCGCCGATGTCGATCGGATCCTCGGCGAGCCCCTGCCGGTGCACGAGCAGCGTGCGCGTGCCCGGGTATCGGGGTAGGACCAGCCCGAAGGGGCCCAGCGCGAACGGGGTCACGTACGGGACCCGGTCCTGTCGGTCGGGCACCACGCGCTCGACCTTCGCCCGCCGCGCCTGCCTGGGTCCCCCGTCGGTTTGCACGCCACGCAGATAGTCGGACGTCTGGCCTGGCACCCCCTCGCCACCGGCGCCGTGGGTCGCGCGCACCTCGCCAATCTCGGCCTGATGGCGGCTGGCGAAGGTCTCCGCGCCCGAGCGCCGCACCGCGCGCGCCAGCTCGCCGACGACCGTGGGGCTGCCTTCGACGGCGTCTTCCTGCTCCGGGTCGTCCGCGTGCGCCTGGCCGCGCTCGTCCCACACGTCGTCGCGTGTGACCTCGACGCAAGCGAGCCGCGTCACGAACGGGCGCCCGCGCCCGACGCTGTGGGTCACGCCCTCGACGTACCCCAGGATGGCTGCCGGCTGCTCGGCGCTCTGGCCCGGGGCCAGCAACCCCAGCACGCCGGGCGCGTACCAGGGCGGCGAGCCAGGCGGCTGCTCGCCCAGCGGCGGGACGAACGAGACCACGTCTCCCGGCCCCAACCCCGGGTGGCCACGCAGCGTCAGCTCCCACCTGCGCCGCGCCGCGCCCTCCTGCCCGGCCTCGACCGCGTCGGTGCGGGACGGGTCCCGCGCGACCCACCCTCGCGCCGCCACGTTCAGCACGCCGTCGGTCGCCGACAGGTCCGTGACCTCGAAGTCCATCGTCGGGATGGGTCGCCTCGGCCCCATCTCCAAAATGCCGCGCCGAATCCGGTACATCCCCCGGCCCCAGCGGGCATATTGGGCCGCCATGCGCTCTCCGAGGCGATGGAGCACCTGCACGGTGGACTGTCTGACCGGCAACTGCTCCCGCTCCCCGTGGGTCTGGCCCGCGTCGGGGTCCCCGCCCTCGGGTGGAAAAACCTCGACCTGGTCGATGGAGAGCCCGGCCGCGATCGCCAGCTCCTTGGCGGCCTCCAGGGGCGAGTCGGCGGCGATCCCCTCGGCCGTCCGGTGGGTCGCCAGCCGATGGTAGACGAGCTCTCTCGCCCGCACGACGGCGTCGTAGCGCAGCGGCTTGGCGACCCGCGTCACCTCGGTCACCGCCAGCACCGCCACCAGGTGGTCGTCGGCCGCCTCGCCGGTCAGGGAAGGGCTCGCACCCGAAAAGCCGCCGATGTTGGCCAGGTAACCCAAGACGCCCGAGTTCACGTCGCGCCAGTACAGGTACAGGCGGGCCTCGAGCACTTCGGTCGGCTCGAAGGCGCCGGCGAGGAGCTGGTAGTCCTCGTTCGTGAGTCCCTCGATGGTGAACACGTAGCTGCCGCCGGCGAGCCCGTGCGGCAGGCTGGCCTCGATGGTGGCGTGGTACTGCTCGCAGCCGATCGCGAGGACATCCTGGCTTCCCCTGCTCAGCGCAAGGTGCCAGCCCGGATCGTTGCCGTAGCGGGTCTCGGGCGCACCGGTCACGGGCTGTCCCCTGCGCCTTCCGCGGCCAGGGCGGCGGCCACGCGCTGGGCGACCCCAACGGGGATCGGCGGCGGAGCGAAGGTCGACGTCCCCCGATCGACGCGGCGCCAGGCCAGCTCGATCCATGACCCGACGTCCCCGGGCCCTCGCAGGCTGCCAGCGCGCACCTCCCACCCCAGCACCAGCAGCTCGATGACGGCCGGCGCGCCGCCCGAGTTCGGCAGCAGGCGTCGGCTACCGAGGACCAGCGGCGCGGCCGCGACCGGCCGGTTGCGCCGAACCAGGACCAACGACAGCGGCGGTCGCGCGACGACCTCCTGGGGGGGCGACGCCGCACTCGCGGGGTGGGGCGCACTCTCCTCGGCCGAGCGGCTCACCACCTGGTCGACGCTCAGCGCCAGCCAAGGCCGCACCTGCCCCGTGGGCAGCGTCAAGACGAGCTGCAGCTCGTTGTCGAGGGGGATGACGCTGGGCAGGCCGCGCGCGATCGAGTGCCGTAGGCGGGCGAGCTCGCTCGGTCCCGTGGCCGCGAGCGCGGCGGCCATCGGCGAGGGGGCCACCAAGAGGTCGACCTGGGAGAAGGGAGTGGGTGCCAAATCGAGCCTCAAGCGCCGTAGGCGATGCCGCTGGCCAGGGTCGACAGGGCGACGCTGGCGAGATCGAGCAGGGGGGCGAGCGCGCCGGGTCTGGGCTGGTGGACGAGGGTCATCGAGACCTCGATCGCCTGGCGCCTCTGGTTGTTCACCGAGAAGGTGAGCGAGCGGATGAACATGTCGCTCCGGATGGTCATGGACGTCACCAGGAACAGCCCCGTGATCTTGCCGCCGCTGTAGCTCGCGACGGCGCTGCCGCGCACGGCCGACTCGGCGGCCATCTCGAGGGCCAACTTCCACGCGAAGCGCTCGGCGCCGACCAGCAGGGCGCTGAGCGTGACAGTGTCCTCGCTGACGTTGGCCAGGCTCTCGCCCGAGCCCCTGAGGGGCGGGACGCTGTAGCTCTCGCCGAGCGTCATCGCGCTGACCGCGTACAGCGGGATGAACAGCAGCCCGCCGTCCGACAGGACGGCCGACGGGACCGTCAGGTCGAGCCCACCCTCGGTGCTCGCGTAACGCACATAGCTGTGGCGATGACCGAACTTTTCACCCACGGCTCGTCCCTCCCGGCGGCGTGCGCCCCTCGACCCAGGCCGTCACGACGTCCGAGAACAGGCCCATGACGCGCCCGGTCTCGGCCGTGCCACCCGGCGGCACCGCGATCAGCCGGTCGCGCGGCAGGTCTCGCCAGCCGCCCGCGGTCACCGCATAGCGCGTCCCGTCGGGGCCGGAGCCCACCCACACCGCGCTCGGAATGCCGTCTGCGTCCGCGGTCCCTGCGACGGGGGTGATGGCCTCCAGCCCGCCGATCACGACCCCGCTCGCCACGAAGCGGATCCGCTCGCCGCGCAACAAGAGCTTCTCCGTCACCGGCGTAATCGGCGTCATCGTCGCCCATGCGTGCTGGTCGATCTTCTCGGGCGCCACCGGGGGCATCGCGTCCCACCCGTCTGGACGCGCGTCGAGCGCTGCCGTCATACGCTGGACGGACGTCTTCATCAGCGAGGGCCCGTCCCACGGCACCTCGCCGGCGACCACCTTGGCCAGAAAGTCCACAAGGTGCCACCCGCACGGCACACAGGCGTCGGGCTGGAGGTTCCCACGCGACACCCAGAACACGGCGCCCGGGCTGTGGCCGAGCGCGCCGCCGACGTCGATGAAAAAGAAGCCGTCGCTGCCGTCCGACCCGAAGAACGCGACCCCGGGCAGCCGTTCGAACAGGTGCTGCTGCCGGTTGACGTCGACATAGTCCAACAGCCCGAAGATGGACGCGCCCTGGGGCAGATAGACCTCGTAGGCGCGGCGATAGACGTGCTCGAGCTCGGGCGGCATCGGGACCGGACCGGCCGATCGGGCGCGGGCGATCTCGTCGTCGCTGGGCCTGGGCGCCGGCTCGGCGTCGACGTCGAGCGCGTCGAGGAGCTTGTCGAGGCGGTCGAATGACATCATGGCTCCCAGGTGCCCAGGCGCCGCAGCTCGCCCGAGCGCTCGAGGTTGGGCACTACGGCGCGCCGGAAATAGGCGTCCATGTGCGCCAGGTACTCGTGGATGGCTGCGGTCGGCACCCCCGCGGTGCGCATGTCCTGAATGCCCCAGTCGCGAATCTGGGAGTAGGTCGGAGTCTTCAGCTTGGTCCGCGCCGCATGGGTGCTGTTCTGCATGGCGGTGATCATGCCGTGCGGCGACCCCGCCCGGCCATCCCGAAGCCACATCGTGGGCACCGCGCCGCCGTCATACCCGTAGTCCTCGAAGGCGAGCTTCATCAAGTCGTTCTGCAGGCCGTGATGGGCGTTCATGATGCTGGAGGTCTTGGGGCGGTTGCGGTACGGCGACACGAGCGTGTCATATTCTCCGAACTCGAGGACGAGCTGCCCGTTTGGGTCGAAGGTCTGCAGCCGATAGCGGCCCTCGACGACCTCGTAACGCACGGACGTGCCGTCTTTGAACGTCAGCGCGTAGACGCCGGGCTCGACCCGCTTGAAGCCGTGCCGCTTGAAGCGCGAAACCTTCTGGCCAGCTTCGACCCGCATGTCGCGTCGGACGCTGCGAGTCCTGTGCGGACGCTGGCCCGGCAGGTGCCGCTCGATGCTCGCCTTGAAGCGTCTCGCCAGGTCGCCCTTGGAGGTCGCCAGGTCCAGTCCCTCGGTCGGCCGCCCCAGGGCGTCGAACGTCTCATCGAGCTCGGCGTACAAGCGCTCGATGTCCATCAGGTTCGCCTTGCGCTGAGCCGCCGTCACACCGATGGTCCGTCCCTTGCCTCGCCCGGACTTCAGCACGATGTGGTACTGATCCTCGAGCGCCGCGCGCAGCGCGAGCACCCGATCGAGCCGGTCGGCGTTGACCGCGACGTATTGATCGCCGAAGTGCCGCATCCCCGCGACCAGCATGTCCTCGACCATCGCCTGCGCCCGCTCGGGCGGGTAGCGCTTTTCGAGCGTTCGTCGGAACCTCACCAGCCTGGGGTCGCTGTTCACCCGCGCGGTGACGTCGATGAGGCTGGCCTCGCCACGGAAGTGGAACAACCGCGCCATCAGCGAGGCCCTCCCGGCTCGTCCGCGGGCTCTTGGACGAAGCGCAGCTCCTCGTCCAAGGCCTGATCGAGCTGCAGCTGGGCGCCGCTCGGGGCGCCGCCTTCGAGCCGCTCGTGCTCGCGCACGATCACGTCGATCACCGGCTCGAGCAGCTCGCCGATGACCCGCTCCATCACCTGATCCTGCGCCAGCTCCTGCAGGGCGCTCTTGACCAACCCGGCCCGGAGCTGCGCCTTCATGGACTCGAGGGCTTCGCGACCCAGCCGGCGCGCGGCAGCCTTGCCGCCCACCCGCAAGCCCTGCCGCGCGACGCTCGAGCCGGTCTTCAGCGCCGCCCCGATGATGGCCTTGGCGTTGGGGATGAAGCTCAGCGCCAGCCCCAGCTCGGCGAAGAACAGCTCGAGCTCGACCTCGGCGCGGCTCATGACCAGGTCCGGCTCGATGAGGCTCTCGTAAAGCGCCTCGCGCTCGGTCGCGTCCTGATATTGGACGACCGCGGCCCCGGCGCCGACCGCGAACCCGAGCGGCGGACACAGGACCGCAAGCAGCAAGGTCCCCGTGAACGTGAAGAACCCGACGAGCATCTGCTTGCCCTGCTCGACCCCGAACGCCCAATCCAGGCCTCGGCCGTACGAGCCGTCGCCCTGGAAGGCGTCTCCGATGAGCTCGTGGGCCAGAAGGTGTACACCCTGCAGGGCCACGCTGGTGCCGGGCACCGTCCGCCGCGCCAGGTCTTCGCGGATGCGCGAGGCGCGAAAGCCGTACATCGGGTCCTCGCGCGTCTTGCCCGTCTGCGCTTCGTTGTCCTGCTGCATCTGCGTGAGCAAGGCGCGCAGATAGGCGCGCGCCATCTCGGGCGACGTCCGGAACAGCCCGACCACTGGCGACGTGTCGAGGATCTGGCTGACGAGCGGATCGATGACCTGCGCGCTGCCGCGCCGCATCGCGATCGCCGCGTCGAGCTCTTCCATCGTCCAGTCCCGGCCGTCCGCGTCGCGGATGACCCACGCGCCGTCGGCGCGTCGCCGAACGCCGCCATCGGCCACGGACAGCGCGCCTCCGCTGGCCTCGGACTGCGCGAGGATCTGATCGTGCAGCGTCGACGACAGCGCCCTGCGCGCGTCTCGCCAGCTGTGATAGGCCTCTCGTATGACGGCGTCGCTGCTCTCGAACGTCTCGGCCAGGTGGGCGCTGAGCCGACGGCGGAGCGTGTCGAGCTCGGCCTCGTCGGCCAGGAGCAGCTTCACCATCCGCGCGAACAGCGGGTAGTAGTCGTCGAAGTTGTCCAGCCGCGCGTCGATCGCCTCACGCGACGACCGCAGCAGCTGCAGCAGCACGATCTGACAGGTCACGCGAAAGACGTTGGCGATCGCCTCGCGCATCGCGGGCGAGTACGCCTCGAGGTACCGCAATATCCACAGCATGGCGTCGTTGCGGTACCGGCCCTCGATCCGCTGTGCGATGTGAGGCATGTCGTAGGCGCGCTGCAGCAGATGGCTCAGACGCGTGAGCAGCGGCGTCGTCCCCCCGAGGTGCCGCATGATCTGGATCGCGGGCGAGGGGAGGGGTTCGAGGTCGATGTCGCCGAGCTTGCCCGTCCCCGGTTCGACGTTGCGGGTCGCCTGCGGCCGATCGACGGCGAACGCGCCCGCGCCCCAGGCCCGGACATCGATCATCTTCGCCGCCGCGATACAGAACGCGCCGGCGTACTCGCTCGTCGGCATCTCGAGCCGAAAGGCGATGCGCTGAATGAGGACCCACATGCGTCGCCCCACGGCGCCGAGATCGTGAACGCTCGGCTCGCCGTTGAAGGGCCCCAGGTCCAACTCGACGGCCTCGCCGTCGGCGCGCGTCACGGGGTAGCGAGACCCGCCCGCCCCGGACCCGTCGGCCTCAGGGGCGACGAAGAAGCCGCCCTCGCCGCCCTCGCCGCCCTCGCCGCCCTCGCCGCCCTCGCCGCCCTCGCCGCCCTCGCCGCCCTCGCCGCCCTCGCCGCCCTCGCCGCCCTCGCCGCCGCCCCAGCCGTCGTCGTCCGCGTCGCTCGACTCCGTCGGGATGCTGCGAAGCACACTCAACGGCAGCATGCGAAGCCCACCCAGCTCCGCGGCCTCGCGCTGCACGCGCACCGGCGTCTCGCCGGCCTCGGGGTGGCTCAGGGTCCCGAGCGCGCCCACCCATGACGCGAAGGCCTTCGCCGATTCGGCCGCCACCTCTCGGATCTCCTCCTCGAACGCGGCCCGCTGGGCGCTCGGCACCCCTTCGAGGTAACGCGAACGGTTCCACTCCGCCACCGCGTCCTCGAACGCGGCCCGGTCCGAGGTCGGCCTCGCGATGGCCAGCGCGCCCTCGCCCGTGGCGGGATATCCGAACCGCCTATCGGTCCCCGCCTGCAACTCGTCGTCGTACTCGCGAACCTGCGGGTAGCCCAACGACCAGTTCGCCACGTCCTTCACGCGGAACTTGGAGCCGGTCACCGTGACCCGCGCGAGCAGACACCACAGCTCGCCGTTGCGCACGTACACGCCACCGAGGACGCCGTTCGAGGGCACCGAGCGCTGCGCGAGATACTGCGCTACGGTCAGCCCGTACACGCGCACGAGGTCGACGTCCGAGGTCCATCGCCACAAGCCGGGGGCCAACCCCGCCTCCTTCGCGACGGCGGCCACCGCCTCGCCGTGCGCCGAGTCGAGCACCAGCACGACCTGGCCGCGCTTGGCCTGAGGCCCCGTCGCGTAGCTGTCCAGGGCATAGCCCCGCCCACCGGCCGACGCGCGCTCGTGGTCGAAGCGCTCGGAAGGCGCCTTCGGCAGCGGCTCGGGCGCCTCACGCCCCAGGGCCGCGAGCGCCTCGACCCCCGACGCCTCGATCGCGATCTGCAGCGCCTGCGCCAGTCCGCGCTCGAGCGCCTCGCGCGCCCCCGCGCTCACCAGCGACAGCCCCTCGCCTCGCCAAGTGACGCGCGGCTCCGTCATCGTCACCTGGACGTAGCCGCCGCGCGGCTCGAGCACGACCTCGCGTGATCGCGCCAGCGACCGGGTCAGCGCCTCGCGCACGCCGTCCAGCACGGCGTCTGGCGCCTCGGCGAGCGACCGCGCGTCCACGCGGACGCGCAGCGGCATGTGGACGGAGACAGGCATCTGGCGCTTATCCGACCTCCGTCACGCGAGGTTCCTCAGCTCGTCGACCAGCGCCGCGAGGCGCCGGTCGATCGCCGCCTCGACGTCCACCGGCTCGGCCCCGCGGCCCTGCACGACGATCTCGATGGGGAAGTGGTAGTGCACCACCTGGCGCGCGTCCTCGGCGACGACCACGGCCTGCGCCTCGCTGCCCGCGGCCGGCAGGACCAGCTCGCCCTCGTGCACCAGCGCGAGGCCGGTCCGCGTGACGCGCTTGGCCGGCCCATCCAGCGTGCCGCCCCCGAGCCCACGGATCTTCGTCACGAGCGCCTCCACGCGCGCGTCACGCGGCCCCCCGCGGGGTCGCCGACCCGGCCAGGCTGAAGCCTGAGAACGACGCCGTCGGTGCCCCGTTGGGGCTCGCCGAGGTCGGCGAGGCGCTCGTGATCACGCAGTCGCGCAGCACGACCTTGGTGAACGACCAGTCGTTGCCGTCGTCCTGCTCCTCGAGCGTCACGTCGAAGCGCTTGCCCGACAGCGCGAGCGTCGTCAGCTCTGCGGCGGCCGTCCCCAGGGCTTTGACCGTCATCGTGAAGCTGATCTGCTCGGGCGAGTAGACGACCCCGATGTGACTCTGCTCGATGGAGTGCAGCACCTCGGCGTTCATGGCGAACGAGGGCTGAAACGAGTCGATGGGGGTGATGGTCTTGTAGACGCCGTCGGCGTTGTACTTGACCACCAGGCGCGATTTCCAATCCGGCATGGCGATGGCCTCCGAGGGGGGATGCTAGAAACGGGGTTGCAGCGTGACGACCAGGCGGTGGACCGCGGGGCCGAGCGTGACCGATACCAGCAGATCGACCAGGCGGTTGGCCCGCGCGTCCGCGACGGTCTGCTGCTCGCCGGCGGTGCGCGCCGTCTCGGGCAGGTTCAGGATCCGCAGCACGGGGATGTCGATCGCGAAGCCGTCGATGACCGCCGCCCGCTCGAGCGGCTCGAGGATGCCCTCGCAGGTCGTCACGACGGCGTTGAGGCCCGAGCGCGTGACGCGGGCGTCGCCGACCAACCCGATGAGCCCCGCCTTGAGCCGGAACTCGACGTCGTCCAGGGTCCGGACCACGTCGATGAAGGTCAGGTTGGCGTCGGTCGTGAAGCAGCGGCCTTCGGCGAAGTGCAGGCTCTCACCCATGACGAGCGCCGGGTCGATGATGGGGATGATGTTCGCCTCGCTCAGCCCGTTGATCTCGGCCGGCGAATACTGCGACGCGACGGGCATTCGAAAGCCCACGACGCGCTTGAGCACCATCGAGATGTGCGGCGCGTAACCAGCCATGGCGGCCATCGCGGCGCTGGCCACGTCGACCGCGCCGCCCTGGCCGTCGGCCGCGCCGCGGGCCGCGACCAAGATCATGCGGCTGGTGTCGCTCTTGAGCCCGGAGGCCGCCGTGACCACATCGGCCACATGCGTGGCGGACTTGCCGATCGCGGGATCCAGGTACGCCACGCCGATCCGCCGCTGGCCGGCGGCCGAGTTGTTCTCACAGTGCGCCTTGAGCGCCGACAGCTTCGCGCTCGCGCCGGTCGCCTCGACCGGCACGCCGGCCAGCGCCACGAAGGTCACGTCGTCCGCGGCGTCGAGCGAAGCCAGAGCGGCCTCGTAGTCGTCGGAGTCCACCCTCACGCCGTAGATCTTCGACGGCCGGGGGTTTTGCAGCAGCGCCACCTGCAGCGATCGGTAGAGCGGGGTCTCGGTGACCACCCCGGCGGTCACCGTGGCGAACAGCTCGGCGGCCTGCGCGAGGGTGTCGACCCGGAAGGGGGTGTTGGGCGCGGCCGTGCCGGCGCCGCTGGTGTCGCCGACGATGGCGATGACGCCGGGCGCGCGCTGCGCGACCGGTTGCAGTCCGCTCGTGTCGACGCGGACCTGAACGAAGGGATAGGCGGCGGGCAATGTCACGGCTTCACTCCTGGCGTCTCGGGGTAGGGCAGGGTTCGCGGGTCAGGGGACGTCGACGATGACGATGCCTTCGGCGCTCAGCCACGCGCTGGCGGCCTCGATGCGGGCCTGGCGGCGCGCCTCGTCGTCCGAGGCTTCCTCGCCGCCCGGCCAGTGCGGGTCGTCGAACCACGCGCGCGGAACGACCCACAGGACCAGCGCACCGTGTCGTCTGGGCAGCCGTTCGTCGACCGGGCGCTCGATCCCCAGCGCGCCCATGCGCGCGCGCACCTTCGCGCTCGTCGCCAGCAGCTCTCGCAGCGAGAACCCGGCGGCCGCGGGATCACGCACCAGGCCGGCCGCCGCGATCGGCAGCGCCACCGGCCCCGGCTCCGCCCCGGTGTCGTCGGCCTCCCAGCGCACCCGCAACGCGGCCGCCTGCCCTCGCGACGCGACGAGCGCGCCCACCGACGCCACCCCCGCCCGCGCCAGCAGCCGCCCGAGGCTGGCCTCGTCCACCGCCTCCGACGCGCCCGCCTCGGCCCGCATCAGCCCCAGCAGCGCCTCGCGCCGCGCCCGCTCGCGCTCCTCCGCCCCGCTCGGCAAGGCACCGAGCCGCTCCGCGACGCGCTGGTCGATCTCCGCGACCCTCGGCCACGCCACGTCGACCGCGGCCACCCGTCCGCCGCCGGGCGCCACCCGCGCCACGACCGCGCCCAGCCACGTGAAGTCGACCGCCAGGTCCGCCTCGCCGCCCAGCCCGTGCACCTCGAACCCGCCGACGCGCCGGTCCTGTCCGTCGTCCCGCGCCCAGCGCAGCTCGCCACGCGCGCTCGCGGGCAGCACCTGGCCGATCCTCACCTCGTCGAAGCGCGCCTCGTAGGGCGGCCCCATCGCCAGCCGGCTCGCGTCGTACGCCGCCGCCGCCACCCGCGCCAGCGCCGCCGCGCCCACCAGCATCTCCCGCGCCGCAGGGTGGGCGAGCCGCACGAGTGTCGCGTCCACGAAGTCCAGGATCCGGCCTCCAAGCTGGAAGGCCAGACCCTAAGAGACCCTGACGGACCTCGTCAACCGCACCCCAGGCGATCGTGTTGCGGCGCGGTGGCGCCTGCCTGCCGCGCCGAAGCCGTCAGGGGCAGATGGGGTTGCACGGGTTGCAGATATCGTACGGCAACAGCTCGACCTTGACCGTGTTCGAGTACGCCGTCCCGCAGGAGTTCGACGCGGCTCGACGGTACTCGTAGGGCAGGTTCGACGGCTTGTAGGTCGCGCTGGTCGCGCCCGAGATGTTCTCCCAGGCGTTGGTGCCCTGCCGGCGCTGCCACTGGTAGGCGATGCTGCCCGACCCGCCGCTGGCCGACGTCACGTTGGTGAACGTCGAGGTCGTGCCGCCGGGGCAGACCCACTGGTCGTAGCCGATGGCGCCGCCGTCGAGCTTCGGCGCGACCGTCACCGTGACCGTGTTGCTGGTCACGGTGCCGCAGGTGTTCGAGGCCTGCCGCCGGTACTCGGTCGTCGTCGTCAGCACGCCCGGGTTGTAGGTCGTGCTCGTCGCGCCCGAGATGTTCGACCAGCTGCCGCCCGACGGGCGCTGCTGCCACTGGTAGGTGATGTTGCCCAGGCCCCCCGAGGCCGAGCTGGTGCTGGACAGCGCGCTGGGGTTGCCGCCGTAGCAGATCGACTGCGGGTTGCCGATGCCGCCCGCCGTCAGCCCGCTGGCGACCGTGACCGTCACCGCGTTCGACGTCGCCGACCCGCAGCTGTTGCTGGCCACCCGCCGGAACTGCGTCGTCGTCGTCAGCGCGCCGGGCGCGTAGCTGCTGCTCGTCGCCCCCGACACGTTCGACCAGCTGGTCCCGTTGGTGCTGGACTGCCACTGATAGCTGAACGATCCGCTGCCGCCCGACGGCGACGACCCGGTCAGCGCGGCCGGCTTGGCCCCGCTGCAGATCGACTGGTTGGCCGACACGCTGCCCGCGTTTAGCGCGCCGTGCACGGCGATGGCGATGCTGGCCGACTCGACCGACCCGCAGCCGTTGGTCGCCACCCGCCGATACTGCGTGTTCGCCGTCAGGGCTCCGGGCTGGTAGCTGGCCCCCGTGGCCCCCGCGATGTCGCTCCACGTGCTGCCGTTCGGGCTGGACTGCCACTGGAAGGTGAAGCCCCCGCTGCCGCCGCTGGGCGCCGACACCGTCAGCTGGCTGGGCGTCGCCCCGTGGCAGATCGTCTGCGACCCGCTGGGCGTCCCCGCCGACAGCGCCCCGTGCACCGAGACCGTCACCACGTTCGAGTGCCCGCTGCCGCAGCTGTTCGTCGCCCCGCGCCGGTACTCGGTCGTCACCGTCGCCGCCCCCGGCTGATGGGTCGCCCCGGTCGCCCCGGCCACGTTCGCCCAGCTGGTCTGCCCGCTCTGGCGCGCCTGCCACTGATAGGTGCTCGCCCCGCTGCCGCCCGTCGCCCCCGCCGAGGACGTCAGCCCGGCCGGCGTCGCCCCGTGACACACCGCCTGGTCACCGCCCACGCTGCCCGCGTCGAAGGCCGGGTCCACCGCGACCGTCACCGCGTTCGACACCGCCTCGCCGCAGTCGTTGCTGGCCCGACGCCGATACTCGGTGGTCTCCCCCACCGCGCCCGGCGCATACGTCGCCCCAGTAGCCCCGCCGATGGCCGCCCACGCGCCCTCCGGCGCCCGCGACTCCCACTGGTACAGCACCGTCCCCAGGCCGCCGCTCGCCGCCTCCGCCGACGACAGCGCCGCCGCGTTCGCGCCCTGGCAGATGGTCTGCCCGCCTCCGACCGCCCCCGCCTCGAGCGCCTCGGCCACCGTCACCGTCACCACGTTCGACGGCGCCGACCCGCACCCGTCCACCGCCAGCCGCCGGAACTCGGTCGTCGCGGCCACGCTCTCGGGCGCGTACGTCGCCCCGGTCGCGCCCGCCACGTCCTGCCACGCCCCGGCCGGCGCCCGCTGCTGCCACTGGTATCCGATGCTGCCCGCGCCGCCCGAGGCCCCGGCCGCCGACGTCAGCCCCGCCGGCGTCGCCCCCTGGCACAGCGCCTGCCCGCCGCCAATGCTCCCCGGCTCGAGCGTCGGCTGCACCGTCACCGTCACCGCGTTCGAAGTCACGCTGCCGCAGTCCCCGCTGGCCCGCCGCCGATACTCGGTCGTCACCGCCGGCGCCCCCGGCGCGTACGTCTCGCCCGTCGCCCCCGCGATGGGCGCCCACGCCCCACCCGGAGCCCGCGACTCCCACGCGTAGGCCACCGCCCCGATCCCGCCGCTCGCCGGCGCCACCGACGCCAGCACCGCCGCCGTCTCCCCCGGGCACAGCGTCTGGTCCTCCCCGATGCTGCCCGCCTCCATCGCCTCGGCCACCGTCACGACCACCGGCTCGCTCGCCACGGTCGCGCACTGGTTCACGGCCTGCCGCCGGAACCACGTCGTCGCCGTCAGCGCCCCCGGCGCGTACCCCTCACCCGTCGCGCCCTCGAGCGCCGCCCAGCCCTCACCGTCGGCGCTGCTCTGCCATTGATAGGTCCACTCGCCCACGCCGCCCGACGCCCCAGCCACCGACGTCAGCCCCGCCGGCGTCGCCCCCGGGCACACCGTCTCGGCCCCGCCGACGCTCCCGGCCTCGACCGCCACCGGCTCGTACTGGCACACCCCCCCGCCGTCGCAGCCGTCGATCGTGCACACCTGCCCGTCGTCGCAGTCCTCGGCGGTGACGCACGCGCAGTTGTCGACGTCCCATTTGCCCACGCAGCTCCCGCTCGCCGTGCACGTCGCCTCGATGACGCACTCGTCCGCCGGTACGCAGCTCTGCCCCTCGGCCGTCAGCGCGACCTCGCAGCTGCCCCCTTCGCACACGCCGGTCGCGCACGGCCCGTTCAGCTCCGAGCAGTCCACGGCCGCCCCGACGCACTCGCCCTCCTGGCACGTCGCCTCCACGATGCACGGGTCCCCCGGATCGCAGGCCTCGTCGTCTGGCGCGTCCACCGGCTCGCACTCGCCGCTTTCGAGGTTGCAGGTCATCACCTGGCAGACCTCGGCCCCCTCCTGCTCGCACGCCACCGCCGCGCCGCCCTGGCACACGCCCTCCAGGCACGTCTCGCCCGTCACGCACAGGTCCCCGCCCTGGCACGCCTTGCCGTCCTTGCTCGCGTCCGCCACGGCCACGCACGCGTCCTCGACGCACGCCGCCCGCTGGCACGCCTCCAGCGCGACCTTGCCCTCGCACTCGCCGTCGTCGCCCCCGCACCCGCACGGCGTCGCCACGCACTGTCCGCCCACGCACCGGTCGTCGGTCGTGCACGCGACCCCGTCGTCGCAGGGCGTCTCATCGGCCGCCGCCACGTGGAAGCACCCCGACTGCGCGTCGCACTTGCCGTCGGTGCAGGGGTCGCCGTCGTCGCAGACCACGGGCGTCCAGGCGTTGACGGCCTTGCTCGTGTCGCACACCTGGCACACGGACCCGGGCGCGCTCGCCCCGTCGTCCCAGCACACCCCGTCGACCTTGCACACGCCCTCGCGCGGCGTGCTCGAGCACACCCCGGTCGACAGGCACCGGTCGGTCGTGCAGGAGTCCCCGTCGTCGCACTCCGAGTCGTTGCCGAACTCGCAGGTCGTCGGCTCCTTGCCTTCGTCCGACCCCGCGTCGGGCACGACGTCCACGACGCCCCCGTCGTTGGTGCCTTCGGCGATCACCAGGTCCCCGCAGCCCACCGCCAGCGCCACCGCGCCGAGCGCCCAGACCGCCGCCCCGAACCGCCCCGACCGCATCGTCCGCACGAGGGTCCACCGCTTCATCGCCGCACCTGCCCAGCCTTGCGTTCACGGCTCGGCCGACGACTCCATAGCCCTCCGACCGCGCGCGTGCCCGGACGCTACCCATCGGCCCGCAGCAGTGTCAATCCGCACCGTCCCGAGGCGACGGTTTCGGGCCGGATTCCTCCGCACCTCAAGCCACCTCGCGACACCCATGGGACGCGTGAGATCCACATTACGAGCTTCCCTCGAGCCACGATCGGCGGCGATACGCTATTGGCATTGCAGTCCATCAGCCGAGTTGACGTGTAGCAAGAACATGTCGCTCCCACCCTTGGGCGCGAACGAGTTCTTGGTTGTTGAGCCTAAGGTGGTGGTTTTTCTGAAGTTTCCGCTCATCGTCACTGCTCCGCCTTCGTGCGTCGCGACCCGTGGAGACTCAGTCACGGCGACGCTGACCTCGCCGGGCCCACTGACTTTGGCGGCCCACAACAGCTGACCCGAGTCGGTGTACTGGAGGGCGAAGAGCGAAGGCTCACCCGAACTGTCCGGCTCGGTGACGAGCCCTTTGGCCGAGCCCGATCCGAAATCCGCTACACCGCTCACGGAACCAACTGCGCTGACGCGTCCGCCGCGTGACGCCAGGTCGTAGAGCCAGCTTGGTCCCGTTCCTACGCCTCGGTCGGACCATAGTACGTTGCCGTCCAAGTCGAACGCCACCACAATGGCGTCGGCGTCGTCTGAGACTCCGTCTGGTAGTACCGCAAGCTGACCCTCCGGTGCAGCCACCCTCGCCGCTCCCGTGACCATACCCCCGACGGCGATGGCATCTCCGCCAAGCACGGCGACGCTGGTAGCGAAGGCGTCCGTGGGCCCGCCGATGCTCCTAACCCATACGAGGGTACCGTCGCCCGCGTACCTGGCGGCGAGCCCGTCGCATTGTCCAGTCGGGCTGAGGCTCACAGCTGCAAGACCGGTACCGAAGACGGAGGTCTTGCAGAAGTTGCCCGCGACCACCAAGCCGCCATCGGGTAACACGGCTGTGTCCGTCAGAAGCGCGCCGAAGCCACTCGTCTGAATCGGTGCGGTCCAGGCCAGCAGCCCACCGACGGAGTTGGTGCTGGCGACGAAGCCACTGCTTCCCACAGGGAGGCTACTGGTCGTCCCATCACCCACGTCGAAGACGGAATCGGAACCGGCCGCGTTGATGCCCGACCAGTACACGGACGTGGGCGATGCCGAGACGGTGAGCGGCAGCGCGCCCTGTCCAGTGCCCGCCCAGATGAGCGCGTCAGCAATGCTAAGCCGAGAGGCGAACATGACGCTCGTGCCATCACCGATGCTACTGGATGAACTGCCGGAACCCAGCGTAGTCGCGCCGTCCGCTGTGCCGACGATGGCTCGCGAGCCATCGGGAAGCAAGTCAATGCCATAGAGGGAGAGGCTGGTCGCGCTACCCGCCACCCGGCGGGCCGAGACAACATGTCCTGTCAGAGAATACTGCAGGACGAACCCAGCCGCGGCTTGACTGGCTAGCTTGGTCAACATCGCATTGTTACCGGATCCGAAAACCCCCATGGTCATCGTCGCGCTGCTGTAGTCCCCAATGGCGAAAATATTCCCATTGGGGTCGAGAGCGAGGCCTCTGATAGTGTCATCTCCGCTCCCGCCCATCCCTATGGTCCAGTCCCCAGTGCTATCGATCGGCGGAGCGCCGCCAACACAAGCACCTGCCTGACATTGGTCGCTCGTCGTACATGGGTCGTCATCGTCACAGGGGACTCCATCGGCGAGTTTCGGAGCCGAACACTGTCCGTCCGACGGGTCACAGGTACCAGTGCCGTGGCACTGGCTCACTGCAGGACACGGTTTCGGCTCGGCGCCCATGCAGATGCCGTCGACGCACGTGTCGGATTGTGTGCAGGCGTTTCCATCGTCGCAGCCCCATCCGTCCTCCCGCGGCGTCTGGACGCACCCTCCGGTCGCGCTATCACAGAAGCCTAGGTTGCAGTCGTCATCCAGATGCTCGCACTGCACAGCGGCCCCAGGCGCGCAGTGCCCTTCGTCGGTCGCACAAGACTCGACACCGTTGCAGGGGTTCCCGTCGTCGCAATGCGCGTCATCGGTGCACTCGCAGCCGGCGGTGTCGTGGATGCACACTCCCGTGGTTACATCGCAACTATCGGCTGTACACGCGACGCCGTCGTCGCAGTTCGTTGGCTCGCCTTCACAGACCCCCATGGCGCAGCCATCGAACACGGTACAGGGATCATCATCGTCACAGGCCAGACCATCGGCACGAGGTTCTTTGACGCACTCGCCGCTTGCGGCGAGGCAGACGCCCACGTTGCACGCATCGTCGAGCATCTCGCAGCTCACTGCGGCGCCCACGACACATGTCCCACTCGTAGCGTCGCAGGTCTCGGTCCCGTTACACGGGTTGCTGTCATCGCATTGCTCGTCGGTCGAGCACTCGCAGCCGGTCGCGTCGTGAACGCATCCGCCTCCCTGCGGATCGCAGCTGTCGGCCGTACAGGCTACTTGATCATCGCACGCCAAGGGTTGGCCGACACAAGCTCCAGCGATGCACTCCTCGGAGTCGGTACAGGGATCACCGTCGTCGCACTCGGCACCATCCTCTAATGGAACGCTGGTGCACGTGCCAGTCGCGGGATCACAAGCGCCAGGCTGATTGCACGGATACTCCGAGGTGCAGGGCAACGGATCCGACCCGGTGCAGACGCCTGCTAAGCAAGCATCTGTGAGCGTGCAAGCGTTCTCGTCGTCGCACGCGGTGCCATCGCTCTTGCTCACCGACCTGCAATAGTTGGCTGATTCGTCCCATGCACCCAACCGGCACGGCTCGTCCAGGTGAGTGCAGTCCAGTGCGGCATCGTGCTCCTTCGAGACTTCCCCACGCGGCCCGACATCGGTCTCGAGCGGTTCTGAATCAACCTCGGCGTAGACGGAGAGATCGTCCCATCCACAGGCCGGCGCGAGCGAAAGGACGGCGAACGCGGAGGCAAGCCGTGTGCGGAAGCAATGGCTCATGACTTCTCCATCGATAGCAGGTTGGAGAGACCTATCATGAACCGCGCGCTGGGAGAAGCGGCTCCCTGACCATAGGCCGATCACAGCGGTGGCGGCTGAGGTCCAGCCGCCCAGGGCCACGCCCCGGCGTTGCTCGTCAGGCGAATGCGGGGGAACTGGCAAAGCACTGACCAGCATCGACATGAGCCTGAGCCGAGTCGCGGGCCCTCGATGAGGCGAAGCAGAGGAGGATCGGCATAGGCATGAGTCAGGGGACCGGGCCGCTCGCGGGACGAGGTCGACCCGGTCCTGCACCGACTCGTGCTTGCTGGTGCTGGGGGCTCGGTGCAACTGGTGACCTCGGCCCCGGCCACGTCAGCCAGCACGCATCGAGACCGAAGCATGTGGAGCCTGCTAGGCTCGGCTGCGGCGCTACTCGACCGCCGCCGAGAACTTCAGGTGAATGTGTAGGTCCTTGGCGTCCGCAACGAAGCTGCTGGCCAGCGGAGCGTTTTCGGCGACGAGGTCCTTGAGCGTCTGGCTGGGGATGATGATCTCCATCACGAGCTCACCGCCCCCGGTCTGGTAGGCGTAGGTCTCGGGCAGCGGGAAGTCCGGCGGGTTGTTGCCGTCGTAGCACTCCAGGATGTCGGTCGCCAGCGCCCCGCCCTGCACGGTGAAGGTGCCGCCGCCGAAGATGCCCTGCGCGAAGTCCAGGTTCTGTCCCAGCGCCGCGATGCTGAACAGGATGTCCAGGTTGGCGCTCAGCGCCAGCGAGTCCGCGCAGAACAGCGTCGAGCCGTAGGTGTCGCCCTGGCTGCTGACCTCGACCAGCGACGCCGCGAACGACGACGCGTGCGCCAGGTACAGGTCCACGCCCGTCAGAATGTAGTGACCCGCCGGGACGGGCCCGCCCGTCAGCGTCGGCGGCACGCCCGCCGCCTTCACGATGGCCACGTCCGGCAGGCCGTCGCTGGTCTCTGGACACGCCGGGTTGCCGTCGCAGGCGCTCGGCAGCACGACCGGCCCCGCGTCGACCATCGTGTCCTCGCTGGCCGTGACGTCCTGCTCGGCCGGCACGTCCTGCTCGACCGGCACGTCCTGCTCGGCCGGCACGTCCTGCTCGGCCGGCACGTCCTCGATCGGGCCGACGTCCTCCGTCGCGTCCACGACCGTCGCGTCCTCCTGGCCCGGCACGTCCTGCTCGGCCGGCACGTCCTGCTCGGCCGCGACGTCTTCCTCGGCCGGCACGTCCTGCTCGACCGCGACGTCGTCCTCGGCCGGCACGTCCTGCTCGGCCGCGGCGTCGCCCTCGGCGTCCTCCGAGCCGGCACCGTCGCCGCCGCCCGCCGCGTCCACGTCCGCGATCACGTCCGCGGTCCCGCCCACGCCGGCCTGCGACCCGTCGTCGCACCCGACCAGCGCCACGCTGGCCACCAGCCCCAACCCCACGCACCGGCCCACCAGGCCCTTCCAGATCCGCATCGCCCTGTCCCTCCCATCCTTGAAATCAAGGCGCGCGCAGCTTAGGCCTCTCGCTCGCCCCAAGACAAGCGCCGCCCCCGGCCGCCCTTGTTCTCCCCCCCGCGACACCGCTGCCCCGGGGGAGGGGAGGGGGAGTGTGTAACTATTCGCCACATGTCCAGCGGCCCATCTCGCCATGTCCGTAGAGGCCACGCGGCCCCGCCCCACTTGGCCCGGTTCCTGCTTTGGCGGCCTGCCACATCTGACGTACCTCGCTCCGCAGGCACGGAGCCCAGCGCGAGCGACCCCACCGCAACCTCCCGAAGTGAGCCGCACCATGACCCGCACCCGCTCTCGCGTTCGACTTCCGGCCCGCGGCCTGACCACCTTGGCCCTGCTGGCCCTCCTCGCGTCCGCCTGCGGCTCCGACGGCCCGAGCCCCTCGCCGACCCCCGACACCGACCAATCCGACGTCCTCGAGCCCGACACCACCGAGCCCGACACCACCGAGCCCGACACCACCGAGCCCGACACCACCGAGCCCGACACCACCGACCCCGACGTCACCGACCCCGACGCGACCGACCCCGACGTCACCGACCCCGATGCGACCGACCCGGACGCGACCGACCCGGACGCGACCGACCCGGACGCGACCGACCCGGACGCGACCGACCCGGACGTCACCGACCCCTGGACCCCCACCTGCGACGAGCCGCCCGCCCACGCCCCCAAGCCCGACCCCGCCTGCATCGGCAACGACGGCTGCATGGTCCTGTCCTGCGTGACCTCCCAGTGCGCCTGCACCCGCTGCGACGGCGAGTCCTGCGTCGAGACCACCTGCGACGACACCCCCGCCCCGACCCCGATGCTCACCCTGGTCACCGGCTGGACCGAGCCCCAGCGTGGCGTCGCCCTCTCCACCGCCCCCGGCGCCATCGAAGCCGCCGCCAGCCTGGTCTTCGACGAGGACACCCTCGCCGTCCAGGTCGACGCGACCTTCCCCCTGCCCACCGAGGCCGTCCACACCGACGCCCAGGGCGAGCCCGTCACCACCCCCCTCACCGACGTCTCCCTCGTCAGCCGCCGCCTCATCGCCGCCTCCGTCAGCGTCTACGCCCAGAGCTGCGACGGCAGCGAGCCCCTCGAGAGCACCAACGTCGTCGTCACCTCCCCGGCCGTCGAGGGCACCGTCACCGACTTCGAACTGGTCGGCGTCGACCTCGCCTCGGCCCCCAAGCTCCACCTCGCCTGGGTCATCACCTACGAGGCCAACGGCGGCGCCCGCTTCCACCAGTGGGTCACCCTCGGCACCCCCGAGCCCTTCACCGAGGACGCCACCCAGGCCCTGACCCCCACCGCCTACGCCCCCCTCCCGGCCACCGCCGCCCAGCCCTTCGCCGCCCCCTTCGACGCCTACACCTGGCTCGACTCCCTCAACCCCACCTTCTAATCCCCCCCTCGTCCCCCCGCGGCGCGGCCCCCCAAGGCCGCGCCGCCCCCATCCAACCGCGCCGCTGCTTCGCAATCGACGCCCGCCCCCCGAACTGCACGAGGTCGATCGTGCTCCGGCCTGGCCCAGCTCGCTGCGCCCCGCCCCCTGCGCCCACCACCGCAGGCACCCGCCTGGATAAAATCCACTACACCCATAGCGAAGTGGTGTAGATTCTATCCAACATGACGCTCCACTCCACGCAGCACGCCCTCCAGGTCTTTCGAGAGCACGCCGGGATGCTCGAGACCAGCCAGGCCCTGGCCCTCGGCATCCACCCCCGCACGCTCTACGCCCTCCGCGACGCCGGCCTGGTCGAGCCGCTCACCCGCGGCGTCTACCGCCTCACCGACGCTCCGCCGCTCGAGCACCCGGACCTCGTCACCGTCGCCCTCCGCGTCCCTCGCGCCGTCGTGTGCCTCATCTCGGCCCTGGCCCTCCACGACGCCACCTCCGAGGTGCCCCACGAGGTCCACATCGCCCTCCCCAGAGGCGTTACTCCCCCCGCGCTCGACCACCCGCCCATCCGCGTCTTCCACTTCTCCGGCCCTGCGTTCTCCGAGGGCATCGAGCACCTCCCCCTCGACGGCGTCCAGGTGCCCGTCTACGGCCTCGCCAAGACCGTCGTCGACTGCTTCCGCTTCCGCCACAAGCTCGGCCTCGACGTCGCCCTCGATGCCCTGCAGCAGGCCCTCACCCGCAAGCACGTCCAGCCCTCCGAACTCCTGCACTACGCCCGCCTCTGCCGCGTCGAGGGCCCGCTCCGGCCCTACCTCGAGGCCCTGCAATGACCACCCCCGCGAACCTCGCGGCCTCCGTCCACGCCCGCCTGCTCAGCCGCGCCAAGGCCGAAGGCTGAGCCTTCAACAAGCTGCTCCAACCCCTGCTTGAAGGCCTGCGGAGTCGCGTACCGCGTCGTACTCACGAGCCAATCTCCCCCGCTGCTCGCAGCGCCTCATCCACCTCGGCCGCTTCAGCCGCCCCCATCAGCCCACGCGCCCGCGCCTCCGCCAGCGCCGCCTCGTTCAGCTCGGGCGACACATGCGCCGCCACACTGTCCCGCAGCGTACGCGTCACCGACGTGACCGGCACCGGCCCCATCCAGGACCGGTCCCCCTCGGCCACCTCCGCATGATGCATCACGACCCCGTGGGGCACTCGCAGCCGCCTCCTGCGCCAACTCGAAGGCACCGTCAGATGGACCCGCGCCGGCAGCACGTCAGAGAGCCCATGCAGCCAGAGCGCCGTCTCGTGCGAGAACACCCCCGCCCGGTCGGCCCACAGCCACACCACGACGAGCTCCTCGTGCTCGCTCGCAGGGAAGTGCACCAGCCGGTACACCCCACGCCGCACCCGCGCGAGGGTGCCGTTGGCGACGTACCGATGCAGTAGCTCCGGATAGTACCCGGCCTCACGCGCTTGCGCCGCCGTGACGTACCCGGCCTGCGCCTCGGCCACCCCATACAGCGCGTCCCAATCCCCTCCCCGTCTCGATGTCTCGTTTCGATTCATGCACGAAACTCAACTCTCAGTTAAGTTTCGTGCAATCCGCCGCGCGCTCGCCCCCCCCCAACACCCCGTTGCCAGACCTCCCGCCCGCGCAGTACGGTCGCCGCCTCCCTTCGCCCCCGCAGGAGGCCCTCCGTGACGCAAGGCTCCGACGACCTCGCCCCCGACGCGCTCCCTCCCGGGCTGTACGAGGCCCTGGTCACCGAGGCCCTCGACCGCCGCCTCCGCGCGCTCCCCGCCTCGGCCACCGCCCACACCGAGCCCCTCGACCCCGGCGACGCCCACGTCGCCCTCGCGCGCCACCTCCACCACCTGCTGACCCGCGCCCTCCGCGGCCGCCCCGACGAGCAGGCCGCCCTGCACCAGCGCGTCCTCGCCGTCCTGCGCGACGCCCGCCGCGCCCCCGACGACGGCGACGCCCTCGCCCTGCCGGCCCGCCAGCTCCTCGCCATCACCGAAGCCCGCCCGCTCGCCCCCTCCGCGCCCCCCGACCGCCCGACCACCGTCCTGTCCGGCAGCGCCCTCCTCACCAACGCCCACGGCGAGCCCTCCATCGGCGCCGAGCTCCGCCGCGAGCTGGCCTCCGCCGACCGCGTCGACGTCATCCTCGCCTTCGTCCGCTGGTACGGCCTGCGCACCCTCGAGTCCGCCCTCGTCGCCCACCTCCGTGACCGCGGCCGCCCCCTGCGCCTGCTGACCACCACCTACATGGGCGTCACCGAGCGCCGCGCCTTGGACCGCCTGCACGAGCTCGGCGCCGAGATCCGCGTCGCCATGGACGAGCGCGACACGACGCGCCTGCACGCCAAGGCCTGGCTCTTCCATCGCGCCTCGGGCTACTCGACCGCCTACGTCGGCTCCTCGAACATGTCCCGCTCGGCCCTCCTCGACGGCCTCGAGTGGAACGTCCGCCTGTCGAACACCGAGGCCCCGCACCTGCTCGACAAGTTCCGCGCCACCTTCGACAGCTACTGGCTCAGCGAGGCCTTCCAGCCCTACGACCCCGCCCGCGACGCCCCCCGCCTCGACCGCGCCCTCGCGCGCCACCAGCCCGCGCCGACCCTCAGCTTCGTCCACCTCGACGTCGAGCCCCGCCCCCACCAGCGCGAGATCCTCGACGCCCTGCGTCTCGAGCGCGAGCGCCACGGCCGCACTCGCAACCTGGTCGTCGCCGCCACCGGCACCGGCAAGACCGTCGTCGCCGCCCTCGACTACCGCCGCCTCGTCCAGGCCCACGGCGACCTGAAGCTCCTCTTCGTCGCCCACCGCAAGGAGCTCCTCCTCCAGACCCTCCACACCTTCCGCGCCGTCCTCCGCGACGGCGCCTTCGGAGAGCTCTTCGTCGCCGGCGCCCGCCCCGACGCCTGGCGCCACGTCTTCGCCTCCGTCCAGTCCCTCGACGCCCTCGGCCCCGACGATCTGCCGCCCGCCCACTTCGACATGGTCATCGTCGACGAGTTCCACCACGCCGCCGCGCCGACCTACCGGCGCCTCCTCGACCGCCTCCAGCCGCGCTACCTGCTCGGTCTCACCGCCACCCCCGAGCGCGCCGACGGCCAGTCGGTCCTGCCCTTCTTCGGCGACCGCATCGCGGCCGAGCTGCGCCTGTGGGAGGCCCTCGACCGCCAGCTCCTCTGTCCCTTCCAGTACTTCGGCCTGTCCGACAACACCGACCTCCGCCACGTCTCCTGGCGCCGCGGCGGTTACGCCGCCGAGGACCTCACCAACCTCTACACGGGCGACCACGCCCGCGTCGCCCTGGTCCTCGCCGCCCTGCGCGCCAAGCTCCCCGACGTCCACCAGATGCGCGCCATCGGCTTCTGCGTCTCGGTCGACCACGCCCGCTTCATGGCCGCCCAGTTCACCGCCGCCGGCCTGCCCTCCCTCGCCGTCTCGGCCGACACCCCGGCCGCCGAGCGCGACGCCGCCCTGACCCGCCTCGCCCGCCGCGACCTCAACGCCCTGTTCGCCGTCGACCTCTACAACGAGGGCGTCGACGTCCCCCAGGTCGACACGCTCCTGTTCCTGCGCCCCACCGAGAGCGCCACCGTCTTCCTCCAACAGCTCGGCCGCGGCCTGCGCTTCTCCGACGGCAAGACCTGCTGCACCGTGCTCGACTTCATCGGCCGCCAGCGCAAGGAGTTCCGCTTCGATCTCCGCTACGCGGCCCTGTCCGGCGCCTCCCGCCGCGCGCTGACCGAGGTCATCGAGCACGGCTTCCCCTACCTCCCCGCCGGCTGCCACTTCGAGCTCGACCCGGTCGCCCGCGAGACCATCCTCGCCCACATCAAGGCCTCGCTCCCGACCACCACCCGCCGCTTCGCCGACGAGCTGCGCGCCGTCGCCCAGCGCCTCGGCCCCACGGTCACCCTCGCCGACTTCCTCCGCGAGACCCTGCTCGAGCCCGAGGACCTCTACCGCAGCCGCGGCTGGTCCTGGACCACCGTCCGCCGAGAGGCCGGCCTGCCGACACCGCCGCCCGGCCCCGACGAAGCCCCGCTCCTGCGCTCCCTCGCCACCCTCCTGCACGTCGACGACCCCGAGCGCTGCCAGACCTACCGCCGCGTCCTGGCCGCCCCCGCGCCGCCCGACCTGTCCGCCCTGTCCGAGCGCGACCGCCGCCTCCTCGCCATGCTCCACTTCGGCCTGCGCGGCTCCCGCGACGCCTGGCCCTCCCTCCAGGCCTCCCTCGACGACCTCTGGCGCCACCCGGCGGTCCTCGCCGAGCTGACCCAGCTCCTCGACGTCCTCGACGCCCGCTCCCAGGCGCCCCACCAGCCGCTGCCCCTGTCGCCGGCGCCCCTGCACGTCCACGGCCGCTACACCCGCGACGAGATCATCGCCGCCTTCGCCCGCCTCGACCCGACCCGCCCCACGCCCCCGCGCGAGGGCGTCTTCTACGACCCGGGCACCCGCACCGACCTCTTCTTCATCACGCTCCACAAGACCGAGCGCCACTTCTCGCCCACCACCCGCTACGAGGACTACCCCCTCACGCCCGAGCTCTTCCACTGGCAGTCCCAGTCGACCACCACCCCCGACTCCCCGACCGGCCGCCGCTACCTCACCCACCGCGACACCGGCTCCCACATCCTGCTCTTCGTCCGCGACGCCAAGAAAGACCCCCGCAAGCTCACGGCCCCCTATCTCTTCCTCGGCCCCGCCGACCTCGTCGACCACCAGGGCAGCCGCCCCATCTCCATCACCTGGCGCCTGCGCACCCCCATGCCCCTCCCAGCCTTCGAGGCCGCCAAGGTCGTCGCCGGCTGACCCGGCCCCGTCCGATGAGCGCGTCTCCCGCGACGCACGAGCCGCTTCGGCCACCGAGCCCCGCGCAAGCGCCCCCCGGAGTGCTCCACCTTGGTGGAGCCCCGGCGCGGCGCAGCTTGCTGCGCCGAATCCGCCACTGACTCCAGGTTGTCCGCCATGGCCACGCGCTGGCCCTCATCGCCCTCCAGCTCATCGCAAAGTCCCTCCAGCGTCGTGCGCAGCGAACTCCGCGCCCCACGAGCCTCGGCGAGCTACGCCGGGCCGTCGAGGCTCGCCGCCCCGAATCCACCCCGGAGGCCGTCGATCGGACTGCGCGAGCTCGCTCGTGCTCCGGCCGAGCGCGGCTAGCCGCGCCCAATGCAAGGCGTGGCGAGCCACCTGAGACTTTGCGCTTGCCCTGCATCGCCCCCTCACCCCATCGCCCCCGCGCCCCCCTGATCCATCCTCCCCCCTTGCCGACGACCTTCTCCACCCCGCCGCCCGCGTCCTGCCGTCTTCCTCGACCGCCCGACCTCCGGCCGCGTCGCCGAGCCCAAGCAGACGAGCGAGTCCACCGCACGCCATGAGCCCCGAGCCGGCTCCGTCTCCCCCTACCTTGGGCCGCATCCGACATGACACCGCGCCCGCTCGGCGCTAAGGTTCCCGGCGAGTCGGACGTGCAAGAGGTCTCCATGCAGCCGGACTGGCGAAGCCTGACGCCCCACCGACCGCTCGGGGTCGACGACGCTCGCTATGCGCCACCTCCCAACGAGGTCGCGCGGCGGCTCGCCGATACGGTCGTCTCCGGTGTGGCTACGGTGTTGGTCGGGGGCCCCGTCGGTGTCGGAAAGAGCACCGAGCTGGCGCACGCGGCCAAGCTCCTCCAGCGCGAGCGAGTCGCCTGCCTGGTTCAACTCGACCGCTTCGAGAACATGCGCGAGCTCACGCCCGAGCGGGCCCAGCTGCGTGCCGCAGGACGCCTCGCAGAGCTCGCACGCGACGCACTCCATCTCCCCATCTCCGCGCCCCTTCGAGCCGCATTGGTGCAAAGCGGCGTCTTGCCGCAGACCCACTCGGAGACGGCGGAAGCCGAAGCCGTACGCGCCTCCGAAGCCGTCCTCCTGCGCTCCATCGTGGACGAGGTCGCGAACGCTTCACGCCAGCGCCGAGTGACACTGCTCATCGACGGTCTGGAGAAGGCAGGCGAGGGCGCAAAGGCCGTCCTCCAGGCCTTCGGCGCGCTCTCCGAGAGCGTGGACCTGGTCGCCGTCGTCCCCTGGCAAGCCGTCTACGGTCCCCTTGCCGAAGACGTCATGCGGCCCGGAGAGAAGCTCGTTGTCATGCAGGCCGTGCCGGTCGAGGCCGAAGGCGACTTCGAGGGGCGAGGGTTTTTGGTCAGGATCCTCGAAGCTCGGCTCGGACTGAGGGCGCATTCTCTTGCCGCCGACGGCCTCGACGACAACATATTGTCGTTCCTGGCAGCTGACCATTCCATTCCTGCCGAGTTTCATGCCCTGCTCCGCCACGCCGCCGAGCTCAGCGGCGGCCTCCCCCGCATGTTCCTCCAGCTCGTCGCCGACGCCGGCACCTATGCGCGCCAGACCTGGGGCACCGACTGGCCGGTCGTTCAACCCCACCTCCAAGAAGCCGGGCGCGACATGGAGGCCAGCTTCCTCCGCGCGCTCCTCCCAGGCGACACCGAAGCCCTCCGCCTGGTCGACGGCACCGATGGCCGCGAGATGGACCTCGCCCGCAAGGTCCGCCTACTCGCCCACGCCATCCTGCTCGAACGCACGGAGAAGGGCCGCACGGTGATGCGACCCCACCCCCTCGTGCGCCCGCTCCTCACGCCCGAGCCGCAGGCCGCGCCATGACCGATCCCGTCGCCAACCTGGTCAACGCCCTCGAGCGTGACGCAGGCGGCGTGGCGCTCGTCTGGTTCCCCGACTTCGCGCTCCGAGACTGGCTGGTCGACGAGGTCGCCAGCCTCGCGTCCCCCGACGCGCCTCCCTGCGTCGTCAGCACCGTCTCGGACGCCATCGCCGCTCACGAGTCCACGGCGCTCCTCGTTCCAACGGACGAGAGAGCGGCCGTCCTCGAGCTCGACGGCCGCCGAGACCAGCTCCTGCAGGTCGACCGAGCAGGCCCCCTCGTCCTCTTCCTCCTCCGCAAGGGCGACGGCTGGCGTGCGCTCAATGAAGAGGCCCCGAGCCTCTCGAGCTGGCTCGCCGGCAGCGAGTCCGACCCCGAGCACCAGGCGACCCTGGACGTCGAGCACGAGCGCGCCGAGTTCGAGGCCCGCTATCATCTGTCCCCCGAACAGTGGCTCGCCTCGTGGAGAGCCGACCAGGTCCCACACACGGCCGAGAACTTTGCCATCGCCTACAGGGCCATCCTCCTGGAGCGCTCATGAAGCGCTGGGTCGACCTCTACCTGGAGCATCGCTCCATCCGCTCCGTTTCGCGCGAAGTGACCGGACAAATCCGACAGCGCCTCATGAACCTTGCCGAGCGCGGGCATTGCGACACGAACATCCGCGGCCGCTTCACGCACGAGCGCGGTACGGGCAATCGTCACTCGTACTACATCGCCGGACGTCCGGATCGCACCGAGCCCCTTCGCGGCCTCCCGCACCTCCCGCAAGCCAGACTCAGCGTCCTCGTCCAGCTCGATCTCCGCCGCGGCCACCTCTACCAGCTGAACATCATGCTCGAGGGCCGCCGCCACGACGACTCTCCCTGGACCGTGGCCGTTCACCTCCCCGACGCGGGCCGCGACCCGGACACGAACACGGCCGACCAGCAGGGCAGCGGCGCCTGCGGACACGCCGCCCTCCACGGCCACGTCGGACCCGACCTCGACACGCCTCCCAAGGTTCGCGTCCCTCTCCCGGCCCTCACCCCAGCCGAGGCCCTCGACTGGGTCCTCTCCCAGGTCATCGAGAACTGGGACCCCGCGCCCTGGCCCCAGGTGAACGACGACCTCCTCTCCCGCGGCCGGTCCTCCTCCACCGCCCGCTGAGCCGCCATGCCCCCCTCCACCCCGCCGCCCCCGTCCTCCGTCTTCCTCGACCGCCCGGCCAAAGGCCGCGTCGCCGAGAACGACCTCGCCTTCGCCCTCCGCGACGGCTTCCCCATCTCCCCCGGGCCGCCACTCCGTCAGCACGATTCCCCGCATCGAATCAAGCTCTTGCGCCCGTCCGCCCGCTAACTGAAAACTTCTTAAGTTGGGTCGGCATCGCGGAGCGAACGATGACTATGACGTCGTCCTGAAGTTCGTGGCCCGCCATCCAGGATGCACCCACGGCGACGTCGAGGCCCACGTTCGCGCAGTCAGCCCCGAGACCGCCGAGCAGGTAGGGGGCTACCTCAAGATCCTCCTCGAGAAGTACCGGATGGTGGAAAAGCGCCTCCCCATCTTTGCCGCGCCGCGCGCCCGCCGCAGCCGCTACTACATCAGGGACAACTTTCTCCGAGCATGGCTCGACGCACTCTCCAGCCCGGTGTCGGCGCTCAACTTCCGCCCCGAGGAGATCCTCGTCGACATGGCCGACGAACGACTCGCGAGCTCCGAAGGATACGGATTTGAACGTCTTGTGGCCCAGCTCTACGAGGAGCGCGCCCGCAAAGGCATAGGTGACTTCTCCCTGACGCACCGCATCCAGGGCTACTGGGACCGCAGCGATACCGAGATCGATCTGGTGGCGCTCGACGAGGACTCGCAGATCATCCGTTTCGGTACGTGCAAGCGTTCATCCGGCCGCTTGCTCTCGCACCTGGCTCACTTCGACTCGCACATCGCTCGGTTCCTGACAGCCCATCCACGCTACGCCTCTTGGCGCGTCGAGAAAGCCGCCCTCGCCCCAGCGTTGAATGCCGACGAGCGCGCCAACATCGACCAGCAAGGTTACCTGCCTCAGGACCTTCGTGACCTCACCGCGGACCTCAGGTCCGTGACGGCCCCGCCACCGCGCCGTCGTCCGGCGTAGCACCGGCTCTCGCCGGCTCACCACCCCATTGCCCCCCGCCCCCCGCTGGTCCATCCTCGCCCCCATGACGACGCCGACCTCCTCCACCCCGCCGCCCGCGACCTCCGTCTTCCTCGACCGCCCGGCCTCCGACCGCGTCGCCGAGAACGACCTCGCCTTCGCCCTCCGCGACGGCTTCCCGGTCAGCCCCGGCCACACCCTCGTCATCCCCAAGCGCCTCGTCCCCACCTGGTTCGACGCCACCCCCGACGAGCAGCGCGGCCTCTTCGCCCTCATCGACCTCGGCCTCGAGGGCACCACCCGCACCGGCGCGCCCCCCGACGTCCTCACCACCCGCCAGCTCGCCGAGAAGGTCATCGAAGCCCCCTCACGACCGTCCCGTGGCTCATGACCGCAAGGTTGTCGCCTCGGGCGGCCGCAGGTGTTAGGCTCCGGGCGTAAGCCGCGAGGAGGTATCGTATGTCGCGGGTCCTGCGTGGGATGCGGCGTGACGGAGGCGGCCCTCTCGTGGGACGCGGAGCCGACAAGTTGGGCGTTCGCGTCCCGAAGGACATCAGCCCCGACGCCACCGGCGCGGTTCAGCCCACGGAGCCCTGTCGTGGAATGTCGGTAGCTCCTACGCTTCGCGACCTTCCACCGTTTGCCGTCCCGCGACGACTGCGTCACTTGGTTCCGGGCGCCACGGGCAACGACCGCACACACGTATGGCGTCTCAGGGACAGCGTGTGGGAATCAGGACCACTCACTTCAAGCTTGTTGCTTTGTGTCGACAGACCAGGTCATGGCGTTGTCGGGCCCGTCGTGCCAATGCAACTCAGCGACTATGAACGTGCGCTCGCGGGAACGCGTGCCGACTGGTTCATCGATGAGCAAGGACCATGAGGAGGGATGGAAGTGAGCCCACTCTTCCAACACATCAAGCAGACTCTCGAACTGCATCGACTCATCCGTGAGGGGCTTGGCGATACGGATGAGGCGGATGCCTTGCGCGATGCCATGCACGAGACCTGGGATCAACTGTCACCCGACGACCTCCCAATCGTCCATGGCCTCTCCGCGGACTTGTACTCGCTGACTGGCGATGAGACGAACAACCCAGAACATGCGGAGCCTGCCAACCCTCCAATGCTGGCGGAGGCGCTGCGGCAGGGGGATTGGCGCCAGGTCCTCGAGATTGCTCGCCGCCTGCAGCATGTCGTCGACGAAGACATTCGAGCCTACTGCCGTGCGCGCGCATGGGCCGGGTTGGGGCTGTACGACGCGGCGATCGAGTTCATCGATCATGCGGCGCGCATGACCACCGCTCGACCCACTTACGTCATCGTTGGTCTGGACTACCTGGTTCGCGCCAACCGAACCGAAGAAGCCGTCCAGCGCGCCCAGGGAATCCTTGCCAACCCGCACGCGAATCCGCGCCTGACGATGCGCGCTGCTGACGTGCTCTTCCGACGGGCCATCGAGCTGCCGCCTGGCCGCGAACAGACCGACCTCTTCGAGCAGGCAGCAGCCGTCCTGGAGCGAGCTCTGGCATCGCACGACGACAGCCCAGTCGCGGCCATCAGCTTTGGTGCCTCGCTCGAGTTGGCGATCATCTACCGGCGGATGGGGAACCTGGACTGTGCGCTCGAGTGGCTCGAGCGAGCCCAACGCATGGCTCCGGAGCGCTTCGAGCCTCATCTCCTCAGGGGCATCGCCTACGTCGCCCTTGGCCAGCCGCCTCGGGCCGCTCTGGAGTTCCGTGAAGCCATCCGAAGCGGCGCCACGCATCCTCTTCCATTCGCGTGGCTCGGAGGGACGCCAACCCAGGCCCCCACCTCTCTGGACTCGGCAGAGTGCGACGTCGCGAACAGTCTCCCCTTCGCAGCTTGAGCGCGTCCGAAAGGACCAGCCCTCGCCCCATTGCCCCCCGCCCCCCGCTGGTCCATCCTCGCCCCCATGACGACGCCGACCCCCTCCACCCCGCCGCCCACCTCCTCCGTCTTCCTCGACCGCCCGGCCGAAGGCCGCGTCGCCGAGAACGACCTCGCCTTCGCCCTCCGCGACGGCTTCCCGGTCTCCCCCGGCCACACCCTGGTCATCCCCCAGCGCCTCGTCCCCACCTGGTTCGACGCCACCCCCGACGAGCAGCGCGCCCTCTTCGCCCTCATTGGCGACGTCAAGCGCTCCCTCGACGCCTCCCACGCCCCCGACGGCTACAACATCGGCATCAACGTCCACCCCGCCGCCGGCCGCATCCCCCCCGCGCCCCCAGCCCACCGTCGCTACCCATTGAGCCCCACCTCCCATGGCGCTATGGTCCGGCCATGACCGGCCGCGCCCAAATCACCGACCGCGTCGATGTCCCCCCCGATGTCCCCGCCGTCCTGGTCCGTGACGGGAACGACGCGCACCTGCGCCTCTCCGTTCTGCTGGCCCTCCACGCGGGAGCCCCAGGCGAAGCGCGCGACGAGGCTGTCGATCCTGCCACCCCCTGGCGTGCGCGCGCCGCCGCCGCCTTCGAGTCCCTTCGCACGCGCGGCAACGCTCCGCTTGCGCTCATCGATCCCGACGCCGCTTACCTGTCTCCGCCCACCGGACAGGCCGTCTTCGACGACGCGACCAATCAGCGCGAACGCGCCCAGTTCTTCTCCAGCGTTCTCGACTTCGGCGCCGAGCACGGCTGGACCTTCGTCAGGTCCGCTCCCCGCCCTGAAGTGACCGAGGCCATGGACGCCCGGCGCATCGCGACCGCGACCGAACACGTCGCCTCTGCCGAGCTCCCCGACGTCGCCCCAGCACTGTGGCCCCTCGCGCGTTGGATGGTCGCCGAAGGACGAGCCGAGGCCAACCACCTCCATAGGCTCCTCAGTAGCGCAGACGATCCCGACGACGCCCTCGTCGCGGCCTACGAGGATCTCCTGGATCCCGAGACCCGCACCTCGCTACGCCGCTTGGCCCTCCTGCGCGAGGCACATCCCATCAATGGCGTCATCGGCCCTTTCGGACCCGGCGAGGACGGCCTCCGGCGACTCTCCAGCGCCGCCATCAACCTGCTCCGAAGGTCGGGAGCACTCACGCAGCTCGGCAACGGCACCGTGGCCATCGCCGCTCCCCTCCGCGACCGGCTGGCACGAAGGCAGGCCCTGGTCGCCCGCGATGAGACGCAACTCCTGCGCTCCGAGCTGGCGCGCACTCTACAATCCAACCGCGATCCCGAGGCCGCGCTCGAAGCCCACCGACAGGCCATCCTCGGCGGGAGCCTCCAGCTAGCGCTCGATACTGCACGCTTTTACGCAAGTGACCTCCGCGTCATCGCCGCCCAACTCAGTCACCGCGCGCACGCTGCCCGGCGGCCGGCGCTCTACCGTGAGGCCGCCGCGGTGTACGCGACGATCGTCTCCAGGTTCGATGCCGAGGACGCCTACGCATGGCAGTACCTCGGGTTCAATCTCGAGCGCTCGCGGACGGCCCCGGACGAAACCCTCGACCGGCAGATCGCCGACGCCTACCTGAGCTCCTGCCGCCTCGCCGACGCCGACTCGTACAATCCGCTCTATCACGGCCGACGCCTCGGCTTCGACGCCCGCCTGGGGCGTGACGTCCGCTCCGAGCTCCGCGAGCACCTGGCGCGGACCGTTGCGCTTCACGGCCGCGACCACGCCCGATGGCTCATCCTCCCGGCCCGCAAGGCCCTGGCCGCGGAGATCTGGGCAGACCTCCTGGCGGACTACCCCTGGCTCGCCGGCCTCGAGCACAAGCGGCTACCGGCGCGGAGTCAAGGCGATGGCCTCGAGGTCTGATCCCCCGCCCAGCGCCCCCGCGTCACCGCCTGCCCCGGAGCTGACCCTCCACTTCCTCGGTCCGGGCTTCGGCGAATCCACCGTGATTCGTCTGCCGTCCGGCCTCACACTCGTCGTCGATTGCTGCGAGCACGAGGGCCGCTCTCTCACGGGAGACCTCCTCGATGACCTCGGGGTCACGACCATCGACCACCTCATCGTCACGCACCCGGACCTCGACCACGTCGACGGCCTCGACGTTCTACTTCGCCGCTTCGATGTCCGTCTCGCGTGGACCTGGCCCACGCTATCGCTCGTCCGAGACCTCCTCACCCGTTGGGGCGGCCGCTCGCCCAGCCAGCGCCGCCTCGCCGCAGCACTCGAGAGGCTGGACCAGCTCGCTCGAGACAACCGCTGCCTCGACGTCGCCTTCAACTCCAAGGAGCGTGCCTGGCAGCCGGATGGCGCCTCCGTCGCGGTCATCGCCCCGCTTCCGGCCGACCTGAACGCCTCTCGCAGACAGCTCCAGAACATCGTCGAGTGGCGAGGCGAGCGTCCCGCCATCGCCGACAACACCCTGAAGCGCCTCACGGGTGAACGGAGCCCGGGCGACCACCCCAATCTCGTCTCCCTCGGCCTGGTCCTGCGCTGGAGCGGCTGGAAGATCCTCCTCGGCGGCGACGTGGAGGCACCAACCAATCCGACCCGCGGCTGGCGGGGCGTCCTACGCGAGCTGACCCGCGGCGGCGAGGCCGACACCCTCACCAACGTCCACGTCGTGAGCGTGCCCCACCACGGCTCCAGGCACGCCTGGCTGGACGAAGCCTGGGACCTCCACGCGAGCCCGGACAAGACCCGCATCGCGGTCATCACGCCCTTCGCCAGGTCCCAGCTACCGCACCAGGTCGTCCTCGACCGGCTCCGCCCCCGCGCCGAAACACTCGCTCTCACCGCCGGCCACGCCCACGCCAAATGCCTCCAGGCCGGCTGGACCCCCGCGCCCACGAGCGCAGGCCCCAGCCGCGTGACGATTCGCCTCCGCGCGGACGGAACCAGTCACGTCGAAGCCACCGGGGCTGCAAGGACCTACACCTGACACGGCCCACCTTGCCCCCCGCGCCCCCCTGGTCCATCCTCGCCCCCATGACGACGCCGACCCCCTCCACCCCGCCGCCCACCTCCTCCGTCTTCCTCGACCGCCCGGCCTCCGACCGCGTCGCCGAGAACGACCTCGCCTTCGCCCTCCGCGACGGCTTCCCGGTCTCCCCCGGCCACACCCTCGTCATCCCCAAGCGCCTCGTCCCCACCTGGTTCGACGCCACCCCCGACGAGCAGCGCGCCCTCTTCGCCCTCGTCGGCGACGTCAAGCGCTCCCTCGACGCCTCCCACGCCCCCGACGGCTACAACATCGGCATCAACGTCCACCCCGCCGCCGGCCAGACCGTCATGCACCTGCACGTCCACGTCATCCCCCGCTACCAGGGCGACGTCGACGACCCCACCGGAGGCGTCCGCTTCGTCATCCCCGCCCAGGGCAATCCGATCCGCCCGTCCGCGAACCGCGGCGGGCGGCATTCGAAAGCGTCCGCGCGCGCTTAGCGCGCGCACCTTGCGGGTCGCCAAGCGGGGAGACGAGCTCGGCCTTGGTTCGGAGGCTCGAGTCCCGCTTGGCAACTACGAGCGCCCCGGCCACATCCCCCGCCGCCCCGCCCTTCAGCAGGCTGTTGCGCGACGGAGTCCCGCATGCTAACCCGAGACGGCCTCCCACTTGGCCGAGGGACTCGTCATGGAGTGGCCTGAACACCACGACCTGAAGCATTTCACCTATGAACGGGGCGAAGGCCGCACCAAGCATTGCTGGAACCGCGATGAAGCCGGCTTCCTCCCATCCAAACGCGGCCAGGTCGGCAAGTGCCACAACTCGATCACGGATGACCTGGCGCAAACGCTGCTCCGGACCGGCATCCCCGAGCCCTCGCTCTATGAAGACGACCTCGTGGATGGCCCCGACGCGATTTACAACGTCTACCGCGGTGTTCCCTATAAGGCTGTGACCACGCTGGCAGGTCGGAGCTACCACGGCTATCCTTGGCGCGGACGCATGCCGGGAAGCATCCGCGAGGAGCTCCGAAAGCGCGCGGCCAAGGAAGGGACCCAGGAGATCTTCGAGCGATGGCTGAAGAAGCACAGCGAGCCGTGATCGGAGACCGCGCTCACCTGGCGTTCGACTTCTCTTGGAGCCGCGACATCCCGAAGGATGTCCAGGGCCTCGCTTGGGGAGGCCTCGTGCTATGGGTCGGAGGGCTGCGTCATTGGAGCGGCGACGATCCAGAGCGGCCGGTCGCATGGACCTGGATCGACCTCGTCGAGCACCTTGCGCGCGCCTGGGGCCATCTGCTGCACGAAGACCAGCCACCCTTCGGGTTGCCTAACGTGGAGTTCGACGAGCTGAGGTCTCCTTCGGTCCTTGCTACCGCACAGGGCGCAGACCCGCTGGTCGTCGAAGACGCGGTCCATGCCTACCAGCACCGACACGACCTCGCAGCCGGCTTGAAGGGCCTCACTCTCCCTCCCGTGTGGCTCGTCCGCGAGGGGCTCGGGTTCCGCCTGCGCACGCGGGACCTCGCCCTGTGGTTGCCGTACCAGGAAACGCTCCGCGTTCTAGAAGGAGCCGTCTCGCAGCTTCGCGCTCACCTCGGCGCCGAGGCCGCACCAAGGGCGATGGCGGCGTTCGCCCGCTGGGATCGCCGTGCGCCGTCTCGATCGCGGATCTTGGATTGGCGGACCGGGCTCGACGCCGAGCGGCGCGCCGACTGGACGCCTGCCGGAGCGGACCCTGAGACCTGGTGGGGAGACCCGGCGGACCCGATGGAGAGCCCCGTATCAGCGGCTGCACGTCTCAGCCAACCTCTCTCAGACTCGACTCGGCGCGCCGTCGTGTTTGCTGTTTCCGACCAACCCCTCTACTCGACGCCCATCCTCGATGACCTGGCTCGTGGGGCCCAGGCCGTGCTCGACGCGGTGGGCGCGGCCCCCCCTCACCAACAGGGCTACGTCCTCGCGCAGTGGCTCCGCACCGTCCTCGACATCCACGACGACCGGGTCTCTCCGGAAGAGCTCCTGGCAGGCTGGGCTGTCGGTATCGACGAACTCCCGCCTCTGGAGCGCGAGCTGGACGCCGTCGCCGTCTGGGGCGCTCGCCACGGCCCCGCCGTGTTGCTCAACCCCAAGGGGCGTCACGCCGGGTCCAGCAGCGGTCGGCGTGCCACCCTGTGCCACGAGATCGCACACCTGCTCATCGACCGCACTCGGCACCTCCCAGTCGTCGATGTCGTCGGAGGTTCGACGCCCAAGCACCTCGAGCAGCGGGCGCGCGCTTTCGCCGCCGAGTTCCTGCTGCCCCGCGAGACCGCCTTCCGCGCCATCGCCGAGGCGAGCTCCTTCGATGATGCTGCAAACCTCCTCCGCACCCGCTACGGCGTCTCGAACGAGGTTCTGGGTTGGCAGATCCGTAACGGCCCAGCATGGGCCATCCTCTCGTCGCGCGAGCGGGACCGCGTGTCCAGGTGGTGTCGGGGCTTGCGCACGCCGGCTCACCGATGACGACCTGCCCCTGGGCCTGACGTCAGCTGCGGCCCAGGTCTTGCTCTTTCGACTCGGGACCGACGCTCCCGCCGGGGCACAACCAGGTAACCGACAACGTTGCCCCCCGCGCCCCCCTGGTCCATCCTCGCCCCCATGACGACGACGACCCCCTCCGCCCCGCCGCCCGCCTCCTCCGTCTTCCTCGACCGCCCGGCCTCCGACCGCGTCGCCGAGAACGACCTCGCCTTCGCCCTCCGCGACGGCTTCCCGGTCTCCCCCGGCCACACCCTCGTCATCCCCAAGCGCCTCGTCCCCACCTGGTTCGACGCCACCCCCGACGAGCAGCGCGCCCTCTTCGCCCTCGTCGGCGACGTCAAGCGCTCCCTCGACGCCTCCCACGCCCCCGACGGCTACAACATCGGCATCAACGTCCACCCCGCCGCCGGCCAGACCGTCATGCACCTGCACGTCCACGTCATCCCCCGCTACCAGGGCGACGTCGACGACCCCACCGGAGGCGTCCGCTTCGTCATCCCCGCCCAAGGCAACTACAAGCGCCCCGGCCACATCCCCCGCCGCCCCGACCCGACCCCGTGACCGCCCCCCACGACCCCAACGCCACCATCCGCTTCGCCGAGAGCGTCCTCCAGCTCCTCGACCAGGGCGGCTTCGTCGCGACCTACAAGTACGCCGTCCTCCTCGGCCTCATCGACCTCTGCCTCGAGGGCACCACCCGCACCGGCGCGCCCCCCGACGTCCTCACCACCCGCCAGCTCGCCGAGAAGGTCATCGACCTCTACTGGCCCCAGACCGCCGACTACCAGCTCCCCGACGGCCTCGCCCCCCTCAAGCAGAACACCTCCGGCCAAGCCAAGATCGTCTCCGACATCCTCTCCTTCCGCGCCTCCTCCGGCGAGGCCGCCCGCACCCTCCACCGCGCCCGCCTCGCCTCCCCGACCCGCTGGCTCTCCCTGGTCGACAAGGTCGAGTGGACCCTCATCCTCATGCCGCTCCCCCGCCTCCAGGTCGTCGGCCGCCTCCACCGCGAGCTCGTCTACCGCATCGCCTGGGACCTCTCCATCGAGCGCAACAAGGCCTCCGTCACCGCCTACCAGCGCGCCCTCCGCCACGGCCCCGTCCCGCCCGGCTCGACCGACTTCGACAACCGCATCCACCTCCTCCCGGGCGTCGCCGAGCACCTCGTCCTCCTCAACGGCCTCCTCCGCCCCCTCATCCACCGCGAGTGGGCCCGCCTCGTCGCCCACATCAACAAGCTCCACGAGTCCCGCCTCGAGGCCTTCCTCTTCGGCACCGACCGCCGCTCGACCGCCGTCCTCCAGCCCGGCCTCCGAGACCTCCAGGACAACCGCTGCTTCTACTGCGACAAGCGCCTGCCCGACTCGGCCGAGGTCGACCACTTCATCCCCTGGGCCCGCTACCCCGACGACGCCATCGAGAACCTCGTCCTGGCCGACCGCCGCTGCAACGCCCACAAGCGCGACTTCCTCGCCGCCCCCGAGCACGTCACCCGCTGGTCCGCCCGCTTCGGCCCCTCCTCCACCCTCGCCCCCGAGCTCCAGGCCCTCGCCGCCTCCACCAACTGGGAGACCGCCCCCACACGCACCCTCGGCGTCGCCCGCGGCCTCTACCTCCGCCTCCGCGACGACGCCTTCCTCTGGCACCACGGCCCCGACCTCATCCCCGCCGACCCCGACGCCATCCGCCGCGTCCTGCAAGCCGCCTGATGCGCACGCTCCTGCAACCCAAGCATCACGGCCCCTCTGGCGCCCCGCCCTCCCGCATGGCAGGGTAACGGCATGTCGCGAGTCGCCGATTACCTCGAGGTCACCGAGTCCGAAGCTGCCCGCCAATGGCGCCGCATCCTCGACCGCACGCCCAAGCCTCGCCAGGAGACCTTCCTCCCCATCGAGGTCCTCCTATGCTACGGCCTCTTCTTCCTCATCAGCCCCAACAAATACGGCGGGGCCAACATCCACACCCTCCCTCCCGAGGTCCACCGACTCGCCGGCCTGCTGAAGCGAACCCCCGGCTCGCTCACCAACAAGATGCTCAACCTCGACGGCTCGCGCACCAACGCCGGCCGACACGAGCCCGAGGTCTTCGTCCGCCTCTCCGTCGACCAGCGCCTCTACGCCGAACTCTACGTTCGCATCCTCAAGGCCGGCTGGAGCCTCGGAATCAGCCCCGATGACCTGCCCGACTTCCTCGGCGCTTTCGACTCCGACCTGACCCTCCTCGGCCAAGACGAGATCGGCTCCAAGGAACTCGAGACGCTCCTTCACCAGCAAGAACAGCACGTCCGCGACCTCAGCCAGGCCTTCGACTTCTCGACCCGCGAGACCACCCGCCTGGTCGAGCACAAGGCCCGCCTCGGTCAGCATCGCTTCGCCCGCGATGTCCTACAGAACTACGGCCACGCCTGCGGCTTCTGCGGCTTCGCCCCCCGCTCGCTCCCCGGCTCCGGCCTCATCATCGCGTCACACATCAAGCCCTGGGCCGTCTCCACCGACCGCGAGCGTCTCGATCCCCGCAACGGCATTGCCGCCTGTCCCGTCCACGACAGCGCCTTCGACTCGGGCCTCATCACCGTCAACGGCGGCTATCGCATCCACCGCGCCGGCCCCCTCAACGTCAGCATGGCCAGTGACACCCGCGTCAGCTATTACTTTGGGGCTCCTAATCTGGCCGACAACCTCATCGCGCCACCAAGAGGTGCGCCGCTCAAGCGCTATCTGGATTACCACAAGTCGAACATCTTTGGTGCCGACGCAGGGATGGCCCACATCATCACATAGGTTCGCTGGTCCGTGTACCTAATGTGGGCGATTGCTTCAATGGCAGTTCTCATCACTCTCTGTGTTGTCGTCGCGCTCTAGCCATCTTCGTCGTGGCCATCTGGCCTGAGCGAATTCTGGAGGTGATCCGATGTCGAGCATTGCTAGTAACCTTGTCCCACAGGCTCCAGATCTCACGAGAATCCGAGCATTACTGCTCCAGATTTCCCTCGGAGTAGTGGCGCGCGATGATCTCGTTAACCTTACCGGAATTCGGCACCGGCATATCAATTATGTGAAGAATGCCGCTCGGTGCCTGGGGTGGCTGGATGAAGGCTCAGATAGTCCCACTCAGGCGGGCCGCGACCTACTTGCGACGCTACCTGGCTCGGTTTCCGAGGGCCTGCATATTCGGGAGTCGATTGTCAACTCCAAAGTGCTTACGCGGCTGTGCCCTGACCTCCTGGCAAAAGACGGACCGACCCGAGAGGAACTAACGAGGCGCATTCAGAAGTTGACAGGCCTCGGTGGAGAGACAGCCGACATCCGGGCAAATACACTTGTCCGCTGGCGTGCCACGCTTGTTAAGCGCGGTCTCGTGGGTGTTTCACCACCAGACCGCCAATTGGATCTTGTAGACCCGACACCCCCTCCAGCGCCCACCTTCGTTCCATTCGACGCAACCTCAGATGCCTTTCTCGACTTGCGACAGCGCATTGCCAAGTCGCCCAAAGACGTTGTGTTCCTCACCGGTGCAGGTGTCTCGAAGTTCTCTGGACTTCCACTTTGGAGCGAGCTACGGGACCAGCTGGTGAAGCAAGTGCGTCAGGATGCACTCACCCTTGCCGACGACGAGAAGTCGGCAGTCGAGGCACTTGCTAAGTCGGTGGCGAATTACAGCGACCTTTGGCAGGCGTTTCCTCGCATTCGGACTTCCCTCGGTGGAATTCGCTATGTTCAAGCGATTCGCCGTCTTTTGAGCACCGAAAACTGCCCGTCCAATCAGGTGTATGACCTGATTTGGCGGTTCGGTGTCCATGGCATCATCACCTACAATCTCGACCGGTTGCCGCTAGATTCATATGCGCAGATCCGACGGCGAAGTCTTGACTACGCTACACACAAGGAGCCGGCAAAGTATAACTACTTTCTTCAGAAGCAGGACGAGTTCCTGCTGTTGGCACATGGAGATCTCGCTGACGAGACTTCTTGGGTGTTCACGAAAGAGGAGCGTGACCAGACCCTGAACTCCACGGGACTTCGCGACTTCATCGCGTCCGTTCTCCGGACGAAGGTAGTAGTTCTCGTTGGTTTTAATCCGTTGGATGTCACATTCGAATTTCATGCAATCGAGACTCTGCGACGGCTACACTCCGCGCCTCGCTTGTTTATCATCACTCACACGAAAGACAGCCAGACGCTGGAGCAATATCGCGATTGGGGGCTTCGTGTCGTCCAGTACAATCAGCGCACAACATCAGATCATACTGCGCTGCTTGATCTCCTGAAGGACATCGCTACGTATGCTCCGGACAGCGGCGCCCCACCGTCGGCTTTCCAGGGCGGGCTGCTGGATCCGGCAAATCTTCTGCCTGACGAGCAGCTAGCATCTCTTCACGAGGAGGACATTCGAAGCCAGTTGAACGCGGCTGTTGCTTTCCTGGTCCGCGACTCTCCATCACAGGAGGGAGCACAGCTAGACGCTCTTCGTGACCTATTCAGCAAGTACCCGCGTTCGACCCACAAGGCCTGGCTATTCGAACCTGGCCACCCGGCTCTGGGCAGGCTCTTTGGGCGGCTCGTGGAAGCTCCGATCGGCAAGGGGGCGTTCGGGCAGGTGTATCGAGTTTCTGATCCGGATTCTGGCGTTCAGGCCGCCAAAGTCATGCTCGAAGAGGTTCGGCGCGATCCGAGATACGTGCTAAGCTTCCGGCGTGGCATCAAGTCCATGAAAATATTGGCGAAGCACAATATTGACGGTATGGTTCGCTTCCATGACGCTTACGAGGTTCCGCCAACGATATTTATGGAGCACGTTCCCGGACTGACCCTGGAGGAAGCGCTCTCCAAGGGTTACCTCAGCACTCTCGAACAAAGACTTCATGTGCTCACGAGGGTTGCGGCTATCGTGGCTTCTGCTCACGAACTGGAAGATGTCGTCTTACATCGCGATATCAAGCCGGCGAACGTAATGTTGCGGAACCCAATTTTCGGCGCCGACAGTTTCGAGGTTGTAGTTCTCGATTTCGACCTTTCGTGGCACCGTGGCGCAAATGAGCGGTCAGTTGCTCATTCCGCCCGAATGCAGGGCTATGCTGCGCCGGAACAATCGTCGTCCGGGTCGGACGCCGCCTTGACCAGAAACGCCGCTGTCGATTCGTTTGGGATGGGGATGCTCATCTTCTTTGTTCTCATGGAACGCCACCCATATCCGGGAGAGCAGCAATTTCCGAATTTCCAGGACGCGATTGCTAAAGCAGCCGTGCAGCTTGTCCACAAGAGCTGGCGTGCAATTCCGCTCGCGGTCTCCCGGCTTGTTTATGCTTGCACTCGAAGCGAGCAAGGCGCTAGGCCGTCCATGCCTGATATCGTACGTTCGCTGACGTCGCTCTCACGGCTGCTTGTGGATGATGTCGTCGACGTTGGAGACCCGTTGCTACTGCAGGAACTCTTGGCCAGGCTTTTTCCAGACCGCCTCAGTGAGTTGCAGAACACAGACTTTGGTCGAATCTGGACACATCCAGGACCACCTCTAGAGTTGCGCCTCGCGCTCTCCGCGTCGCGCGCGGGCGACCCTGAAGTCAACGTTTCGATTACACGCATGCGCTTGGAGCACGACAAGCGATCTACGTTCGAGAAGTACCTCGACTCGAAGGTGGACCGCGCCGTTAAGGCCCTGAAGCCGGTAGCTGAGGGAACAAGGGTCACCAAAGTGCGTGGTGGAGCAGAGATCGCTTTCTCGTTGACCAACAAGACTTATTCGCATTCCAAGATTCGCGAGTTGGTGCAAGCCATCGATGCTTGTAGAAGCTGCCTAACGGAGTTCTGAGCGTTGCAGCCTGAGGATGCCAAAGGGGCATGACTTCGAGATTTGCACTTCGCCAGCTCACGCGAGGCGTGAATACAGGCTTCTCACATCGTGGCTTGCTCGCCTGTAACCACGCCACCCGCGCTTCGCCGCGAGTGGTGGCGGACTCGGGGGCAAGGATGTGGCGTTGGAGGGAGCCGGTGTCCGTAAAGATCTGGAACCCGTGCTGGACTGCGGCGTTCAGTGTGTCGGCGCCCTCGTTGCGGAGGAGGGCAACTGGGCGGGTGAGGCCCGGCTGCAAGCCATCGGGCCAAGCGAGGTCGAGGATGGCCTTGGGGCTGCCGTCGAGTTCCGTCAGCTCGTAGAGGAGGTGTCCCTCGGCCAGGCCCTGCGAGGACGACCCACGCGTTGGTTTCGACAAGGAGCTGCCCCTCGTCCTCGGAGTCGATGCTACCCGGGACGGGGACGGCATGGTGCAGCACGAGTTCGGGCTCGGGGGGCGTCAGCTCGGTCCGGAGCGGGTCGTGCAGCAGCCTCGCCGAGGAAGCGGTTGGTGGCCTCGGCGAGGAGCTGGCGGCGAGCTTCTAGGAAGTCGAGGTGGTTGTCGGTATTCCAGAGTTGTGGGTCGGTTGGAATCCACTGGGAGGCGAGGCCGCCAGGGAGGCGGGCCTCGACCTTGGGGAAGTAGTCCTCGGGGGCGCGGTCGCTGAGGGCGAGGTTGGTGGCCTTGGTCAGGAAGGTGTAGTTGGCGACGGCGTTGACGTTCGGGCGGCTGTGGCCGTGGGGCAGACCTTCCGCCTGGCGGCAGGAGTCGAAGCACACGACACCGCCTTCGGACCTCATGTCGCGTTCTATCGCAGTCGCTACCGCGTTGTTCGCCGTGGTCCTCTTCACCCCACCCGTTATCCCGTTTCGGTGACTGCCTTCCCCGGTGCGGAAGCGCAGATGTAGGTGATCTCGTGGAGAAGCGGCAGGACGAAGTCGCACAGACTCTCGTCCATCTCGAACGCGTCCGAGCGACTCGAAAGGATCTCACGCCACGGGACCGTCAGGTCGACCACCTCGACGAGTCCATCCTGACGCCGAGCTTGGGTGGTCTCGACTTGTCCATGCGGTATGGTCAAGACCCCTTTGAGCGACTTCGCCAGGTCGACCACCTGACGCGGGTCGCGCGGAGTCACACGGATAATCAGCGACGCGCCCTTACGATGGAGCGGCGACAGATAGACCGTCGCGCTCCCACGGCTGCTCTCCGATAGGTAGAGCTCGCAGATCGAGCCGGTCGTGACCTTCCAACCGAGGCTCGAGGCCAGTCCGCGCGTTCCGTCCCAGAGCTTGGCGAAGTTCTGTCGTGCCGATTTCTGGCGTTCCGGATCGGCGTCCATGAGGTCCCCGATGACGGGGTGTGGTGGCGTGTCGCCCTCATCCTCGAAGTACTCACGGAGCCATCGGGTCGCCGGCTTGTTGTCCGGGACGAGGAAGGGGTAGAGGTCACGCCAGAGAAAGTGTGGCTGAGCTCCTGGCCGGATATAGAGCGGGTGCGCCAGAACCTCGTCCGAAGGGCTCTTCCACGAGCGCCGGAAGAAGGCGACGCCGTCGATGTTCGAGCGCAGGTAGCGGTCGAGTTGGCCGCTGGGCGTCTCGGCGCCGTCGACGAAGGCGCTCGTCTCGTCTGCTTCGATCTTGTGCTCGACGATGATTCGATGTCCGTCGGCGAGTCCGAGGACCACGTCAGGGGTTCCCACGCAGCCGTCGACCGCGCCCTGGGTGCACCAGTCCACGATCACAGGAGGCGCCCACCCCCGCGCGGTGGCGTAGTCACCTAAGACGAGGCCCGCATAACGCGCCCGGAAGCTGGCGTCCGCCTCGAGCGCGGCCACGACGAACTCCGTCAACACGTCCTCATGCGAGGATGTCATCTTCATGATGGCGCGCAGCGGGTTGAATTTTCGACCTAGCATGTCGTGGCCGCCCCGTTGTCATGTGCATCTCTGGAGAAGGCCGAGATCACGCGTGCCCGGACCTGAACCCGATTCCAGACGTAGCCGCGCTGGAACTCCGGCAGCGCCATATGGCCGTTGTCGATGTTGTCGAGCAGGGTCGAGGCGTTCATGCTTCTCTTCGGCTCCGGAGAGGACGCGGCGAGGTATGAGCAGGGTTCAGTTCGGGTCTGAATCGGACGACGTAGTGTGAGAGTTCAAGGAAGTGCCAGGTGTAGCAACCGGCACCGAAGCGTTACGGGCCGGCGCCGAAGATGACTCGCGAAGTCCCTCGAGCAATTGCAACTCGCCGCCTCGGATTAGAAGACCAAGGCCGTCGAGAGCCGCGGCGTATAGCCGCTCGGCCTGGTCCTCGATCGAGGTGGTCCCGCGCAGAATTGGAGCGAGCGGCCGCCGGAGGTGGAGGATGTGGGCCAAGTTGGGCTTCGAGCCCGTGAAGTAGTGGTCGACGAAGTCCCACTCGCCGTGCTCGGAGGCGAGGCGGCTGCGGAGGGCGGTGTAGGCGTCGGCGCGGACGTACTGGTGGACCGTGGGCTGGGCGGACGGCTTGACCGAGTAGTCGAGGACGATCGAGAGGTCGGGGCCAAGGGACAGGTCCGAGGGGGGGACGCCGTAGGGCTCCCAGTCCAGGATGACGCCGACGAAGAGGCCGGGGCGCCAGTGGCGGAAGAAGTCCAGGCCGACGCGGCCGTCGCGGGGGGCGTTGACCTTCTTGCCCCAGCGCAGGTAGGGGGCGGTCAGCGAGCTGCCGGCGTCGGTGAGGCGGTCGTAGACGAAGGACCAGTCGCGCTTGGCCAGCAGGCGCGTGGCCTGCATGAGGCGGTCCTTCAGGGGGCGGGCGGGGTAGTAGCTGCGCAGGGCCTCCTCGGCGATGGGGGCGTCGGGGCCCAGGCCCTCGTGCTCCAGCAGGGCGAGGAAGTCGGCGACGAGGGGCGGAGGGGCCGGCTGGGCGGCGCTCCAGCGGGCGAGGAAGGCGTGCACCTCGGCCCAGCGCAGGTTCAGGTCGGCCGCGGCGTCGAACTGACGGCGCCCGCCCGCGACGACGACCACCGCGACGTGCTGGCCCCAGCGCTCCTCGGCCGCCTTGCGATAGCGCGCGACCTGTGTGGAGCCGACGGCGCTCCAGACCTTGTGCTCGAAGACCAGCGTCAGCGCGCTCGAGGTCGACACCAGGTCCAGCACGCCCTGCGGCGTCCGCACCTGTGTCAGCCACCTCGCCTCCGCCGGCCCGAACTGGCCGACCAGCCCCAGCGCCTCGACGACGAGGGCCCGATAGGCCTCCGCCAGCCCGGGCACCTGCCTCAGCAGCCACGCGAACGCCTCGGTCACGAAGTCCTCGACCGGATCCCGGCCCTCCGAAGGCCGGTACCGCCGCAGCGCGACGAAGAGGCTGTCGTCCGTCATCCGGGCTCGTCTTCCCGCGCCGCAGTCCCCCGGGCGCGATGCTCGTTGGCGTCGCGAGGAAGCTACGGCGTCCGGAAAGAATTCGCAACCGGGTGCGGTAACTGAGCCGAGGTGGGCTTGTGGGGCGAGCCGGAGGGTGGCATGAAAGCGGGCATCACTGAGGAGGACGTGATGGCGGCGAAGCGACGTGCGAGTGCTCAGGAACATGCTTGGACGCGGGCGCGGCCGTCGGCCGGGACACGGTCCGCAGGAATGCTCGGCTTGCTGGTGCCGACTGCGCACGGCCCTATCGCGACGTTGCGGACCACGAGGGAGTTGCAGCAGGTGCACCTGCGTCAAGGAGACATGGACGGCGCCTGTGGGCCTTACGCCGTAATCATGGGCCTACTGGCGCTCGGTCTCGTTGATCGCGACGAGGTCACCGGTTTGCACCGGCTCGATGGCCGCAGGAAGTTCGCCAAGCTCTGGCGCTGCTTCAATGACGCCGAGGATCCAATGCTTCGACAAGGTACCGACCTGGCCGACCTGTGTCGTGCCCTCGACACGTCCTTTCCCAGAGACCTGCATGTCGACCTTCCCGAAGTTAGGGGCGCCAAGCTTTTCGACTGGGCTCGATCCGCGATCGAGGACAACGCCCCGGTCATCGTGGGCTTCGATTGGCCGGACGGTGCGCATTGGGCCCTCGTCGTCGGCTACGAGTGCGACACCGATGGCAAGACGGATTCGTTGTTGCTGCTTGACTCCAGCGCCGAGCGCCCATGCAGGGCGGTGTTCAACGCCTTCATCCGCAACGTCGGCCGTCGCGGGACTTGGCCGTACGAGTACTTCGGCGACGACGCCGATCCGCACAGCGTCAGCCTGGACGCCGCCATCGCCCTGCGCGGCCGGAAGACGCCGCCGGCCTGATCCCTGACGCGCCGCCGCAGGCCCGTCGCAATGGTGAGCCTTCGTCGTCGGCAGCCGAAGGCGGCCCCGCGCCGGCCACGCCGGCGCTTTGGACCGCGCCGGCCATGCCGGCGCTTTGGACTTGGCGACCGCCCTGCGCCGCGCCGCGCGGTCGCTTGCGGATTGTGGGGGCCTGGGGTACGCCTGCAGGGATCACGTAACTCGACGGAGGGACGCATGGCGGATGGGGTGTATCGGACGGGGGGGCGGCTGAGGGCGTTCGAGACCGTGTGGCACTACTTGCCCGGCGCCGCGCCCGAGGTGAAGCGGGCGCTGGACGAGGGGCGGGTGCGGCTCGTGGTCGGCGCGATCGAGGGGGAGGGGGGCGGACGCGCGGCCCAGCGCGACGAGGCGGGGTTGAGCCAGCAGCTCGAGGCCTACGCGGCGACGGTGGACGAGACGGTCGCCGGGATGGGCGAGGGAGCCCCCATCCTGTGGCTGGCCGAGGCGCAGGTCCGAACGGCGGAGGCCGCGGCCGACCGCATGCCGACCGTCGCCGGCGCGACGTTCCTGGGCGTGCTCGGCTACTACGAGGGCGGCGTCGACCTCTTCACCCCCGGCGGGGTCCGCTTTCGCAGCGGCCAGTGGGAGGCGGCCTCGCAGCACGTGCTACAGGTCATCGACCGCATCGCCGTGCGCGAGGCCGTCTGATGCCCCGGCGCGACGACGACGACCGGCCCCAGGTCGACGAGACGGACGGGGCAGGCGAGCCGCGGCCCGACCCGGACGAGGGCGTGCAGGCGGCGCTCGACGCGCTCCTCGGCGCCCTGCAGGACCGGGCCGCCGACCTGGCCCCCAGCAGCGAGCCCGACGACGCCGAGGAACGACAGTTCGCGTTGGCGTTCCAGCCACCTCCGGGGATGGGACCGCAACGGCCACGGCCGCGCGCGACGCACGAGGCCGAGGAAGACGCGGCCCAGCTCCACGCTCGCATCCTGGCCATCGAGCGCGCGGCCGGCAGGGTCGCGCGCACCCGCGAACGGCTCGAACGAGCCACGCTCTCGGCCTCCCCCCGGCCCGCCGCGACCCGCCAGGACCCCGACGACCCCGTCCGCTGGTCGGGCGCCCGGGTCATCCTGGCCGTCGCGCCCGTGGACACGGGCTGGCGCAACCGCGAGGTGCTGGTGACCCCGCACGCCCAAGGCCTCGCCGCCGTCTTCACGGCGGTCCGCGACGTGGGCCTGCTGGGCCCGGCGCCGCATCGGTACGCGTTCTACGAGGGTCTCATCCAGACCCTGCGCGCGGCCCTGGCCGCCAACGCCGACGCCGGCCTGCTCGAGCTGCAACGCCTCGTCGTCGACGCGGCCGAAGCCAAGGTCCACGAGCTCCGGCGCGAGGCCCGCCGCCTCCAACAGCGTCTACTTCGGGCTGGCGTCCAGTGGCCTCCCGGCGAGCCTCATGACCGCCCCGACCGCCCCTGGCCCCGTCCGCGCGCCACCTACCTCTGGCTCTGCGCCGAGGGCTGGCGCCGCTTCGGCCCATTCGAGTGGCTCGCCCACGACGACGAACGCCGCGCCTTCGTCGACCAGCACGGCCAGGTCGTCGCGCGTTGGGACGAAGCAGAACGGCAGTGGGTCACCCTGACCCCCGAAGGCCTCCCCGGCCCCGGCGGCCACACCCCGATGATCACCTTGGGCGGCGAGCACCCCAACCCCAACTGCGGCGCACCGCCCTATCGCCGCTGAAAGCCCGACTTCCCGGCCGTGAAGCTCGAGCGTCTTCCGGTCGGCCCCCGCATCTCCGGCAAGTTGGCTCGAGGGTTCCGAGTGCTGCTCGGTCGGGCGCGTGCTGTGACGCGCGGCTTGCGGGCGCGGACTCGTGTGCTAATACTGCACACGGAGGTCGCGCATGGCTGAGACGTGGAAGGACCTGGGTGCGCGGGTGGCCTGGGCCAGGAAGGTGGCCGGGCTCTCGCAGGCGGCGCTGGCCAGTCAGGTCGGGCTCGACCGCTCGTCCCTGTCCAGAATCGAGACCGGCGAGAGGAAGGTCGACGCGCTCGAGCTGGTCGCCCTGGGCGAAGCGTTGGGCCGCTCCATCGCCTGGTTCACGACGGCCGACCCTCGCGTTGCCAGCTGGAGAGAAGGTGGCGACGAGCCCGACTCGAGCCGCGCGGCCGTGCTCCTCGACGAGCTTCGAAGCGACGTGGCCCAGCTCCGTGCCCTGGGGCTGATCGCTCCCGCCTCTGTGCGCCTCGACATCGACGCCGTGAAGGACGTTCGCGACGCAGAGCAAGCCGCAGTCGTAGTCAGGCGCGCCCTCGGAAACGAGGCCGCACCCATCGTCGAGCTGGAGCGCGCGGTCGAGCCGTTGGGTCTGCTCGCGTACGTTGCGGACTGCGGCGCCGAAGGACCAGAGGGAGGTTATGGCGCCCTCGAGGACGGACTCGGCGTCGCAGTCATCAACGGAGCGATGGACCTGGGACGGCGCCGATTCACGCTGGCCCATGAGGTCGGCCATCACGTCCTGGCCGACGAGTACCACATCGACTGGGGAGGCTTCGGCGAGGACGAGAGCGAAAAACTGGTCAACGCGTTCGCCATTCACCTGTTGATGCCGGGCGTTGGCGTTCGCCCCCGCTTCGAGCAGCTTGCGAAGCAGGGCAGGAACGCGCGCGAAGCCGCCATCATCATCGCGGCCGAGTACGGCGCAAGCTGGACGGCCGCGTGCCCGCAGCTCATGCGCCTCGGAGTCATCGACAAGGCACAACGCGACGCCTTGCTCGCCGCTCCACCGCGCCAAGGCGATTACCTGGAGCTTGCTGCTGCGCCTCCACCCTACCCGGGCCAGCACGTTCTCTCCCCGTCCTTCTCCTCGGCGGTCCTGCGCGCGCTTCGCCGAAACGACATCAGCAAGAGCCGTGCCCTCGAGATGCTCAGGGGAACCCTTGCGGCCTACGACCTACCCGCCGCCGCCGGTCCGCCTCCCCTCGACGCCTTCGGGGCCGACCTGGATCCGATGTAATGCCCACTCTGGTGTTCGACAGCTCGCCCTTGGTCGGGTTCGCGCGCTCAGGCCAACTCGAGCTGCTGGGGCGAGTCGTCGTCGGTTACCGCGCCGTGACGACAGCGGCCGTCCGACGACACGAGCCGGCATCGTACAGTCAGGCAAGCCGCGCCGCGGGCAGTCCCTGGTCCATGGCAAGGCTCCATCCTACTTCGCTGTAGGCGTCCTCGCGCCGGCCATGTCGGCGCTGTGGACCGCGCCGGCCACGCCGGCGCTGTGGACCGCGCCGGCCATGCCGGCGCTGTGGACCGCGCCGGCCACGCCGGCGCTATGGACCGCGCGGGCCGCGCCGGCGCTTTGGACCGCGCCGGCCATGTCGGCGCTATGGACCGCGCCGGCCATGCCGGCGCTATGGACCGCGCCGGCCATGCCGGCGCTATGGACCGCGCCGGCCATGTCGGCGCTCTGGACCGCGCCGGCCATGCCGGCGCTATGGACCGCGCCGGCCATGCCGGCGCTCTGGACCGCGCCGGCCATGCCGGCGCTATGGACCGCGCCGGCCATGCCGGCGCTGTGGACCGCGCCGGCCATGCCGGCGCTTTGGACCGCGCCGGCCACGCCGGCGCTATGGACCGCGCCGGCCACGCCGGCGCTGTGGACCGCGCCGGCCATGCCGGCGCTGTGGACCGCGCCGGCCATGTCGGGCCTCTGGACCGCGCGGGCCGCGCCGGCGCTGTGGACCGCGCCGGCCACGCCGGCGCTATGGACCGCGCCGGCCACGCCGGCGCTATGGACCGCGCCACGGGAGCTGCGCCCCCGAGCCCCGCGATGAGGCGTCGGCTGCGCCGACGCGACGGTTCCGGCGCTCTCGAGGTCGCGACGCTCTGCGGAAGACCAGCGGAGTCGCCCGCATGGTGTCCCTGAATGAGTCGCAGCCGGGCCACGGAGCCATGGCCGGCGGGTCACGACTCGCGGCCCGCGCCGGTTCCTCGGCCTCGTCCTCGGCGCTATTGCGCTTCGGACGGGCAGTAGGGCTCGGAGGGCTGGTCGCCGACGGCGACGCGGGCGCGAAGGCGAGGGATTCGGCCGTCCCGGGCGGTCACGGCGACCGAGGCGCGGTGCTCGGTGACCTGGGAGACGACGAACGGGTGCGGGAAGCACTCGAAGTGGCCGCGCTGGCCGACGCTCAGGCCGGCCAGGCTGCCCCGGTCGAGCAGGTAGTAGTACGTCGTCTGCGTGACCGTCAGCAGGTTGATGACCCGGGCGGGGAGGTGCTGCGCCGACGGCGGGCTCGAAGCGCCCGGGCCTCCGCCCGGGTGACTCGCCGAGTTGCACGCGCCGAGCGCGACGAGCAGAAGCGGAGCAATGCGAAGCACGGGACTTCTCTATAGAGGAAACGGACGGATGATGACGCACGCGTCGGGCGCCGCCTCGGACTTCAGGTAGTCCCGAATGGACGTCTTGACCAACGGGTGGTCCGACGCCTCCGGAGCCGAGTTGAGTTGCAAGCTCAGGATTTCGTCACCCTGGCCCGTGCACAGCGCGATGTGCTCGTAGAACGTTCCGGGCGAGTCAGGCGTCGTGAAAATGGCGATGTCACCCGCTCGCATCTGGGCGGTCGGGTAGCGCTCGGCCGCCGAACAGGCCGACCATGGCTTCACATCCAGCGCCTTCAGCAGCAGCGCCGTCCCATCCAATCCGCCGGTCTGGGGAGCGCGATGGATCAGCCTGAGCTGCTCGAGCGTGATGAACCCGGCTTTGTACGCGAAGAAGAACGGACCCGAGCCGCAGCCGCGGAATTCCCCCGTCTCGGGCTCGGTCGCCTTCCATTGAAGCTTTCCCACCAGCTTTTCGCCCTCGCCGACCAGCTTGGCCGCGCGTTCGGGATCGTACTCCCGCTTCATGGCGCGAACGTCATCGACCCATTGCGCACCGGCATCGGGTTCGCGCTCCGTGCCACGCCGAGGCCGGCCGGGTTCCACGGGCTCCGGGCCTCTCCGGGGTGTGAGCAGGGCGACCTGAGCGTCGTAGGGCAGGCCGCGGAGCTGCTCGCGAACGTCCCGAGACCGGACGCCCGCTGGTACCTCCGGAGCCGTCGCCGCGCCCTGCTCTGCTCCACGCTTCGCCGGCTGCAGCTCGCTTCCCGAGCCCATGGCGCCCTCCTGCCTGCTGGTGCAATCCCATTCGTGAGCGACCAACCAGCCATCCCGCGATGCCGTGCCCGCTAGCTGACCACGATGGGGCGATTCGGACAACCCTATCGCCATGGCCGGCGGGTCACGGCTCGCGGCCCGCGCCGGCTTGCAGTGCCGAGCGGGCGCGCGAGCGTGGGCGCCGGGTCAGGGCGAGCGGGTCAGCCCAGGTTGAGGCCGCACTCGGGGCACTCGTCGGGGCCGGTGGGGACGGTGGTCAGGCAGGCCGGGCAGGTCATCTCGGGGGCGCTGAAGTCCAGGACGACGTCGCTCGCCGCCTGAGCCTCGGCGTCGAGCTGGGCGCGCACACACGTAGGTGCGATGGACAGGGCTGACCTCGACGGCTCCTCGGCCTCGTCCTCGGCGCTACGGCGCTTCGGACGGGCAGTAGGGCTCGGAGGGCTGGTCGCCGACGGCGACGCGGGCGCGCGCGCGAACCCGGCTGCGGTCGAAGGGGCTCAGGACGACCTTCGCCCGGTCGGCGGTGACCTCGCGAACGGTGAAGGGGTGTGGGTAGCACTCGAAGTGACCACGTTGTCCGACGCTCAACCCGGCGCGCTGGCCCTTGTCCAGGATGAAGTAGCCCTCGCTTCGGGAGGCGATGATGAAGTTCACCATGCGAGCCTCGATGAAGCCCGGCGACATCGAAGCAGGGGCTGATGGTCCAGCGGCCTGCTGCGGGCCTCGGGCACAGGCCCCGACAGCCAGGAGCATCAGGGCAAGCCAGCGGGTCATGAGGGCATTCCGTCAGAAGGGGAAAGGGCGGATGACGACGCAGGCCTGCTCGCCTGCCATGCCGCTGAGGTACGCCTGAACCGTGGTCTTGACCAGCGGATCGGACTCGGCCTCTGGATCGTAGTTGGCTTGCAGGCTGAGGATCTCGTCACCGCTCCCGGTGCACAGCGCCATGTGCTCGTAGAAGGTGCCTGGTGAGTCCCTGGTCGTGAAGATGGCGATGTCACCTGCACGCATCGTGGCCGTCGGATAGCGCTCGGCTGGCGTGCAGTCCGCCCACGGCTTCACGTCCAACGCTCGCAAGAGAAGCGTCGTGAGATCTGGACCGTCCGCGCCTGCGTCAGGCCCCTGATGGATGTGCTTGAACTGCTCGAGCGTGATGAACCCGGCCTTGTACGCGAAGAAGAACGGACCCGAGCCGCAGCCGAGGAATTCCCCCGTCTCGGGCTCGGTCGCCTTCCATTGAAGCTTTCCCACCAGCTTCTCGCCCTCGCCGACCAGCTTGGCCGCGCGTTCGGGATCGTACTCCCGCTTCATGGCGCGAACGTCATCGACCCATTGCTCACCGGCATCCGGTTCGCGCTCCGTGCCACGCCGAGGCCGGCCGGGTTCCACGGGCTCCGGGCCTCTCCGGGGTGTGAGCAGGGCGACCTGAGCGTCGTAGGGCAGGCCGCGGAGCTGCTCGCGAACGTCCCGAGACCGGACGCCCGCTGGTACCTCCGGAGCCGTCGCCGCGCCCTGCTCTGCTCCACGCTTCGTCGGCTGCAGCTCGCTTCCCGAGCCCATGGCGCCCTCCTGCCTGCTGGTGCAATCCCCTTCACGAGCGACCAACCAGCCGTCCCGCGATGCCGTGTCCGTCAGCTGACCACGATGGAGCGATTCGGACAACCCCATCGCCATGGCTGGCGGGTCACGGCTCGCGGCCCGCGCCGGCTTGGAGGGCCGAGCGGGCGCGCGGGGCGCGGGCGCCGGGTCACGGCGAGCGGGTCAGCCCAGGTTGAGGCCGCACTCGGGGCACTCGTCGGGGCCCGTCGCGAAGGTGGTCAAGCAGGCCGGGCAGGTCATCTCGGGAGCGCTGAAGTCCAGGACGACGTCGCTCGCCGCCTGAGCCTCGGCGTCGAGCTGCGAGCGCCACTCGGCCTCGAGGACCGCGCGGGCGTCGTCAAGCTGATGGCTCGCGACCGCGAGCCAGAGCTTGGTGCCTCAACTGTTCGAACTGCACCCGCCGGGCGGCTGGAGGAGCTGGGCCGCGATCCCCTCGCGGGCCAGCGTGCGCTGCACCTGCTTGAGCGAGGGCAGGGCGCCTTCGAGCAGCATCGTCATCTCGATCTCGGTCATCGGGCGGTCTCCGGGGTCGGTCGGTGCGGCCGCGCCAGGGGTCGGCCGCGCGTGAGCATCCCCGATCAACCACGACCCGCGCAAAGCATTCTCGCCCGCCCGGACCTGTGCGCGAGCTTACGCCCGTCTGGCCCCGGCCTCTCCGCGCGCCGCGCCGCTGCCGCCAAGGCTGCCGCAGAGGCCCCGCGGAGTGCTCCACCTTGGTGGAGCCCCCATCAGGCGCAGCTTGCTGCGCCGGCTTGGCGACGAGATCCCGGAGGCAAGCCACCGGAGCCGAAGCTCCAGCCCGCTGGGCACTCCGAGGTCGCTCTCGACGGCGTCACTACGACAGCCTCACCGGTCGCCGTCGCGTCGGGCGCGAAACTGCCCGAGGTCAGGCGTTCCCGTCGTAGCCGCACCCCCCCCCCACCGGGGCGAGTCGACGAGGGGCAGCGCGCACTCGGCCTCGCCCGAGGCCTCGGTGCAGCCGTCGCAGAGCGGCTCCTCCCACAGGGCCATCGTCGCCTCGGACTGGCACCGCGCGCAGGGGTACAGGGGCGGCAGGTTACGCGCGATGACCCGCACGGTCGGGGCCCTCTTCGTGCCCTCGACGACGCTCACGCAGCGGCCGACCAGCGAGGTCGTCGAGCCGTAGTCGTACTCGTAGGTGAACCGCACGCCCGGCGCCATCAGACGATCGAGGCGCGTGCGCATCGGCAGTCCGCCCAGCCCGTACTCGTCGTCGGGGACCGTCACGACGCGCTCGCCGCGAATCTCGAACGCGCTCAGGTGCCCGCAGCACTCGAGCCACAGCGCCCGCAGCGTGCCGTCGACCGCCTGAAACGTCGTCGTGACGTTCGCCTCGAGGTGCATCCAGAACTCGGGCCGCTCCTCGGACTCGAACAGTAGGTGGAACGACCTGCCCTTGCCGACCGGCCGCCCCTTGCACGTCGCCAGATGCCGGCTCATCCCCGCCGCCGACAGCTCGCGCCCACAGCACACGCATCGACCGACGCCACGCACGGACGCCACCATCAAAACCTCCTGACGAGCCCGCCTCCCGCACCCAATGCCGGAGACAGCCGGGGACACGGCAACCTAGCGCCGTCCCACGAAGGCGGGCAAGCGGGAACGGGAGTCGCCGGCCCCCCCCCGGTGCCGATCACCCACCCGACGAGCGGCTTCGAAGCAGCGAAGGCGAGTGCCTCCTCGAGCGCTGGCTGGTCGAAACCGGCTCGCGGCCGGCTCAGGAGTGTGTTCCGTGGTTTCGAACCACTCGGGGGGCTTCACGGCAGCCCCGCGGCGCGGTTCGAACCACTCTGGTGCCGTGACGGCACACCATGACTGAGGTTCGAACCGCTCCGAGCGCATCGCCCGACGGGGCGACAGAGGTTCGAACCCGTCGAGACCCTCGTCGCAAAGCCTTCGGACCGGTTCGAACCCACCTCGGGCCATCGCGACAGCGTCCCGAGTGGTTCGAACCCGTTGCGGCCCCTTCGCACGAGGCATGGGAACCGGTTCGAACCACTCGAGGCCGTCGCGACAGCGCCCCGAGTGGTTCGAACCCGTTGCGGCCCCTTCGCACGAGGCATGGGAACCGGTTCGAACCACTTCAGGCCGTCGCGACAGCGCCCCAAGTGGTTCGAACCACTTCAGGCCATCGCGGCAGCGCCCCAAGTGGTTCGAACCACTTCAGGCCATCGCGACAGCGCCCCAAGTGGTTCGAACCCCTTCGACCATCGCGACAGCGACGCATCGGCCCACCGCTCAACCTTCAGGCGGGCTCAGGGACGGGCTCGGCCGGCTGCGAGTCGGTCGGTGCCGGCTGCTCGGTCGTGCTCGACGCCTTCTCGCGTCCGGCCTTCGCGGCATCGTCCTCGATCCGGGTGCGCAGACGAAGGACATCCTCGTCTTGCGTGGCCGCCAGGTCGATCTGCGCCAGCAGCGAGTTGATGGCCTTGATCCATGCGTTGCGTGCGTCGGCCGCGCGCTTGTCCTTGCTCGGCTCCGTCGACCCGGCGGGGACCTTCTCGTCTTCGAGTTCTCCAATGCGGCGGCCGGTCGACACGATCTCCCGCACATCGTCGAGCATGGTTCCGTCCGGGGTGGCGATGCCCTCCAGGCTGGCCCGCGTGGCCGCGTCCAGCTTGCCCTCGAGCAGGATGGCCGCGCCGGCCTGCTGCTTGTACGACAGGCGCGTCATCGAGAGGCCACCGGGGAACAGCCGATCCCGGAGCAGCCGGTACCCGTCGCCGCGGCGTGCGTCTCGGCTGAGGAAGGCAAGGCCGGACAGGCAGGCGTAGCAGCCGCGACGCAGGTCGTCGTGGGTCGCGTCGAGCTCCGCCTGCTGGGCCGAGATCTCGCTCACGCGCTTCGGATCGGGGGTCGCGGCCTCGATGGCGATGATGCTGTGGTGAGCGTTCGCCACATGCGGGACGATGACCGCGGTCTCCGCGATCTGCATCAGGGCCACGTACTCGGGGTGGTTGGGGTCGACGATGGGCTGCGACAGGCGGACCATCTCCTCCGCCTTCAAGTGCTTGAGTGCCATGGGCTCGTCTCCTTGTCGGGAGGGTTCGGAGCACAGCATCCGGCCATGCGGAATGGCCCGTCAAGCGCACCGAGGGTTCGATGGGGGCACTCTTGGGCCGGTCGGCCGCCGAGTCGGCCGGAATCACGTCACATTACAGCGGCTGACAGCGGCGCTGCGGCGTTCGCCTCGAGGGCGCGATGGGACCGGTTCGAAGCGATTGACAAAGGCCGCGCTCATGGGGTTCGATGGCGGCCCCCAAGTGGACGGAGGCGGCCGTGGCGACGTGGATCTTTCAAGGCAATCCGGGGACCTTCCCGATGCACCCGTACTTCCGGTCGGGCGAGGTGACCTGGACCCTCAACCAGCACCGCGATCGCATCCGCGAGGGCGACCGGGTCTTCCTGTGGCAGTCGACGTCGGGGACCCGCTATGCGGCCGGGGTCGTGGCGCGGGCGGTCGTGGGCGCCGAGATCGAGGCCAGCGCCGAGGGCAAGGTGCAGCGGCGCCTCGAGGAGGTCGAGCCGCTGCCGATGGGGGTGGTCGTCGCGCGTGAGACCCTCAAGGGGGACGAGCGCCTCAAGGACCTGTCCATCCTGCGTTTCACGCAAGGCACGCAGTTCGTGGTCAGCGAGGCCGAGGCCGAGGTGCTCGAAGAGCGCTGGCGCGAGGCGGAGGGCGAGGCGGCGAGGCTGCGGGCGCCGCAGATGCCGCAGGGGCTGGTGCCCCGCGTGCCCGAGGGCGAGTGGGGACAGCGCAAGGCGGCGATGTACGAAGACCTGCCGGCGCTCGAGGAGGCCTGGGCGCGGTTTCATCAGCGTCACCGCGTCCTGCCGGGGCTACAGCAAGCCATCGCCGGCTTTCTGGCCGGTTCGATGAGCCTCGAGGAGTTTCGGGCCGCCTTCGACAAGCTGACCCGCGGTCCGGGCAGCGTGTTCGGGCTCAAGAGCTTTTCGGGAGGGATGTTCCTCAACGCCCTGGTCAAGGGCGCGACCAGCCCCGAGACGCTGGCCGTCACCCTGCGGCGCGTCCTGGCCGTTCCAGCCAGCGTCGAAGCGGCGCGGCGCGGCATCGACGAGTTCTTCGACCTGGCGGCCGCCTTGCGCGCCGGTGGCGCGACCGGAGTGCATCCCGGGCGATGCGTCGTGTTCCTGTCGGGTGTCTGGGCGCTGCAACAGCCGGCTCTGTGGCCGGCCTTCTACTCCTCGGGCCGCAACGCGCTCGGTATCGGGGAATGGAGCGGGGCGTCCGGCGCCGACAACTACTTGCGGTTCGCGGCCGAGATGCACGGGCTGGCGCGTGAGCTTCGGATGGATCTGTGGGAGCTCGAGCGCATCATGGGCGCCGACGCGACCGACACTCCCATCGAGTCCGACAGGACGGTCACCGGGCGCCGCGTTTGGCTGATCGCGGCGGGAGAGGGCGGCGAAGCGTGGAGCGATTTTGTCAGCACGGGCGAAATCGCGATCCGCATGCATCAGCATCCCGTGGGCGACATGAGGCGCTACGCCAGTCGCGAGGCCATAGGCGAGGCGATGCGAGCTGTGACCGACGGCGCCGAGCCGGGGGTGAACCTGACGCTCTGTGCCTGGCAGTTCCTGGCCGAGATGAGCGAGGGAGACGAGGTTTTCGTCAAGCGCGGCCGCCGCGAGCTCCTGGCGCGAGGTGTCATCCGGGGTGCCTACCACTACGACTCAGCGCGCCAGGCCTACGCACACCGCCGACCGGTCGAGTGGCTCTGGACCGGAAAGGTCGAGCTGACCGACAAGGACCTGGTCTTGAAGACGCTGACCGAGATCGGGCGGTACCCCGAGCTGGTGGCGCGACTGGAGGCGGCGACGGGAGCACAGGAAGGTCCGAGTGCGGTCTCCGACGGCGGCTCCGAGGAGGAGGTCACGCCGACCCTGACCCTCGAGCAGATTCAGGACGAGACCTTCCTGTCCGGGGACCTGCTTCGGAAGATCTTCGGGATGCTCAAGACCCGCAAGAACGTCGTGCTGCAGGGCGCGCCGGGCACCGGCAAGACCTGGCTGGCCGACCGGCTGGCCGAGCTGCTGACCAGCGGGACGACCCGCGACAACGTCGTCCGGGTTCAGTTCCACCAGGCCTATGGTTACGAGGACTTCGTGCGCGGCATCCGGCCTCGGGTCGACGGAGGCTTCGAGGTCGTCGACGGTCCCTTCGTCAGGCTCTGCGAGGCGGCCCGTCAGGACGACTCGGATGTGCCTTACGTGGTGCTCATCGACGAGATCAACCGTGGCAATCTAGCGCGCATCTTCGGCGAGCTGATGATGCTCGTCGAGCACGACAAACGCTCGTCCAAGTGGTCGACGACGTTGGCCTATCGCAAGCCCGGCGACCCGGGGGAGCGCTTCTTCGTCCCCCCGAACGTGCACATCATCGGCACGATGAACACGGCGGACCGATCGCTGGCGCTGGTCGACTACGCGCTGCGGCGGCGGTTCGCGTTCGTGACGCTAGAGCCCGGGTACGGCGAGGAAGGCTTCGTGAAGTTCCTGACGCAGCGGGGCATGCCGCTGGAGGAGGCCGAGGACGTCTGCGAGCGCATGCGCGAGGTCAACCGCGAGATCGTCGCCGATCCGCTGCTGGGCGCCGGGTTCGCCATCGGGCACAGCTTCTTTTGCGGCGGCCCGGGCGGGCAGAGCGCGCAGGAGTGGATCGGCAGCGTGCTGGACGCCGAGATCGGGCCCCTGCTGGACGAGTACTTCGCGGACCGTCCGCAGCGGGCGCGCGAGCTGCGCGACAAGCTGGGCTGCGCGTAGATGAGCGGCGTCCCGCTTCATAACCTGTACTACCTGCTGGCCTGGGCCTGGCGCTTCGAGGCCAACGCGGGCGAGCGGGCGATGGCGCTGGAGGCGGCCGAGCTGCCCGAGCACCTGCTGGCGGCGCTGTTCGTCGAAGACGTCGCGCGACTCAAGCGACGAGGGCTGCAGAGGCAGTATCGCGAGCACGAGGAGGTGTTGCGCTTGCCGCGGGGGCGGCTGCAGCTGGGGCTGAGCGTGGCCCGCGGGCAGCTGGTGGTCCAGCGCGTGAGCTGCGAGCTGAGTGAGCTGGAAGAGACGACGCTGCTCAACGGGCTGCTGCGGCGCGGGCTGGAGCTGTGCCTGCAGCTGCGCGGGCTGCCCGTGCCGACCCGCGAGCGCGCCGCGCGGCTGTGGCGCGACATGAGCGCCATCCCGCCGGTGGGCCTCGAGGCCTTGCGGCGCGTTCCGGACGACCACCGGGTGCGCGGCTACGAGCGTCCGATTCGCATCCTGCGCATGATGCGTGACGGCCTGGTGCCGGGCCAGGATGGGCAGGCGTTGCAGTGGCTGGACGTGCGACTGAGCGAGCAGCAAATGGGCGCGCTGTTCGAGGACTTCCTGTTCAACTTCCTGGCGGCCTCACAGGCGGGGGTGACTCCGACGCGCGAGCACCTGCGCTTTGCGGCCCAGGGGATGGGCGTGCAGGCGCTGCCGCTGATGAGGACCGACATCGTGCTGCGCGAGGGGGGCGCTGGGCGCCGCCACCTGTGGGAGGTCAAGTACACGGCGCGGCCCCTGCTGGCCCGCTTCGACGACGAGCGGCTGCGCAGCGCCCACCTGTACCAACTGCTGGCCTACCTCTATACGGCGCGGGCCCACGGACGCGCCTACGCCAGCGGGACCCTGGTCTACGCGCAGGTCGGCGAGCCTCTGCAGCTGGATTTTGAGATCGACGGCCATGCCTTGCGGGTGCGTTCGGTCGACCTGAACCAGCCGTGGGCGCGTGTCGAGGCCGATGTGCTCGGGTTGGCCCGGCAGTTGGTGCCGCGGCCAGAGCCGGGCGTCACTGAGAACGACGCTTTGCTGGAAGGGCCTCACTCGGGCCCGATGGCGAGGGCGCCCATCATCCCAACCACGACGCCGGTGTCGTAAGCCGGTGGCAAAGGCGCCGAAGTTCGATGCGCAAGCGGCACAAAGCGTCCTCGGAGGGGCCGATTGGCCCGTCCGACGGCTCGAGCGTCGAGGAGCGGTCCGATACGCCTGGGCTCGCTGAGGCCGAGCGGGGCGGGCTGGCGAAGCGGCTCGTGCGCGGGGTGTTCGATACGCCGCAGGCTTTGGCGGTGCGGCCTCGCGAACGCTCGGGAGAGGATGGGCAGGGCTCGGGAGGCGAGAGACGGAGTGCGGTGCTGCGCTTTGGGCCGGTGGTCTGCTTGCTGGGCGCGACGGTGTTTCAGGTCGTGGGCGAGTATCCGCTGTGGGGGCACCTCGCGCTGGACGTGATGGGGTGGGGGCCGTGGCTGGCGACGCGGCAGCCGTTCATTCGAGCGCGGGTGCTGCGGTCTCGGGTTACCTGGCTGTTCGGGTTGGGCTACTTCGTTGTGTTGATGGCCTATCGGGAGGTGGGGCTGGGGGAGCGCTCGACGAACGGCGCCGTGGCCGTCCTGGAACATGTCTTGGCCGGAGACCTGGCGAAGTGGCCGGTGGACGTCCTGCTGATCCAGCTGGGTTTCACGGCGTGGATCGTGGCCGGGTTCTGGCACTGGGGGGTAGTGGACGAAGGAGGAACGCGCAATCCGCCCGGCGAACATCGACTGAGCCGGAGCTTCGCGCAGATCCTGCTGGCGTCCTGTTTGGCGGTCGCGACCTACCAGCTGCAGGCGATCGGGCTCTTGACGCTGGGCGCGGTCGCCGCGAGCGAGCCCCCGTTGCTGGTGTTGGTGACCGATGTCCTGGCCGTCCTGGCGGCCTGGGTGGCCGTCACCCCGACCGTGAGACCAGCCGGGACCGTCCGGCCCGAGGACGGCTCCGAAGGCGAAATCCCGGGTCCGATCGCCGAGCCTGGGGCGCTGTCGCTCGTCGCGGCCGACGATCCCGCGCAGGCCGAGGCTGGCGCCTTGTCGCTGGCGGAAGCCGGCGGTCTGGTGGTGGTCGAAGATGATGGTGAGCCGGCGGCCGAGGCTCCGCAGGGCTCGGGGTGGAGGCAGCGCTTCCCGGCGTTCGAGACGAGGCGCGTGACCCTGTGGTGTGCGGTGCTGTTGGTCCCTGCTTGTGCGCTGCAGCTCGCGGGGACGTGGTCGCCGCTGGGGCATGTGGGCCTGGACGTGCTGGGGGTGGCCATGTTGGTGACCCTGCAGAGGGCCGGGGCGGCCACGCGCTTGTTCGGGTCGCCGGCGTTCTGGCTCGCGGCGGCCGGCTATCAAGTGACGCTCGCGGCCTACTGGTTCGAGGTGCTGAGCGCGGCGGGGCGGGTCCCGAGCTTCGAGTTTGTCGGCGAAGGCGAAGACAGGAAGGTCGAAACCGTGAGCAACGTCCCGTGGGAGCTGAACGCCTTCGGCGTCACCTTCGTGGTGTGTTGCGCGCTGGCGTTCGTGGCCCTCTACGTCCAGGCCCCAGAGGTCCGCGCGAGGCGGCAGAGCCTCTGGGGCGAGCTCTGGCGGCGCAAGGGCACCCTCGTCATCGTCTCGTTGCTGTTGGCGTTGGTCTTCAAGGGCGTTCTGCATACGTTGTGGATCCTGGCCGAACATGCACACGGCCACATGCCCTTCGTCATCGTGTCGACCGAGCTGATGGTCTTGTTCGCGGCCCATCGAGCGCTGGGACCGCCCCTCCCCGACGAGGAGGAGGACGACGCGATGCCAGCCGGTCGAGCGTCGTGGACGGAGACGACCCTCGACCAGCGACCAGGCGCGCCCCCGCGAAAGCCTGCAAGGCCCGCGCCCCGAAAGCCGCGCAAGCCCAAGCGCAAGCGGTCCTGAGGAGGCCGTTGCTGGCGGGCAGGGCCATCGCAAAGTCCAAGGCGCCGGCATGGCGGGCGCCGTCCAAGGCGGTGGCGTGGCCGGCGCTAACGGCCCAAGACACGGGTCGCAGCTCCTGGGTGTCGTTCCGCCGCCGCAGGCGGCTGTGGACCGCGCAGGCCTTGCCTGCGCTATGCGATCGCAGCGGTTCCTCTGAGCTCGCGCGGTCCACATCGCCAGCATGGCAGGCGCCGTCCAAGGCGGTGGCGTGGCCGGCGCGAACGGCCCAAGACACGGGTCGCAGCTCCTGGGTGTCGTTCCGCCGCCGCAGGCGGCTGTGGACCGCGCAGGCCTTGCCTGCGCTATGCGATCGCAGCGGTTCCTCTGAGCTCGCGCGGTCCACATCGCCAGCATGGCAGGCGCCGTCCAAGGCGGTGGCGTGGCCGGCGCGAACGGCCCAAGACACGGGTCGCAGCTCCTGGGTGTCGTTCCGCCGCCGCAGGCGGCTGTGGACCGCGCAGGCCTTGCCTGCGCTCTGCGATCGCGGCGGTTGCTCTGAATTCGCGCGGTCCACATCGCCGGCATGGCGGGCGCCGTCCAAGGCGGTGGCGTGGCCGGCGCGAACGGCCCAGGACACGGGTCGCAGCTCCTGGGTGTCGTTCCGCCGCCGCAGGCGGCTGTGGACCGCGCTGGCCTTGCCTGCGCTCTGCGATCGCGGCGGTTGCTCTGAATTCGCGCGGTCCACAGCGTCGGCCTGGCCGGCGCGGGGCCGCGCCGGGGAGCTTGGACCCCAGGAGGTGGGGACTTCGGACTTCACGGCCGTACGGCGAGCGGGGCCGCGTTCTGGAGGGGTTGGGAGGCCGCAGGACATGGGGTCCGATGACCCCAGCGGGACCTCCGGGAGAGGCGCCCGGGCCTGAACGCATGGACAGGTTGGTGCGGGGCGCGACTGGCACGGGAAGTGCTTTGGCCGAGGGGTCCGCCTGGAAGTGGGCGAGGAGCGGGAGGACGGTTTGGACGGACAGGACGAGAGCGCGAGGTGGCAGCGCGCCGACGGGAGCCGGGCCGGTGATGCGAGCAGGCGGGGGTCAGGGCGCGACGAAGACGACCTTGGCCAGCGAGCCGCGCTTGGTCACGACGATGCCGCCGCCGGCGCGCATCGTGTCGATGATCTGGACGATCTCCTTGGGGCTGCGGAAGCGCAGGTGGGCGGCGAGGCGCTGGAGCAAGGGGAGATCGAGATCGGGATGCCGAGCGACGATGCGGCGCAGATCGACCAGGTCCTGAGCGGTGTCCTCGGCCGAGCGGGTCAGGGACACGGCCGCGGCGTACTTCAGCACGGTCTCGAGCTCGGGGACGGGCAGCCGGACTGGGACGCCGTCGAGGTCGGCGGTCTGGGCCAGGGCCGGGTCGAGGGCGGCGCGGCGCAGCTTGGTCGCGTCGGCGACGATGATGTCGATGGCGGGCTGCCGGACGCGCTCGAGCGAGCGATGGTGCTCGATCTCGAGCGGGCCGAAGCGGTCGTCGAGGGCCGCGAGGAAGGGCTTGATGTCGGCGCTGGCGACGATGAAGTCCAGGGCCGTCGTGGCTCGGGGGCGGCCGGTCAGGGCGCCGGCGGCGAAGGCGCCGACGAGGAGGTGTTGGGCGTTCGCGGCTCGCAGCGCCTCGGCGACGGCGCGCAGCAAACCGGGGGACTCGGGGAAGGTCAGGCCTTCGGCGATGGTGAGGTACTCGGCGAGGCTCATGGGCAGGCCCTGGCGCATGCGGGCGACCAGCGCCCAGACGGAGGCGCCCGCCTCGGGGAGGCGCAGGGCGCGCGTGGACAGGGGCGGACGCGGTGCGGGGCGTTTCATGAGGTGAGCCCATCATAGAGGAAGGTCGACACTGGTGGGACGGACTCGCCGCGGGGCGAGGAACCCGGTTGTGGGCGGGTCGCGTTGGTGGCAGGTTTCGGGCGTCGGAGCGGGATGCGGGGCCGGAAGGGCGCCGAGGGGACCGGAGGAGACGAGCGTGGGCGAGGCGGGGACCAGAGAGCGGGTCGAGGAGCTGAAGAAGGCGCTGAAGGCGCGGCTGCGGGATGGCGACAAGGCCCGCAAGGCGCTGGAGGAGCTGGGCAAGCCGGGGGCGCTCGAGAAGCTGGACGTGGTCGGGCCGGCGCTGGCCGCCCTGCGCGAGGCGGACCTGGCGGCGCTGGGGCTGGGCGACCCGGCGGGAGCGCTGGTGGGGGCGCTGGTCGATGTGCGGGGGCAGCTCGAGGCGCGGGCGCGGATGAAGGTGCTGGGCGAGCTGACGCGGCTGGCCGAGGCCGAGGGACTGAGCGCCCAGCGGGTGGGCGACGCGCCGCCCGCGATGTTGGTGGCGCCGCTGGTGGTCGAGCTGGACTTCGACCGGGGGCTGGCGGTGCTGACCTATGCGCGCGAGCCGGTCGCCGAGGTGCCGCTGGACGCGGCGGCCATCCTGAAGGCGCGGGGCGAGGTGATGGCGGCCATCCTCGAGGCGGCGGCGCCGTCCGAGGTCTTCTTCGAGCGGCTGGTCGGCGCGTATCGGCTGGCGCTGGCGGCGGGCGGCGGACAGGCGGGCGACCGGGTGGACCTGGTCGACCTGTTGGCGCCACTGGCGCTGCTGCAGACGCCGCGAGAGGCGTGGCGCAAGGCGGACCTCAGCAAGCTGGAGCCCTTCCCGCGGCATCTGCTGGCCTATCAACTACAGCGGATGCGGCGGGAAGGGGTGCTGGAGCGCGGCGGGTTGCGGCTGGAGCTGGGGACGGCGACCGGCGGGACGACCCGCAACAAGCGCGACGTGCTGTTCGTGCCGACGACCCCCAGCGAGGGACAGTACTACCTGAGCGTCCGGTTCACGGGCGCGTGAAGGAGGGCGGCGTGATCGATCTCAATCCGGCGCCGGGCTCGCCCGCGTCGCGGCGACTGGCCGCGCACATCCTGCAGCGCCTGGGCGAGGGCGGGCAGCCGCCCGAGGTGGGGCTGGGGCGCGTCAACGTCGGCACCGGGACCCTGCTGAAGGTGTTGGAGCACGAGTACTTCAAGAACCTCTTGCAGTACGGCGCGACCTTCAAGCTGGTGCAGGGCTACTTCGGCGGGGGCAAGACGCACTTTCTGAACTGCGTGCGTGAGCTGGCGTGGCGTCACGGGTTCGTCAGCGCGGTGGTCGAGCTGTCGCCCGCCGAGTGCCCCTACGACGACAGCCTGAAGGTGTACCAGGCCGTGGCGCGGCGGGTGGCCTTGCCGCCCAGGCAGCTGTTCGCGACGCCCAGCTACGGGGTGGGCGAGCTGATCCGGGACGTGGTCGACGACAAGGTGGCCGAGGCGGGCAGCGCGCGCGAGGTCGAGCAGTGGCTGCGGAGCGTGGTCGGGCGCGCGCCGTGCGAGAGCCACTCGTTCCGGCAGGCGGTGGTGGCGCTGGGGCTGGCGCATCTGTGGGACGACGTGCACAAGGCGCCTCGGCTGGAGGCGTGGCTGCTGGGCGAGCCGGTGCCGCCGGGCGAGCTGCGCGAGGCCGGGGTCTACGAGCAGCTGGGGCGCGCGAACGGCTTCACGATGCTGCGCTGCCTGACCCAGATGGTGGCGGCGATGGGGCTGCCGGGGACGGCGCTGCTGTTCGACGAGGTCGACCGCAACCTGTCGGTCAGCGCGCGCCGCAGCCACGCCATCGGCGACAACCTGCGGCAGGTCATCGACCTTTGCGGGCGGCATCAGCTGCCCAGCACGCTGTTCGTCTACGCCGTGCCGCCCGAGTTCATGCGCAACATCGTGCCGGACTATCCGGCGCTGTATCAGCGGCTCAAGAGCCCGGTGCCGCTGAGCGTGCGCAGCCCGCAGGCGGTGCTCATCGATCTTGAGCAGCTCGAGATGGCGCCGGTGGAGCTGCTGGCCGAGCTGGGCGAGCGCATCGCGGGGCAGTTCGAGGAGGCGCGCGAGGTGACGCTGGACCGGGCGATGCAGGCGGACAACGCCCGGGCGCTGGCGCAGGCGTGCGTGGACGCATCGTTCGAGGTCAACCACCGGCGGCTGTTCGTGAAGACCTGGGTCGATCTGCTGTTTCGGCAGCTGGTCGACGGCGAGGCGCCGCTGAGCGCCGAGGCGGCGGCGGAGCTGGTCCTGACCGGACAGACCAAGCTGGGCGGGGACGACTCGGACGGCGGATATCGGGACTTCTGATGGGCGCCAACGACAGAGCGGGCGCGACGGAGCGGGTGCGGCACGCGCGGCACGGGCAGGGACGGGTCGAGGCGTGGCGGCGCGGCGGGCGGGTCGCGGTGGTGCGCTTCGAGGGGCAGGCGCTGGCGGTCGAGGTGCCGGCGGGCGAGCTGAGCCGGGTGGAGGAGGTCGCGGCCGAGGCGCCGCAGAGGTCGGAGCGCGCGGAGTCGGTGGCCAAGGGAGCGCCGGAGTCTCGTAAGGGCGCAGACGCGGAGGGGGCGGCGCGGGCGGGCGCGGAGACCGTCGGGGAGCCGCGAGCGCAAGCAGCGCGAGCGGGGCTGGCGCGGGTGGGCGCGGAGGCTTCGGCGCGAGCCGGCGTGGAGGCTTCGGCGCGGGCGGCGGCGGCGCTGACGCTGGAGGCGATGCGGCTGGGGGTGGTGCCGGCGCGGGATCTCTCGGCCTGGACGGTGGGGCGCGACGCCGAGCTGGCGACCGTGCGTGGTGATCTGGCCCAGGTGGCGGCGTCGGGCGGGTCGGTTCGGGCCATCCTGGGCGACTACGGCAGCGGCAAGACGCATCTGCTCGAGACGATTCAGCAGACCGCGCTGGCCGACGGGTACCTGACCGCGATGGTCATGCTGGACCCCAGCGAGACCACGCCCAGCCACCCCAAGCGGGTCTATCGCGCGCTGGTGCGGGCCCTGCGTTACCCCGACCGGCCTTCAGACGAGGCCGGTGGGCTGGGGCCGCTGCTCGACCGGGCCGCCGAAACGCCCGAGGCGCTGGCCGCCTTCGGGATCGATCCACCAGCGCCGCGGGGCGAGATCGACGACCAGCTCGCGGCGGGGTTGCACCTGTATCTGTCGCCGGCCATCGCGTACGCCCGCTCGCTCGCGGCGCCGGACGCGGCCGCGCGCCTGCGGCGGGTCGCTCCCTCGGCCGCTCCCGAGTACCTGGCGCGGGGCCGGGCGCTGCTGCTCGACTGGCTCGAGGGGCACCCCACCGTGTCCAACCTGGACATCGACGCGCACCTGTCGCGCCTGTCCGGCCGACATCCGCGCATCTACAGCCTGTGCGACTACCGGCCCTGGGCGCGCATCTACGGGTATTTGCTGAGCGGGCTGGCGGCCCTGGCGCGGGCGGTCGGCTACAAGGGGCTGGTGGTCCTGCTGGACGAGGCCGAGCTGTACGCGCTGCTGGCCGCCGACAGCGCGGCCTACGCGCGGCATCTGTTCAAGGCGTGGACGTATGCCGCGGTCGGTGGGCCGGGGGGCGCCGGGGACTCCGAGCCGCTGCCCTTCGACTCGGCCGAGCTGGGCATCGGCGGGGCGGGCGTCCAGCAGCGGCTGCCGGGGCGCTATGGCCAGGCGCCGGGGCTGTATACGGTCTTCGCCATGACACCCAGCCCGGACGGCCTGAGCGCGTTGGCCGGGGCAGTGCCCGAGGGGCGCATCACCACGCTGTCCAGCTTCGACGCGGCGCACTATGGCGAGCTGACGCGGCGCGTGCTGGAGTTCTACGCCTCGGCCAACCCCGATTGGCCGCTGCCCGACAAGCTGGTCGCCCCGCTGACCAAGGTGGTCGGCGCCCTGGTGGCGGCCGGTCTGGTCGCGACGCCGCGGCAGGCGATGAAGCTCATCATCGAGCTGCTGGACATCATGCGCTACCACCCCGACCGCTTCGCCGGGGTCGTGCGGGGCATTCAGCAGTCCGTGCTGTTCTGAGCTCTGAGGCGACCCTGAAGCGCGGTCGCTAAGTCGTCGGCGTGGTCAGCGGTCGGGGGGCGGCCCCTACCGGGCGCGCCGGCTGCGCCGGCGCAAAGCTCCGCCATGGGCGGAGCACTCCGAGAGCCGCCTTCGGCGGCGTGAGCGGTGGATTGCGGAGTGGGGCAGCGGTCCGCGTTGCCGGGGTCGCCTTGGGCTCAGTAGGGAGCCTGCTCGCCACCGGGCGCGCCGGCTGAGCCGGCGCAAAGCTCCGCCATGGGCGGAGCACTCCGAGAGCCGCCTTCGGCGGCGTGAGCGGTGGATTGCGGAGTGGGGCAGCGGTCCGCGTTGCCGGGGTCGCCTTGGGCTCAGTAGGGAGCCTGCTCGCCACCGGGCGCGCCGGCTGCGCCGGCGCAAAGCTCCGCCATGGGCGGAGCACTCCGAGAGCCGCCTTCGGCGGCGTGAGCGGTGGATTGCGGAGTGGGGCAGCGGTCCGCGTTGCCGGGGTCGCCTTGGGCTCAGTAGGGAGCCTGCTCGCCACCGGGCGCGCCGGCTG
>JAWLBL010000005.1:0-4281 GCA_041687695.1 Myxococcota bacterium | reverse complement strand
TCGCCACCGGGCGCGCCGGCTGAGCCGGCGCAAAGCTCCGCCATGGGCGGAGCACTCCGAGAGCCGCCTTCGGCGGCGTAAGCGGTGGATTGCGGAGTGAGGCAGCGGTCCGCGTTGCCGGGGTCGCCTTGGGCTCAGTAGGGAGCCTGCTCGCCACCGGGCGCGCCGGCTGAGCCGGCGCAAAGCTCCGCCATGGGCGGAGCACTCCGAGAGCCGCCTTCGGCGGCGTAAGCGGTGGATTGCGGAGTGAGGCAGCGGTCCGCGTTGCCGGGGTCGCCTTGGGCCTGAGCAGGCCATGCCGGCCACTTGCGATGCATGAGCGCGGCCCGGCACGTTCGCGGGCCGCAGGCCCGCTTTCGGAGTGCGTCGCCCATGGCGACGCTTTGCGCCGGCTCCGCCGGCGCGGTGCGCCCTGGCATGAGCATCTCTCGCGCAGACGCGCGGCCGGGAGCTGCTCGCCACCGGGCGCGCCTTGGCATGAGCGCCTTCCGCGCAGGCGCGCGGCCGGGGGCTACTCGAACAGGCTGGCCAACTCGTCGAGGCTGTCGGCGAGCTGGGCCTGGGTGGCCTGGGCCGGGACGTCGGGGGGGACGAGGCAGCGTGGGTCGAGGCCGACGCGGTAGGCGCGCCAGTGGGCGACGTGGTCGGCCAGCCCCTGGACGAGCGCGTCCTGGGTGACGCGGCCCATGCCGTTCATGTTGGCCAGGAGCGAGTACCGCTCGGGCAGGTGCCGCACGCGGACGGTCTGGCCGCCCAGCGCCAGGTTGGACTCGAGGGTGGTCACGAGGCGCTTGTGGGCGCGCTTGGGGACCTGCAACGCCTCGATGGGGGTCTCGAGGCAGTCCGGGTGGAACAGCTGGCCCAGAGCGTGGCGCAGCAGCACGTAGCGATCGCGGATGTAGTCGTACTCGGTCGGGCAGAGCGCCAGGAAGCGCGCGGCCATCAGCGCGAAGCGACGCTCGGTGACCAGGGCGTCGATGGCGGCGCGCGCGGCCTCGGCCTCGGCGTGCGCGGGGTGGGCGGCGAGCCAGCGCTCGACGTGGTGGATGGGCTCGGTGGCGGTGAGGCCCGCGAGGGCAGGGTGGGTAGCGGGCAGGCCGAGCAGCGCCAGCGGGCAGCGGGAGAGGGCGGCGCGCTCGGCGCCGGGGACCTCGCCCGAGGGGGCCAGGCTCAAGGCATCCAGCACCTGCGCCTGGGTGAGCCCCGTGGCGGCGTAGGGCTCGAGATCGGCCGCCACCTCGTCGCCGTGAGCGGCGCCGGCCACCACGCCCGCGAAGCGACGGAAGAGGCGCTCGGCCTCGGCGAGGGCCCGGGGGCCGTCGAGGGGGGCCAGACGCGCGCGGGTGTGCAGGAGCTCCTTGCGGTACAGCTGCAGGAAGCGGCGCTCCAGGTCGTGCTCGGCGTGCAGGTTCCACATGCTCAGCACACGATCCGGGGGCGGGACCAGCGAGAACGGCTCTGGGACGGCGTCGTAGGCCTCTTCGGGGTCGAGCACGTAGCCGAGCAAGGTCTCGGCCGCGGCTGTGTCGGCGAGGTCGTCCTCGGGGAGGTCCTCGGGATCGAGCCACTGGTCCTGGAGGTCGGCCTTCAAGGTCTCGATGTCGAGGTCGTCGAGGTCGGCCAAGGCCACGATGATGCGCCAACCAGACAGCTCGATGGGCCATCCGGCGACGAACCTTGCTCTGGTATCCACCGTGTCATTGAGCGCGACGACGCCTTGGAAGGGCACGAAACCCAAGTCGCCGTGGCTCGCGAGCGGGCGCACGCGCCAGCGGCCCGGTGTTCGATCGAGCTCGAAGGCGTCAAGGGCGGTGGACGTAGTCACCGCGACCAGCGACTGAGCCGGTGTGGACGCCACGCGAGCTCGCAAGTCGGCGACCAGGCGCCGGTGACCGTCGCCGAGGATGGGCGCGCCGAGCGCCGCGAAGTAGTGCAGACGCATTGCGAGCCGCCGATCCTCCAGCAGTCGGTGCGACAACTGGAGATGGGAAAGCAGCTCCCTGGTGGCCCGAGGCCACAGGGCCCGGAACTCGGGCTGGTCGAACGCCCCCCAGAGCGCACGTGAGATGGCCTTCCACTGCGACTCGAGATCGGAGCGGGTCGTTTCGAGGGCATCCGGGCGGTGCTCGTCCTGATGCCCGCAGCCGCGATCGCCAAGGATGTGTAGCAGCTCGTTGAGCAGCTCGGCCCAGAGCCCCTCGGCGTCGAGCGCCGCGCGCTCTTCGGCGTCCAGCAGCTCGAGGGACGCCAGGCAGGCGACGTCCTTGGGTTCGAGGACGCCCAGCGAGATGGCCGCGACCGGCGCCTCGGCGGGGACCAGCCAGCCCGCGAAGGGGCCGGAGGGGGTGGGGCCGACCAGCGGCACGACGGCCTCGACGGGGTGCCAGTGGTCGGCCTCGGGGCCCGTGACGTGCGCGACCTCGAGGCCGCGCGGGCCAAGGCGAGACTGGAAGCCGGCCAGCGGCCGATCGATGGTCGCATCGATGAGCGGGTGGGCGGGCTTGCTGCGGACGAGTCGCTCGGCCATGGCCTTGAAGGAGTCGGCAGCCGGAGCGTAGAAGGGCCCGCTGAGGACGGCGGCGGCCGCGACCGCGCGTCGATCCAGAGGCGGCGCCGATTCGAAGGCTGGTCCGACGATCGGCCCGATCTGGCGAAGCAGCTTGCGACCGGGTCCCTTGGCGACCACCCGCTCGAGCTCCTCGCGCACCATCGCGACGCCGCGGCGGATGACGTCCAGCGAGGGGCCGGCGGCCGTGAACGTTGGGAAGGCCTGCGGGGCCGTCGAGGTCGAGGCCATGCCTTCACAGCATCGCTTGTACTTCTTGCCGCTTCCGCAGGGACACGGGTCGTTGCGACCGATCTTCCGGCTCATGGCTCCTCCCGAGGCGCCATCCTCAACACAGTCGGGGCCTTCGGCAAGCCCGGCGGGAGGTGCGGCCGATGAGCGGTGCCGCTCGAGGGCGGGCGGCGCGGCCCGCTCCTCGCCGTGAAGGGGAGCGACTAGCCGGTGACGCTCCCGGGAGCAAGGACGGACTCGATCTCACGGATGAGCGTGCTCCACTCGAAGCAGTAGGCGCGGGCGCCAAGCGACAGGGCCTGGGGCTTGTTCGTGTCGGAGAATTCGGGGGTCGCGAAGACGATGACAGGGGCGCGGAGGTCCTCGTGGCGCATGGTGGTCAGCAGGGCCGCGGCCGTGGAGGTGGGCCGGCCATCGGGGCCTGTGGCCCGGTCGTGACCCCAGTGGGTGATCACCAGGTCGAATGCAGCCGACGAGCGCAGATGCGCCAAGGCCTCGCCGAGGTCGCGAGCGAGCGTCATGGAGTGGTTGGCGCCGGCTTTGAGACTGGCGCGCTGGATGAACCGGAAGCCGGCCTCGTTGTTGGCCGGCCGCGGATCGAGCCAGAGCAGGCGTTGGCCGCTGAGGCTTCGACCGAAGCGCGGGATCAGCGCCGTCTCGCGCCAGATCGCGTCCAGCCAGGCGTCGAAGCCGCCGTGGTCATGTGAGTTCGGGGGCACCCTGTAGTCGAGGATGCGGATGCCCTCGTGCCGGGAGAAGTGCTCCTGAACGACGCTCGGGACATCGGGCATGATGGCATAGGCGAGCGGGTCCGGTGGGGGCGCACCATCGTTGGAGGACGAGGTCTCGAACATCGCCAGAATCTGCGAACGCAGCTCGTTCAAGTAAGCGTCCTGGAACGACACACCCATGAACAGGACCGTGTTTGTGGCCAGCAGGCTGCGTAGAAATGTCGTGTAGTGCGACTCGGTGTAGAGGCGACGGCGGTAGTCGCGGCGAGTCAGCACGACGTGGTCGCTGGCGTGCGCATCGGCCAGATCGCCGTGGAGCTTGATGACGGGCGAACGCATCTGCGCCGTGGCGCCTTCGCCGGGCGGCGGGATGTCGTCCCAGAAGGCCTGATGCCACCAGCGGGCCATCGGCGCGCGCAGGAGCCTCTGATAGGCGGCAGGTCCCGGCACTTCGCCTTTCAGGATGGGGTCGAAGTTGGTCGTCAGGATGGCGCGGAAGGGGATCTCTTGCAGTCGTGTCAAGCGCGTGACCATGCGCTGGGACGACCACGTGACGCCCAGGATGTCGCGGAGGCGGGCGATGAAGGGGGCGCGACCCATCCCATCTTCGAGCAGCTGGGCCGCTTGATCGAGGTCGTGTGCCGAGGGACTCGCGCTAGGAGCCTGTAGCGAATAGATTTCGCAGTCGATCCGGGCGATTAGCGATCGACGTGCCGACCGTACCGTGATCTACTCGGGGGCATGGGTGCAAGG
>JAWLBL010000004.1:0-343318 GCA_041687695.1 Myxococcota bacterium | reverse complement strand
GAGCGGGGGTGTGGGTGGTGGGGGTGGGGGTGGGAGGTGGGTCGGCCGAGAGCGTGGCTCGTTGGGAGCTGGGGTGTGGGGGGTGGGTGGGGATGGGGGAGGCCGAGAGCTTGGCTCGGTTGGGGACGGGGGGTGGGGGCTGGGTGGGGACGGGGGTGGGGATGGGGATGGGGGTGGGGATGGGGGTGGGGATGGGGGTGGGGATGGGGGTGGGGATGGGGGTGGGGATGGGGGTGGGGATGGGGGTGAAGAAGGTGCCATGCGGTAGCCTCCGCTTCGGCCGGCCTCAAGGGCTTTCTCCCCCTTGGCCGACCTGGCGGTCGGCCAATTCCTCGCGGACGAGAAAGCCCTTGACCCCGGCCTTCGCTGCGGCTGGGCGGCCGATATCGGCCCGGACGGGGGCGTCCGGGCCGCTTCGCGTCCCGGCGCGGGCACTGGGCGGCGGGTGCTGAGGCGGGCGGGTGGTCGGGCATCCCAGCCGCCGGGCGTGGTCGCGTAGGCTGGCAGCAGGAGGTAATTTAACGATCGAACAATTAATCGCCCCGGGGCGGAGAGCCCAGGTCGTCGTCCCGGGGCGGAGAGCCCAGGTCGTCGTCCCGGGGCGGAGAGCCCAGGTCGTCGTCCCGGGGCGGAAGCGCGCAGGTCGTCGTCCCGGGGCGGAAGCGCGCAGGTCGTCGTCCCGGGGCGGAAGCGGGTCGTCGTCCCGGGGCGGAAGCCCAGTTCGTCGTCCCGGGCGAAAGCCGGTCGTCGTCCCGGGGCGGAGGCCGGTCGTCGTCCCGAGGCGGAAGCGCGCCGGTCGTCGTCCCGGGGCGGAAGCCGGTCGTCGTCCCGGGGCGGAAGCGCGCAGGTCGTCGTCCCGGGGCGGATGCGCGCAGGTCGTCGTCCCGGGACGGAAGCGCGCAGGTCGTCGTCCCGGGGCGGAAGCGCGCAGGTCGTCGTCCCGGGGCGGAGGTCACCCACGAGCTGCTTGCCCGAGCGGGCTTTCGTCCCGGGGCGGAACGGCCCCCGCCCGCCGCTCGGCTACTTTGCGTGCGACGAACCGGGCCCCAAGCTCCTGGCGGGCGACGAGCAGGTTGTGGGCCTGGCAGACGACCCGGAGGTTGTCGACCGAGTGAGCGCCGCCCCTGGCGAAGGCCTCCTCGTGATGTAGCTCCAGCCGGCGCGTCTCGGTGCACCGCCCTCCCGGGCCCTCGTAGGTGCACCGCAGGCCGTCCCGCTCGACCACGGCCCGCTTGACCTCGGCCGGGATGGCCCGGCTGCGTTCCGTCACCTCCGCCTCCGGCTCGCTCGCCGCGGCCTCGACCAACTGGTCCGCCATGGCCACGCTCTCGGCCGGCTCGGGCGCCTTCACTACGACCTTCTTCACTCGCCGCTTGGCCCCGACTCCGAAGCGCTGCTTCTTCTTCGCGGCCAGGAAGACGTCCAGGGCCATCTCCAACAAGGTCTCATAGTCCCCGGACGCGACCTGATGGCCCGCCAGCGCCATCGCCTCCTCGAGCTTCGCCGCCACCCCCGCACCGACCGTCACCTGCACGCGATACCGCGCCTCCGACAACGGCTCGACCCGATGCTGCGGCTTCGGGCGCTCCAGGGTCAGCTCGGTCTCGGCCTGTGGCGACGCGGTCCGCTTCGGCGCCTCGGAACGCGCTCCGCCCCGGGACGGCGCCAACCGGAACACCCGCGCCGGCACATCCGGCCGCGGCGACCACCTGGCCACCAGCTCGCCCAGCTCCCGCTTGCTCTTGCCGGCGGCCTCGGCCAGCCGCTCGTCGACGTTCCCGTCGCCCAGATGCGGCCCGATGACCCGCATCCCGCTCAAACTGATCCGCCCATCGGCCAACATGGCGCCCATCTGCGGCCACCGCCGCACCCACCCGACGGCCTTCACGTAGTTGTAGGCCTTGTCCTCACCAAAGCCCCACCGCGTCCGGCACCACTCGAACAGCGACGGGCTGCCGTCGCGAAGGTGAAGCTCCCTGGCCTCGACCTCGGCCAGATGGACGACCAGGTTGGCCGTCGTCCGTCGCTCCAGATCGACCAGCTCACCGACCCGCCCCAGCAGCCCCTCGTCGGACAACTTCCCCAGCAACTCCAAGCCCTTGCTCATGCCGCACCCCTCCCAATCGAGGCCTGCAGCATAGCACGGGGGTTCTCATCCCCTCTGAGTACCCCCAGGACGGCCGTTCAGGCCTCTCGGACGACTTCCGACGACCCTCACCCCTGATCAGCGCGCTGTAGAGCCTGGCAGGGGCCTCCCAGGCCCTCCCTCCAGCCGACCCTGGATCGCCCAAAACGTCTCCCCGAAATCCGTCAACAACTATTTGCATCCTCGTCGAGACCGGATGTCGATTTTCGCCCCGACGTCCGCCCGGGGACGACGACCTGCCCGCTTCCGCCCCGGGACGACGACCGGCTTTCGCCCCAGGACAACGATCCGCGCGCTTCCGCCCCGGGACGACGACCTGCGCGCTTCCGCCCCGGGACGACGACCTGCCTGCTTCCGCCCCGGGACGACGACCTGCCTGCTTCCGCCCCGGGACGACGACCTGCCTGCTTCCGCCCCGGAACGGCGACCTGCGCGCTTTCGGCCCGGGACGACTAATTACACAAGCGTTTAAATCCCGTCCTGTGGCCAGACTTCGCGACTACCTGCGACTGGCTCACGGGCCCCCCGACCCGCCGCCTCCCCCAGCACCCGCCGCCCACTCCCGCGCCGGGACGCGAAGCGGCCCGGAAGGCCCCCTTCCGGGCCGATATTGGCCACCCAGCCGCAGCGTAGGCCGGGGTCAAGGGCTTTGTCGTCCGCGAGGAATTGGCCGGCCGACCAGGCCGGCCAAGGGGGACAAAGCCCTTGAGGCCGGCCGAAGCGGAGGCTACCGCGCCTGCCCTCTCCCCAGCTCCTACCCTCGCCCCTCTCCCCAGCCCTTGACGCTCCAGACCCGGTCCGGCGGGGCTCACGCCTCTCGCGGTGCGTCGGCGACGCCGGGTCGGGTCTACCCTCTCCCCTCTCCCCAGCCCCTCTCCCCAACCCCTCTCACCCCTCCCGCGGCTGCTCCCCTTCGGGCGTCTCGCCCGGCACCACGCCCGTGCCCGTGCCGGGGCGGATGACCATGTTGCCGCCCTGGATGTGGGCCTTGACCTGCTCGAGGGTGAGGCCCGTGCCGAGGCAGTCGTAGGACTGTGACTGGTCCTGGACCACCTGGTCGCCGTAGCGGCGCTGGATCTCGGCGCGGACGTCGGTGACGCGGGACTGGCTGGAGGGGTGCGAGGAGAGGAACTCGGGCAGGAAGGTGCCCGAGGCGGCCTCGAGGGCCGCGAGCTTGGCGAAGAAGTCCGCGAGGCCGTGGGGGTTGTAGCCGGCGTTGAAGGCGATCTGGAGGCCGACGAGGTCGCTCTCGCTCTCGTCGTCCTGGCTGAAGGTGGTGTTCTGGAGGAGCGCCCAGATGGCGACGGCGCCGTCGCGGGCGAGGCCCTCGTCGAGGAAGAAGGAGGCGAGCTGCTCGGCCGCGAAGGCCGCCTCGATGTCCTTGACGCCGTGGCGCTCGGTCACGTGGGCCAGCTCGTGGCCCATGACGCCAGCGATCTCGGCGCAGGTGTCGGCGGCGAGCAGCAGGCCCGTCGTGATGTAGGTGAAGCCGCCCGGCGCCGCGAAGGCGTTGACCAGCTCGTCGTCGGCGATGATCTCGATCTTGTAGCCGCCGATGAGGTCGGGGTCGCGGAAGGGCCGGGAGCCCTGCACCAGGGGCGAGATGAACTGCACCGCCCACTGCGCGACCGGGTCCGCGGCGTCGACGATCGGGTACTCGGCCTCGATCTGCTGGTCGACGCCCTCGCCGATCTGCACCTCGCGCGCGTTCGAGATGAGCAGCCCGCCGAAGCCGTCGCTGCAGCCCGTCCCAAGCACCAGCGCCAACACCGAAAGCGCCATCACCCGCATTCGCCACCTCCGTGTGCGCTACCCACTAGCGCAAGGCAGCAGACGACCGCAAGCGCGGTCGCATTCGGGGGCGCCGCTCAAAAAGTCTGGACCCAGCCCACGCCGCCGCCGTCGCCCATCGGCAGGGGCACCAGCATGCCCGTGGGCGGCTGCGCCGCGGCGGCCGGGGTGTCGTAGTAGAGCAGGTAGGGGAGCAGGTAGCCGAGCCCCAGGCCGACGGCCGCCTCGGCCAGGAAGTCGGTCGCGTATTTGCGGTCCGGGATGAGCTCGAGGCCGCTGGCGAGGGTCGCGCCGAGCAGCGCGGCCAGGCAGACGAAGCGATCGGGCGAGCCGCCGCCGTACAGGGGCGTCGCCTCGTGGTGGGCGCACAGCGCGCCGGCCGCGGCGAACGCGACGGTCCCCTGGAAGCCGATGAAGGCGTCGGCGAGCGGCGGGTCCTCGCAGTCGGTCCCAGGTGGCTCGAAGCCGGCGCGGCACTGGCGCACCCAGGGCTGCTCGCGGCGGGTCAGCGCTTGCAGCCCGACGGCGACGGCGCCGGCCAGGGCCATCGACTGGGCCGTGATGACGGCGGTGTTCCAGGCGACCTCGGGGCTGTCCTCCTTCCACCAGGCGACGATCAGCGAGTCGACCACCAGCGGATAGGCGCTGACTACGCCGGCGAGCAGGTCGGCCGTGAACACGGTGCCGCCGTGGGTCGCGGGGTCGTCGGTGCGCGCCTGGGCGCGGACCCAGTCGTCGAAGAGCACGCCGCCGCGCCAGTGGGCGCTGCGTGAGCGGAACAGGGCGGCGATGCCGGCGGCGGCCGTGGCGGCGCCGGTGACGACCAGCTCGCCCTCGTCGACGGAGCGGTAGGCCGGGTCCCACACGAGGGGGGCCTGCTCGTCGGTGACGCGCTCGGGGAAGCTGGCGCAGGCGGCATGGACCAGCGCCAGCGCGGCCAGCGCGGTGCGCGTGGGTTGGGGCATCGGGGGGCTCCGGGCCGCGGGGTTACGCGGGCTCGCCCTCTCTGCGGAACACGAGCGTCAGGTTGTTGGCGGGCATGGCGATCGTCTCGTCGAGGCGCAGCCCGCTCGCCTGCGCGACCTGCCGGACCTCGTCGAGGTCGCGGATGCCGAAGGCGCGGTTGCGGTCGCGCAGCTCGCGGTCGAACTCGGCGTTGCCCGGCGACGTGTGGTGTCCCGCGACCTTGAAGGGGCCGTACAGGACGAGCGGGGCCCCGGGCGCGAGCAGGCGGGCGGCGCCGCGCATCAGGCCGTGGCAGACCTCCCACGGCGCGATGTGCAGCATGTTGATGGCGACGATGGCGTCGGCGCGGGTCACCGGCCACTCGGGCCAGGTCACGTCGAGATCGATGGCCGGCAGGAGGTTGTCGATGCCCGCGTCGTCGCGCCAGGCGTCGATGCTGTCGCGCAGCTCGGGGTCGGGGTCGCTCGGCTGCCACGTCTGATCGTACAGCCGGCTGGCGAAGTAGGCGGCGTGCTGGCCGGTACCGCTGGCGACCTCGAGGATGAAGCCCTGCTCGGGCAGCACGCGCTCGAGCACGGCCAGGATGGGCTCTCGGTTGCGGTCGGTGGCCGCAGCGAAACGGCGGGGATCGTCGCTCATCGGCGAGTCGCCTTTCGGCTGGGGAATGGGACGGGAGCGGCGCGCCGACGTGACGCGCGACCCGAGCGTGCGCATGGTTGGGGTCGAGCCGAACGACGCATCAGACCACCGGGCGCCGAACGCGCGCCGGCGGTGCTCCAGCAGTGTCAGGCAATCTCAGGCGCTGCGCCAGAAGTGTGCCAGGAGTTTGGAGGTCCGACGATGCACAACGAGAGAGCGGACGACTACAACTTCGACTCGTTCGAGCGCAAGCAGGTCAGAGAGGCGTTGCAGTTCCAGGGCGGCCCGCGGCCTGGCGCGCCCGCGCTCGACTTCCGACTCAAGACCGTCTCCGGCGCGTGGTTTCACCTGGCGGAGCATACGGGCACGCGGCCCGTCCTCGTCGAGTTCGTCTCGCTCACCTGTCCGATGACGGCCGCCTCGCGCGGCGCCATGCGACGACTGTACCGACAGTTCGGAGGCGAGATCGAGTTTGTGTCCGTCTACGTGCGCGAGGCGCACCCGGGCGAGACCTACCCGCACCACGAGACGCACGCGCAGAAGACGGAGCACGCGCGGGACTGGGCCGAGCGAGAGCACATCTCGTGGACCGTGTGCGTCGACGAGCTGGTCGGGACCGTCCACGGCGCCTACGGCGAGGCCTACAACGCCGCCTACCTCATCGATCGGTCCGGGCACGTCGCCCTGCGGTCGGTCTGGGCCGGCGAGGAGGAGCGGCTCGAGGCCGCCGTGACCGAGCTGCTCGAGCGCGACCGCGCGGGCGAGCACCAGGTCGACCTGGGTGAGATCCGCCGGCGGGCCGCGCCCTTCCTGCACGGCTTCGTCGAGACCAGCCGCGTGCTGGGGCGGGCCGGCGAGCGCGCGCGGGACGACGCGCGCCGGGTGTTCGGGCGCGTGCTGTACGGCGTGAGCCGCCTCGCGGGCCTCGCGCGGCCCGTGGTGCATCGATCCTGAGGGCACCGGGCGCGAGCGTGGCGCGACCCACTGTGAGGAGGACCGAGAGATGAACTATCGCGACTTCGTGAGCGACGTGCGCATGCACGGGCACATCGACACGGTCGAGGGCGCCGAGCGCGCCGTGCGGGCGACCCTCGAGACGCTGGGTGAGTTCGGCGGGCGGGTCGAGACCGTGGCCTCGGGGCTGCCGCTCGAGATCGGGCAGTTCCTGGAGGGGCCGGCGGCGGGCGTGGGCGGGCCCGGGACGTCCGAGAAGATGGCCAGCGCCCGGGAGCGACGCGGGGCGCCGAACGTGGTCCAGCTGCGGCGCGACCTCGACCGCGGCCGCCCGCGCGAGCAGCACGAGGTGGCCCGGGCGATGACCGGCCACGAGGAGCAGGAGGCGACGGCGGCCTTCGAGCCGACCAAGGAGTGCTTCGTCGATCGCGTGAAGATGCGCGAGGGCGGCGACCTCAGCCGGACCGAGGCCGAGAACCACGTCAGGGCGGTGTTCCGCGCGCTGGCGCTGGCCCTGGACCCGCGCCAGCTCAAGGGCCTGGAGGAGGACGTGCCGGAGGTGCGCGATCTGTGGCCCGACGCCGGACAGGGCCACCGCGGGCTCGACTGACGGGGGCGAGCGCGGCCGCGGTCAGGCGATGGGCCTGACCCGGCCCGCGGCCCAGAAGTCGTCTCCCGGCGGGCAGACCAGCTCGACCTCGCGGCCGTCGTCGGGGTGCTGGAACACGAGCCGCGTCGCGTGCAGGCACATGCGCGGCGCGGTCGGGCCGCCGTAGGTCGGGTCGCCGACCAGCGGCGCGCCCAAGCTCATCAGGTGCACGCGGATCTGGTGGGTGCGCCCGGTGTGCAGCGTCGCGCGCACCAGGGCGCGGCCGCCCTCGGTCTGGACCACGGCCACGTCGGTCCGGGCCGGCAGGCCGGCCTCGCCGGGGCCGGCCGGACGCATGAGGCGCCCGTCCTTGGCCAGCGGCGTCTCGCAGGTGCCCTCGCGCGGCACGCCCTGGGTCACGGCCAGGTACTCGCGGCCGATGGTGTGGCGCCGGAACTGCGGCGTCAGCGCGGCCGAGGCGTCGGGGTCTTTGACGGCCAGGAGCAGGCCGCTGGCCGGCGCGTCCAGGCGGTGCATCAGCTTGGTGTCGGGGCCGAAGCGCTTGGCCAGGGCGTGGGCGAGGGTGCCGACGTCGCCCAGCTCGGTGCCCTGGACCAGCTGGTGGGCGGGCTTGACGACGGCCACCACGCGCGCGTCCTCGTACAGGACCTCGAGCGGGAAGTCCTGGGGGGCGGAGACCTCGGGATCCCAGGTGACGGTGATCCAGTCGCCCGCCAGGACGTTCTTGCCGGCGACGCGGCAGCGCTGGTGGCCGAGATAGACGCCGCCCATGCCGAGGATGCGACGCGCGAGGGTGCGGGAGACGTCGGGGACGAGGGCGGCGATGGCGCGGTCGATGCGCTCGCCCGACAGCTCGGGCGGGACGCGGACCTGGCGGCGTTCGGCGCCCTCGGCGGGCTTGACGAGGTGGGGGCGGGCGTCGCGGCGGGGTGACTTCACTGGCAATCGGGTCCGGGGGTCCAGGGGCTGGGCAGCTGGCAGTCGAAGCCGGTGTCCGCGGCGAGCTGGGTGCAGGGGGCGGCGTCGCACAGGCGCGGCAGGCCGTCGACGATCTCGGAGGCGCGCAGGCCGGTGGCGGTCCAGCCGGCGGCGGCGGCGTCCAGATCCGTCGGGTCCGCGGGGTCCCCCATCAGGACCTTGCTGGAGGTCAGGGTGCCGCTGATGAGGTCGCGGCCGTCGGGGCCCTGCCCGGGCTTGATGAGGCCCTCGAGGCGGAGATCCTTGAGCTGCACGTCGATGAGGCCGAGCACCTTGACGTGGAGATCGGCCGTGTCGGTCGCGATGAAGTACTCTTCGTCGGAGACCTTGGTGACCTGGCCGCTGAAGAAGACGGCCCAGCCCTCGCCGTCGAGGCGCGGGTCGAGGTGGAGCGGGTCGGTGGTGTTGGGCGGGTGGTCGCCGTTGAGCTTGGCGACCGTGCCGATCATCCACATCTCGCCGGTCTCGGGATCGATGCCGATGTCGAGGATGATGCGCAGGTAGATGCCCGACAGGACGCTGGTGAGGTCGGCCACCATCGCGACCACGCCGGTCTCGAGGTTCACCTCGACCGGCTCGTTGGTGCTCGGCTCGGGCGAGACCTGGAACGGGAAGCGGTCGAAGACGCGGCGGGGGCGGCCTGCGAGGTCGGCGAGATCCTCGTGGACCTGGACGAACAGGGGCTTGCCGATCCAGCCCGTGACCAGCGGGTCCAGAGAGAGCTGGGCGGTGAGGCCGTCGTCGGACAGGGAGAAGGTGGTCTCGCCGCAGGGCGCGGCCGCGACGTTGCAGTCGGCGAGCAGGGGCTGGGCGTCGTCGACGAGGAAGTTCTCGGCGTCGAGCGCCGTGGTCGGCCACACGCTGACGGTGAGGGTCGCGGGGTCGACCGGCTCGGTGAAGCGCAGGGTCAGCGGGGTGGACGGGAACCACTGGCCGCCCGAGGGGATGACCAGCGACGTCTCGGGCGGAGGATCGTAGGTCTCGCAGGCAGGCGCGGCGGCGAGGGCGAGCAGCAGGGCGAGGGAGCGCCGGACCATTGCGGACCTCACAGGCGGAAGGTGAAGCGGGACTCGATCATCCACGAGGGCACGGCGTCGCCGTTCTCGTCGCGCAGGCCCGAGCCCGGCAAGAGATAGGCCCCCTCGACGGCCGCGTAGAACATGTCGCGGAAGTTCCACTCGACGCCTAGATCCAGCTCGGTGCCCCAGTAGTTGCCGGGCTTGCCGCCGTGGTAGTTCAGGCGGTCGTCGGCGATGTCCTGCCCGTCCCAGGCGAGGGTCGTCTGGATGGGGTCGACCGTGAGGGTCTGCGAGAAGGCGAAGAGGGCGCCGGCCTTCAAGCGCAGCGAGGGGATGGGGCTGTAGAAGACCTGGGGGAAGATGGCGTTGACGTTGGTGACGCGGCCCTCGGTGGCGATCTCGGTCAGCGGGAAGCTCTCGGCCTCGAGCTGCTTCAGGTTCTCGATGCCGACGGCCGCGCTGCGGGCGGACTGGAAGGCCAGGACGTGCTCGAAGAGCAGCAGGCCCAGGTTGGAGTCGCGCGCGAACGAGAAGATCTTCATCGGCGTCGAGGGGCGCGGGTCGTCGTCGCCCGTGGCGTAGGCCCACTCGGCCGAGAGCGTGAAGTCGCCCACGTCGTAGTCGACGACGGCGCGGGCGCCCATGGCGTCGAACTCCTGGTCGACGGGATCCTTGCCGGTCAGCTTGCCGAAACCGGCCGACAGCTCCTGGCTCTCGCCCAGGATGAAGGTCAGGTCGCCGCGAAAGCGCATCGGGCCCACGTCGAACCCGCCGCGGAAGGGCACGCCGTAGATGCCGGTCTGGTAGCGGTCGTCCCAGCGGTAGCTGAGCGCGCCCGACAGGTAGACGTTCTTCCAGTCGAGGCCGAACCAGCTGGCCTCGCGCTCCTTCCACTCGAGCTGCCCGGCGACCTGACGGAGGTCGTCGGAGGCGACGTGGACGCGGTCGTTGACCAGGAAGTCGTAGATGACGCCCATGAAGACGCCGTCGTCGACGCTCTTGTCGACGACGTGCTCGCGGCCCTTGCGGGCGAGGTGCCAGGCCTCGCTGATCTTGGTGCCGAACAGGATGCGGTCGGCCGACTCGTGCCAGGTGCTGGCGCCCCAGCGGTTGCGGCCGGAGCGGCCGTCGTTGAGCGTGATGGTCGCGACGTCGGTGATGGGCTGGCGGCCGACGCGAAGGACGCCGAAGGGCAGCATCACCTCGCCGTAGGCGAAGTTGATCTCGAGCGGCGCGACGGGCACCAGGACCGGCCCGTAGCTGTCGATGTCCAGCGGATAGCGCGTGTCGACGAGGCCGACGCGCCAGCCCGCGAGGTTCGGCTGCTTGGAGGCGATGCCCAGGCCCGAGGTGACGTTCGGCTCGCGGCCGAAGTCGCCGTTGTCGCCGTAGAGGACGCCGTCGAGGATGTCGGCCTGCACGAAGACGCTGGCGACGCCCGGCTTGGAGATGGCCAGATCGAGGCGCAGGCGCTGCTCGGCCCACGACACGTCGCGCGCCAGGACGCCGCTGAGCTCGAGCGGGTCGACGTGGATGACGCGCGTCCGGTACTCGGGCGAGAGATCCACGACGAGGCCGGACGTCCATCCGGCCTCGCGGGCTTCGGCCTCGGAGGGCGTCTTGAAGGTTCGGGGCTCGAGGCCGGCCTCGGCATGTGCTGCGGGCGCGTGGGCCAGCGCGGAGGCCAGGACGAGCGGGACGGCGACGGCGAGGCGGCGTATGTGCATCACGCGGGCACGGTAGCCAGCGTCGCCCGGCCGCGCAACCGGTCCCCGTGTGAATTTGAACGGGCGGTCAGTTCCCCGTGGGCCAGCGCCCTCAGGCGGCCTGCGCGGCGGCCTCGGGGGCGGCGGCCTTCAGGCCCAGGCAGCGCTCGACCTCGGCCGCCATCTTGCCCTGGAGGGCGTAGCGCAGCATGCGGAAGTCGCCGCGCAGCGACCACAGCGGGTACTTGAAGGTGGCGGGTCGGTTCTTCTCGACGACGTAGTGGCCGATCCACGCCGGGCCGTAGCCGACGAAGGGCGTCGCGATCAGCCACAGCGGGTTCGCGGTCACCGCCGCGGCCGCGACCGTCCCCAGCGCCATCGTGGTCCCGGCGTAGTGCAGGGCGCGGCTGACCGGGTGCGCGTGCTCGGTCACGTAGAAGGGCCAGAACTCCTCGAAGGTCTGGTAGCGCGGCTCGCTCATGGAATTCTCCTTGCGGTTACTTGCGCAGCGCGAGCGTCATCCCGTCGCGCACCGTCAACATGACCAGCTCGACGCGATCGTCGGCGCGCGCGTGCTCGTTGAAGCGGGCGATGGCGCGCGTGCTGTCGTCCTGCGGATCCAGCACCTTGCCGCTCCACAGGACGTTGTCGACCACGATGAGGCCGCCCGAGCGCACCAGCGGCACGAGCGCCTCCCAGTAGTCCACGTAGCTGACCTTGTCGGCGTCGATGAAGGCCAGATCGACGGGCCCCTCGACGTGCTCGAGCGTGTCGAGGGCGCGGCCGAGGCGCAGCTCGATCTTGTGGCCCCACGGGGCCTCGTCGAAGTAGCGCTGGGCGATGGCGCTGGTCTCGGGGTCGACGTCGCAGGTGATGAGGCGCCCGCCCTCGGGCAGCCCCTCGGCGATGCAGAGGGCCGAGTAGCCGGTGAAGGTCCCGATCTCGACGGCCAGCCGCGCCCCGGTGAGGCGCGCCAGCAGCTTGAGCAGCCGCCCCTCCATGGGCCCGACCTGCATCTGCGGCCACTCGGTGCGCTCGAGGGTCTCGCGGCGGAGGCGCTCGTAGAGCTCGGGCAGCGCGCTGGTGTGCTGGACCGCGTACGCTTCGATGGCCTCGGGGACCAGGGTCAGGGTCATCGCGCTTCCTCGTGGGACCGGGAGGGGCGTGCAGCATGCCACAGCCGGCGCCCGCGCCAAGGAGCGAATCGTTCAGCGGTGGGCGCGGCCCTGGCGGCGGACGCGCGCGAGGGCGACCAGCCCGACCCAGACGAGCATGGCGTAGCCGAAGGCGTCGCCGACCCGCGTGAAGGGCGTCCCGCCGGGCATCAGCGGCACGTCGTGCACCAGCGTCTCGGGGTCGTCGATGCTGGTCTGGGCGGCGATGCGGCCGGTCGGGTCGACGACGGCCGAGACGCCCGTGTTGGTCGAGCGCACGAGCGACAGGCGGCTCTCGACGGCGCGGAAGGTCGACAGCGCCAGGTGCAGGTGCGGCTCGCTGGTGCGGCCGAACCAGGCGTCGTTGGTGATGTTGAGCAGCACGTTCGGCCGCTTGTCGGCGAGGCGCCGGTTGAACTCGGGCAGGATGTCCTCGTAGCAGATCATCACGCCGAGGCGGTGGTCGCCCCACTGCAAGACGGTGGCGCTGTTGCCCGCGCTGAAGTCGCCCGCCTCGGGGATCCAGTCGTGCAGGAAGGGGAAGGTGTCGCTGAGCGGGATGTACTCGCCGAAGACCAGCAGGTAGACCTTGTCGTAGGCGCCGACGACGCGGCCGCGCGCGTCGAGCATGAAGGCCGTGTTGTAGACCTTGCCGTCGCCCCGGCCGAGGCCGCCGAAGAGGATGGGCACGCGGGCGTCGCGCTGGACGGCGGTGCGGTCGGCGAGCGGGCGCTCGAGGTCGACCCAAGGCTCGGCGCGGTAGGCGGCGTCGTCGGGGATGGCCAGGTCGCTCTGGTAGACGTAGCGGACGTCCTTGGGCATGGGGCTGGTGCGCACGAAGGGCAGCGGGGCCAGGCCGCGCACCGCGCCGAGGCCCGGGGTCTCGAGGCGCTGCCAGGCGCCCGGGCCCGTGCGCCGCCACAGGCTGCCGTCGCGGGCGCCGACCAGCAGCGTGCCGCGCGCGTCGAGCGTCGCCGACACCAGATCGGCCGCCGTCGGCGGGACCTCTCGCGTCCACGTCCCGTCGGCCGCCCGGCGCAGCACCGCGCCGCCGTCGCCGACCACCCACGTGGGCCCCGCCGCGCCGAAGGCCGGCCCGGCGAACGCGCGGAGGGTCGACGTCACGCCGGTGTCCTCGCGCTGCCACTCGCGCGCCTCGAGCCGAAAGACCGCGCCCTCGCCTCCCGCCGCCCACACGCGCTTGCCCTCGCTGCCGGCCCAGGCCGCGAACAGGTCGACGCCCAGCGCGCCCTCCATCGGGGCCGCCGCGCCCGGCGCCATCGCCACCACCACGCCGCCGTCTCCGACCGCGATGCCCGTCTGCGCGTCGACCATCGCCAGCGCACGCAGCGGGGTCGTCACGCCGGTCGAGACGCGCTCGAGCCCGGCGGGCGTGCCGGTCAGCAGCGCGCCCCCCTCACCGACCGCCCAGATCCGCACCGCGCCGCGGTCCTCGAAGGGCTGCCAGCCCTGGTCGGGCACCGCCACGACCCCGTACAGGTCGGCCGTCGTCGACGTCGGCACCTGCGCGAAGCGGCTGCCGTCGCCGAACAGGGCGCGCCCACCCTGCCCTACCGCGACGACGGCGTCCTCGCGGGCGGCGGCCACCGCGTTCAGCGCGCCCTCGCCCGGCGGCGTGCGCTCGAGGGTCCACTGCATCCCCTCGGCCCCGTCCGCGTCCAGCTCGCGCCAGGCGACCAGCTGCCCCCGATCGGTCACGCCGGCGGCGAACCCGGTGGTCCGCTTGACGAAGACGTCGCCCAGCGGGAAGTAGCTGGACTCGGGCCACAGGACCAGGTCGACCCCCTGCTCGGCCAGCGCGCGTGTCATCCGCTGGTGCCGCAGCAGGTTGCCGTGGATGGTCAGGGCCTGGTCGCGGGCGCTCAGGCCGCGGGCTTCCTTCTCCCAGATGCCGATGTTGGCCTCGACCAGCCCCAGCTTGAGCTTGTCGGCCTCGGCCGCCTGGGCGTCCACCTGCCCGACCCGCACGACGCCGTAGACCAGCGTCGCCGCCACCAGCCCCCCCGCGACGCCGACCTGCCGCCACGCCGGTCGCGCCAGCCCCCGCGCCGTCAGCAGGACGCGGTACAGGGCCGCGTTGGCCAGCACGACGACGAAGGTCACGCCCGGCGCGCCGGTCAGCTCGGCGATCTGGATGGCCGGCAGGAAGCGGTACTGGCTGTTGCCCAGGTACCACGGGAAGATCATCGGGAAGACCAGCTCGACCGCGGTGAACACGGCCGCGACGCGCAGGACGCTGGGCGGGTCGCCGTGCCCGGGCTTGAGCCGCGTCAGCAGCCACGCGAACAGGGCGAACTGCAGGCCCTGGTAGGCGGCGTTCAGCACGCAGATCGGCCAGGCCGCCCAGGCCGGCAGGTGCCCGAACTCCATCAGCAGGCCGGCGATCCAGTAGAAGCCGCCGACGTTGGTGACGGTGCCCATCGCCCAGCCCAACCAGAAGGCGGTGCGGGGCTTGACGCCCTCGATGGCCCACAGGAGCGGCACGAGCCCCACCCAGACCAGCGGCCACAGGTTCGAGTCGGGCACGGTGCGGAACGGGAAGGACGTGAAGACCAGCACGCCGGCCAGCAGGCACCACCACAGCCGCGCGACCACGCCGCGCCCCGGCGCGGCCTTGCCCGGGGGCTCCGGCGGCGCGGACTCGGACCTCTTCTTGCGCGGGGCGGCCGCGCCCTTCTTGACGGACTCGGCCTTCACGCGCGCGGCACGATGAGGCGCAGCGCCGACGGCACGATCTCGAAGCGCGCGGGCAGCTGCCCCAGGGCCTCTCCGTCGATGTCGAGCAGGACCGCCGGGTCGTGCCCGCCCGCGCGGATGGGGGTCGCCGTGACGACGCGGCCCTTGCGGACGATGACCTTGGGGTCGAAGACATGGCCGCCGTCGTAGACGGTGCGGGCCATCGCCAGCAGCTCGAGCCGCGTGAAGTCGGCCAGCGCGACCACCTCGAACTCGCCGTCGTCCATCTGCGCGTCGGGGGCGAACTTCATGCCGCCGCCGAAGAAGCGGCCGTTGCAGACCGCGACGGTCGTGACCGGGAGCTCGGCCTCGAAGGTGTCGTCGACGGTCAGCTTGACCCGCGGGTTCTTCCACGACCACAGCGACAGCGCGGTGGCGGCGCCGTAGGCCAGCGCGCCCGGCAGCCCCCGCAGGGCGGAGATCTGGCGGACGACCAGCCCGCTGACGCCGAAGCTGGCGATGTTGAGGAAGTAGCGGGAGACCTCGCGGCCGTCGGCGCTGGCGCGGAAGGTGACGCGGCCGACGTCCACGGTCTGGGTGTAGCCCTCCTCGACCGCGGCGAGCGCCTCGTCCATGTCGCGGATGCGCAGGGTCTTGCGCAGATCCCCACCGGTGCCGCCGGCCAGCAGGCCCAGGCAGGCCTCGGGGCGGACCGGCCGCCCGTCGGCGCCGAAGAAGCCGTTCACGGCTTCGTTCACCGTCCCGTCCCCGCCGGCGACCAGGACGCGGTCGGCGCCGGCCTCGAGGGCCTTGCGCGTCAGCTCGGTCGCGTGGCCGTGCCGGTCGGTGAAGGCGATCTCGTAGTCGCCGATGCGGTCGAACAGGGCGTGCTCGATGCGGCGGAAGCGGTCGCTCATGGCGCCGCCGCCGGCGCGCTCGTTGACGATGACCAGGGTCGCGGCCGGGGCGACGCGGCGGGTCGGGGCGGTCGTCATCCCTCACCTCGGATGGCTTGATTGCACAAGGTGACGCCGTGGGTGACCTCGAGCCGGTCGCCGGCCGCGTCGCGCAGCTGGGCCACGCACTCGGTCGAGAAGGTCACGAGGCGCTCGGCGCCGCGCTCGAGGGCCAGCTCGATGACGGCGACGGCGGCCTCGCGCGAGGTCGCCGGGCTGGTGATGGGCAGGCAGCCGGTCCCGCCGCAGCAGACCGTGTTCGCGCCGTTGGCGGCGAGCTCGACGGGGGCGTCCTCGAGGACGCGGCGCAGCAGCTCGCGGGGAGGCGCGACGAGGTTGAGCTGCCGCGCCAGGTGGCAGCTGTCGTGGTAGGCGACGCGCCCGCGGACCCGCTCGACGACGGCGCCGGACATGAGCGACAGCAGGTACTCGCTGACGTGCACGAGATCGGCGGCGATGGGCGCGCCGAACTGCGGATAGATGTGCCGAAGCAGGAACAGGGCCTCGGCGCTGAGGACGACCACCTGACGCGACGCCGCCAGGGCCTGCTGCACGCGCCGCGCGACGGCGGCGAACTCCTTGTGGAACCCGGCCGCCCACAGGTCGTAGCCCACGTCGAGGCGGCTGGCCTCGCCGACGCACAGCTCCTCGGCGCCCAGACGCTCGGTCAGCGCGAGCGTGTCCGCGAGCGTGTCGGGGGCGCCGCGCAGGGTCTGGTGGCCGGGCAGCAGCAGGAAGGCGGGCGCGGTCTCGAAGCGCTCGGCGTCGCGGGCCTGCGCGATCGGCCCCTCGTCGGCCGACCAGTCGGCGTGGACGAACCGCTCGAGCGGGAAGGGCGTGACGCCGCGGGCGACGGCGCGCGCGCGGGCCTCGAACAGGGTCGGGCCGACCGGGTTGTCGTGGGCGCAGAACTGCTGGCAGGCCTGACATCCCAGGCACTTGTACAGCAGGGCGGCGACCTCGTCGTCGAGCTTGACCAGCCCCTGCTCGACGTGGCGCGCCAGGCTCATCTTGCCCCAGGGCGAGACGCTGTCGCGGGCCTCGGCGTTCGACACCGGGCAGGTGTGCAGGCACAGGCTCGGGCAGAAGGTGCAGAGCGTCAGCGCCTTGTCGTAGGTCGGGGTCGTCGTCATGGGTGCGTCATCGACTCGCCAGCCGTCCGGCGACGGACAGTCAGTCGGGGTTCAGGATGCCCCGTGGGTCGAGCTGGTCCTTGAGCGTCTTGAGGATGACGTGCCACGGACCGTTCGCCGTCGGGAGGTGCTGGTTGATGAGAAACCGAACGCGATCGGCCGGGCTTCCCTGGATCCCGGACGCCAGGCTCAAAAACCCGCCGTGGCGGCTCAGCCGCACGAGCCAGACGCCGGGCGGGACGTCGTGGCCCAGCTCGCGCGCGAGCGCCATCAGCTCGCTCCAACGCACGCCGACCACCGGCGCCGTCCACGCCCGCGGCGGCGGCAGGAGCCCCTCGTGGACGTCCCAGCCGACCGGCGGCTCGAGCCGCGTCAGCTGGCTCGAGAAGTACTGGTCCACCATGGCGATGGGGCGACCGCCCTCGGCGCCCCACGGCTCGACCAGGACCAGGATGGGGAGCTCGTCGGTCAGCCCGACGCGCTTGCGGCCCCACGAGCGGTCGGGCGCCGGGGTCATGATCTCGATGGCGCGCGGCTCGAAGCCGGCCTCGAGGCTCGTGCGCACGGCCTCGAGCGCGGTGGCGAGATCCGGGGCGCCGTAGCTGAGGACCTCTCGCTGCGCGGACGGGTAGATGCGCAACGTCGCCTGATAGACGATGCCGAAGCGTCCGCGCGAGCCCAGGAACAGCCGGTCGAAGTCGGGGCCGACCGCCTTGCGCGGGGCCGTGCGGCTGCGGGCCGAGGTCCCGTCCGGGAACACGACGCCCAGCGAGACGACCTGCTCCTCCATGGCGCCGTAGCGGGGACCCCAGTGCGAGTCCAGCGCCGCGGCCAGCACCGCGCCCAGCGACTCCTGCCGCCACGGGCGCGTCGGGAAGCCGGTCGTGAAGCCGCGCTCGGCCAGCATGTCGTGGAGATCCTTCATCGCGATCCCCGACTGCACCGTCACCGTCCCCGAGACGATGTCGACGTCGCCGACCCGCTGCATGCGCCGCCCGCGCAGGTAGATGCGCGGCCGCGCGCCGCAGCGCTCGGCGTCGCCCGGGCGCGGGTGGCGCGTGTAGACCGCCGCGTGGCGCTCGTTGGCCCACTTCAGCACGTCGACCAGCTCGTCCTGGGTGGCCGGCTCGACCGCCCACGACCCGCCGCGGGCCCCTTCGGCCGTGGCGTGCGGCTCGATCTGCTCGGTCGGCACGATGCGCCGCAGCTCGTCCAGATATCCCACGGGCCTCACGATGGACGTCGTCATGGCAGGCCCCCGGTCGCCTCGGGGAAGAGCTTGCCGGGGTTCATGATGTTCGCCGGGTCGAGCGCGCCCTTCATCGCGCGCCACACCCGCAGCATCTCGCCGTGCTCGGCCGGCATCGCGTACTTCTTGAGCAGGCCCACGCCGTGATGGTGGCTCGCCGTCGCCCCCGCCGCGTGCACCGCGTCGAGGCCGGCCTGCCAGGCCCGATCGTAGCTCTGCTCGGCCCGCCGCGCGTCGCGGCGGTAGGCGGCGAAGGTGAAGTAGATGCTCGCCCCCTCGCGGTAGGCGTGGGAGAAGTGCGCCATGATGAGCGCATGCGGGCTCATCGCGCGCACGACGCCCTTGTACAGGCCCTCGAGCCGGTCCCAGGTCGTCGCGACCTCCATCGTGTCGACGAAGGCGCCAGCCTCGTAGATCTTCGCGGCCTTGAAGCTGACCCGGTAGCGGTGCTCGAGCCAGGCGTTGCCGATGGCCGCGCCCGCGTCGGTGCCGCCCGCCTCGCTGAGCAGGCGTCCGGCGCGCCACATGTCGTCGCGGACCGCCTCGCGCGGACCCTCGAAGCCGACGATCAACAGGCACGAGGCCGGGACCGAGTGGACGACCCGGTTGAGGAGCCCCGGGACGGACAGGCCGGCTGCCATGGCGCCGCGCTTGAGGCGCTTGACGAACGGCGTCAGGCGGCCGCCCTCGACCGGGTGCGAGGCCTCGGCCGGGGCCAGCGCGGCCCGCAGCTCGTCGGCGCTGGTGACCTCTTCGGCGCCGCCGGCGTCCTTGCCGAGGGCCATCAGCGTGTCGAAGGGGTCGTACAGGCGCAGCACCATCGGCTTGAGGCCCGCCTGCATCAGCATGCGCATGGCCTGGAAGCCGTCGGTCAGCTGCCGAAAGCGCCACCCGCGCAGGCTGCGCGCCTCGGGCAGCGGGTTCACCTTGAGCTCGGCCTCCGTGATGAGCCCGAGCGTCCCCTCGGAGCCGACCACCAGCTGCGTCCAGTCCGGCCCGCCCGGCGCGCGGTCCGCCGTGTCGAGCGCCGTCCCGTCCGGGAAGACGACGCGGAGGCTGGTCACCATGTCCTCGATCTTGCCGTAGCGCGAGGAGAACTGCCCGGCCGACCGGCAGGCGAGCCACCCGCCCAGCGTCGAGCACATGATGCTGGACGGGAAGTGCCCCAGCGTGACGCCGCGCGCGTTGAGGCGATCCTCGAACAGCTGCCCGTTGATGCCCGCCTGCGCCCTCACCAGCATCGAGCTCGCGTCGACGGCGAGCAGCCGGTTCATGCGCTTGACGTCGACGATGACGCCGCCGTGCAGGGGCACCGTCCCCCCGCACACGCCCGAGCCGGCGCCGTAGGGGATGACCGGGATGCGGTGGGCGTTGCAGAAGCGCAGGACGGCGGCGACCTGCTCCTCGCCGTCCGGCCAGACGATGCAGTCCGGCGGGTAACGCTGGACGTCGCCGCCCAGCTTCCAGATTTGCGAGCGTGGCCAGAAGTCGGCGCTGTAGGCGATCCGATCCGGCTGCCGCGTGGACAGGTGGGCGTCGCCGACGATGTGGGCGAGGCCTTCGAGCAGCTCCGATTGCGACAGGCGCGTCATGGGAGGCGCAGCATAGCAGCGTTGAGGCGCGCGGCAAGGCGGGCGTCGCTGGCCGGTGCGGCGCCGCGCGCGGGCGTCGACGCGGCGCGGCGTTGGCGGGTCGCGGGCCGGGTCAGAGGCCCTGCTCGCGCCAGGACAGCTGCAGGGTCCATCCGCGCCCCGGAAGCGGGTAGCCGACGACGTCGACCAGCGGCGCGTCGGTCAGGTTGCGCACGGCCAGGCCCACGTCGAGCTCGGCGAGATCGCTGATGATTCCAGACAGGGCCAGCCGCCAGCCCAGCCCCGCCGAGGCGGTCGCGCGGGCCGGCGCACGCACGAGCCCCGCCGGGTCGAAGGTGTTGGAGCCGACGTGATCGAGGTCGGCGAAGGCCCGCAGCTCGCCGCCGTCGTCCGCCGCGAGGTAGCCCTCGAGGTGAAGGGCGTTGCGCGCGGTGGGGCGAAGCGGCAGCGGCTGACCGTCGCGGGCGGCCTCGGCGCTGAGGGTCTCGGTCGCCAAGGTGGAGTGGACCAGCCCCAGGCGCAGGTGCCCCAGCAGGTCCGCGCGCGCGGCGACCTCGAAGCCGGCCAACCGGGCGTTGGCGACGTTCTCGGCGACCGCCGTCTGCAGCGTGTTGCGCCGGAACTGGATGAGGTCGGCGACCTCGGACGTGAAGGCCGACAGCTCGACGTCCGCCAGCCAGCCGGTCGGCAGGAACCCGGGCGCCCAGCCCAGGGTCGCGGTCGCCGTCAGGCCGCGCTCGGCCCGCAGCGCCGGGCTGGGGAGGACCAGCGCCCCGTCGCCGTACAGCTCGTACAGGTTCGGCAGGCGCACGGCCCGCCCGACGGCCGCCTGGGCCCGCACGCCGACCGCCTCGAGGCCGCGCCACGCCAGGGCCGCCTGCCAGGTCGGCTCGACCGCCGCCTCGCCGCCGGCATCGCCAAAGGCGTCGACCCGCAGCCGCGGCACCAGCTCGAGCGCCAGCGCGGGCCAGCTTAGCCCCGCCTCGACCGCCACGGCGCCGCGGGTGCGGTCCAGGGTCGCCGCGGACGCGGGGGCCAGCGGGTCGGACAGCGCGAAGTGGTCGTGCGAGCCCTCGACGTGGGCGCCGAGGCGCGCGACCGGGGACAGGCGCCACCCGGCGGTGACGGAGACGGACGGCGACACGGCGTCGCGGCGCGCCTCGCTGGGCGTCAGGTACAGCTCGGCGTCCGGGTCGAAGCTGGTCGTCCGTCCGAGCCGCAGGGCCGCCACCGCCTCGAGCGACCACGCCCCCGCGCGGCGGCAGTCCAGGCGCGCCGCCGTGAGGCTGGTGAGGCGTCCCACGCTGGCCCGCAGCGCCGGCGTGCTGGCCGGGCCCGGCAGCCCCCGGGCCCCGAGGGCGAAGGCCTCGAGCAGGCCGCCGAGGCACCGCCCGCCCAGCGGCGCGCGGACGCTCGCGAGCGTCGTCAGGCGTCGCAGCGCGTTGTTGTGGCGCACCCGCCGCGTGTCGTCGCTGGGGTCGAAGAGCGTCCCCTCGTCGCTCCACCACCCGAAGTCGCCGTCGCTGGTCTGCAGCTCGACGGCCAGCGCCACCCCGGGCCCGCGTGGCGCGCCGTGTCCCACGAACGCCCGCAGCTGCCCCGTCCCGAAGGCCCCGTAGCCCGCCGAGACCTCGGCCAGCCCGCCCGCGGGCGCCAGCGTCCGCAGCTCGATGGCCCCGCCCAGGCCGCCGCCCCGCGCGAGCGGCGCGTGCGTGCGCCAGATGTCCAGCCGCGCCGCGCCCCACAGCGGCAGCTCCGACAGATCCACCGGGCTGCCGTCGGCCAGCTCGAGCGGCACGCCGTCGACGAAGACCCGCACCTGGTCGGCGCTCGTCCCTCGGATGCTCACCTGGGTCAGCGCCCCCAGCCCGCCCAGGCTGGTCGCGCCCACCCCGGGCTGACGGTTGAGCACGTCACGCACGGTCGCCCCGGGCGCCACCAGCGCCTCGCGCGGCACCACGACGGCCGGCGCCGTCGCCGCCCCGGCGGGCCGCTCGTCCAGGATGACGGTGCCGTCGCCGCCCTCGGCCTGCAGCGCCGCCGCAACGGCCCAGATCGCCAGGGCGACGCCGCCCACCTCAGAAGCCCGCGGGCAGCTTCATGTTCAGCGTCTTCACCAGGAAGGCCCAGCGGTCGGTCTGCTCGTCGAGCAGCTTGGCCGTCGGCTTGCCCGCTCCGTGCCCGGCCCGCGTGTCCACCCGGATGAGCGTCGGCGCCGGTCCGCCCTGCGCCGCCTGCAGCGCCGCCGCGAACTTGAAGCTGTGGCCCGGCACCACGCGGTCGTCGTGGTCGCCCGTGGTCACCAGCGTCGCCGGATAGCGCGTCCCCGGCTTCAGGTTGTGCAGCGGCGAGTAGGCGTAGAGGTACCGGAACGCCTCGGCGTCGTCGGCCGAGCCGTAGTCGCTCACCCACGCCCACCCGATGGTGAACTTGTGAAAGCGCAGCATGTCCATGACCCCGACCTGGGGCATGGCCGCGCCGAACAGCTCGGGCCGCTGCGTCATGCAGGCGCCGACCAGCAGGCCGCCGTTGGACCCGCCGCCGATGGCCAGCTTGCTCGGCGAGGTGTAGCCCTCGGCGACGAGGTGCTCGGCCGCCGCGACGAAGTCGTCGAAGACGTTCTGCTTGCGCTCCTTCGTGCCGGCCAGATGCCACTGCTGCCCGTACTCGCCGCCGCCGCGCAGGTTCGGCATGGCGAAGACGCCGCCCATCTCCATCCACACCCGGATGGAGGCCGAGTAGGTGGGCGTGAGCGAGACCTCGAAGCCGCCGTAACCATACAGGTAGGTCGGGTTCGAGCCGTCCCTGACCAGCCCCTTGCGGTGGGCGACGAACATCGGCACGCGCGTCCCGTCGCGGCTGGTCACGAAGACCTGCTCGACCACGAAGCGCTCGGGGTCCAGATCGACCGCGGGCTTGCGGAAGACGGTGCTCTGGCCGGTCGCGAAGTCGTAGCGGTAGACGGTCGGCGGGAAGGTGATGCTGGTGAAGGTGTAGAAGGCCTCCTTCTGGTCGCGGAAGCCGCCGAAGCCGCCGAGGGTGCCCAGGCCGGGCAGCGGCACCACCTTGTCGAGGCGCCCGTCGAGCCGGTGCAGGCGCACCACGTTGTGAGCGTGCTCGAGGTAGCGCAGGGCGAAGCGCTCGCCGACCACGCTGGCGGCCTCGAGCGTCTCGGGCGCCTCGGGGACGAGGGTCTTCCAGGCCGACGGCTGGGGCCGCTTCAGATCGATGGCGACGATCTTGCCCCGGGGCGCGTCGCGGTCGGTCTTGAACCAGAAGACGCCGCGTCGGCTGTCGTTGCCCACGAAGCTGTAGCTGGCGTCGAAGTCGGCCAGCAGCTCGACCACGCGCCGCTTCGGGTCCTCGAGGTCGACGTAGAAGACGCCGTTCTTCGGGCTGGTGCCGCGCCAGACGTGGATGACCAGGTAGCGCCCGTCCTCGGTCGCGTAGCCCCCGAAGCCCCACTCCTTCTGATCGGGCCGCTCGTAGACGAGCTGGTCCTCGGCCTGGGGCGTCCCCAGCCGGTGGAAGTACAGCTTCTGATGATAGTTCAGCTGCTCGAGGGCCTCGCCCTCGGGCGGCTCGTCGTAGCGGCTGTAGTAGAAGCCGGACCCGTCGGGCAGCCACGAGATCCCCGAGAACTTGACCCACCTCAGGTGGTCGGCCGCGTCCTGGCCGCTCGCGACGTCGCGCACCTTGATCTCGCGCCAGTCGCTGCCCGCGCTGGACACCGCGTACGCGACCCGCGCGCCGTCACGGCTCGCCCAGTAGCCGCTGACCGCCACGGTCCCGTCGTCCGACAACGTGTTCGGGTCGATGAGCACGCGCGGGGCCCCGCCCAGGCCGTCCTGCACGTAGTACACCGGCTGGTTCTGCAGCCCGTCGTTGCGCGTGAAGAAGTAGCGCTGGCCGCGCACCGCCGGCGGGCTCGTCCGCTCGTAGTTCCAGACCTGCTCGAGCCGCGACCGGATGGCCGCCCGCTCGGGCACGCGCGACAGGAAGTCGTGGGTCAGCGCGTTCTGCGCCTCGATCCACGCCCGCGTCTCGGGCGCGTACGTGTCCTCGAGCCAGCGGTACGGATCCGCGACCTTCACCCCGTGGTAGTCGTCGACCTGCTCGCCCTTGCGCGTCTTCGGGTACACGATTCGCTCGCCGTCCTCGGCCGGCGTCACCGGCGCCCTGCCCCCCGCGTCACCATGCGCGCACGCGGCCACCGCCACGGCCCCGCCCAGGGCCAGGGCCAGAGCCATGCCCCCCCAGCCCTTCAGCCCCCGGGTCGTCGTCGCTCGCGTCACTATGGGCCCCTCAGCCGTTGTCCAGGACCCAGCGCGCCCGCGCCCGGGCCACCACGTCGCCGCCCGCGTCGCGCAGGTTCGCCACCACCACCAGCTCGTGGCGCCCGGGGCCGGTCGGCACCTCGACGTCCGCCTCGGCCGTGATGGTGCCGCGCGCCTTCTTGACGTACTCCATCGCCAGCTCGGTCACGATGCCCCGGCCGCCTTCGGGCAGCGCCGACACCGTCGCCAGCCCGGTCGCCATCTCGCCCAGGTTCGCCAGCGCCACCGCATGGATCGATCGCAGATGGTTGCGTACCCAGGGGCGATCGGGCAGCGCCACCCGCGCCCGCCCGGGCGCGAGCTCCTCGATCTGCGCCCCGATGGTGGCCGTGTAGGGCGCGGCCATCGACACGACGCGCGAGAAGACCTGCTTGCCGAAGGGCTTGTCGCGCAGGGCGTTCCAGGTGGGGACGAGCTGGCTCGTCTTGAGCAGGTTCGGCAGCTTGAGGCTCTTGAGCATCGGCGACCTCGTGGGGTGCGTCGGAGGGTGGCGGATTGTGACCACGGGGCGGGACGCGGTCAATGATGGCGCGGGGCGAGATCGTCACGGCGGCTGGTGATTCGACCGCCGGGATGCGGTACGCTGCCGGGCGCTCGCGTCCGAGCGCGGTTGGGGCGGCGCTGGACGACGAGGCGACGAACACCTCGGAGGGTGCCGATGAAGACCAGGGCAACTTTGGCTGGCGTTGCAGCGCGACTGGGCCTCGCGCTGGCGCTCGTGGGCGCCGGCTGCGGCGACGAGGGGACGCCGGGGGCCATCGACACGTCCGTCGGGGCCGACGCGACGCTCGAGATCCCGCAGCCGGAGGTGTCCACCTCCGAGGACACCAAGATCCCCGAAGACGACGCCGACGACGCGGACGACGCCTGGGAGGACGAGGACGCCGCCCTGCCCTGCGCCGAGGACGAGTGCGACCTCGACGGGGTCTGCTGGGGCAACGAGGTGAGCAACCCCGACAACCCCTGCGAGATCTGCTTGGTCCTGGTGGACCGCTTCGCCTGGACGCCCGACGACGCGGCCACCTGCGACGACGGCGACGCGTGCACCTCCGACGACGCCTGCCTCGACGGCCTCTGCGTCGGCGCCCCCAAGGTCTGCAGCGACGGTGACCCCTGCACCGACGACCACTGCGACGCCGAGACGGCCGAGTGCAGCTTCACCGCGAACAGGGCCCCCTGCGACGACGGCGACCCCTGCACCGTGGGCGACCAGTGCGCGGCCGGGGCGTGTGGCGCTGGCAGCGGCGCGCCGGACTGCGACGACGGCAACCCCTGCACCACCGACACCTGCGTCCCCGGCGAGGGCTGCGTGTCGACCCCGACGCCGGGCGCCACCTGCGACGACGGCAACGCCTGCACCACCGGCGACGCCTGCGACGCGGCCGGGCAGTGCGCCGGGGGTGCCCCGCTCGACTGCGACGACGACAACTTCTGCACCATCGACGCCTGCCAGCCCGCCACCGGGTGCGTGCACAAGCCCATCGACGACCTGTGCACGGACGACAACCCCTGCACCGACGAGGCCTGCGACCCGGCGGTCGGCTGCGTCTACCCGTTCAACAGCGACCCGTGCGACGACGGCAGCCTGTGCACGCACACGGACACCTGCACGGGCGGCGCTTGCGTCGGCCTGCCGGTGTCGCCCGACGACGGCAACCCCTGCACGGACGACTACTGCGATCCGGCCATCGGGCCGTTCCACGCGCCGAACACGCTGGCCTGCGACGACGGCAGCGTCTGCACCATCGGCGACGTCTGCAAGGACGGCGCCTGCCAGCCCGGCGCGACCCCGCTCGCCTGCGACGACGGCAACGCGTGCACGGCCGACGGCTGCGACCCGGTCGACGGCTGCACGCACGAGCCGGCCGCCGGCCCCTGCGACGACGGGACGGTCTGCACCACCGGCGACACCTGCGACGCCGGTCAGTGCAAGGGCCAGGCCGTGTCCTGCGACGACGGCAACGCGTGCACGGCCGACAGCTGCCACCCGGTCGACGGGTGCAAGAACACGCTCGTCGTCTCGAACGCCTGCCGCCCGGACATCGTCGTGACCCACCCGCCCCGCGCCGCGACCCTGCAGGGCGCGGGCGGCGCCACGGTGACCGTCACGGGCACCGTCACCAGCGGGGCCGGCCCCATCCAGGCGCTCACCTTGAACGGCGAGGCCGTCACCGTCGCCTCGGACGGCAGCTTCAGCCACGAGGTCGTGCCGACGGTCGGCGGCAACATCCTGGAGTTCGAGGCCAGCGACAGCTTCGGGACGCTCCGCAAGCGCGTCCAGTCCTTCGTCTGGGCGACCGGCTACGACAAGCCCGTCAAGGAGACGCCCAAGAGCGGCATGGCCAACCCCGGCCTGGGCATCTGGCTGTCCAAGCAGGTGCTCGACGACGGCGACCACAGCCTGCCGCCGAACGACTTCGCCACCATCTTCGAGCTGGTCCTGGGCAGCTTCGACATCAACAGCTTCATCGACCCGAACACCGCGATCGCCGTCCAGGCCGGCTACCACATCTACATCAAGAGCCTCGCCAAGGGCGCCACGACGGTCACGCTGAACCCCAAGACGGGCGGCTTCGGCGTCACGGCCGTCATCCACGACGTCACCGGCGACCTCTGGCTCGACTGCGTCTGCAGCGGCATCTCCTGCGGCTGGACGGGTTGCTGGCTCGCCGGCGGTGACACGACCGGCGGCCTGTCCATCGACTCGCTCACCGTGACCGCCGACGTGCAGCTCTCGGTCGGCGCCGACGGCGCCCTCGTCGTGAACGTCGCCAACCAGTCCTCGACCATCAGCGGCCTCGACGTGTGGGCGGACAACGGCTGGACGAACCTCCTGCTGTCCATCGTCGAGGCCTTCATCAAGGACTCCCTCGTCGCGGATCTCGAGGACACGCTGAACGACCAGCTCTCCGGCGTCCTCGCCCCGATGCTCCAGGACGCCCTCGGCGCCCTCGCCTTCAACACCAGCTTCGACATCCCGCGCCTCGACGGCACGGGCTCGGTGACGATCGATCTCGTCACCGACTTCGCCTCGGTCCCCTTCACGGCCGCCGGCGGGTCGCTCATCCAACGCGCCGGGGCCTACGCGACCAAGGCGGTCCCCTATGACAACCTCGGCAGCGCCCGCCGCAACGGCTGCGGCGGCGGCGGCCAGCAGCTGGTCCTGCCCAAGGCCAGCCCCATCGAGCTCGGCGTCTCGGACGACCTCCTCAATCAGATCCTCTACGCGGCCTGGCTCGGCGGTCTGCTCGAGTTCGACGTGCCGGCCAGCATGCTCGGCAGCGTCGACCTCGCCGGCTTCGGCGTGACCGACCTCGTCATGCACGTCAGCGGCATGGTCCAGCCGACCGCCAGCGACTGCTACGACGGCCAGAGCCTCATCGCGCAGATCGGCGATCTGCGCATCGACGCGACCCTGAAGCTCTTCGGGACGCCGATGACCCTGGTCGTCTACGCGTCGCTCCGCGCCGGGCTCGAGCTGTCCGCGGCGGACGACCAGCTCGGCATCGGCATCAGCGAGATCCAGTCGCTCGCGACCGAGGTGAACGTGCTGGAAGACAAGCTGGTCGGCTCCGAGGCCGTGCTCGACGGGCTCATCCAGGAGTACCTCGTCCCTGGCCTGCTGGGCGCCCTGGGCGGCGACACCCTGGGCGGCATCCCGCTGCCCGAGATCGACCTCAGCGGCTCGGTCCAGGGCGTCCCGCCCGGCACCGTCATCGCCATCAACCCGCAGTCGGTCACCCGCGACGGCGGCAACACCATCGTCAGCGGCAGCCTCAAGTAGGGTCTCCCATGCGCATCGAACAGCTCCGACCCGCCCTCGCGTCGCGCCTCGCCGCCTCGGCCCTGCTGGGGCTTGGGGCCCTCTTGCCTGCCGGCTGCGGCGACGACCCCGCCGGCGATCCCCAGGCCGACGCCACGCCGGACGTGACCCCCGACGCCAAGGCAGACACCCACGTCGACGTCAGCCCAGACGTAGACGACGGCGACGCGCCGGACCCCGGCCCCGACGTCCAGGACGACGCCGTGGCCGACGTCGCTCCGCCTACCTCGTGCGCCTCGGACGACGACTGCGCCGACGGCCTCGCCTGCACCGTCGACACCTGCGGCGAGGGCGGCTTCTGCGTCTGGACGCTGGCCCCCGAGACCTGCCTCGTCAACCACGTGTGCCGGCCCGCTGGCGCCACCCGCCCGGGCGCCCCGTGCGAGGTCTGCGACCCCGCCGCCGCCCCCTACGCGTGGACCGCCCTGGCCGAGGGCGCGGCCTGCGACGACGGCGACGCCTGCACCGAGGCCACCGTCTGCACCGCCGGCGCCTGCGTCGGCGAGGCCGTGACCTGCCAGGACGACAACGTCTGCACCCAGGACAGCTGCCACCCCGACGTCGGGTGCGTCTTCCCGCCGGTCGAGGGCGAGCTCGCCTGTGACGACGGCGACGTCTGCACGACCGGCGACACCTGCCTGGCGGGCGTCTGCGCCGGGCCCGCCGCCGACTGCGACGACGGCAACCCCTGCACGACCGACACCTGCGACCCGGCGCTCGGGTGCGTCCACACCGACGACGACGGCGCCACCTGCGAGGACGGCGACCCCTGCACGGTCGACGACACCTGCGCCGAGGGGGCCTGCGTGGCTGGGCCGCCCAACCCCTGCGACGACGACAACGCCTGCTCCATCGACCTGTGCGACGTCGACGTCGGCTGCGTGCACCTGCCGACGCAGAACCCGTGCTGCATCGGCCTGTCCTCGGTTTGCGAGGACGGCAACCCCTGCACGACCGACCTGTGCGACGCGCTGACGGGCGACTGCGACTACGTCGACAACACCGACCCCTGCGACGACGGCGACGCCTGCACCTCGGACGACGTGTGTGGCCAGGGCGCCTGCCAGGGCGCGCCCGTGTCCTGCGACGACGGCAACCCGTGCACGGCCGACTCCTGCCACCCGGTCCAGGGCTGCCAGCACCAGCCGGTCAGCGAGGTGGCCTGCGACGACGGCTTCGAGTGCACGACCGGCGACACCTGCGTGGCCGGGCAGTGCCTGGGCGACACCTCGGGCTGCGTCTGCGAGCCGGACTTCGCCCCGACGGCCGCCAAGCTCAACCAGGTGCAGCTCGGCGAGTCCGGTCAGCCGGGCGAGGCGCTCGACCTCGACCAGGACCCCGAGACCTGCGCCCCCGTGGACCAGTGCTCGGGCGGCGTCCACAACGCCCTGGGCGTGCTGGCCTCGCTGGCCAACGAGCCGCTGGCCGAGGCGGTGGCCGAGGGCAGCGTCATGCTGGTCATCGAGGCCAAGGATCTGCAGCAGGGCCCCTTCACCATGGCGGTCTACCAGGCCGACCTCGCGCCCGAGTCCGCGGACTGCGACTTCCAGACGACCACGTGCGACTACCTGGTCGACGCGGGCATGGTCGACAACGTGACCTGCGCGCCGCTGGTCGAGCTGCCCGCGACGCTCACCGGCGACCAGATCTCCGCCGGCGGCCCCGGCACCCTGTTCCCCTTCAGCCTGCCCTTCCAGGGCAGCAACCTCGAGATCACGCTGTACAACGTGCGGTTCGAGGGCCAGGTGACCCTGACCGACGGGCTCATCACCGGCGTCACGGGCATCATCGGCGGCGCCGTCCCCAAGACCGAGCTGGTCGCCGCCGTCGAGGCGCTGCCCGACGACGCCCTGCCCATCTCCAAGGACGCGGTGCTGGGCCTGCTGGACATCCTGGTCGTCAACGACATCGACACCGACGGCGACGGCGAGGCCGACGCCGCCTCCATCGGCATCAAGGTCGGCGGCATCGGCGCCAACCTGGTGGGAATCGCCCCCTGATCCCGCCTGTTCGCCGCCCCACGCGCCCGCGTTGACCCCCGTCGCCGGGCGCATACCGTTTGCCACCTTCGGGCCGGGCGTGCTATGCGCCCGGGCGCCCGATTTCGTGGTTCGCCTTCTCGCCTCCAGGAGACGCTCGTGGCCAAGGACCCCACCGCAGGCGGGTTCGAACAGCAGGTCATCACGACCAAGCTCTCGGCGCTGTCCAAGTTCGTGAACTGGTGCCGTAGCTACAGCCTGTTCCAGTACCCCTTCGTCACCGCCTGCTGCGGCATGGAATACATGGCCGCGGCGGGCTCGCACCACGACATGGACCGCTTCGGCGCCGCGGTGCCGCGCTTTTCGCCGCGCCAGGCGGACGTCCTGTGGGTCGTGGGCACCATCAACCACAAGAACGCCCCGGTGCTGCGCCGCATCTACGAGCAGATGACCGAGCCCAAGTGGGTCATCGCCTTCGGCGTGTGCGCCTCGACCGGCGGCTTCTACGACAACTACGCCACCGTGCCTGGCATCGACCACATCATCCCGGTCGACGTCTACATCCCGGGCTGCCCGCCGCGGCCCGAGGCGGTCATGGACGCCATCCTGATGCTCCAGGACCAGATCCGGCACGAGCCTCCGCGCATCACTAGCGAGGCGGACACGGTCCCCGAGGCCTACCGCCTTGGCTCGGTCGCGCCCCCGCCCGGCAGCGAAGAGCCCGGCTGGTAGCTCGCTCCCGGCCCCGCTCGCCACCTCGGCGGGCGGGGCGCGCCCTTCACGCGCCGACCAACGCCCGCGCCGCCCTGGCGTGCTCGGGCGCGACGTAGAGGCGCTCGATGCGGCGGGTCTTCTCGAAGCGGCCGAACAGGTCGGTCGCGTCCTCGATGCGCAGGACCCTGCCGGGCGCCTGGCCGCGGCCCGACCGCACGTACAGCGGGTTGGTGCGCTTGTGCGCGGGGGCCTGGGCGTAGCGGCTGAGCACGGCCTGCGACCCCAGCCACAGCGGCGCGATGCCGGCCTCCGACAGGCGCCCGTCCAGCTCGGCCCGCCGCTCGGAGGCCTCGCCCGAGTCCAGCTCGACGACCAGGCGGTAGGGGCGCTTGTCGCGCACCCGCCGGGCCCAGGGGTCGCCCGAGGCGTTCAGGCGCGCCATCAGCCACGCGTCGTCGCAGCCCACGAACCGCTCGGGATCGGCGGGGAAGCGCGCCTCGGGCCCCTCGCTCGACAGCCACCGATCCAACATCGCGTCGTAGATGTCGCTCTTGGGGTGGAAGTAGACCAGCCGGAACATGTGGTAGCGGGCCAGCAGGAAGTGCTCGAAGGTCGGCAGGGCGCGCCCGTCGATGGCCAGGTGCGCCCTGGCGGTGGCGCTCGCCTCCGGCCCCTCGCCCTCGACCACCACGGCCGACAGGCTCGACATCAGCCACTCGAGGTCGTACTGACCGTAGCGCGCACCCGTGAAGTAGCTGTCGCGCAGCAGGTAGTCCATCCGGTCCACGTCCAGCTCGCCCGACAGCAGGGCCTTCAAGCAGGGCCGCCAGTCGACGCCGTTGACGGTGAAGCGCCCCGGGTCCAGCGCGGCCGCGCAGCCCAGCACCGCGGCCACGTCGCGGGCCGTCGCGCCGAGATCGGCGAAGGTCGCGTCGATGACCGGCGTCAGCGGGCTGTCCACGATGATCTTCAGCGACATCGCCTCGTGCGACGCCCGCCCCGGGCCCACGCCATAGGCGGCCAGTGCAAGGTCCTCGCCGAGCGGCATCAGCGCCTCGGCCGCATGGCTCAGCGGCGCGTGCCCGATGTCGTGCAGCAGCGCGCCCAGGCGCACCGTCTGTCGCAGCCGGGCCGCGCTCGCCTCGTCGAGGTCCAGCGAGGGCCGCAGCGCGTCGAAGGCCCGCCCCGCCAGGTGCATGGCGCCGATGCTGTGCAGGTAGCGGTTGTGGACCGCGCCGGGGAAGACGTACTCGGCGAACCCCAGCTGCTTGACCCCGCGCAGGCGCTGGAAGGCGGGGGCGTCGATGACGGCCAGCTCGGCGGGCGAGACGGCGATGGGGCCGTGGATGGGGTCGCGCAGCTCGATGCTGGGCGTGAACGTCTTGGCGGGCATGACCAGGGCTCCCTCGGCGGCGGACTTCGACTACAGTCGGGCGCAGCATGCCCAGGCGCGCCAGGGCCGTCCAGCCGCCCGTGGGCCGTCCTCGCTCACCTCCCCGCCACGAGCCCCCCATGAACGACCTCGAGATCGCCGCCAAGGACCTCGCCGCCCGGCTCGCCGCGGGCGACGCCCCCACCCTGGTCGACGTCCGCACGCCACAGGAGTGGGACATCGCTCGCCTCGAGGGCAGCGTCCTCGTCCCTCTGCACGAGCTGCGCGCGCGCTTTGGCGAGCTGGACCCCGAGGCCGAGCTGGTCGTCGTGTGCCACCATGGCGTGCGCAGCCTGCAGGCCACGCTGTTCCTGCGGCACCAGGGCTTCCCCCGCGTCCGGTCGCTCGCCGGCGGCCTGGACGCGTGGTCGCTCGCGATCGACCCCGCGGTCCCGCGCTACTGACCTCGGCTCAGCCGGCCGTGACGATCCGCCAGCCCCGCACGCGCCGCCACAGGGTGGGCAGGCCGACCACGTCGTCCACGGCGCCCGACTCGATCAGGGCGTCCACGTCCAGCCCCAGCAGCTCGACCGCCGCGCCGCACGCCACCACCTCGATGCGCGCGGCCCCCACCGCGCGCAGGTCGTCCAGGTAGCGGGGCAGCGGCGGCACGTTCAGCCGCGCAAATCCCAGGCGCAGGCGCTCGGCGTCGGGCCCGGCGCCGAAGTCGTCGGCCCCCCCGTCGAAGGCGCGCGCCCAGCCGGCGAGCCCCTCGTGGAACAGGGCCACCACCACCCGCTCGCCCGCGGCGAGCGCCGTCATCGCCAGGCTCGTCGCGTGGTGCAGCGCTTGACGGGTCCCTCGGTCGACGAAGATGGCCAGGCCGGTCTCCATGCCACGCTCCCTCTCGGGGCGCGCCGCCCCGGATTCGAAACGCGAGGGGCCAGCCTCGGGAAGAAGCCGGCCCCATCGTCATCGTCGCATCGCGCCTCGGAGGCGGGTGTCTGGAGGCGCCACCCGGATTTGAACCGGGGATAAAGGATTTGCAGTCCTCTGCCTTACCACTTGGCCATGGCGCCGAAGCCCACCGCCGCGCGAAGCGAACGCCTGTGTACAGGCCTCGCGGCCCACTGTCAACACGTCAGAGCGAGATCTGACCGATGCGCCAGGCGCCGCCGGCCCGCTCGTCCCGCCGGAAGGTGATGGGCGCCGGGCTCGCCCCGTCCTGCCACAGGAAGATCTTCACGTTCTCCACGTCGGGGCCGACCTCGGCCGGCTCCATCCGCTCGATGGTGAAGCTGCGCGGGTCCGCGCCCGACAGGTAGCGCCCCACGCCGCGGCGCAGCTTGCGCCAGTTGAAGGCCTTGAGGTGATCGAGCGTGCGCGGCCCCGCCAGGGCCTTGGGGTGCGTCAGAGCCGCCAGAGACGGCCAGGCCTCCTCCTCGGTGCCCGTCATCGCCAGCTGGAAGACCAGGGTCAGCATGTCCTCGACGGAGGCGTCGGGCCCCGGCAGGGCCACGGTGGCCGCCGCTTCGCCGCCCTCCACGTCGCCGCCGCCAGGCACCACGCCGGGCGCGGCCTCGGCCGACGGGGCCTTCGAGGCCGCAGCCGCCGTCCGGGTGGCCGCCGCAGGCCGCTCCGTCACCGCCGCCCCGCCCCCTGCGGCTGCGAGGGACGACGCCGGCGCCACGGCCGCCGCAGGCTTGCCGGCCGGGACCACCGCGGCCGGCGACTCCGCGACTACCGCCGGCTTCGCAGGCGTCTGGACCGTCTCGACCTTCGCTGGCGACGCCCCCTGGACCGCCTGGGTGAGCGCTTCGATGGCGCGCTCGAGCCGCTCGAGGCGCTCGACGACGTCCGTGAGGGTGGGCTCTGACATGCGTTCGTCTCCAGGCAACCGGTGGGAAGAGCTGCCCGGACCTCTACCACGTCGACCCGTCACCCGTCCACGCGGCCCCAGACTTCAACCGTCCACGCGGCCCCCGCCGTCACACCCGACTGTGCGGCCCCAGACGTCACCGACCGTGCGGACCCAGACGTCACCCGTCGACGCGGCCCCAGATGTCACCCGTCCACTCGGCCCCAGACGTCACCCGTCCCCCCGGCCCCAGACGCCTCTCGTCCACGCGGCGCCTGACATCGGCCGTCAACCCGCACAAGCAACGAAGGCGCCGCCTCCGCGTAGGGAGACGGCGCCTCGAAGTCATAGCGTTGGGCCACTCGGCCCGCGGTTCAGCGCTGGGCCGTGCCGTAGCCGTCCGCGGGCATGCACTGCAGCAGATCGGCCGCGTACATCTTCTGGAAGTCGAACTTGATGGCCGGGTTGGGATCGGCCGCGTGCAGCTTGCGCGCCCTGCCCTGCTGCTGCGCGCACGCCTCGACCGCCTTCACGATGGCGTCGTTCGGCGTGGGCAGATCGGGGTTGAGCGGCGGCAGGTGGTGCGAGAGGTTCTCCTCGCGGAAGCCCAGCGGCATCTTGCCGTCGACATCGGGCGGGACGACGAGGTCCGGGTTGACGCCCACGACCTGCAGCGTGCGCCCGAGCGGGCTGTAGTACCGCGCGACGGTCAGCTTGATGTAGTAGTCGTCGCGCAGCAGCGGCGTGAAGAGCGTCTGGACGCTGGCCTTGCCGAAGGTGCGGTCGCCGAGGACGAGGCCGCGGCCGTTCTCCTGGATGGCCGACGCGACGATCTCCGAGGCCGAGGCCGAGCCGTCGTTGACCAGCACCACCAGCGGCACGTCCCAGGTGCCCTCGGGCTTGGCGCGATAGGTCTCCTCCTCGCCCGTGCCGGCGCGGCTCTTGACGGAGACGATGACGCCGTTGTGGACGAAGCGGTCGGCGATGTTGATGCCTTCCTTGAGCAGGCCGCCCGAGTTGTTGCGGAGATCGAGGATGAGGCCCTTGAGGCGCTTGCCCTTGGTCTTCTTCTTCAGCTCCTCGTAGGCCCGCACGATGTCGGTCTCGCTGTGCGGGACGAAGCCCGTCAGCTTGATGTAGCCGATGTCCTCGTGGTTGGGCACGAGGTCGTACTTGACGTTCTTGACCTCGATGCGGCCGCGCTTGATGGCGATGTCCATCGGCTCGGGCTCACCCTCGCGCTGGACCGTCAGGGTGACGACCGTGCCGCCCTTGCCGCGGATGCGGGAGACCACCTTGGACAGGATCTCGCCCTTGATGTCCTTGCCGTCGACCTTGAGGATCATGTCACCGGCGCGCAGGCCCGCGGCCACGGCCGGCTGGCCCTCGATGGGGCTCTCGACGATGGTGTACTCGCTGTCGGGGCGGCGGGTCAGGATGGCGCCGATGCCCTCGAAGGAAGAGTCCTGCACTTCCTTGGTCGAGTCGTCCCAGGCCGACTTCGGGATGAGCGACGAGTGCGGGTCGAGCGAGTAGAGGTAGCCCTGCGCGGCCGCGACCCAGGCGCGCTTCATCGACCACTTCGAGTCCTTGCCCTTGCCCAGCTCGCGCGAGGTCCAGTCCATGAGGCGCTCGAAGTCCTTGGGCCCGAAGCGGGCGGCGCGCCAGGCCTCGTCGAGCTGGCGGCGGCGCTCCTTCTGCTTGTCACGCAGCTCGCGGATCTCGTCGTCGCTCAGGCGCTTGTTGCTCTCCTCCTCGCCCTCCTTGTCGACCTCCTCGAGCAGGACGAAGCGGTCTTCGGGCGAGATCTTGACGACCTTGCCCTGCAGCTTGCCCTTCTCGTCGGGGTGGTCCTTGCGGGCGAGATAGAACGACTCGGGCAGCAGCAAGAGCGTCCGGTCCTCGTCGGACGCCACCGCGAACGCGGCGGCCTCGGCCCAGGCCAGCGTCTCGTCGATGCGCGCCTCGATGTAGCGGTCCTTCACGAACTTGCGGACCTCGTCGAAGTTGCTGCGATCGAACGAGATGGCCGCCCAGTAGTCCTTGGGCTCCTCGTCGTCGCCCGCCTGCGCCGCGCTGGCCGCCGCGCCGAAGGCCTGCACCACGCCGGTCGTCGGCACGCCGACGCGGTTGGCCGAGCCCTCGAGGGGGACCCCGCCGCTGCGGCTGGCGAGGTTGTGCTCGCGCTCGTTCTGCGCTTGCGCGGAGCCCTGGCAAGCGCCCAGCCCGGAGGCCAGCGTCGCGGTCAGCAGCACCGCCAGCAACCTCGCCAACGACGAAGCCGAGCGCGCGCGGCCGTAAGAGAGCGAATTCCTGGAGGAGCGATGGGCCATCGTGGTGTCCTGTCGGTTCCTCGCCATCCGAGCGGGATGGCGCTTTTCGTGAGGATAGTCCGCAGTTCGGGGGCCGCACAACAACCGGCCCCCCTGCGCATGCACTGAGCGAGAGCCTGGGCACCAGCTGGTGTTTGACGGACCACGGCCGCAGGCTCGGGTGTCCAAGGTCAGGAACACGTCGCGCGCGGCGTCACTTCCCCCGTGGCCACCCATGAGCCGATGCAAGCGTTCGGTGCGTCGCAACATTCCCGAGCACCGGCGCCACACCGTCCGCCGGCCCGTCCGCGCGCGGGCCGCTACCCGGTGTGCCCGAAGCCGCCGCCGCCGCGTCGCGTGTCGTCCAGGGCGTCGACCTCGACCAGGCGGGCGTGCACCGCCGGCGCCACGACCAGCTGCGCGATGCGGTCGCCGCGCCGGACCACGAAGGGCTCGCTGCCCAGGTTGATGAGCAGGATCCCGACCTCACCCCGATAGTCGGAGTCGATGGTCCCGGGCGCGTTGACCTGCGAGACGCCATGCTTCAACGCGAGGCCGCTGCGGGGCCTCACCTGGACCTCCCAGCCCGGCGGGATGGCCACCGCGAGCCCCGTCGGGACGAGGGCGCGGGCCATCGGCGCGAGCGTCAGGTCCTGCTCGACCGCCGCGACGACGTCGAGCCCCGCCGCCCCGGCGGTCATGTACCGGGGCAGCGGCAGGTCGGCGTCCCGCTCGGGGCGGAGACGCCGGACCTGAATCACAGGTGACTCCCGAGGCGCCAAATCAGGCCTCGGCGTCGCCCGTCTCCTCGAGGGCCGCGCGCCGCGAGAGCTTGATCTTGCCCTGGCGGTCGATGCCCATGACCTTCACCAGCACCTCGTCGCCCTCCTTGAGCACGTCCTCGACGGCGCGGACGCGCCCCTCGGCGAGCTCGGAGATGTGACACAGGCCATCGGTGCCCGGCATGATGGTCACGAAGGCGCCGAAGTCGACGACCTTGGCCACCTTGCCCAGGTAGATGCGCCCGACCTCGGGCTCCTCGGTGCAGCCCTTGATGAGCTCGATGGCGCGCGCCGCCGACTCGCCGTCGACCGCCGCCACGTCCACGCGCCCGTCGTCGGACACGTCGATCTCGACGCCGGTGTCCGCGATGATGCTGCGGATGTTCTTGCCGCCCGGGCCGATGAGGTCGCGGATCTTCTCGGGGTTGATGAGCACGGTGAAGATGCGCGGAGCGTGCGCCGACAGGTCGTCGGCCGGCTCCGTGATCGCCTTGTTCATCTCGCCCAGGATGTGGACGCGGCCGTCGCGGGCCTGCTGCAGCGCCTGGCGCAGCACGTCCCAGCTGAGCGACTCGATCTTGATGTCCATCTGCAGCGCGGTGATGCCGTCGCCGGTGCCGACGACCTTGAAGTCCATGTCGCCGAGGTGGTCCTCGTCGCCCAGGATGTCGCTGAGCACCGCGACCCGCTGGCCGTCCGAGATGAGGCCCATCGCGATGCCCGCGACGGCCTTCTTCACCGGCACGCCCGCCTGCATCATCGCCAGCGAGGCGCCGCAGACGGTCGCCATGGAGGACGAGCCGTTCGACTCGAGCACCTCGGAGACGATGCGGATCGTGTAGGGGAACTCGTCAGCCCCGGGCACGATCGGCAGCACGCCGCGGCGGGCGAGGTTGCCGTGGCCGATGTCGCGGCGGCTCGGGCCACGCAGCATGCGCACCTCACCCACCGAGAACGGCGGGAAGTTGTAGTGCAGCAGGAAGCGCTGGAAGTACTCGCCGCTCAGCGCGTCGACGCGCTGCTCGTCCTTCTTGGTGCCGAAGGTCACGCTGACGAGGACCTGCGTCTCGCCTCGCGTGAACAGCGCCGAGCCGTGGGTGCGCGGCAGCGGCCCGATCTCGCACGCGATCTCGCGGATGTCCGCGAGCCCACGGCCGTCGATGCGCTTCTTGTCGGCCAGGATGCGCTCGCGGACCAGATCGTACTTCAGGTCGCCGACGACCGACTTGATCTCGCCCATGCGCTCGGACGCGCCGTCACCGAGCTGCTCGGCGACCTTGGCCGGGATGGCGCCCATCGTCTGGTAGCGCACACCCTTGTCCTGGATGAAGGCCGCCTCGGCCACCATCGGCCGCGCGATCTCGCGGGCGCGGCCGAGGAAGTCCTCGTCCTTGGCGGCCGGCGTCCAGGGGCGCTTTTCCTTGCCCGCCTTCTGACGCAGGGTCTCGATGGCCTCGAAGACCGGCTTCATGGCCTCGTGGCCGAAGCGGAGGGCCTCGATGACCTCGTCCTCGCTCAGCTCCTTGGCGCCGCCCTCGACCATGACGATGCCGTCGGGGCGGGCGGCCACGAGCAGCTCGACGTCGCTCTCCTCGAGGCGCGACACGGGCGGCATCGCGACCCAGCGCCCGTCGAGGCGGCCGACGATCGCGCCGGCGATCGGGCCGTTCCACGGGATGTCGCTGATGGTCAGCGCGGCCGAGGCGCCGATGAGCGCCGCGACGTTGGGGTCGTTCTCGCCGTCGACGCTCATCACGGTGGCGACGATCTGGACCTCGTTCTTGAACCCTTCCGGGAAGAGCGGGCGCAGCGAACGGTCCACCAGGCGGCTGGCCAGCGTCGACTCTTCCGAGGGGCGACCTTCGCGCTTGAAGAAGCCGCCGGGCAGCTTGCCGGCCGCGTAGGTCTTCTCGATGACGTCGCAGACCAGCGGGAAGAAGTCGAGGCCCGGGCGGGGCGCGTACGACGACGTCGCCGTCACGAGGACGACGGTCTCACCGTGCGTGACCAAAACGCTGCCGCCGGCCTGCTTGGCCAGGCGGCCGGTCTCGAGTGTCAGGGGGCGGCCGCCGAACTCGACGGTCTCGCGGACGATATTGGGGAACAGGGCCATCAGGCTTTCCTCATTGGGTGATTGGTCGACGCCAGGGCGCCAGACCCGAGCCCTCGAGGAGCGCGCGAACGAAGCTGTTCCACCAAGACGCACAAGTGCGTCCGGTCGGCCGCGAAGCCCGCCCCCTTGACGAGGGAATCAAGCGCAAGACACACGTCGCCCGGCGACACCGGGCTGACGCATGTCTCGAACCGCTGCGCGGACTACTTGCGGATACCCAGCGCGCCGATGAGCGTGCGGTAGCGCTCGACGTCCTGGGCACGGACGTAGTTCAGCAGCCGCCGGCGCTGACCGACCAGCTTCAGAAGGCCACGACGCGAGTGGTGGTCCTTCTTGTGGCTCTGGAAGTGAGCCGTCAGCTGGTTGATCCGCTCGGTCAGCAGCGCGATCTGCACCTCGGGCGAACCCGTGTCGGTGTCGGAGCGCTTGAAGCGGTCGATGAGCTCGGTCTTGGTCTCGGGCAGGAGCGCCATGGGCGTCTCTCCTAGTTCTCTTCTCAGTTTTTGCCGGGCGGGAAGCTATACGCCGCCCGGGGCGAAGTCAACCCGCGAATCACGACGCGGGTCGCGTGGAGCGACTTGCTCCGGGGATCAGTCGAACCGGAAGCCGCGGGCGACCTTCCAGACCTCGCCCTCGCGCACCGCCATCGCCAGCGGCAGGCCCGCGGGCGACAGCAGCAGGGCCCGGGATCCGGGGTGCCGGGCGGGGACGGGGCGGCCGAAGCCGATGTCGGTCGCCTCGTCCTCGGTCAGGCTCAGGTGGGGGACATCGGGGACGGCCTCGATGAGCGGGCGAACGTGCGCCGGCGTGACCTCGTCGGGCCCCACGGCGCCTTCCAGCCCGAAGGCCCCGACCCGCGTCCGCCGCAGCGCGGCCAGGTGCGCCGGGACGCCGAGCGCCTCGCCCAGGTCCCGCGCGAGCGATCGGACGTAGTAGCCCTTGCCGCAGTGGACATCGAGCGTGATCTGGGACTCGGCGACGTCGACCAGCTCGATCCCATGGCACACGACGGGCCGCGGGATCAGCGCGACCTCCTCGCCGGCCCGCGCGCGGCTCATCAGCGTGCGGCCCCCCTGCTTGATGGCCGCAAAGGCCGGCGGACGCTGCATCGTCGCACCGGTGAGCCCCGCGAGGGCCTCCCGGATCACCTCGGGCCGCGTGGCCTCCGCCGGCACGGGCCCCGACGCGACGACCTGGCCCTGCGCGTCGCAGGTGTCCGTCGCCGTCCCCAACGCCACCACGGCGCGATACGCCTTGTCGTGGTCCATCACCCACGCGCTGAGCTTGGTCGCCTCGCCCAGCAGCACGACGAGCACGCCCGACGCCGCCGGATCCAACGTCCCGGCGTGCCCGGCGCGGCGAACGCCGAGCGCCCGCTGCACGCGCCTCATCACGGTGAAGGAGGTGGGCCCCACGGGCTTGTCGATGACGACGACGCCGTGCGACCCCGCGAGGGGGGCGCTCACGGGCGGGGCTCGCCCTCGCCGTCGTCGACCTCGCGGTCCTCGACGTCCTCTTCGACCTGCTCGGCGTGCGGATCGTCGTGATCGGCGCGCAGCCCCGCCAGGATGCCCTCGATGCGCTCGGCCCGATCGATGGACTGGTCGAGCACGAAGCGCAGCTCCGGCACCTGACGCATCCGGATCTCCTCGCCCAGGCGGCGCCGGAGGAACCCGGACGCCCGCTCGAGCGCGGTCGTCACGTCCTTCAGGTCCGCGCCGCGCGGCGTGTAGAAGAACACGCGCGCCAGCGACAGATCCCGCGTGACCTCGACCTCGGTCACGACCACGTCGTGGAGGGCGTCCTCGCGCGTCTCGCGCTGCAGCGCGACGGCGAGGACCTCCTTCAACTGACGGCCGAGACGATCGGTCCGCTTGTAGGGTCGGCGACTGCTCACGATGGTGCGCCGGTCACTCGGGCTCGAGCTTGAGCTTCTGCGCGATCGCCACCAGCTCGTAGCACTCGATCTCGTCGCCCGGCTTCACGTCGTTGTAGTTCTCGAGGTGGATGCCGCACTCGTGGCCGCGATCGACCTCGTTGACCGAGTCCTTGAACCGCCGGAGCGAGTCCACCTTGCCCTGGTAGACGACGCGGCCGTCGCGGACGAGGCGCGCCTTCTGGTTGCGGACGATCTTGCCCTGCAGCACCGCGCAGCCGGCGATGTTGCCGAACTTGGGCACCGAGAAGACCTCGCGCACCGCCGCCTTGCCGAGGAAGCGCTCCTCGATGTTCGGCGACAGCAGGCCCTCCATGGCCGCCTTGACGTCGTCCACGGCGTTGTAGATGACCGAGTAGAGCTTGATGTCGACGCCTTCCTGCTCGGCGAGCGCCTTGGCGTTCTTCTCGGGGCGCACGTTGAAGCCGATGATGATGGCGTTCGACGCGCTGGCGAGATCCACGTCCGACTCGCTGATGGCACCCACCGCGCTGTGGATGATGCGCACCTCGAGCTCGGGGTGCTTGAGCTTGCCGAAGGCATGCCGCAGCGCCTCGAGGGAGCCCTGGACGTCCGACTTGATGATGAGGGCCAGCGTCTTGACCTCACCCGCCTGAACCTGCGCGAACAGGTCGTCGAGGGTGAGCTTCTTGCGCTCCTCGGCCAGGCGCTTTTCGCGATCCTTGTCCTCGAGGTGGCCCACGATGGAGCGGGCGTCGCGCTCGTCCTTGACCGCGAAGAAGGTCTCGGACGGCGGCGGGACCTCGTTGAGGCCCAGGACCTCGACCGGGGTCGCGGGGCCGGCCTCGTTCACCTGGCGCCCGCGGTCGTCGATCATCGCGCGGACGCGGCCGGTGGCCTTACCCGCGACGACGATGTCGCCCTTCTTGAGGGTGCCCTCCTGGACCAGGACCGTGGCGACCGGGCCGCGGCCGCGGCTCAGCTCGGCCTCGATGACGACGCCCTTGGCCGGCCGGTTGACGACCGCCTTCATGTCGAGCACGTCGGCCTGCAGGGCCACCGCCTCGAGCAGGTCACTGATGCCCGCGCCGGTCTTGGCCGACACCGGGATCATCTGGACGTCGCCGCCCCAGTCCTCCACCACCAGCCCGTGCTCGGACAGCTCGCGCTTGACCCGGTCAGGGTTCGCCTCGGGCTTGTCCATCTTGTTGCACGCCACGACGATGGGCACGCCCGCCGCCTTGGAGTGGTTGATGGCCTCGATGGTCTGCGGCATGACGCCGTCGTCCGCCGCCACCACCAGGATGACGATGTCCGTCACCTGGGCGCCGCGCGCACGCATCGCCGTGAAGGCCGCGTGGCCCGGGGTGTCGAGGAAGACCACGGACTTCTTCTCGCCCGCGACCTTCACCGGCACCTTGTAGGCGCCGATGTGCTGCGTGATGCCACCGGCCTCGCCGGCCGCCACACGCGCCTTGCGGATGTAGTCGAGCAGCGACGTCTTGCCGTGGTCGACGTGACCCATGACCGTGATGACGGCGTCGCGCTGGACGGCCTCTTCGGTCTCGGCGGTCTGCGGGATGTAGTCCTCGATGTCGAACGAGACGTTCTCGACCGTGAAGTCGAACTCGCCCGCGACGAGGGTCACCGTGTCCACGTCCAGCACGTGGTTGACGGTCACCATCTCGCCCATGCGCATCAGGACCTTGATGAGGTCGGAGGCCTTCACCGACAGCTGCGAGGCCAGCTCGCCCACGGTGATGGTGTCCTCCATCTTGATGACGCGCTTGGACGCCTTGGGCGTCGTCAGCTCGGTCGTGCCGCCCTTGAGCTTGCGACCCTTGCCCCCGCGCTTGCCGCGGATGCGCATCTGATCGTCGAACCCACGGTCCTTGTTGCGGTCGTAGGCGACGCGGCTGCCGCGCTTTTTGCGCTTGCGATCGTCCTCACGATCCGGGACGCCCGTGCCCGGAGGCGGCGGGAAGCCCGGCTGGGCCGCCGGCTGCTGGGCCTGCATCGGACCCGGCGGGCCGGGGTACCGCTCGGGCCGGCTGCCCGGGCCGCCGGAGCGACCGCCCGGGACCGACGTGCGGCCGCCCGGGACGCTGGTGCGCCCACCGGGGACGCTGGTCCGGCCACCGGGGCCGCCCGGACCGCCAGGGCCACGCGGACCACCGCGCCCGCTCGCCGCGCGCTCGGCGCGGCGCTGGGCCTCGGCGACCAGGCTCTGGGCCAGGGCGTCGTCGAGCTTTCGCACGACGCGCGCCAGCTGCTGAGGCTGCTCGGGCTCGCGCTTGCCGGGGGCGTTGACCGCCTCCTCCTGCGCGTACTGCGTGTCCGTCCGGATGCCCGCCTCCTCGCCGGCGGCGCCTTCGGCGGCTCCGGCGGCGGGCTCGGCCGCGGCCGGCCCGGCCTCGGCGACCTCCGCCGGGCGCTCGGGGGCGGCCGCGGGGGCCTCCTCGCGCGCTGCCACGGGCTCGGGCTCGGGGGCCTTGACGGGCTCGGGCGCCGGCGCCTCGGCGACCGGTCGCGCCGGCTCGGGCGTCGGCTCGGCCGGCGGGGCAGCCGGCTCGGGAGCCTTCACGGGCTCGGGCTCCGGGGCCCGCTCGACGACCCGCTCCTCGCGAGCCTCGGCGGCCTCGGCGGCGCGCGCCACGCGGCGGGGGCGCTCCTCACCCTGCGGCGCGGCAGGGCCCGGCGTCGGCGCGGCAGCCTGCGGCGGCTGGGCGGCGGGCTGCTGCGACGCAACACGGCGCTCGGGCGCTGGCGCCTCGGCCGGCCCCTCGGCGCGGCGGCGACGGACCGGGCCCGTCGCGCTGGGCTCGGGGGTCGGCGCGGCGGCGGCCTCGGGCGCCTCGGCGGGCTCGTCGTCACGCCGGCGACGGCGGATGACGGTCGACTTGACGCGCTTCTCGGTGACTTCACCGGCCGGGCGCATCTTGAAGGCCGACTTCACCCGGTCGACCTCGTCCGAGGTCAACTGCGCGAGGTGGCCATCAGCGCTGATGCCCAACTCACGGCATCGCTGCGTGACCACCATATGGTCGAGGCCTAATTGCTTGGCCAGTTCGTAAACGCGTACCTTGCTCATGCCTTCTCACTGCGCTGGGAGCTTTGTCGCTCCGACCGCCCGGGTCCCCGCACCCCTGAAGAGTGGCGGCGGTTCATATCACCCGACCCTGGGAATGTAAACTGTGCGATCCCCTCGGCCAGCCACGCCACGCGGGCTCGGTGCCGCGCCGACAGGACGGCCACGGAGGGGACTTCTGGGGCGCCCGAGGCGCCCGGGGATTCGAGGCTGCGGTCGCGAAGCGCCTTCAGCTCCGGCGGCACCACGGCGTTCGGGGCGACGTCCACGACGTCGCCGGACCGGCGGGCGTCCGCGAGGAGCGCGAGCAGCGCGTCCATCAGCGTGGAGCGCAAGGTAGCGACCAGGTCGTCAGGGTCAAGCTGTAGCTCACGACCGAAGGCGCGCCCGAACACCGAGCGACGCAGGGCGCGCTCGAGGCAGGCGCGGGTCGGGCACAGGTTGACGCCCCGACCTGGGGCGATTCGCCTCAGGTCGGGCTGGACGGACGACCCCACGGCGACGAAGCGCACCAGCTCCGCCGCAGGTCGTCGCTGCCGACACGCCGCGCAGGCGCGCATCGGCACGGCGCGCTTGTCTTCATTGACGCGCACCCTGGTCACTTCCTCCCTCGACCTGCCCGCGACGGGCGTTGAGCTTGCTCATGGCGGCGTCCCGACCCTCGGACGGCCACAACGTGCCGCGCGCCCGCGCCTCCATCAGGTCCTCGCAGACGTCCTGGAGCTTCTCGGCGAGCTCCTGGTCGACCGTGGGGACGCTGGTGAGTTCGATGGGGTCGGCGTTGATGATGTTCTCGGCCGAGTGGAAGCCCAGCTTGAACATGTATTCGACGTTGCTCGCCTCGAGCTCGGGCAGATGCACCGTCAGCCAGTAACGCAGCTCGTCCTTGAGCTCGGCGACCTTCGACTCGCTGTTGATGTCGATGCGCCAGCCCACCAGCTGCGAGGCCAGGCGGACGTTCTGACCCCGCCGCCCGATGGCCAGCGAGAGCTGATCGTCGGGGACGATGAGCTCGATGGTCTCGTTCTTCTCGTCGATGAGCACGCGCGTCACGTCGGCCGGCGCGATGGCGTTGCACACGAACTTCGCGATGTCCTGGCTGTAGGGGACGATGTCGATCTTCTCGCCCCGCAGCTCCTGCACCACCGCCTGCACGCGGCTGCCCTTCATGCCGACGCAGGCGCCCACCGGATCGACGTCCTGGTCGCGGCTGGCCACGGCGATCTTCGTGCGCTCGCCCGGCTCACGCGCCACGGCGACGATGCGGACGATGCCCTCGTAGATCTCGGGCACCTCCATCTCGAAGAGCTTGTAGATGAGCCCCGGATCGGTGCGGCTCAGGATGATCTGCGGCCCGCGCACGTCCGAGCGGATCTCCTTGACGAAGGCCTGCACGCGGTCGCCCGCGCGGTAGCTCTCGCGGTGCATCTGCTCGCGGCTCGGCAGGATGGCCTCGGCGCGGCCGAGGTCCACGATGACGTGCCCGCGCTCGAAGCGACGCGCGATGCCCGTGACCAGCTCGCCCTGGCGGTCCTTGTACTCCTCGAAGACCCGCTGCCGCTCGGCCTCGCGCACGCGCTGGATGATGACCTGCTTGGCGGTCTGCGCGGCGATGCGGCCGAAGGTCTGGCGCGCCTGCTTGATGTTGAGGATGTCGCCGTACTTGCGATCCTCCTCGGCGGCGCGGTCCTTGTCGTGATCGAGGTAGAAGATCTGGAACCCCAGCTCGTCGCCGACCTCGGCCTCGGGGTCGATCTTCTTGGCCTGCGACAGCGAGATCTCCGTCTCCTCGTCGTCGAGCTCGTCCACCACGCGCATGTACTGGAACAGCTCGACCTGACCGAGCTCGGTGTTGAACACCGCCTCCAGCTCGCGGCCGGGTCCGAAGACGCGGTGCGCCGCCGTCTCGATCGCGCTCTCGATGGCCGACACGAGCACGTCGCGGGAGATGTCCTTCTCCTTCGCGACGAGGTCCAGGGTCATGTTCAAGCTGTCGATTTCCATCTCTTCCTCGATTTCTCACGCATGGGCGCCGTTCGGCGATGCGAAAGCCGCGCCGCGAGGCTGCCTGCAATGCGCGACCTAGAACTCGTATTCCAGGTTCGCTTTGGACACGTGGCGGTAGGGGACCTCGATGGGGCCCGACTTGCCCTCGAGCACGAGGCGCTCGTCGTCGGCGTCGACGAGCTTGGCGATGAAGAACGACTGACCCGCGACGGGCACCCGCGTCTTCACGCGCACCTTCTGGCCCAGGGCCATGCGGAAGTGCGCGGCCGTCTTGAGGGGGCGGTTCACCCCCGGGGACGACACTTCGAAGGTGTAGGCGCCGGGGACGACGTCCTCGACGTCGAGCACCGGCGACAGGAGCTTGGTGACGCGCACGCAGTCGACGATGGTGACGCCCCCGGCCCCGGGCCCCTCGCCGTCGGCCGCGTCGCGCGCGGGCGGCGCGAAGCTGGTCCGCCCCAGCCGGTCGATGGTGACGCGCAGCAAGAAGCGCTTGGAGCCGCGCTTGTACTCTAGCTCGACCAGCTCGAACCCTTCGCGCTCGAGGACGGGCTCGATGACGGCCTGGATGCGCTGGATGGTCTCTGCGAGGTGCTCAGACATAAAAAAAAAAGCGGGCCGGGTAGCCCACTTCACGATCGCTCCGATCCGAAGTGATGCGCGGCAGCCGTTGCCCCGGGGGCCGCCATCGCTGGCGATCCGGGTGCGGGAGCAGCGAGGCCTGGGAGACGCGGACCGCGTTCCCCGGTAGCCGACCTCGTGTTCCAGCTTCCGAGCGGCTCCACTGTAGTGCCGCGCCGCAAGGCAGGCAAGGACAAATCCCAACATGCCCCGGCGAGCCCGCGCGGGCCGCGCCGCCATTGACTGCGCAGGCGGCACGGGCGACGGTTCGGCCGATGTACCGCGCCGCCCTCGCAGGGGTCGCGCTCGTGGCGCTGCTCGCGGCGTCGACGACCCGCGCGTCCGCCCAGACCGCCCCGACCACGACGCGCGACGCCGTCGGCCCGGCGGCCGAGCTGTTCGTCTCGGCGATGGCCGACGCGCGCACCGTCACCGTCCGGCTCGAGGTCGACCTCGGCCCCCGCGACGAGCCGCCCGGGCAGCGAGGCGCGACGGCCGCGCTCCTGGCCACGCTGGTGCACGCGCCGGCCCGCCACCCGTCTGCGCCCTCGCCGCGCCTGGCCGAACGCGCCGCCGGACTGCGCCTGTCCGCCGATCTGAGCCCCGACGCGCTCGCCGTCACCGTCTCAGGGCCCGCCGTCGCCCTCGAGACCGCCCTGTGGGCCGCCGCCGAGCGCCTCGCCGACGCCGCGCCGGCCCCGACCACCCTGGCCGCCGCCCGGGCCGGCCTGTGGGACGGCGCCGACGCCGCCCGCCAGGGGGCCGTCACCCTCGACGGCGACGCGCTCGACGCCGCGCGCCGCGCCGCCCTCGGCTACCCGGGCGGGTGGTCGCCCTTCGCCAGCCGCGTGCGGGCCGGCCGCCTCGACGCGCCCGCCTTCGCCGACGCCGTCGCCTGGGCCCGCCGCCACGCCCGCTGGCGCCTGGTCGTCGTCGCCCCCACCGCGCTCGCCGCCCGCGCCCGCGCGCTCGCCCTCGACGCCCTCGCCCAGGTCGCCCCGCGCCGGTCGTCGCCCGCCGTCTCGGCCGCCCCGCCGACCCCCGCCCCCTGGCCCCGCCCCCCGCTCAACCGGGACGACGGCCGCCACTTCGTCCTCGCCGCCTGGCCGCTCGCCCTGCCGCCCTCCCCCGGCCCCGACCAGCGGCGCGCCCAGGACGCGGCCCTGCTGACCCTCGAGGCGCTGCTCGACCATCCCGGCGGCCTGCTGGTCGAGCAGCTGGTGCGCGGCCACGCCCTGGCCCGCGAGGTCTTCGCCGAGGTGACGCTCGACGGCGCTCCGGCGCTGGCGATCGCGGTCGTCCTGCGCGGCAGCGACCCGGCGGACCTGCGGCGCCTCCTCGTCGCCGAGGTCGAGCGGCTGACCCGAGCGCGGGTCGACGACGCCGTCGTGTCCGGCGCGGCCCGAGTGGCGGCGCGCAAGCTCGCGCTGGCGTGGGCCCGGGGCCCCGATCGGGCCCGGCTGGTCGGGACGCTCGCCCGCAGCGGCCGCCTCGACGACGGCGCCGCGCCCGAGGCCTGGCTCGCGGCCATGACCCGCCGCCTGTCGACCGTGGACGCCGAGTCGGTCCGCGCGACGCTGTCCGACGCCCTGCGCAGCGACCGCCGCGTCGCGCTCGACCTGCCGCCCGAGACGCCCGCGCCCGAGGACCGCGTCGCCCTCGACGACGAGCAGCTCGCCCGTTACGTGCGCATCATGGTCGACATCCGCTGCCCGCCGCCCGGCCAGAGCCTCGAGCTGATCCCGCACCTGCAGCGCAAGTACGGCCTGTCGGCCCGCGACTACGTGGTCATCAGCCGCGCCATCAGCCGCCGCGCGGATCTGATGCGCCGCCTCGGCCGCGAGGCCGACGAGCGCTGCCTCGAGGTCGCCAAGCTGCGCAGCCTGGCCAGCCTCGACACCGTCGTCGCCCTGCACGAGGCGCTCGCCTGCGGCCCCGGGCAGCAGGCCGACCCGCAGCGCCGCGCGCGAGATGTGGCCCGCATCTTCCGCCGCTTCGATCTGGACGAGTCCGTCTATCGGCCCCTGCTCGGCCTCGCCCGCGAAGACGTCGACGCGGCCGCCCGCCTCGCGGCCATCGACGCGCGCTGCGCCCCCACCTTCGGCCCGGCGGCGCCCGATGACGATCGCTGACCTCCGGCGCGCATGGCCGCTGCTGCTGTGCTCCATCGGCCTCGCCTGCGCCGCCTCGGGCCGCCCGGCCGCGCCGCCCTCCCCCGCCCCGCCCGCCGTCGGCCCGCTCGACGAACCCGAGCGGATCCGGACCCCCGGCGGCCTGCACGTCGTCATGCTGCCCGCGCCCGCGTCCGACTCGGCGTTCTCGGCGGCGCTGCTCTTCGCCGCCGGCCCGCTCGACGACCCGGCCGCCCACCCCGGGCTGACCGCCATCGTCGCCGACGCGGCCCTGCTCGGCACCGCCGGCGATCCCGACCGGGACCGCCCCCCGCCCGAGCGGGCCCTGGCCGCCGGGGCCCTGCTCGAGCCCATCGCCAGCGGCGGGGTGGTCGGCTGGGGCGTGGTGGGCGCAGCCGGGGACGCCGATCGCCTCGTGACCTTGCTGGCCGACGTCGCCCGCCGGCCGACCTTCCCGGCGACCCGCCTAGACGCGCAGCTCGAGATGACCCGCGAGGCCCTCGAAGCCGACGGCCGGAGCGAGGTGCGGCGGGCGCTGGCGGTGGCGCTCGGGGTCGCGTTGGGGCTGGCGCGCCCGCTGGGGCTCGCCCCCGACCCGCGCACCCTGGGCGGCCTGCACCGGGAGGAGATCGTGCGTCACCACCGGCGGGTGGTGCGCGCAGACCGGGGCGTCCTGGTGCTCCGGGGGGGGCCCGCCGGCCTGGCGGATCGGCTGCCCGAGGCCCTCACCGAGTGGCGCGACGAGGCGCCGGCGCCGAAGGGCCAGCGGGTCTGCCCTCCGACGCGGCGCACGGCGCACGTGGTGGTGGCGCCCGAGCCGGGCGCGCGGCTGCTGACCCTGGTCACGGTGGCCGCGCCCGGGCCCGGGGCGCCGGGGCGCGCGGCGCTCGAGGCGGCGCTGGCCTGGGCGGGCGGGAGCCCGGCGGGCCCCATCGAGCGGCTGGTCGGCCCCGAGCGCGCGCGGCAGGCGCGGCCCGAGCTGGTCGACCTGGGGCCGGGGCCCGAGGGCGGGGTGTCGGTGCTGCTCATGGGCGTGGCCGACGAGGCCCGGCCGGCGCTGCTGGATCTGCTGAAGGTCGTCGAGTGGCTGGACCACCCCGGCGCGGGCGAGGCCGGCGCGGCGCTGGACGAGGGCCGCCTGTCGTGGTGGGGCGCGCGCGCCGCCGAGCGCGAGGACCCGGTGCGCGCGCTGGTCACGGCCGGGACCCGGCTGCTCTACGGAGCGCCGCCCGCGGCGACCCCCAGCCGGGACGACGTGGCCCAGGCGCTGGACGCCCCCGGCTGGCGGCGGGGCCTGGTCGTGACCGGCGTCGGGCATCCGCGGCTGGCCGAGGTGCTGGGGACGCTGGCGCCGGTGACCCTGTGGAGCGACGACGGCGCGGTCATCGGGGGCGCGCCGCCGCCCGCCTGCCGAGGCCGCGGCCCCCATGGCGACGGCTCTCGGGAACCCCAGCGGTCCTCGGGGGTTGACGCGCCGCGTCAGTCTCCTTGACACCCGACGCCCTCACGGCTAACCAGTGCCCGGTGAGCGCCAAGGAAGACAGCGCCGTCGGTCTCATCGGCGGCAGCCTCGACAAGCGCCTCGAGCACGCGAAGGTCCCGCCGCTCGCCGGCCCGCACGTGCTGGCGCCCGGCCGTCGCGAGGACGACGACGCCCGCTTCGCGGCGTTCGTCCAGCAGCGCCCGCTGCACGTCGAGGTCGGCTTCGGTCGGCCCCACCACCTGTGCGATCTGGCGGCGCAGCGCCCCGACGCCTTCGTGCTCGGCTTCGAGATCCGCCGCCGCTGGTGCGCCGACGCCGATCGCCGCGCGCAGCGCGAGGGGCTCGCGAACCTGCGGGTCGTCGAGGGCGACGTCCGCGCCTTCATGCCGGCCTTCGCCGACGGCTCGGTGGACGCCTGGTACATCCTCTTCCCCGATCCCTGGTGGAAGAAGAAGCACCACAAGCGCCGCATCTTCCGACCGGACTTCATCGCCGAGCTGCACCGCACCCTCGCGCCCGGGGGCCTGCTCGTCGCCAAGACGGACGTGCCCGCCTACGCCGACGTCATCGAGGAAGAGCTCCACGAGGCCGGGGGCTTCACCCTCGCCGGCCGCTCCTACGAGGACGAGATCCTCGGCGCCCTGCCCCGCTCGCACCGCGAGAAGAAGTGCGCCGAGGTGGGCCTGCCGATCTTCCAGTTCCGCTTCGTCAAGGTGACCTGATGCAAGAAGTCCGCTGGATCCCCATGATCGCCGCGCTCGCCGTGGCGCTCGGCTACTTCGGCTGGACCATGTTCGGCAAGGTCCGCCTGCTGACCATCGCCAACCACCGGCCGGACCTCTTCCGCAACATCCCCAAGCGGCTGTCGAACGTCATCCTGGTGGCCATCGGCCAGAAGAAGATGTTCAAGGAGCCGGTCGCCGGCTTCATGCACGCCTTCATCTTCTGGGGCTTTCTGGTCCTGCAGCTGCGGACGGCGTTCCTCGTCGTCCTGGCGTTCGATCCGCACTTCGAGCTGCCCTTCATCCACAACCCCTACTCGCTCATCAAGGACATCACCGAGGCCGTGGTCCTGGCGGCGATCGCCTACGCCTTCTGGCGCCGCGTCGTCACCCGCCCCGCCCGCCTGACCTTCAGCGCCGAGGGCCTGGCCGTGCTGGGCCTCATCGGCGGCCTGATGGTCTCGGACTTCCTGTACGACGCCTTCCTCTTCTCGCACGCCAAGACCGCGCCGGCCGCCAACGCCCACGTCATCGCCGAGATGGGCTGGGCGCCCATCGGGGCGGGGCTGTCGAACCTCTTCGACGGCTGGAGCACCGGGGCGCTCGCCGCCGGGCGCGAGATCTTCTACTGGGCGCACATCTTCATCGTCCTGACCTTCCTGAACATCCTGCCGGGCTCCAAGCACTTCCACGTCATCACCTCGATCCCGAACACCTTCTTCGGCGAGGTGAAGGAGCGCGGCGCCCTGCTGCCCATCCCGGACATCGAGAACCAGGAGAGCTTCGGCGTCGGCGACGTCACCCAGTTCACCTGGCGGCAGTACCTGGACTTCTACAGCTGCACCGAGTGCGGCCGCTGCCAGGTCAACTGCCCGACCACCATCACGGGCAAGCCGCTCAACCCGAAGATGCTCATCGTCAACGCGCGCAACCACCTGTATCGGCGCGAGGGCGACATCGTGGCCGAGGGCAAGCAGACCGAGGGCGGCGACTACCACGGCGAGACGCTGGTCGACGCGGTCGGATACGAGGCCATCTGGGACTGCACCACCTGCCGGGCCTGCTCCGAGGCCTGCCCGGTGATGATCGAGCACGTCGACAAGATCGTCGACATGCGCCGCCACCTGGTGCTGATGGAGTCGAACTTCCCCAAGGAGTTCGGCGGCACGCTGCGCAACCTCGAGAACAAGGGCAACCCGTGGGGGCTGCCGATGGGCGACCGCGTCAAGTGGGCCGAGGGCCTGGACGTGCCGACCGTCGACGAGAACCCGGACGCCGAGTACATCTTCTGGGTCGGCTGCGCCGGCGCCTACGACGACCGCCAGAAGAAGGTCAGCCGCGCCCTGGTGCGCATCCTGCGCGAGGCGGGCATCTCGTTCGCCATCCTCGGCGAGGAAGAGGGCTGCACGGGTGACCCGGCGCGCCGCGGCGGCAACGAGTACCTGTTCCAGACGATGGCGCAGGCCAACATCGAGGTCATGAACGGCCGCGAGCTGAGCAAGAAGAAGCTCGTCACCCACTGCCCGCACTGCTTCAACACCATCAAGAACGAGTACCCGCAGTTCGGCGGACACTTCGAGATCGTCCACCACAGCCAGCTCATCGACCGGCTGGTGGCCGAGGGCAAGATCAAGCCGCGCCAGGCCCCGGGCACGTCCAAGCGCATCACGTACCACGACTCGTGCTACATCAGCCGCTACAACGACGTGTACGACGAGCCCCGCCGCGCCATCACCGCCATCCCCGGCATCGAGCTGAAGGAGATGGCCCGCACGCGCCAGACGGGCATGTGCTGCGGCGCCGGCGGCGCGCGGGTGTGGATGGAGGAGCACCGCGGCAAGCGCATCAACCAGACGCGCGTGCAGCAGGCCATGGAGACCCAGGCCGACACCATCGCGGTCGCCTGCCCGTTCTGCAACATGATGCTCAAGGACGGCGTCAACGAGCTGCAGATCGAGTCGGTCAAGACCAAGGACATCGCCGAGCTGGTGCTCGAGTCGATGGGCGTCGGCGAGGAGACCGCCTCCGAGGACACCCAGGCCGCCGAGGCCTGAGCCGCGAGCGGCCCCCGGGCCGAGCCCTCTCGGTCGAGCCATCCATCGAGCCCGAGCATGAAGCCTTCATGCTCGGGCTTCGATCTTTGGCGTCCACGACCAACCTCGTCGCTTTCCGGCTCGCACCAGCCGAGAACCGACGAACTTCGTGGCTTTCGCGCTCCTACCAGTTGAAAACCGACGAACCTCGTGGCTTTCACGCTCCTGACAGCCGAAAACCGACGAACTTCGTGGCTTTCGCGCTCCTGCCAGCCGAAAACCGACGAACTTCGTGGCTTTCGCGCTCCTGCCAGCCGAAAACCGACGAACTTCGTGGCTTTCGCGCTCCTGCCAGCCGAAAACCGACGAACTTCGGGCTTTCGCGCTGGTACCAGCCGAAAACCGACGAACCTCGTCGCTTCGGCGTCGTGCGAGCCGAGACCGACAAACCTTGTCGGCTCGTTCGTCCCGTCCCCTCGGTCGCTACGCTTCGCTGTGTAGCTGTCCCGGCGGCCTGGAGTGCCCTCGCTCGCGAGGGCTCGCTGGATCACGCCGCTCGCGGCGTCGACCGGTCACGACCTCGGACGCGGGTCAGCGACACTCGAGCCGCGGGCTGCCCAGCTGGTGACACTTGACGCAGGCCCGGTCGTTCTTGCGCGCCATCTCGCGGCAGCGCAGCGAGCCGGCGAAGCCGATGGGGTGCGGGTTGGCGCCGAACTCGCCCGAGTGGCAGGCGACGCAGGTGCGCTCGGTGTGGCACGAGGTGCACGACTGGATGTTGCGCTGCGCCTCGAAGCGGTGGTGGTCGGGTCCGACGTTCGCGGCGACCCAGCCCTCGGGGTGGAAGCGCAGCCGCTGCGGCACGTTGGCGCGGTCCTGCGGGTCGCCCGCCACCTTGGTGAGCTGGTGGCAGTCCACGCAGAAGGTCTGGCTGCGGTGGCAGCTGGCGCAGTCGGGCGCGTTCTTCCGCGCCGCGACGGGGTGCTGCAGGATCCAGTCGTTCGGGTGGATCTTCAGCGGCTTGGTCACGCCGTTGTGGCAATCGACGCACTCCTTGGGGGCGTGACAGTTGGCGCAGTAGCCCTCGTTGAGCTGCGCCGCCGCGCGGTGGTCCTGCAGCCACGAGTCGTCGTGGGCGTCGTGGTAGTACCAGCCGCCAGGGACCAGGCGCCCGGCGGCGAATCGGGTCTCGAGCCGGCCGGTGGGCTCGGTCAGGTGGCAGGTCCGACACTCGGCCGAGGCCTGCTGCCCGTCGTGGCAGGTCAGGCAGGTCTTCATCAGCGGCAGGGCGTTGTCGCGCGTCGCCAGCTCGACCTGGGTCAGATCGCCGTGGCAGGTCGCGCAGTCCATGCCGCGGTCGAGGTGCAGCTTGTGGTTGAACTTCAGGTTCGGGGTCGGGATGACCACCTCGGGCGGATGCACCTTGACCTGGGTCCAGTCGTTCACGTCCGCGCCCGGCAGAAACTCGGCCTGGTAGCCGACGTGGCAGGTCGAGCAGCGCGACGGCGGGTCGCCGCCTTCGGCCGTCAGCCCCTCCTCGAGATCGTGGCAGTCGGTGCAGGTCGCCATCGGCGGCAGGTTCACGTCCGAGGCGCGGAGGCTGCTGCGCACGCCGCCGTGGCAGTCCACGCACTCGAGCAGCTCGGTGTGGATGCGGTGGCTGAAGCGAAGCGGGAGCTGCTGGTCCGGGAAGACGACGGGGCTGGGCAGGTGCCGCCGCCCCAGCTTCGCCCGCTCGCGCGCCCGCTGCCCGGCGCTGGTCATCGGATCGTCGGGCGAGCCCCACACCGGCGCCGTCGCCCCCCGCGGCGGGTGGTCACCGGCCTGCGGCGCGTGGTCCATCAGCGCCCGGTTCTCCAGCGACTCGGCCTGCACCGCCGTCGCCGCCGCCGCGCACGCCACCACCGCCGCCGCCAGCAGCGCCGCCTTCCCTGCTCCGCCCGTCCGCCTCACTGCACGCGCTCCGATTCGGGCGAGAACCACACGTCGACGTCGGCCACCGCGAAGACCCGCAGCTGGCTGACGTGGATGCGGTTGAAGTTGTGCTCGACCATCAGCGACAGCGCCGCCCGCCGGTCCACCAGGAAGCGCCCGCCCAGCTGGTAGCCGAAGCTCCACGCCTCGAGCTGGTCCTGCAGCGCGTCCTCGAAGCGCACCGCCGTCAGGCGGCCGTCGACCTCGAAGACGTTGGGGTCGACGCCCCACAGGCCGCCGACGTCGAACAGGGTCCGCTGCCCGCCGTAGCCGCCCTCGTGGCTGACGTCCGCGCCCAGCCGCCCCAGCGCCCCCCAGCTGCGGTACCACCCGGCCATCAGCCCGGTCGCGCTGACCGTCTCGTCGACCACCTCGCGTCCCTCCTCGACCGAGAACAGGCGCACCATGCCGCCGGCGTAGACGCGGTGGCCGTCGGACAGGTGCCAGCGCACGCGCCCGTTGACGTCGTTGAGCGGCTGGATCGAGAAGACGTTGAAGATGCTGTCGGCGTCGAAGGTGGGTCGCAGCCGGACGTACTGCCCCTCGAGATCCCAGGCGTCGGTCACCTGCCAGCGGGCGCCGGCGTGCACGCGGTCGACCAGCCGGTTGTACAGATCGAAGGAGCCCGTCCCGTACAGGTGCACCGGGCCCAGGTGCTGGTAGAGCGCGGCTCCGATCTTCTCCTGGTCGACCTCGTCGTCCTCGCCCGAGAACAGCCGCCGGTACCCGATGCGGGCCCGGGTGTCCCAGGGCGCGTCGAACAGCAGCGCGGCGCCCAGCGCGGTCGACGGGCCGTCCGGGTGGACGCCCTCGACGTAGCGCACGCCGTCCAGCTCGAACTGCGAGGCGGTGAGATCGCCGACGTGGTTGTCGGCCTCGTAGCCGGCCAGCAGCTCGAGCCCCAGCCGCCACGGCAGCCGCACGGTCGCGACCAGCCCGTCCATCATCAGGTAGTCGATGGGATCGGAGTGCAGGAAGCGCCCGAGCTTGAAGTCCAGGCGCCCGAACAGCCCCTGCCCGCGCACGTAGGCGGTCTGGATGGACAGCTGGTGCTCGCGGAAGACGTCGACCCGCGCGACGTCCTCGTCGGTCAGCCCGAGATCCGCGTCGAAGCGCATCAGCGTGACCACCGACAGCGCGTTCGACCCGTCGCCGGTCAGGTCGTAGGCGCCGAAGCCCAGGTACTGGTGCAGCCGCCGCCGGTTGACCAGCTCGTCGTCGCTCGTGACGAGCTGGTAGGCGTCGCCGATGGTCTCCGACTCGACCCGGAAGTGGGCCGCGCGGACGCTCGGCGGACCGGCCAGGAGGACCATCGTGGCGGCGAGCAGCCCGGTGAGCGAGCGCACCGGCACCTCCAGGGGACGAGCTACGGCAAGGGGAGACGAGCGCCGAGCCTAAGCCCTACGCGGGTCAGGCGCAACACCCACCTCCCCACCACCCCCGCGCCGCGGCCCCCGGCCGCCCCGACTCAGCTCGGCGGCTCGGTCAGCGTGCGCAGCTGCTCGGTCCCCACCTGGTAGCTGCGGCCGCAGTAGTCGCACTCGATGTCCAGGGTCTTGCCCTCGGCCACCATGTCGGTCAGCTCGGCGTGGCCGAGGGTGGCCAGCGCCCCGATGACGCGCACGCTGCTGCAGTTGCAGCCCGCGTGGATGGGCCGCTCCATCAGCAGCTGGTGCGGATACCGGTACAGCACCTCGCCCAGCAGCACCGCCGGGTCCGCATCGTGCTCGACCAGCAGCCGGTCGATGCTGTCGAAGTCGTTCAGGCGCTCGGTCATCAGCATCAGCGGCCCCTCGCTCACCTCGGGCAGCAGCTGCACGATGAAGCCACCGGCCGAGACCAGCGCGCCGTCGTCGCCGAAGACGCAGGCGACGCGCAGCATCGACACGACCTGCTCGGACTCCTGCATGTAGCGCATCAGCGCGCCCGAGATGCCCTTGTCCCCGCTGGCCTCGACGATGCTCTGGTGCAGCTCGGCCCGCGGCATGGTCCGCACGACCTGCAGCAGCGCCCCCTCGGTCAGCGCGACGCGGTGCCCCTCGGGCAGCTGCGCCAGGCCCCGCGTCATCCCGTCCGGGTGCGAGTCGGCGACCAGGCTGCCGCGCTCGGCGCCCTTGAGCATGACCTGCACCCGCAGCCCCGGCGCCATCGTCTCGCGCACCATCACCGCCGCGAGCAGCAGCTCGCCGAGCAGCGCGGCGTGCTCGCCGGTGGCCTTCTGGGCGGCCAGGACGCCGCGGACGGTGTCGGTCCCGCGCAGGGCGATGACACGAAACGCGCCGTCGTCGGTGATCGCGCGAATGACCCGGTCGGTTTGCTGGTTCATAGACCCTCGTCAGGCGTCGTCGACGCGGGGCGGCGCGAGGGTTGCCCCCGCGCCGTCGTTGCGTAGGATGCCGCACGTTCTGGGAAAGGCGATGGAGGCCCCGATGCGCCCGTTGCGGGTTACCGCTCTCATCCTCACCACGTTGGCCGTGGCCGCCGGCTGTAGCAAGCCGAAACCCGCCGCCGAGTCAAGGGCATTCCCCGATCCGCCGCCCGCGCCCGAGGCGCGGCGCGTGGTCAAGAGCCCCGGCGGCGTCGAGCTGCCCGAGCTGGACCCGCGGGTCGAGGCCCTGGTGATGCAGCTGCCGAGGCAGCGCAGCTGGGCCCTGGGGCAGCTGGTCGGCGCCGGTGAGCTGGCCGAGCCGGCGATGCTCGCCCTGCTTCGAAGCAAGAACCTGGACGAGCTGCAGGCCGCGCTGTCCTGGTTCACCCAGACCAAGCGCCCCAACGGCATCGAGCCCATCGTTCAGGTGCTCGAGCACTCGATCCCGGCGATCCGCCAGCAGGCCCTCGAGGCCCTGGTCGCGGTGGGCGCCAAGGAGTACGCCCCCGAGGTCGCGCGCCGCGTCGACGACGCCGATCCCACGGTCCGCGCGCGCGCCATCGAGGCCCTCTCGCGCCTCGATCCCGCCGAGGCGGGCCGGGTCCTCCTGCCCAAGCTCGAGGATCCCGACGAGGAGGTCGCCGTCGAGGCCGCGCTCGCCCTGGGCCGTGTGGCCACGCCCGAGCTCGCCCCAGAGCTGGCCCGGCTCGCCGCCAGCGACCACCCGGTGACCGCCGCGAGCGCGCTGCTCGCCGCCCGGCTGGCCAAGGCGCCGCTGCCGGGCGCCACCGTCGCGGCCGCCCTCGGCGCCGCCGATCCGCGCCTCGCCCAGGCCGGCGCCCGCGCCGTCCCCCTGGCCCCCGCCGAGGCGCGCGCCGCCCTGTGGGACACGGCGCTGACCCACGCCCGCGTCGACGTCCGCCGCTCGGCCCTCGACGCCCGCGTGGCCGACGAGCCGGCCAGCGCCTTGCCGCTGCTGCAGGCCGCCGGCCGCGATCCGGCGCCCGCCCTGCGCCTTTCGGCCGCCAACCTGCTGGGGGTCGCGGCGCCGGCCGGCCAGCGCGCCGCCCTGGTCGCCCCCTTCCTCGCCGATCCCGACCCGTCGGTCCGCCGCGCGGCCGTCGCGCGCCTGGGGCAGATCGACGAGGCCGCCGCCGTCGACGCGCTGGTCGGCCGCCTCGCCGCCGAAGCCGACGCCACGGTCCTGGGGCTCATCCCCCGCAGCCTCGCCCTGCGCAAGGACCCGCGCGCCCTCGAGCCGCTGGTCGGGCTGCTCGAGGCCGGCAAGGCCACGGCCGAGGCGTCGCTGGCCCTGGCCTCCCTGACCGGGCGCACCTTCGGGCAGCAGGCCGAGCCCTGGCGTGCCTACCTGTCCGAGCGGGCCGCCGACGCGCCATCGGCGACGACCGAGCCGTAGCCTGGCGGCGTCGCGCCTTTCCTCAGCGACGACCGAGCCGTAGCTTGACCACGTTGATCATCGCCTCGCGGACGATGTTCTTGGACATCTTCGACTTGCCGGCGGTGCGGTCCGGGAAGACGATCGGGACCTCGACGATGCGGAAGCCCTGCTTCCAGGTCCGGTAGGTCAGCTCGATCTGAAAGGCGTAGCCGACCGACCGAACCGAGTCGAGGTCGATGGCCTCGAGCACCCGGCGGCGGAAGCACTTGAAGCCGCCGGTGAGGTCGTGGAAGGGCATCGACAGGATGGCGCGGGCGTACAGGTTGCCGCCGCGGCTGATGAGCTGGCGCAGCGGGCCCCAGTCCTCGACGCCGCCGCCCTTGATGTAGCGCGTGCCCAGGACGAGATCGGCGTCCTCGGCCGCCTTCAGGAAGTCGGGCAGGTACTTGGGCTGGTGGCTGAAGTCGGCGTCCATCTCGAAGACGAGCGGATAGTCGCGGGCCAGCGCCCACTTGAAGCCGGCGATGTAGGCGGTGCCCAGGCCCAGCTTGCCGGCGCGGTGCATGACGTGCACGCGGCCGTCGCGGCGCGCGATGTCGTCGGCCAGCTCGCCCGTGCCGTCGGGCGAGTTGTCGTCGACGACCAGCAGGTGGAGCTCCGGCTCGACCGCGAAGATGGCCTCGACCAGCTTGGGCAGGTTCTCCCGCTCGTTGTAGGTCGGGATGATGACGAGGGCCTTGGGCGGGGTGGGCATCCTCAGTATTGCTCCGAGTAGAAGGAGTCGAGCAGCGCGCGGTGGCGCTCGGTGGCGACGCGGCGGCGCAGGCGCTGGGTCGGGGTCAGGTCGCCCGTCTCGGTCGACGGCTCGGTCGACAGGATGGCGAACTTGCGGATGTTCTCGTGCGGGGCCAGCTGGGCGTTGACCCGCTCGACCAGGCGCTCGACGGCGGCGAACACGGCCGGGTGGCGCGTCAGGCCCTCGTAGTCGGGGTCCAGGCTGGCCTCGTCGGCGAAGCGCAGCAGGGCGTCCTTGTCCAGGGTGATGAGGGCGCTCAGGAAGCTGCGGCCCTCGCCGTGGATGAGCACCTGGCTGACCAGATCGTGGGCGCGCAGGGCCTCGGCGATGGGCTGGGGCGCGATGGCGCGGCCGGTCGCGAGGAGGATGATGTCGCTCTTGCGGTCCATGACGACGATCTCGTCGTCCTCGAGGCGGCACAGGTCGCCCGTGTGGAACCAGCCGTCGGCGTCGATGGCGGCCGCGGTCTCGTCGGGGCGCTCCCAGTAGCCGGGCGACACGTTCGGACCGCGCACCAGCAGCTCGCCGTCCTCGGTGAGGCGCACCTCGACCCCGGGCAGCGGCGGGCCGACGGTGCCGACCCGGTGGCGCTCCAGGCGAGCGATGCTGGTCGCCGCGCAGGTCTCGGTCATCCCGTAGCCCTCGAGCGCCGGCAGCCCGTGGGCGGCGAAGAAGCGGCCGGTCTCGTGCGGCAGGGGCGCGGCGCCGCTGATGACGAAGCGCAGCGCGCCGCCGAACCGCTCGCGCAGGCGGCTGAAGACCAGCTTGTCGGCGACCTTCAGCTGCAGATCCCGCAGCAGCCCCCCGCCGTCGCCGTTCTGACTGGCGGTCGCGCCGACCCCGCGGGCCCAGGTCGACACCAGGCGCTGCAGGCCGCCGCCCATGCGCTCGTCGGCCTCCATCTCGCCCTGCACCTTCTCGAGCAGGCGCGGGATGGTGCACAGGAAGGTCGGCTGGTGCAGGCGCGCGTCGTCCAGCAAGGTCCCGTAGCTGCGCGCGTAGGCCGTCGACAGGCCGACCTGCATCGCCACGACCACCGTGATGCGGGCGAAGACGTGGGCCAGCGGCAGGTACAGGAGCTGGCGGTCCTCGGGGCCGACGCTGAGCGCCTGGGCCAGGGCGTCGCTGGCGGCGAAGTAGTTGCCGTGGGTCAGCATGACCCCCTTGGGCTCGCGCTCGGTCCCGGGGGTGTAGGCCAGGGTCGCCAGCGTGTCGGGGCCGACCAGGGCGGCGCGGGTCGCCAGCTCGCCGGTCAGGGCGCCGAGATCGCGCTCGCCGCCGTCCCAGAGCTCCTCGATGGGCACGAGCCAGCCGGCCGAGGCCTCGTCGGCGACGTCGGCGAGCCGCAGCACGGCGTCCGGAGCCTGCGGCTGCTGGGGCAGCTCGCACTCCTGATCGAGCACCACCACGCGCTCGAGGCGCGGGAGCTGCTCGCGCAGGGCCAGGAGCTTCCGCACCTGCGCCGGGTTCTCGACGATGGCGAACCGCGCCTCGCAGTCGGCCAGCACGAAGGCGCACGTGGCGCCGGTCTCGCTGGGGAAGAGCGGGACGGTGACCCCGCCGGCCATCAGGATGGCCATGTCGAGCCACGTCCACTCGACCCGGGTGCGCGACAGCAGCGCGACGCGGTCGCCCAGCTCGACCCCCAGGCGCAGCAGGCCGGCGGCCAACGTCCGCGAGCGCCGGTCCCAGTCGGACCAGGTGGTCGTGACGACCTTGCGGCCGTACGTGTGGCGCGACGCCTCGCCGGAGGGCGTCTCGGCCACTCGGCGCCGGAACAGCTCGAGCAGCGTCGCCTCGGGCATTCCCATGGGGGTCGCGGGCATCCACACCTACGGCAGCAGCTTCAGGGTCAGGCGCCGGAAAATGCCACCCGCCGTGCGGGGGGTCAACGTGCGAAAGACCTTACGCACCGGGGATCTGGGACCGGCGGCGGCGGGGCGCGACCGGGAATCCCGGGGCCGGCGAACGGATTGTTGGACACACACGATCCCCTCTGAGATACCTCGGAGCATGACCATGCGACCCTTGGCGAGGCGCATCCGGGTCGGCGCCGGGCTGGGTCTTTTGGCCGGCACGATCTTCGTGGCCGTGACGATGGCGAGGTCCGCCGGCCCCGAGGCGGCGCGCGACGTCGGCGCCCCCAGCGCCCCTGCGGAGGCCCTGCCGCCGTCCGGACCCTTGGCGGCCGACCCTGCGGCGCCGCCGGACCTGGCCCCGGTGGTGCCGGTCGTCCGGCCGCTCGAGCCCGTGGCGCGCGCCCCCAAGGCCTTGAGCGAGGCGGTGCGCGCGCCCGAGGCCGCCCAGCCGGCCGCGCCCCCCAGCGCGCAGACGGCCCACTGGGCCCTGCCAGCCGGCCAGGTCGACCCGGCGCTGGCCGCGGTCGAGGGCGACCGGCTCGTGCAGGTGCTCGAGGACGGCACGCGCCTCGAGCTGACCCTCGACCCGCTGCTGCAGCGCGTGGCCAAGCGATCGCTCGAGCGCTTCCGGGTGGACTACGGGGCCGTGGTCGCCATCCGACCGCAGACCGGCGAGATCCTGGCGATGGCCGAGCACGCCGAGCACCGCCCGGACCTGCGTCACCTTTCGCTGCAGTCCGAGGGGCCCGCCGCCAGCATCTTCAAGATCGTCTCGGCGGCAGCGCTGGTCGAGATGGGCAAGCTGTCGCACCAGAGCCGCATCTGCACCCACGGCGGGCACCGCCGCCTGACCCTGTACAACCTCGAGGACAAGGCCGAGCGCGACACGCAGTGCGAGACGCTCGCCGAGGCGCTCGGGTCGAGCAACAACGTCGCCTTCGCGCGCTGGGCCGACCGCCTGCTGCAGCCGGGGCAGCTACAGGAGATGGCGGAGCGGTTCCTGTTCAACAAGCGCCTGCCCTTCCTGTGGGGCGTCGGCGTGAGCGCCGCCAAGATCCCGACCGGCAGCCGGCTGGGCTTCGCGCAGTCCGCGGCCGGCTTCGTCGGCACGACCCTGAGCCCGCTGCACGGGGCGCTCATCGCCGCCACCATCGCGAACGGCGGCAAGATGATGGCCCCGCGCCTCGTCGCGCGCGCCCAGCGCGGCGACCAGCTCCTGTACGAGGCGCGCTGGGACGCGCTGGCCCAGGTCGTCTCGCCCGAGGTCGCGCGCGAGGTCGTCCCGATGATGGTCGCGACCACGGCGACCGGGACCGCGTCCAAGTACTTCAACAAGCGGGGCAAGCCGCTGGTCGCCGGCCTCGAGGTCGCCGGCAAGACCGGCACCCTGACCGCGCGCGACGCGGGGCCCGCGCGGCACTACAGCTGGTTCGTCGCCTTCGCCCCGGCCGAGGACCCCGAGGTGGCCGTCGCCTGCCTCATCGTCAACGGCGACGTGTGGCACACCAAGGCGCCCGTGCCGGCGCGCGAGGTCATCTCGGCCTGGTTCGAGGCCAAGAAGACCACCGGCAAGGCCGCGGCGCCGGGCGCCGACGAGGCCGCGACCGAAGAGGACGAGGCCGGCGACTAGTCAGGCCGGCAGCCCGAACAGGCGACGCGCGTTGGCGGTGGTCAGGAGAGCCAGGGCGTCGGTCGGCTCGTCGCGGGCCTCGGCCAGGCCGGCCAGCACCGCGGGCAGCAGCTCGGGGCGGTTGGGGCGGCCGCGGTGCGGGTGCGGGGTCTGGTCGGGCGAGTCGGTCTCGACGAGCAGCCGGTCGGGCGGGACCTCGGCCGCCGCCGCCTTGACGCGGCGCGACTGCGGGTAGCTGACCGTGCCGCAGAAGGCGACGTGCAGGCCCAGCTTCAGGTACTCGCGGACCAGCTCGGCCGAACCGGAGAAGCTGTGGACCAACCCGCCTGCAGCGGGCAGGCGCAGGTCCTTCAAGACCCGCAGGGCGGCGTCGTGGGTGCGCAGCAGATGGAGCACCAGGGGCAGGCCAAGCCGGTCCGCCAGCTCGGCGTGGGCGCGCAGGCTCCGCTCCTGGCGCGCCAGCGTGCCCTTGTCGGCCTCGAAGGCGTCGAGCCCCGTCTCGCCGATGGCCACGGGTCGGTGCCTGGCGGCCAGCTGCTCGAGGCGGGCCAGCGCGTCGTCCTGCTCGGCCTCGCTCATCTGCGCCGCCAGCACGGGGTGGACGCCGTAGACCGGCCAGACGCGTTCGTGGCGCCCGGCGAGCGCGACCTGGGTGTCCCAGCAGCCGGGGTCGACGCCCGCCATCACGATGTCGGCCACGCCGGCCGCGCGGGCCCGGGCCACCGCCTCGTCGGGCGGCAGGTCGAGCCGGTCGCTGTCGAGGTGGCAGTGGCTGTCGACCAGCGGGGTCATCGATGGGCGTAGCGCGGCGCGGCCTCGTCGCGCCAACGGTCGTACTGCTTGAAGGCCTCGGCCGCCGCGTCCAGCGAGCGCGCGACCGGCGCGGAGTCGCCCCGCTCCCAGGCCTCGATGCCCTGGCCCAGCGCTCGCGCGGCTTGCTCGGCCGCCTGGTTGGCCTCGGGCTCGAGCCGTGGGGCGTCGGCCAGGCAGGCGCGGGCTCGCATCGCTCGATCGGGATCGAAGGCCGGGCGCTGGACGACGTCGGCGACCTGGATCCAGCAGCGTTGCGCCTCGGCGAAGTCGTCGGGGCCGCCGCGGTAGGCCGACAGCAACATCAACGCGAAGGACGCCACGGTCACGGCGGCCATCGTCCACGTCAGCAGCATCAACGCGACGGCGCCAAGCCGCGACAGGCGCACCTTCGTGAGGAGCAGGGCCATGGCGCCGCCGGTCAAGAACCCGAACAGGTGCGCGGTGTTGTTCACCTGGGTCGCGAGGAGCCCGAAGACGGCGTTGAGGACGACCAGCTGGATGACCCAGACCGTCGCCGGGTGCCGGAAGTGGCCGTCCACCAGGCGCCGGCGCACCAGCATGAAGCCCAGCATGCCCGCGACCGCGCCCGAGGCCCCGCCGCCCCCGATGCCCTGGTAGTACGAGGCGACGAAGCCGACGACGCCAGCGAGCATGTAGGTCAGGAACATCAGGCGCGAGCCGATCTCGCCCTCGACCAGCCGCCCGGAGGCCCACAGGATGTAGCAGTTGAACAGGACGTGCAGCAGCCCCAGGTGCAGGAAGATCGGGGTGACCAGGCGCCACCACTGCCCGGCCTCGATGGCCGGGTTGTACTGCAGCCCGAGCTGGAACAGGACCGAGGTGTCCGGCGCCAGAAAGCCCATCATCCCGCCGCCCTGCTCGACCCCGCCGACGACGAGCGCGGTCAAGTACAGGAACAGGTTGACGGTGACGATGGCCCCGGAGACCGACATGGCGCCGGCCTCGCCGGCGGCGCGGCCCATGACGCGTTTGGCCCGCACCGCGACGGCGCGGTTGTCGGCGCCGCAGTAGGGGCAGGTGTCGCCGACGCCCATGAGCTTGCCGCAGTTCGCGCACATCTTGGGGCGGTCGCTCATGCTGTCCTTTCCGTCCGGAGGTGAGCCCTCCTTTTCGCACTCGGCTCCCGCTTAGGGAAGGCAGAAGGCGAAGGCCGTGCCGGTCGTGCACAGGCCGGGCGACCAGGCCTGCTCGCTGGGCAGCGTGGGGTGGGCCGCGAAGTCGCCCGAGCCGTCGGGCTGGCGCGCCAGGGACACTCCCTTGGAGGCCCCGTAGGTGACCGTGTCGATGGCCTGGCCGTCGGCGGCCACGAGGGCCACCGTGTCGCCGCCGTTGTTGAGCGACAGGCCGATGTTGCTCGTCATCATGACCGCGCCCTCGGCCGACAGGGCCGGCGCGCCGCCGCCGAACAGGACCACGCCCTGCTGCGGCTCGAGGCACAGGCCGGCGAAGGTGTGTACCAGATCGGTCGGCGGGTCGGTGGCGCCGGTCAGCAGCTTGACGCCCGACAGGTCCAGCGTCTCGCCGCTGACGTTGACCAGCTCGACGAACTCGTCGTGGGTCGCCGAGTAGGTCCCGTCGCCGTTGACGTCGACGCCGTCGGGATCGGCGAGCACCTCGTTGATGACCAGCAGCCCGGCGGCGGCCGCGGCCCCACAGGCGGGGCCCACGTCCTCGACGACCTCGGAGCCGCCCCCGTCGGTCGGCCCGGCGTCGCCGGTGTCGGGCGGGGCGGCGCAGTCGGGGAAGGGGCGCCCGTTCTGGCATCGGCCGGGGCTCATGCGGCTGCCGCCCGAGCGCGGGGCGGACATGTGCTTGACGAAGGGGGCCTCGACCAGGAGGTCCGTCTCGCGCGTCAGCGACTGGTCGGCGTTCCCCTCGGCCCCGTAGCTCACCGAGTCCAGCATCTGCCCGTCGGCCGCCTTCAACGTCACCGTCTCGGTGTCGTTGTTCAGGGCGAACTGGCCGCCATAGCCGAAGGCGATCGCGCCGCCGAAGTCGCCGCCGCCCTCGTACTTGCCGAACATCAGCGCGGCCTGGTGGGGCTGCAGGCAGGCGCCCGCCGGGAAGGTGAAGGTCTTGCCGGCGGCCTCGCTCAGCGTCACGCCCCCAAGGTCGATGGCCTCGGTCGCCACGTTGACGATCTCGATGAACTCGTCCTCGTTGGCGTTGACCTGACCGTCCTGGTTGGCGTCGTTCATGTTGCCCGGGTCGGCCAGCAGCTCGTTGATGATCAGCTGTCCCGCCGTCGGCGCCGGACCGCAGGGCGCGACCGTGTCCGGCAGGTCGCCGCCGGTGGCGTCCCCGGCGTCGGGGTCGACGGGCGCGCCCGTGCAGTTGGGGAAGTCGTTGCCGTTCGCGCACTTGCCGGGCGACCAGGGCCCGGAGCCGACGACCGAGTGAAGGTCCCACGCGGACAGCGGGTCGAGCTGCACGGTGAGCGTCAGCGACTGCTTCTTGTCGCCCTTGAGCGGCGTCGCGCCCCCGTAGGTCAGGCTCTGGACGGTCGCCCCGTTCACCAGGAGCGAGACCGTGAGCGGGTCCTTGGGCGCGTTGGTCAGGCCCAGCGACGCCTCGGACGAGAACAGGACACGGGTCTGGTTCGGTCCGAGGCAGAACGCGCCGAGGGGGATGGTCTTCGAGCCGATCTGCAGCGAGGCGCTCGACAGGCCGACGGAGGCCCCGGAGACGTTCACGACCTCGACGAACTCGTTCTTCTGCGAGTCCGCGTTGCCGTCGCCGCTCACGTCGACGCCGGCCGGGTCGATGAGGACCTCGGTCATGACGAGGTCGTCGGCCGTGGCGGGCTCGCACGACAGATCGACGTCACCCAGCCCGTCGGCGCCCGTCGGGACGTCCTTGGCGGCGCTGGGATCGAGGGCGCACAGGCCGAGGTGACACATGCGCCCCGGCGGGCAGTCGGCGTTGGACTGGCAACGGTCGTCGGTGCAGCCCGCGCTGGCGAGGGCGGTGAGGACGGTCGCGGCGAGCGCCAGGGTTCGCATCGAGGCTCCCGGAGGCGGAGAGGGTTCGCGCCCACCCTACCCGTCGGGCCCGGGCCAAGGCAACGCCCTCCGGATGCCTGCCGTCTGGACGCCCGCCGAAAGCTGCGCGGCGCGACGCCGCCGAACGCCATGCGGGGCGACGCCGCCGAACGCCATGCGGGGCGACGCCGCCGAACGCCATGCGTGGCGAAGCCGCCGAACGCGTCGCGGGCGGTCCACGACGCGGCGGCGGGCGCCTGCTCCTACGGGTTCAATCGAGCTCGCCGCGATCGGTCACGATGCGGGAGATGAGGCCGTACTCGAGGGCGGTCTTCGCGTCGAGCCAGTAGTCGCGCTGGGTGTCGCGCGCGACGCGCTCGAGCGGCTGGCCGGTGGCCTCGGAGAGCATCTCGTTGATCTTGTCGCGCGTCTTGATGATCTCCTGCGCGGTGATCTCGAGGTCGCTGGCGGGGCCGAAGACGTGGCCGCTGATGAGCGGCTGGTGGATGAGGAAGCGCGTGTTCGGCAGGGAGACGCGGTTTTCCTTCTTGGCGCCGAGGAGGGTGATGGTCGCGATGGAGGCCGTGAGGCCGACGCAGACGACCCGCACCTCGGGCTTGACGAACCGCATGGTGTCGTAGATCGCGAAGCCGTCGCTGACCGAGCCGCCGGGGCTGTTCTGGACGACGGTGATGGGCTTGCTGGGGTCCTCGGCCTCGAGCAGGAGCAGGGCCGAGATGATGTTCTCGGCGAGCTTCTGGTTGACCGGGCCGAAGAGCTGGATGGTGCGGGTCTTGAGGAGGCGCTCCATGGCCAGCTGCTTGACCGGCGGGCTGCCTTCCTCGCCCGCGTTGCGCAGGCCGGGGTCACCGAACAGGGGCGCCGCGGGAATCGGGGGGAAGGCGCGGCGGTTGGGGTCGATTGTCATGGATGGGACCTCCATGCCTGGGGGGCTCTCGAGCCTCGGACGAGGCCTCGTGAAGAGATGACGCGTGATGGCCCGGGGTTAGCATAGGCCCCTGCCCCATGCAATGTCCGTGCACTCCAGCGCCGCCCCTCGCCGCGCGCGCCTCCACCGGCCCGTGCATGCGCCTCGGGGCTCCGGCCCGCGACGCCGCCGACGTACGATGCGGTCCCCTCGCGCGCGCGAACCCCGAAGCGCACCGTAGGCGGACGCCGCGTTGACAACGCCTAACCGCGCGCGTATGGTCCGCCGCCGCTGTCGACCGGCGCTTTTCGGTAACGCCTGGTTTTGACAAGCATTGACGCCACCCTCAACCGTTTCTGGATACAACGTGGAACACGCAAGCCCCGCTTCGGGGACCAAGCTGCCGGACGACTTCGAGAACTTCGAGCAGCTCCTCGAGGAGTACGAGCAGAAGCAAGGCGCTCGCGAAGGCGAGATCGTCAAGGGAACCGTCATCGACGTCACGAAGGACTACGTGACGATCGACATCGGCTACAAGTCCGAGGGACAGGTGCCGATCGAGGAGTTCGTCGGCCCCGAGGGCGTGACCATCGCCGTCGGTGACACCGTCGACGTCTACCTCGAGTCCCAGGAGAACGAGCACGGCCAGGTCGAGCTCTCCAAGGAGAAGGCCGACAAGCTCAAGATCTGGGACCAGATCAACGAGGCGGTCGAGCGCGACGAGCTCGTCGAGGGCACGATCCAGGGGCGCGTCAAGGGCGGCCTGACCGTCGACATCGGCGTCAAGGCGTTCCTGCCCGGCTCGCAGGTCGACCTGCGCCCGGTGCGGAACCTCGAGAAGTACATCGGCGAGACCTACCAGTTCAAGGTCATCAAGTTCAACAAGCGCCGCGGCAACATCGTGCTGAGCCGGCGCGCCCTCCTCGAGAAGGAGCGTGCGGCCCTCAAGACGGCCACGCTCGAGAAGCTCGAGGTCGGCATGACGATGAAGGGCATCGTCAAGAACATCACCGACTACGGCTGCTTCGTGGATCTCGGCGGCATCGACGGCCTGCTCCACATCACGGACATGAGCTGGGGCCGCGTCAACCACCCGAGCGAGATGTTCGAGGTGGGCGACGAGGTCGAGGTGATGGTCCTCAAGTTCGACCCGAAGACCGAGCGCGTCAGCCTGGGCCTCAAGCAGGTCTCCGAGGACCCGTGGGCGTCGGTGGCCGACAAGTACCACGTCGGCGATCGCGTCAAGGGCAAGGTGGTCAGCCTCACCGACTACGGCGCCTTCGTGGAGCTCGAGGACGGCATCGAGGGCCTCATCCACATCTCCGAGATGAGCTGGACCAAGCGGGTCAAGCACCCGTCCAAGGTCGTCAGCATCGGTGACATCGTCGAGACCGTCATCCTCGACATCGACACCGAGAACAAGCGCATCTCGCTGGGCATGAAGCAGATCGAGACCAACCCGTGGGAGCTGCTCCAGGAGCGCTACCCGGTCGGCTCGGTCGTCCGCGGCAAGATCCGCAACATCACGAACTTCGGCCTGTTCATCGGCATCGAGGAGGGCATCGACGGCCTCATCCACGTGTCCGACCTGAGCTGGTCGAACAAGATCAAGCACCCCCAGGAGGTCTTCCAGAAGGGTGACGAGATCGAGGCCGTGGTGCTGCACATCGACGTCGAGAAGGAGCGCTTCAGCCTGGGCGTCAAGCAGCTCACCCGCGACCCGTGGGAGATCGTCGAGGACAAGTACCCGCTGGGCACCGTCGTCGAGGGCCTGGTCACGAAGGTGCTCGACTTCGGCGCCATCGTGGAGATCGACGAGGCCATCGAGGGCCTCATCCACATCTCCGAGCTGAGCTACGACAAGGTGGGCTCGGTGACGGACGTCGTCCGCGAGAACGACACGGTCCGCGCCAAGGTCATCAGCCTCATCCCCGAGGAGCGCAAGATCGGCCTGTCGATGAAGCGCCTGAGCGAGGAGGAGGCTTCCGAGGAGTACAGCGAGTACCTCAAGAAGCAGCGCGCCGAGCAGACCACCACGCTCGGTGACGTCTTCGCGAAGCAGTTCTCCAAGTTCGACTCGACTTCGCTGCCCGAGGGCCCGAAGGACGAGGAGGGCGACGAGAGCGAGGTCGAGACCGACAGCGACGAGTAGTCCCGCCCCGGGGAGGTCGGCCTCGGCGAGTCACGCCGCCGAGGCCGGCCCGACCGGCCCCAGGGACGCAGCGCCCGGCCCACCGGCTGGGCGAGCAGAGACCTAACGCACCGCTTTCACACGCCTTTCCTTCCCAGCGCGAATAAAGCCCTCCGGCCGTCCGTTCCTAACACTCGGAACGGCAGCGGCTCGGCTCCGTGTTCCTCGAGAACGGCTGCCTTGATCCGCTCCGGAGCGGTTGTTAGAGTGAGCGCGTGCCCTGCCTCGCAGGGCCCAAGCGAAGGAGAAGGCCATGCGTGACGGCTTCTGGATCCCCACCGATGACGGTGCTCGACGCGACGAGCGTCCGTTCCTCGAGGCTCCTTCGCCCTTCGAGTACATGCCTTGGGAGCCGATGGTCTCCGAGGACGTATGCGAGGACGAGGAGCCCAGCCGCGTCATCATCATCGAGATGTGATTCGGCGCCTTCCCCCACCCCCTCTACGAGCAGGCTGACGCGCCTCGCCGCGAGTCGGCCGGCCAACCCCCGAACCCCAGACCTGCGACGGACACGCCGCGTCGCCCGAGGCGCGGAACGACCCGTCCCAGCTCCCTCGTCGCTGGCGGAGAACGGTCCCGAATGCGCCTGCGCCCGTCGTCCCGCCCCGCGACGCCACCTCGCCACGCCCACAGCCGCCCTACCGTAGACATGGCGGGATGCGGCCCCGCGCTCGCGCGTGAGGGCTACGGTTCCCGCGCCCGTGGGCCAGCGCGGATGCTCCTGGCCGCGATGGGCCTGGTCGTGTGCTCATGGCCGCACTCCCCTGCCCTCGCCCAAGGGCCCGAGGCGCAAGCGACCGCGACATCGAGTGAGGTCAGCCGGCCGCTGCACTTCGGGATCGTCGGCGGGTTCCAGCTCAACTCCGCCGACCTGGACCTGATGGGGTATCGGACGCGCCCGCTGCAGCTCGACCACGGCCCGGTGCTCGGGCTCCGCGCCGGCTACCGGCTCTCGGACCCGCTGGGGGTCGAGCTGGCGCTGTCGCTGGTGCCGGTCTCGTCCGTCGACGGCCTCGAGTCCGGGCTCATCCTGCCCGTCCACGCCGACCTGGTGATCGACCTGACCCGGACCGAGCTGCGCCCCTTCGTGGCCGCTGGGGCCGGGATGCAGACGCTGATCTCCGACGGGATGGGCAACGACACGGACTTCCTGCTGACGCTGGCGCTGGGCGGCCGGTGGCGCTTCGCGGCCGAGCGCCTCGGCCTGCGGGCCGAGGTCCGAGGAACGTTCAGCGACGCGGTCGAGGGCGTGATGGCCGCGAACGTCGCGTTCAACCTGGGCGTGGACGTCTACACCGCGGTCGGAGGCGCCGCCGAAGCGGGCCCAGCCACGCGCGCCGACGCCGACGGCGACGGGGTCGTGGACGCGCGGGACGCGTGCCCTGACCTGCCCGGCCTGGCCATCTACGACGGGTGCCCCGACACCGACGGCGATGGCACCCCGGACCCCAAGGACGCCTGCCCGGACAGCTCGGGCCTTCCCGCCTTCCACGGCTGCCCCGACACCGACGGCGACGGCATCCCCGACACCGTGGACTCGTGCCCCACGCTCTCGGGCATCGAGCGCTTCGCCGGCTGCCCCGACTCCGACGACGACGGCATCCCCGACGGGCAGGACGCGTGCCCGCAGCTCAAGGGCACGCCCGACCGGCAGGGGTGCCCGCAGCCGCCCGACAAGGTGCGAGAGATGTTCAGCGGGGTGGTCGAGGGCGTCGTGTTCGCCCCCGACAAGGCGACGCTGCTGCCGCAGTCGCTGGCCGTGCTGTCGCGCGTCGCGGATCTGCTGCAACAGCACCCCTACCTGCGCGTCGAGGTCCAGTCGCACACCGACGACCGCGGGCCCAAGCAGCGCCGCTATGCGCTCAGCGCCGAGCGCGCGCAGGCCGTGGTCAGCCAGCTGGTCAAGCTCGGCGTGGATCCGCGCCGCCTGCGGGCCGTGGGCCTGGGCCCCGATCAGCCGGTCGCCAGCAACCGCTCGAAGGCGGGGCGGGCCAAGAACGACCGGATCGAGCTGCACCTCATCGAGGACTGACGCGCCGACGGCCGCTCCCTCGGACGCCGAGGCGCCGCTCCCTCACGAGCGCACGCGAGGCGCCGGGGCTCAGGTCCAGCCGCGCCGCAGCTCCGTCATCACCGGCGGCAGGGCGTCCGCCACCTCGCCCGCCAGCACGCCGGCGTGGCCGACCTCCCGCCCCAGCCGCGCGCCCGCCAGCGCGTGCAGGTGGGCGCCGACCCAGGCCGCTTCGTGGGGGTCGAGGCCCTGGGCGCGCAGCGCGCCGATGAAGCCGGCCAGCACGTCGCCGGTGCCGCCGGTGGCCAGGGCGGCGTCCCCCACCGGGACGATGACCTGCGGCCGATCCGGAGAGGCGACGACGGAAGCCGCGCCCTTGAGCACGACGGTGCATCGGTAGCGCGCGACGAGTCTGAGGGCCGCGTCGAGGCGGTCCGACTGGACGTCGGAGGTCGCGCAGCCCAGCAGCCGCGCGGCTTCGGCCGGGTGCGGGGTCAAGACGGCCGCCTCGGGCACGCCGAGCGTCGGATCGGAGGCCAGCAGGTTGAGGGCGTCGGCGTCGAGGACCAGCGCGCGGCCGCTGGCCAACGCGAGCTTCAGCGCCGTCAGGGCCGCCGCGTCCTGGCCCAGGCCCGGGCCGACGACCAGGACGTCCGACCGCGGGTCGAGCGCTCCCTGGTCGAGCGGGTGGGTCATCAGCTCGGCCGGGCGCAGCGTCGTGAGCGCGCCGGCGCCGTGGTTCCAGGTGACGAGGCCCGCCCCGCCCCGCAGGGCGCCTCGCGCGGCCAGCAGCGCGGCGCCCTCCTTGCCGGACGAGCCTCCGACGACGGCGACGTGACCGAAGGTGCCCTTGTGGGCGTCGGCCGGGCGCGCCGGCAGCCGGCGTGCGGCGGCCGCGTCGCTGGAGGCCCGCACCGAGGCACCCACGGCCTCGATGACCGAGCGCGGCAGGCCGATGGCGACGGTCTGCAGCTCGCCCGTGAGGCCCGCGCCGGGGTGCAGCAGCTGACCGGGCTTGGGCAGGCCATAGGTCATCGTGACGTGGGCCTCGAAGGCGGCGCCCAGGACCGCGCCCGTGTCCGCCTGGACGCCGCTCGGGATGTCGACCGCGACCCGCAGGGCGTGGCGCGCCTCGTTCGCGGCCTCGACCAGCTCGACCAGCGCGCCCTCGAGGGGACGGGTGAGGCCCGTGCCGAACAGCGCGTCCACGATGACGTCGGCGTGGCTCAGCCAGTTGGCCATTCGCGCGGTCGGCGGCCGATCCCGCAGGCGCCGCACCTCGCCACCCAGGGCGACGAACAGCGCATGGTTGGCGGCTGCGTCGCCGGTCAGCCCCTCGGGGTCGAAGGCCGCGATGCAGCGCACCGTCCAGCCGGCGTCCGAGAGGTGGCGCGCGATGACGTAGCCGTCACCGGCGTTGTTGCCGCGGCCGCACAGGACGAGGGCGCGCCCGGGTCGTCCGCCCAGCCGGTCCATGATGCGCTGGGCCGTGCCGGCGCCGGCCAGCTCCATCAGGACGCGCCCGGGGAGTCCGACCTCCTCGATGGCGCGCCGGTCCATCTCGCGGATCTCGGCCGCGCGCGCGACCCACGCGAGGCCGCACTCGTCGGTCGGGCCGGCGCCGCGCATCCGCCGGGCCTCAGTTGGGCAGGTCGTGGCCGATCTCGGCCTCGAGCGCCTCGACGATGCCGTCGGCCAGCTCGCAGATGCGCCCCTCGCTGTCCCCCTCGATCATCACCCGGCACTTCTGCTCGGTGCCCGAGTAGCGGACCAGCACGCGGCCGTCTTTGCCGAGCTCGCGGGTGACCTGGTCGATGATCCGCGACGACCGGTCCAGCGAGTCGATGGGGGGCTTCTTCGACACGCGCAGGTTGCGGAGCACCTGCGGGACCGGCCGCATCGCCTTGGCCAGGCGCGACAGCGGGATCTGCTGCTCGAGCATGACCCGCAGGACCTGAAGCGCCGAGACGAGGCCGTCTCCGGTCGTCGTGTGGTCGAGCAGCAAGAGATGGCCCGACTGCTCGCCGCCCAGGTTGAAGCCGCCCTCGCGCATGCGCTCGACGACGTAGCGGTCACCGACGTCCGTGCGCTCGAGCCGGGCGCCGAAGCTGTCGAGCGCGCGCTCGAGCCCGAGGTTGCTCATGACGGTCGCCACGACCGTGCCGTGCTTGAGCGACTGCCGCGCCATCATGTCGCGCGCCAGGATGGCCAGGATGTGATCGCCGTCGACCACCGCGCCGGTCTCGTCGCACAGGATGACGCGGTCGGCGTCGCCGTCGAGGGCGATGCCGAGGTCGGCCCCGACCTCGCGCACCTTGGCGGCCATGTTCTCGGGGTGCAGGGCGCCGACGCCCTCGTTGATGTTCGTGCCGTCCGGATCGCACCCGACCGAGATGACCTCGGCGCCCAGCTCGTACAGGACCTCGGGCGCGACGCGGTAGGCCGCGCCGTTGGCGCAGTCGACCACCACCTTGAGGCCGTTGAGGTGCAGGTTGCGCGGCAGCGTGCTCTTGAGGAAGACGGCGTACCGGCCGGCGGCGTCCTCGATGCGGTAGGCGCGGCCGACGTCCCGGCCCATGGCGCGGTACTGGTCGAGCTGGCCGCCCTCGATGAGGCGCTCGATCTCGAGCTCGACCGAGTCGGGCAGCTTGTAGCCGTCGGCGGCGAAGAACTTGATGCCGTTGTCGTCGTAGGCGTTGTGCGAGGCCGAGATGACCACGCCCGCGTCGGCGCGCATGCCCGTCGTCGTGAAGGCGATGCCGGGCGTCGGCAGGACGCCGAGCTGCACGGCGTCGACGCCCATCGAGCAGATGCCGGCCTGCAGGGCCGTCTCGAACATGTAGTTCGACAGCCGCGTGTCCTTGCCGATGACGATGCGCGGCCGCGGGTGCTGCCCCTTGAAGACGTGCGCGACGGCCCGGCCGAGCTGCAGGGCCACCTCGGGCGTCATGGGGTGCTCGTTGGCGCGGCCGCGGATGCCGTCGGTGCCGAAGAGCTTGCGGGCGTTCGAATCGCTCATGCCGGGACTCCGGAGCAGACTTCGACCGGTCGCGCCGTGCGGCGGGACCGGCGAGGGGGGCTGACGCTACGCAAGCCAGCCGGGGGCGTCAATGCAGGGCCTCGGGTGGCGGGCCGTGCGCGATGGCGTCGGCGACGATGAGGGTGTCGCGCAGCTCGGCGACGTCGTGGACGCGGACCACGTGAGCGCCGAGGACGACGCTGGCGGCGACGGACGCGGCGGTCGCGGCGAGGCGCTCGCCCACGGCGCGGCCGGTCAGGGCGCCCAGAAAGCCCTTGCGGCTGGTGCCGACCAGCACCGGGTGGCCGAGGGCGACCAGCTGGGGCAGCTCGCGCAGCAGCGCCAGGTTGTGCGCCACGGTCTTGCCGAACCCGATGCCGGGATCGAGTCCGATCTGCGCCGGCGACACGCCCGCCGCGCGGCAGGCCTCGACCCGCTGCGCCAGGTGCTGCTTCACCTCGGCGACGACGTCGCCGTAGCGAGGGTCTCGCTGCATCACCCTCGGCTCGGCCAGGGTGTGCATCGCGAAGGCGGGGGCGCCGGTCCGCGCGAGGAGGGCCAGCATGGCCGGGTCGAAGCGGAAGGCGCTGATGTCGTTCACGATGGCCGCCCCGGCGTCGAGGGCGGCGGCCGCCACCTCGGCCGACGTGGTGTCCACCGAGACCGGCGCCTCGAAGCGACGCGTCACGGCCTCGATGACCGGGACGACGCGCGCGCGCTGCACCTCGGCCGGGACGGGGTCGCTGCCGGGGCGCGTCGACTCGCCGCCCACGTCCAGCAGGTGGGCGCCACCCGCGATCAAGCGCTCGGCCTGGCGCAGGGCGGCGTCGACGTCGAGGAACCGACCGCCGTCGGAGAAGGAGTCGGGGGTCACGTTGAGGACCCCCATCACCCGGACGCGGTCGAAGGTGAGGGACCGGCCGTCCGGCAGCCGGAAGGGCGGCGGGACGGCCGGTGTCACGGGATCTAGCCTTCGTCGGACAGCCGGCTGCGGGTGCCGACCGGCGAGGGCAGGTCGGCGACCAGGCCCTTGCCCTCGCTCGCCGCGGCGGCGGGGGCGGGGGCCACGTCGGGCGCCACGATCTTCTGGTTGCCACCGGCCGCGCGGAAGGCGCGCAGCTGCTCGACGGAGGCGCCGCCGAAGACGTACTCGACCTCGGCGCGGTCGAGGCTCTCGAACTCGAGCAGCGCCATCGCGAGCGTGTCGAGCTGATCGCGGCCCTCGATGACCGTCTTCATCGCGAGCTCGTGGCACTCGTCGATGATGCGCTTGATCTCCTTGTCCGCTTCGCCCTGCGTGGACTCGCTGAACTCGGAGGCGCGTCCCATCTCACGGCCCAGGAAGACGTTGCCGTCGGTCTTGGTCAGCGCGATGGGCCCGAGGCGGCTCATGCCCCACTCGCAGACCATCTTGCGGGCGAGCTTGGTCGCCTGCTCGATGTCGTTGCCGGCGCCGGTCGTGACGCGGTCGAAGACCGCCTTCTCGGCGACGCGGCCGCCCATCGCCATGGCGATGCGGGCGAGGACCTGCTCCTCGGTGTAGGTGTGCTGGTCGGCCTCGGGCAGGGTCCAGGTCAGGCCCAGCGCCATCCCGCGGGGGATGATGGTGACCTTGTGGACCGGGTCGTTGCCCGGGACGCGCGCCGCCACCAGGGCGTGGCCGGCCTCGTGGTAGGCCGTCAGGCGCTTCTCCTCGTCGGTCAGGACCGCGCTGCGGCGCTCGGCGCCCATCAGCACCTTGTCCTTGGCCTCCTCGAAGTCCTTCATGTCGATGAGGTCCTTGTCCTTGCGCGCGGCGAGGAGTGCGGCCTCGTTGACCAGGTTCTCGAGATCGGCACCGGCGAAGCCGGGGGTGCCGCGTGCGATGACCTCGAGCTCGACGCCCTTGGCGAGCCGGGTCTTCTTGGTGTGGACCTTGAGGATCTCGAAGCGGCCCTTGACGTCGGGGCGGTTGACCACGACGCGCCGGTCGAAGCGGCCCGGGCGCATCAGCGCCGGGTCGAGGACGTCGGGCCGGTTGGTCGCGGCGACCAGGATGACGCCGTCGTTCGACTCGAAGCCGTCCATCTCGACGAGCAGCTGGTTCAGGGTCTGCTCGCGCTCGTCGTGACCGCCGCCGAGGCCGGCGCCGCGGTGGCGACCGACGGCGTCGATCTCGTCGATGAAGATGATGCAGGGCGCGTTCTTCTTGCCCTGCTCGAAGAGATCGCGGACGCGGCTGGCGCCGACGCCGACGAACATCTCGACGAAGTCCGAGCCCGAGATGGAGAAGAACGGGACCCCGGCCTCACCCGCGACGCCCTTGGCGAGCAGGGTCTTGCCGGTGCCCGGCGGGCCCATCAGCAGCACGCCCTTGGGGATGCGGCCGCCCAGGCGGGTGAACTTCTTCGGGTCCTTGAGGAAGTGGATGATCTCCTGGAGCTCTTCCTTGGCCTCCTCGATGCCGGCGATGTCCTTGAAGGTGACCTTGTTGGTCGACTCGTTCAGGAGCTTGTGCCGGCTCTTGCCGAAGCTCATCGCCTTGCCGCCGCCCGCCTGGAGCTGGCGCATGAAGATGAAGAAGATGAAGAAGATGAAGATCATCGGCAGCCAGGTGCCGAGGATGGACAGCCAGATGGAGCTCTCGCCGTCGGACTCCTCGGTGACCTTCACGCCGCGCGCGATGAGCTCCTTTCGGTAGTCGCCCAGCTCGCCCACGGTGATGAAGCGGGTGCCGTTCTTCAGCTCGCCCGTGATCTCCTTGCCGCGGATGACCACCTTGAGCACGTTGGTCGGCGGACGCAGCTTGTCGACCGCCGTCAGGAACGCGCTGAAGGGCTGCTCGGTGCCGCGCGAGGCGACCGGCGCGGCCGCCGGGTCGGCGAACTGCACGCGCACGCCGGCGCGGGTCAGCGCGCTGAGCAGCGTCTGGCCCTGGGCGCCCGGCAACGCCATGCGGACATCACCGCGCGTGTGGTGCCACACCACGTCACCCGGGGGCTCGGCCACGGGCTCGGCTAGGGCCGCCTGCCCGTCGACCGGCGCCTCGGCGCTGCCCTGACCGTCGGCCGACCGGGCGACCGCGCGGCGCGCCTTGTCGCCCGACGCGACCAGCCGGTACTCGATCTCGTCGCCACGGACGATGACCTCGGCCGGGGCCTCGGCAGGGATGCTGGCCGGCGCCGCGGCCGCAGGCAGGGCCTGCTCCACGAACTCCGACAGGGTCAGCTTCGTCCCGCCGCCGCTCTTGGAGACCGTCTGGTAGATCGCAAAGAAGATGACGATCAGAAAAACCCAGAGGGCTACCGTCTTGATCGACTTGTTCTTGTTCAAACTCAACCTTCCGCTGTCAGGTCGGCCGTCGCCAAGTTACCCGTGAGGACCAGGTCGGTACAACCTAGGGGTCTCGGCTCAGGCGAATCCTCAGTGTTCGGACGCCACGCGAAAGACGCGGCGCCGCGGTCTCGACGGCTGGTTGCTCCCATGGGACCGGCCACACGACCCGCCCCGCACCATCCACTAACACGAGCCGGTGCATCTTGTCCTTGCCCGGTATGGCCCCAACAGCGGCCGATCCGGAAACATTCTCACCGGACGTCCGGAAGCTCGACTCCGACCGGCCGCGACGCGCAGGATCCTCGCCCCCGCCGCCCGCGCCCGGCGAGAAGTCGCCAGACCTCGGAGCACGCCGCAGCTCGAGCGGCCAGACCACGGCCGACGCGTCGACCCACAGCGCGACGTCTCCGTCGCCCGCGGCCGTCGCCTCACCCGCTGCCCCTGCCGTCCCTGCATGCGTCCCCGACGCGTCCGCCTCCTCGCTCGCCCCGACTGGCCGGAGCTCGAGCGTGAGCCGCACGCGGCCCAGACGATAGGAACCCGGCCCGGGGGCAACAAGGCGGCCGCGCGGATCGTCGTCCTTTTCGAAGGACAGGCGCCCGCGCCGGGCATGGCCGCGCAGTCCGGCGCCCAGGCTCACCCGCGCCGACGCTGCGCCTTCGACCAGCTTGTCGGCCAGCGCCGCGGCCGACGCGCGCGGCAGCGGCGCCTCGCCCCGCTCGTGTCGGTGCCGCCACCGCACGACCGCCTCGACCAGGCGCGGGTCGGCGCCACGGAGATCGGCCCGGGACAGCGCCCCGCTCCGCGCCAGGTGCGCGATCAGCGCGTCGACGAGGGCCAGCTCGTCGGCGGCCGCGCGGGCGACCTCGGCCAACGCCTGCTCGACGCGAGGGTTCTCGGCCGCCAGCAGCGGCAGCACCTGGTCGCGCAGCCGATTGCGCAGGAAGCGGCCCGTGGCGTTGGTCACGTCGTCGGCGAAGGGCAGCCCGAGCCCCCGCGTCGCGGCGCGGGTCACCGCCAACAGCGGCCGCACGCGCCGCCCGGATCGGGCCCGCACGCCGGCCAGCCCTCGCAGCCCGGCGCCGCGCACGAGGCGCTGCAGCACCGTCTCGGCCTGATCGGTGGCGGTGTGCCCCGTCGCGAGGACGGCCCCGGGTGGCGTCAGCGCCTCGAGCGCCTCGTAGCGCGCCGCCCGGGCGGCCGCCTGCAGGTTGCGCCCGGGCTCGATGGCCACCTGCCGGGCGGCGAAGGGCACACCCAGCGCCTCGGCCGCCGCCCGGGCCGCCGCGCGCTCGTCGGTGACGTCACGCAGGCCGTGATCGACGAAGGCCACCAGCGCTACCGGCCACTCGGGGCGGCAGGCGCCCAGCGCGTGGGCCAGGGCCACCGAGTCGGCCCCGCCGCTGCAAGCGACGACGATGGGCGTGCCGGACGCCACCGCGCAGGGGCCGCGGAGCGCGTCGGCCACGCTCGCGGCCACCTCGGCGAGCGTCACGGGGCGGGCGGCGAGGCGACGCCGAGCGGCCCGAGGGCCGCGTCCCGGGGCGCGCAGAGGCTCAGGGTGTCGAGCGACAGCACGGCGCGGTAGGCGATGCACAGGACCCGGCCGGCGGCGTCGACCACCGCCAGCCCGTCGGCCCGCGACAGGGCGACCGTGCGGAAGCGCTCGAGGGGGTGCTCGGCCTCGGCGCCCAGCTCGGTGTCGACCAGCACGGGGCGCGGCCGGGCGCCGGCGGGCAGCTGGCCCATGTCGGGCCACTCGATGGCCCAGCCGCGGGCGCCGGTGGTCACGGCGTCGGCGGGCGCCCAGCCCAGCTTTGCGAGGCCGGCCAGCGCGTCGGGCGAGGTCGGCTCGAGCCGGGCCAGCGGCGCCTCGTCGGGGTCGCGGGCGTGGACCACGCGGGCGGGGACCTCTCGCCCGTCGGCCAGGATCAGCTGGACCTTGCCCACGCCGGCGAGGAGGTGCTCGGGCGCGAGCACCCAGGGCACGCCGCCGGGACCGGAGACGACCGCCCCGAGGGTCTCGTGCTCGGTCTGGAAGCCCACGTCCTGGCCCGGCGGCGGCGCTGGACGATAGCGCACGCGCAGGAAGGCCGAGGCGTGGCGCGCGGTGAAGGCCTCTCGCGTCGCGACGTCGAGCAGCAGGCGCTCGGTGGTGGGGCTCGCGGCCGGCGGTGCGGCGTCGGCGCCCAGCGGGGCGAGCCCCAGGGAGGCGGCGAGCGCGGCGGCGGTCCAGAGGGTCAAGGCAGCAGGCTCCCGGGGGCGGTGGAGTGCGACGGCGGTGTCGCCTCGGGGGCGCGCCGGCGCGTCGTTCGAATCTCGGAACGCCCTTGTAGCGTCTCGGACCTGGATGATACTCCAGGCAGTCCTGCGGATGGGAGGGGATCGATGCAGCGTCCGACACCGTTGAGGTCAGCCGCGCTCGTCGCGATGGGCCTGGCCCTGCTCGCGGCCTGCTCCGACGGGTCCGAGGCCTTCCAGCTGGGCCCCGAGGCCCGCCTCGAGATCTCGCCCTCGATCCTGTCCTTCGAAGACGTGCCGCGCGGCGGCGTCGCCAAGCGCCTGGTGACCGTGCGCCACACCGGGACGGGCGGCGTCGTCCGGCTGGACCCCATCAAGCTGGTCACCGACTCGCCGGACCTGTCGGTCGGCACCATCGAGAAGCGTTCGCTCGCGCCAGGCGAGGAGACCCGCATCCAGATCGTCTACAAGAGCGAGCACGACGAGCCCGACGAGGGGCAGCTGGTCATCGGGCACAACCTGGCCTCGAGCAGCAAGACCGAGATCCCCATCAAGACCCCGGGCCAGCGGGCTACGCTGGTGGCGACCCCGACGGCGGTCGACTTCGGCGTGGTGCAGGCCGGCGCGCCCAAGACCATCGGCGTGCGCCTGTCGAACGTGGGGACGGCCCCGGCCGTGCTGACCGGCTGCGAGATCGTCGACGACGCCGACGCGGACTTCGCCTGCGACGTGACCGCCCAGACCGTGATCCCCGAGACCGAGTCGCGCCTGGTCCACGTCACCTACAGCCCGTCGGGCAAGGACCGGGACGACGCCGTCCTGCGCGTCCTGACCGACCGCGAGGACGTCACCGTCACCGTGCCGCTCGAGGGCGAGGAGGAGACGCCGCTGCTGGTCGTCGAGCCGGCGAACGTGCAGTTCGGTTGGGTCGCCCCCGGCGAGAGCCGCTACGTCGAGGTCAAGCTGCGCAACGAGGGCAACGCCGACCTCGTGCTGAGCTCGTTCGAGCTGGTCGAGGCGCAGCCGACCGTGTACCTGGCCGGCATCGACCTGGGCTGGGTCGGCACGAGCGAGTTGGTCCTGGCGCCCAAGGACTCGATCACCTTCGGCGCGTACTTCCAGCCGATCGACGACATCCCCATGACCGGCGTCCCGCTGGCGAAGGTGGTCGTCCGCTCGAACGACGCCGCCAACGACCCGGCGACGGTGCCGCTGTTCGGCGCCGCCGGGACGCCGTCCATCGTGTTCGTGCCCGACGACGTCATCGACTTCGGCTACGTGGCCGAGGGCTTCGTCGGCAAGCGCACCGTGACGGCGCTGAACGTGGGTGAGCAGCCCATGAAGGTGACCGCGGCGCAGCTGAGCGACGCGACGTCGAGCGAGTTCGGCTTCCCCGACGCGGGCAAGCTGCCGGCGACGCTGAACCCGGGCGAGTCGGTGACGCTCGAGCTGACCTTCGAGAACACCGAGGGGACGCAGGGCACCGAGTTCGCGCGCTTCACGGTGAACACGAGCGACCCGCTGGTGCCGGCCTACCCGCTCGACGTGGTGGCGCGGCGGGCGCAGCGGCCGACGTGCGAGCCGGCGTTCGCGCCGGAGCTGCTGACGTTCGGCGGCATCAAGGAGGGCACCGAGGCCACCCGGACCCTGCAGCTGGTCAACTACGGCTCGGGCAACTGCGAGTACCGCGAGGTGTTCGTCGACGGGTGCCTGAAGGTGCAGGCGGGCGTGCGGCACTACTTCCAGTGCCAGTCCGGGTTCGTGACGCCCTTCGGGCTGGCCGAGGGGCCGGCCTTCAAGCAGGTCCTCGGGCCGGGCGGGCACCTGGACTTCGAGGTGACCTTCGACGCGCCCGAGGTCGAGAACCTCATCCTGGGGCGCGACTCGCACTTCGGGCGGCTCGCCGTGATGCTGCACGACCCGAACACGGCGACGGCCAAGTACGTGGCGCCGCCGGGCGGGTGGATGGCGGGCATCAACCTGCGCGGCGAGAGCGCGGTGCCGATGCTGCTGGTGGACCCGCCGGAGATCGACTTCGGGACGGTGCGCACCGACTGCGAGGGGGCGGCGCACCTGGTGACGGTGACCAACCCGGGGCCGCTCGAGGGGACGGTGACCGGGTTCGACGCGGTCGGCTGCGAGGGCGAGGTGAAGGTCTACGGGGCGGCGCTGCCGGCGAAGGTGCCGCCCTTCGGGACGCTGTACCTCGAGGTCCGGTTCGCGCCGACCGAGGGGGGCGAGCGCAGCTGCCAGCTGGAGCTGGAGACCGACGCGCCGCTGAAGAACTGGGACAACCAGAAGCAGGCGGTCATCCCGGCGGTGGGCAAGGCCATCGACGTCGACCACCACGTCGACGTGTTCGAGCAGGTGCCGCCCGCCAAGGTGGACGTGCTGTTCATCGTCGACGACTCGGGGTCGATGTCCGACAAGCAGCACATGCTGAAGAACGAGCTGCCCAAGCTGGTGCAGATCGCGACCGGCTGGGGGCAGGACTACCAGCTGGCGGTGACGACCACCGACGTCGAGCAGACGACCGGCCTGCGCGGGCGCTTCAAGGGCTTCCCGCCCGTCGCCAAGACCGGCGACGACCCGGCGGTGTTCGCGCAGAACCTCATCGTCGGCATCACCGGCTCGGGCGACGAGAAGGGCCTCGAGGCCGCGTGGCTGGCCCTGACGGGCGGCAACGTCATGGAGACCGACATCACCTGCGTCAACGCGCCCGGCCAGTGCCCCGAGTACGGCCCGGGCCTGTACCTGTGGTGCCTCGAGGGGCAGTGCCGCGGCCCGAACTGGGGCTTTCTGCGCGACGACGCCGAGCTGGTCGTCATCATGGTCAGCGACGAGGAGGACTCGAGCCCGCAGTCGGTCGCCTGGTACGTCAGCCACCTCGCGGCCCTGAAGAAGCCGGGCAGCGGCGTCGGGGTGCGCATCCACTCGGTGGTCGAGACGCTCGACGGCTGCTTCACGCCGTGGGGCTCGGTCGGGCTGCGCTACATCCAGGCCGCCGAGGCGACCGGCGGACACGTCGCCAGCATCTGCGCCGACGACTTCGGGGCCGAGTTCGAGGCCGTCGCCGGCAAGACCTTCGGGCTCAAGGACCGCTTCTATCCGACCTACCCCGTCGACCCGGGGTCGCTGGTGGTGCGCGTCGACGGGCAACCGTGCAGCGAGGGCTGGTTCTGGAACGAGTCGTCGGGCGCGGTGGTGTTCGAGGAGGGCGGCGCCTGCTTCCCGGACTACGGGCAGAACGTCGAGCTGGAGTACGACGTGCTGTGCGGCGGGGCGCCCACGCCCACGGGCGCGCAGTAGGCCGGCGGCGGGCGTGCTCGCGCTTGCGTTCGGCGCCCTCGTCCTGGGCTCGCTCGTCGTCTCGGCGCTGCTGTTTTTCGAGGTGCTGCCGGCCTCGCCGGGGGTGCTGGCGCTCATCGGCGGCGCGCACCTGATGCTGGCCTGGGCGTTCTTCCGCGCCTACGGCGCCTACCACGCGCTGCACCGGCTGGTGACCGACGGCCAGGGCGAGCTGTTCGAGCTGGCGGTGACGCAGCGCATCACGGCCGCCCGGTCGCCCTGGTTCAAGGCGCACTACCGGCTGCGGCGGTGCCAGGGGTTGGTGGCCAGCGAGCGGCCGCGCGAGGCGCTGCGGGCGCTGGAGGCGCTGCGGGCGGGGGCCAGGCTGCGGCCCGAGGACCGGCTGACGGCGCTGGCGGTCGAGGTCGAGGCGAACCTGCAGCTGGGGCAGCGCTGGTGGGCCGAGCGAGCGCTGGAGGCGGCCCAGGCGGCGCCCGAGGCGGCGCGGCACGCCGAGGTGCAGGCCGTGGCGGCGCGGGTCGCGACCGAACGGGCGCCGGCCGAGGCGGCCCAGGCGCTGGCCGCGCTGAGCGGGGCGCGGGCCTTCCCGCTGACGCGGGTGGTGCGGGCGCGCAACATCTTGTGGCAAGGCGACGCGCTGGCCCGCGCGGGGCGCCCGAGCGAGGCGATGGCCGCCTGGCGCAAGGCGGCGAAGCTGGCGCCGGCCAGCGCCTACGGCCAGCGCGCGGCGCGGGCGGCGGCCGGGTTCTCGCGGGCGTAGTTCGCGGGTGTAGATCGTTCGGCGGGCTGGCGCGTCGACAGGCCCGTTCGCCCGTCGCGAAGGGAGTCACGCTCATGAACCGCCTCGTCCGCCTCGCCCTCGCCCTGTCGCTGTGCGCCCTGGCCGCGCCCGCCGCGCACGCCACCGGCCTGCTGCTGCCGACCGACACCCAGGTCACGCCGTTCGCGCTCAAGCACCAGCGCGTCGACATCCAGGTCAAGGACGGCACCGCCGTCACCAAGGTCGAGCAGGTCTTCGTCAACCACACCGACCGGCCGCTCGAGGCCCAGTACCTGTTCCCGGTCCCGACCGAGGCCGTGGTGGTCGACTTCCACCTGATGGTCAACGGCCGCATGCAGAAGGGCGAGGTGCTGCCCAAGGACAAGGCCAACCAGATCTACACCGACATCGTGCGCCGCATGGTCGACCCGGGGATCATCGACTGGATGAGCCCCAACCTCTTCAAGGCGCGCATCTTCCCGGTGCCCCCGCGCGGCGAGCAGAAGGTCGAGGTGACCTACACCCAGGTGGTGCCCTTCATGGACGGCACCTACAAGCTGGTCTACCCGCTCAAGACGCCGGCGCGCGCCGCCAAGACCCTGCAGGACTTCACGCTGACCGCGACCCTGCAGCACGCGACGCCCATCAAGGCCGTCTACTCGCCGACCCACCGCATCTCGGTGGCGCGCCGCGGCGACAACCACGCGACGGTCGGCTTCGAGGGCAACGAGGTCACGCTCGACACCGACTTCGTCCTGTACTTCGGCATCTCGAAGAAGGACGTCGGCCTGACGCTGCTGACCCACCGGCCCAGCCCCGCCGAGCCCGGCTACTTCATGCTGGTGGCGGCGCCGCGCGAGGTGTTCGACAGCCAAGAGATCCAGGGCAAGGCCATCACCTTCGTGCTGGACACCTCGGGCTCGATGAGCGCCAAGGCCATGGACCACGCGCGCAAGGCGCTGGCCTACTGCCTGGGGCAGCTGGGCAGCGACGACCGCTTCAACATCGTCCGCTTCTCGAGCGACGTCGAGGCCTTCAGCGAGGGGCTGCTGCCGGCGACGCGGGACAACGTCGCGCGCGGCCAGCGGTTCGTCGAGGGCTTCGAGGCGGCGGGCGGCACGTCCATCGACGAGGCCCTGAAGGCGGCGCTGGCGACCCCGGGCGACGCGCGGACGCCGCACCTGGTCGTCTTCATGACCGACGGCCGGCCGACGGTCGGGCAGACCGACATCAAGAAGATCCTGGACAACGCCGCCGAGCGGCGCGGCCGCGACACGCGCCTGTTCACCTTCGGCATCGGCGAAGAGGTCAACACGCACCTGCTGGACCGCCTGGCCATGGACGGCGGCGGGACCAGCCACTACGTGCGCCCCGACGAGGACATCGAGGCCGCCGTGAGCGCGCTGTACGGCCAGGTGGCCCACCCCGTGCTGACCGGCGTGAAGCTGGACATGGCCACGGCGCGCCCCTACGCGCTGGTGCCCGGGCGGGTGCCGGATCTGTTCAAGGGCGGCCAGCTCGTGCTGGTCGGGCGCTACCGCGGTGACGGCGACTCGCTGATCCGGCTGACCGGCACCTTCGCCGGCTCTGAAAAGCGCTACGACTTCGAGGGGCGCTTCCCCGAGCGCCAGCCCGACAACGCCTTCCTGGCGCCGCTGTGGGCCCACCGGCAGGTCGGCGTGCTGCTCGACCAGGTGCGGCTCGAAGGCGAGACCCAGGGGCTCAAAGACGAGATCGTCCAGCTGGCGACCCGCTACGGCATCGTGACGCCCTACACCAGCTACCTGGTGGTCGAGGACGTGGCCACCGCGCGCCCCGACCCGCGCCCGCGCCCGCTGCCGCCGCGGCCCACGCTCCGCCGCGAGCGCGGCAACTTCGGGTTCGGCAGCGACGCCGACGCCCCCGCGGCCGAGGAGGCCGAGGCCTCGCCCGGCAAGCTGATGAGCCGCTCGGCCGCCCAGGGCGGCGCCAAGCCGGCCGAGGCGCTCAAGAAGGACAGCGGCCGCCAGGGCGTCGACAACGCCAAGGTGGTCAAGCACCTCAAGGACAAGCAGACCGCCGGCGGCGACGTCGCCACGGTGCGCTACGCGGACGGACGGGTCTTCCGCTGGGACGGCCAGGCCTGGCTGGACACCGCCCACCGCGCGGGCATGCCCGAGGTGCGGGTCGCGCCCTTCAGCCCCGCCTGGGTCGAGCTGGCCCAGCTGCGGCCGGATCTGAAGAAGGCGCTGGCCCTGGGCGAGCGGGTGACCGTGGTGGTCGGCGGGGTGGCGGTGGTCGTCGCTCCCGACGGCGCCAAGGCCCTGAGCGCCAGCGACAAGCAGCGGCTGGCGCGCTGACCCGCGCCGTCAGGCCTCGTCGAGGCGGACCAGCGCCGCGTCCGCCTCGACCAGCTGCCCCGGCTCGGCCAGCACCGCGGCGACCACGCCGGCCCTGGGCGCGCGCAGGGTGTGCTCCATCTTCATGGCCTCGAGCAGGACCAGCGGCTGGCCCTGCGCCACCTCCTGCCCGGGCTCGACCAGCACCTGGGTGACCTTGCCGGGCATGGGGGCGAGGCAGCTGCCGGCGGCCGCCTCTCCGACCTCCTCGGGGAAGCGGTCCAGCGCGACCAGGGCGGTCGAGCCGCGCACGCCATGGACCCAGACCTGGGCGCCGTCGCGCACCACGCGATACGCCGAGACGTGGTCGCCGATGGCCAGGCGCAGCGTCGGGCCGTCGCTCGCCACCACCCGGACCGGCAGGCTGGCCTCGTCGTCGACCGTGACCCGGTAGCGGCCGCCGCCCTCGGCGCGGTAGCGGACCTCTCGCTCGGCCTCGCCCACCCGCCAGCGCTGCTCGGGGTCGCGCCAGCGGCTGTTGCGCCAGCCGGCGGTGAGGCTCGGCAGCAGCGCGCGCGCGCCCTCGGCCTGCTCGGCCAGGGCGACGGTCGCGGCGACGCAGGCCAGGCGGTCGCGCTCGGGGTCGGCGGGGACGCCGCGGGCCTCGGGCGGGAAGTGGGTGTCGATGAAGTGGGTGTCGGTCTGGCCGGCCTCCCAGGCCGGGTGGCGCAGCAGCGCGACCAGGAAGGCGCGGTTGGTGCGGACGCCCTGGATCGAGGCCGTCTCCAGCGCGCGCACCATGCGGCGCGTCGCCTCGGCGCGGGTGGGCGCCCAGGTGACGACCTTGGCCAGCATCGGGTCGTAGTAGATGGAGACCTCGTCGCCGGCCTCGACGCCGCCGTCGAGGCGCAGGCCCTCGAGCGGCGGGAAGTGCCAGTCGCGCAGGCGCCCGGTGGCCGGCAGGAAGGCGTTGTCCGGGTCCTCGGCGTAGATGCGGCACTCGATGGCGTGGCCGCTGGGCTGGATGTCGGCCTGGGTGACGGGCAGCGGCTGGCCCTGCGCGACCAGCAGCTGCAGGCGCACCAGATCCAGGCCGGTCACCAGCTCGGTCACCGGGTGCTCGACCTGCAGGCGCGTGTTGACCTCGAGGAAGTAGAAGCGGCGGTCGGGCGCCAGGATGAACTCGACCGTGCCCGCCGAGCGGTAACCCAGGGCCTGGCCGGCGGTGACCGCGGCGCGAGCCATCTCGGCGCGCAGCTCGGGGTCGAGGGCGACCGAGGGGGTCTCCTCGACGATCTTCTGGTGGCGGCGCTGGATGGAGCACTCGCGCTCGTGGACGTGGACCACGTGGCCGTGGGCGTCACCCAGGATCTGGAACTCGATGTGGCGGGGGCGCTCGACGTAGCGCTCGATGAGCAGGCGGTCGTCGCCGAAGGCGGCCATGGCCTCGCGGCGGGCGGCGGCGATGGCGCCGTCGAGCTCGTCCTCGGCGCGGACGACGCGCATGCCCTTGCCGCCGCCGCCGGCCGAGGCCTTGAGCAGCAGCGGGAAGCCGATGGCCAGAGCTTCGCTGGTCAGGCGCGCGGTGGTCTGGTCCTCGCCCTGGTAGCCGGGGACGACGGGGACCCCGTGCGAGGCCATCAGGTGCTTGGCCTCGATCTTCGAGCCCATGGCGCGGATGGCGGCGGCGGTCGGCCCGATGAAGACCACGCCCGCGGCCTCGCAGGCCTCGGCGAAGGCGGCGTTCTCGCTGAGGAAGCCGTAGCCCGGGTGGATGGCGCCGGCGCCGGTGCGGCGGGCGGCGTCGAGGATGGCCTCGATGCGCAGGTAACTCTCGGCGCTGGGCGGCGGGCCGATGCGAACGGCCTCGTCGGCCTCGTGGACGTGGCGCGCGTCGGCGTCGGCGTCCGAGTAGACCGCGACCGTCGCGTACCCCATGGCGCGGCAGGTGCGCAGGACGCGGCGGGCGATCTCGCCGCGGTTGGCCACGAGGACCTTGTCGAACTTCATGGGTGGGCTCCCAGGGACGTGGCGCGCGGGCTCAGTGGCGGAAGACGCCCCACTGGGTCGTCGGGCGGACCTCGCGCGTCAGCGCGGCGGACAGGGCGATGCCCAGCACGTCGCGGGTCTGGCGCGGGTCGATGATGCCGTCGTCCCAGAGGTTGGCCGTGGCGAAGAAGGCGTCGGACTCCTTCTCGATCTGCATGCGCAGCATGGCCTTGGCCATCTCGAGCTGCTTCTCGTCGACGGCCTCGCCGCGCTTTTCGGCGCTCTCGCGGCGGATGATGTCCAGCACGCCCGCGAGCTGCTCGGGGCCCATCACCGCGATCTTGTGGTTGGGCCAGGTGAAGAGCATGCGCGGGTCGTAGGCGCGGCCGGCCATGCCGTAGTTGCCGGCGCCGTAGCTGGCGCCGGTCATGACCGTCAGGATGGGCACCTCGCTGTTGGAGACGGCGTTGATGAGCTTGGCGCCGTTCTTGATGATGCCGCCCTCCTCGTACTGCCGGCCGACCATGAAGCCGGTGATGTTCTGCAGGAAGACCAGCGGGATGCCGCGCTGGTTGCACAGCTGGATGAACTGCGCCCCCTTGTTGGCCGACTCGCTGAAGAGGATGCCGTTGTTGGCCAGGATCCCGACCAGGTGGCCGTGCAGGAACGCCCAGCCGCAGACCAGGGTCGTGCCGTACTCGCGCTTGAACTCGGAAAAGCGCGACCCGTCGACGACGCGGGCGATGACCTCGCGCTGGTCGAAGGGCCGCCGCACGTCGGCCGAGGCGATGCCCAGCAGCTCGTCCGGGTCGTACAGCGGCGGCTCGGCCGCCTGCATGGCCACGCGCCCGCGCTTTTCCCAGTTCAGCCGGCCGACGATCTCGCGCGCGAGGCGCACGCCGTCGCGCTCGTCCTGCGCCAGATAGTCCGACACCCCGGACACCCGCGAGTGCATGACCGCGCCGCCCAGCGCCTCGTCGTCGGTCACCTCGCCGGTCGCCATCTTGACCAGCGGCGGCCCGGCCAGGAAGACCTTCGCCTGGTCCTTGACCATGACCACGTGGTCGCTCATGCCCGGGATGTAGGCGCCGCCCGCGGTCGAGCTGCCGAAGACCACGCAGACGCTGGGGATCCCCTCCTTCGAGCGCCGCGTGATGTCGCGGAAGGTCTGGCCGCCCGGGACGAAGATCTTCGACTGGTTGGGCAGATCCGCGCCGGCCGACTCGATGAGGCTGATGTTGGGCAGCCCGTTGGCGGCGCCGATCTCGGCCAGGCGCAGGCTCTTCTTCAGCCCGTACTCGTTGATGGCGCCGCCCTTGACCGTCGCCTCGCTGGCCGTGATGAGGCACTCGACGCCGCTGACCACGCCGATGCCGCCGACCACGCCCGCCCCCGGCCCGACGCCCTTGACCCCGTGGCCGGCCAGCGGCATCAGCTCGAGGAAGTAGCCGTCGCGGTCGACCAGCAGCTCGATGCGCTCGCGCGGCAGCAGCTTGCCCTTGGCCTCGTGGCGGCTCGTGTACTTGTCGCCGCCGCCCTCGCGCGAGGCCGCCAGCGCCTGCTCGAGCTTGTCGACCATCGCGCGCATGGCCGCGTAGTTGTCGCGGAAGCCCGCGTCGCGGGGGTCGACCTTGGTCGCAATGGGCCGCATGGGCGCGCTCCGTGTCGGTCGTTCGGGAGGCCTCGGTTCAACACGCAAGCGCGCGGCCTGTCAACTGCCGGCCGTGCCGGGGCCACGGTCAGCGCGAAGTCCAGAGCGCCGGAACCCACCCGTCGGAGGGGTCGGGCCCCCTCGGCCCGGTGGTCGACCACCCGTCGGAGGGGGCGGGACCCCTCGGCCCGGTGGTCGACCACCCTCGCTTCGACCTCCAGACCCCCAAGACCCGGTGGTCGACCACCCTCGCTTCGACCTCCAGACCCCCAAGACCCGGTGGTCGACCACCCTCGCTTCGACCTCCAGACCCCCAAGACCCGGTGGTCGACCACCCTCGCTTCGACCTCCAGACCCCGAAGACCCGGTGGTCGACCACCCTCGCTTCGACCTCCAGACCCCCAAGACCCGGTGGTCGACCACCCGGCGGCGACCTCCAGACCTCCAGCGCTGGGGGTCGACCACGCGTCGAGCCCCCCTGCCCCCCTCTCGGGCCCGGGGGGCGCCGTCCCGCCCTACCGTTGCCGGCCGGCCCTTTGCAACGAGGCGCGGCCGGACATAGGCTCCGTGTTCCATGCGAATACGCCACCTTCCGTGGCCTTCGGGGCTCCCCATGCGCACCGCTCTCGTCCGGCTCTCGGCCGCCGCCGCCCTCGCCACCGCCCTCGCCCTCCCCTCGCCCGCCGCCTGGGCCCGGCCCAAGGCCAAACCCAAGCCCGCGCCCGCCGCCGCTCGCGCCGCCGAGCTGCGCCTGGGCCTGCTGGACGCCGCCTACGACAAGCTGCCCTTCGGCGGCGATCTCGACGCGGTGATGACCTGGGTCCGCGCCCGCCTCGACGCCACCTACGGCCCGCGGCTGAAGGCCGCGCTCGACGACGCCGAGCGGATGACCTTGCGCAAGGCCCTGGACGACGAGCTGGCGCGGGTGCGGCAGGCCGTCATCCCCTTCGAGGGCGGCCGCTCGGGGCTCGAGGCCAGCATCGTCGCCGGCGAGTTCGTCGACGGCGCCGGAGAGTCGGTCCTGCTGTTCAAGGACGGCGAGGTGACCCACTACCTCTTCTTCACCCAAGGCAAGCTGTACAAGGTCGCCCGCGCCTTCAAGCCGGCCGAGCCCTTCGGCGAGCGGGTCGCCGCCTGGACGCGCGACTTCGGCACGCCCGAGCTGACCGCGGCCACCGCCGGCACCGATCCGCAGCCCGAGACCGCTACCTGGACCGGGCAGAAGCTGCGCTTGCGGCTGGCCGAGCTGCGCCGCCTGTACCACGGCGACCAGCTGGTCATCGAGGACGTCGCCCTGGCGACGCAGGTGGACGCGCGCCGCGGGGGCAAGAAGCCCGGCACGGCGCGTCAGATGGATCCCGAGCTGGAGGGCCTGCTCGACGACGGCGAGTGAAAGAAGAAGAAAAGAGAAAAGGGGTCAGGTCTAATCATTTGTCACAAATGATTAGACCTGACCCCTTTTCCTTTCCTAGAGCGCCAGCAGGTAGGCCTCGAACAGCTCGTAGCCCTGCACGATGAGCTCGACCGCGCACGACTCGTTGCGCTGGTGCGCCTGCACCGACTCGCCAGGCCCGAGGTTGACCGCGTCGATGCCGAACAGGCCCAGCCGCGCCACGTCGGTCCAGGCCTGCTTGGACTCGACCACGATCCCCGGCCGCTCGAGCAGCGGCCGCAGCAGCGGGTTGCCCGCGCAGACCGGCCCCGAGGGGCTGAGATCGGTCCAGGTGATGTCGGCCCGCCCGGCGACGACCTGCTCGATGTCGGCCTGGGCGGCCTCGAGCGACTTGCCGGGGGCGAACCGATAGTTCAGGTTCATCGCGAAGTGGTCCGGGATGACGTTCCGCGTGCCGGACGCCTGGACCATGGTGACCGACATGACCTCGAAGAAGGTCAGCCCGTCGAAGTGGACCGGCACCCGCTCGCGGCCGTGCAGCTCGGCCAGCAGCGCGCCCGCCTTGTGGATCGCGTTGTCGCCCTGCCAGGGGCGGGCCGAGTGGGCGCGGCGCCCGTGGAAGGTCAGCGTGGCGTGGATGCAGCCCATGCTGCCCATCTGCACGCGGTTGTCCGAGGGCTCGAGGCAGAAGGCCAGGTCGATGTCGCGCAGGATCGGGAACTGCTCGAGCAGCGGCTGCAGGCCGTTTTCGGCGTAGGGCCCCTCCTCGCGCTCGTAGAAGACCAGGGTCAGGTTGACGCCCAGCCGCTCGAGGTCGAGGCGCTCGAGCAGCTCGAGCATGACCGCCAGGCCCGCCTTCATGTCGCTGACGCCGCAGCCCAGGATGCGCTCGCCCTCGACGGCGACGTCGGTGTCCTGGCGGGGCGCGACCGTGTCCAGGTGGCCGACCAGGCCGACGGTCGGGCGGTCGGGCCGGCGCGGGCCGGGCGTGACGATGAGGCTGTGCGAGTAGCGGGTGACCGCCTCGCGCGGCAGCCGCGTCAGCAGGCGCTGCTCGACGTGGTCGCAGACGGCGGCCTCGTCGCCGATGACCGACGGGATGCGCACCAGATCCAAGGTGGTCGCGACCAGCGCGTCACGGAGGTCGGCCCGATGGGCGGGGGTACGGAGCGTCATCGCGGCCTCAGACGCTGACGCCGAAGTCGCGCAGCGCGTCGTTGAGGCTGGTCTTCTTGTCGGTGCTCTCTTTGCGTTGCCCGATGATGAGCGCCGCCGGGACGTGGTAGCTGCCCGCGGGGAAGTCCTTGGGGATGCTGCCCGGGATGACCACGGCGCGCGCGGGGACCTGGCCGCGGTGCTCGCGCGGCTCGGGGCCGGACACGTCGATGATGCGGGTCGAGGCGGTCAGCACCACGCCCGCGCCCAGGACCGCCTCGGCGCCGACGCGCACGCCCTCGACCACGATGCAGCGGCTGCCGACGAAGGCGCCGTCCTCGACGATGACCGGGGTCGCGCTGGGGGGCTCGAGCACCCCGCCGATGCCGACGCCGCCCGACAGGTGCACGTTGCGGCCGATCTGGGCGCAGGAGCCAACCGTCGCCCAGGTGTCGACCATGGTGCCCGAGCCGACCCAGGCGCCGATGTTGACGTAGGACGGCATCAGGATGGCGCCGCGCTCGATGAACGCCCCGCGCCGCGCCACCGCCGGCGGGACCACGCGCACGCCCGCGGCCGCGTAGTCGCGCTTGAGCGGGATCTTGTCGTGGTACTCGAAGGGCCCGACCTCTACCGTCTCCATCTGCTGCACGCCGAAGTACAGCAGCACGGCCTGCTTGACCCAGGCGTTGACCGTCCAGTCGCCGCCCGCCGCCTCGGGCGGGTTGGCCACCCGCAGCTCGCCCCGGTCGAGGGCGTCGATGACGTGCTCGACGGCCTGGCGGACGTCGGGGCGCTGCAGCAGCGAACGGTCGGACCAGGCCTGCTCGATGAGGGGGCGGACGTCGGACACGCGGGGCTCCTTGCGGGACGAGGGGGTAGGTGGGCGCCGAAAACACGAGCGCGGCGGGCAGACCCCGTGAGGGCCCACCCGCCGCGACGCGCGGAACGAAAGCTCAGGCGTTCAGGCTACTTGGCCGAGGCCGAAAGCCCGAACTCCTTGGCGAGCAGCTTCTCGAGCGACTCGACCGTGTAGCCGCCGCTGGGCGAGTACTTGCGGCCGTTGATGAAGACGCTGGGGGTGCCGCGCACGCCGATGCGGTTGCCCTCGGCGATGTCGGCCTTGACCTGGTCGGCGTACTTGTTGCCGTCCAGCTCCGCCTTGAACTTGGCCAGATCCAGGCCGAGCTGCTCGGCGTACAGGTGCAGCTTGTCGACGTCGAGCGCCTTCTGGTTCTGGAACATGATGTCGTGCATGTCCCAAAAGCGCCCCTGGGCGTTGGCGGCCAGCGAGGCCTCCGACGCCTTCTGCGCCTTCTTGTGGAAGTTCAGCGGGAAGTGCTTGAAGACGATGCGCACGTCGTCCGGGTACTTCTTCATCAGCTGCTTGAGCGGGTCGCCCACGCGGCTGCAGAACGGGCACTCGAAGTCGCTGTACTCGACGATGGTGATGCGGGCGTTCTCTTTGCCCAGCGAGGCCGCGCCCTTGGTGTCGATGGCGACCACCTTGTCGTCGAGCGGGTTGAAGATCTTGCCGTTCTTGATGATGCGGTCGTACAGCGCCTCCATCGAGGTGCCGCCGGCGACGAGCTTCTCGCTCTTGGCGATCTCCTCGTCGATGACCTCCTTGAAGTCCTCGAAGGGCTTGGCGCCGGTGAGCTTGCGCCCGTTGACGAAGAAGTTCGGGGTGCCCTGGGCCTGCACGGCCTCGGCGATGGCCTGGTCGGCGGCGACCTGGTCCTTGTAGGTGCCCTCGTCCAGCGCCTTGTTGAAGGCGGCCATGTCCAGGCCGAGCTCCTCGGCGTAGGCCTCGAGGTCGGGGCGCTTGAGCTTCTGGGTGTCCTGGAAGAGCAGATCGTGCATCTCCCAGAACTTGCCCTGGGCGCGAGCCGCCAGCGCCGCCTGCGCCGCCAGCGGGGCGTCGGGGTGGAAGGACAGCGGGTTGTGCTTGAAGACGACGCGGACCTTGTCGCCGTACGCCTCCTCGATCTGCTTGAGGGTCGGCAGGACCTTGGCGCAGAAGGGGCACTGGAACTCGCTGAACTCGACGATGGTCACCAGCGCGTGCTTGGGCCCCTTGAGGCCGTCCTTGTCGACGTCGACCGGCACCTTCCACACGGTCTTGGTGTCGTCGCCGGGGGCCGCCGCGGCCTTCTGCTCGACCTTGGGCGCCGGGACCTCGTCGACGATGTACTTGAGGACCTGCGACGCGCCGTTCTGGGCCGTCAGCCGGCGGGCGATGGCCTTGCGCTCGACGCCCTGCGCCTCGAGGGCCTTGGCCTTCTCGAGCTGCTTTTCGATCTCGGCCTTGAACTCTTCGAAGGGCTTGGCGCCCGACAGGTTCACGCCGTTGACGAAGAAGGCCGGCGTGCCGGTGGCGCCGACCGCCACCGCGGCGGCCTGATCGCTGTCGACCTTCTGGGCGAGCTTGGGGTCGTCGAGGTCCTTCTTGAACTGCTCGATGTCCATCCCCAGATCGGTCGCGTACTTGATGAGGTCGTCCTTCTTGAGGGCCTTCTGGTTGGCGAAGAGCGTGTCGTGGTACTTCCAGAAGTGCCCCTGGCGCGCCGCCGCCATCGAGGCGATCGCGGCGAGGCGGGCCTCCTTGTGGAAGCTCAGCGGGTTGTGCTTGAAGACGATGCGCACGTCGTTGGGCCAGGTCTGCGCAATCTGATCGATGGTCGGGCCGACCCGCGAGCAGAAGGGGCACTGGAACTCGCTGATCTCGTAGATCACGACGGGCGCGTCCTCGGGGCCCTTGTAGGGCGAGGCCTCGAGCTCGACCTTCTTCTCGGTGTAGGTGCCGCCGCCCATCGAGCCGTCGCCGGCGGGGCCGACCAGCTCGGGGCCGGCGTCGCCGGGCTTGGGGGCCGTCACGCGGCCGGCGACGACGCCGACGACCAGGGCGGCGACGCCGCCGATGATCGCGAGGTGCTTGGGGACGAATTGGGATCTCGACGGGGTCCGGGCCATGGAGTGCATCCTCTGACGGTGACGCGTCGTGCCACAAGTCGGGCCGCCGCGCAGGGTCCGCGGGCTGTACCACAACGCGCCGAACCCCGCCAAGGTTCAGCCGGGGTTACGTCGAGGTCGGCGGAGGGGCGGGTTCAGGGCACGACGAAGCTGGCGGTGCCCTCGAAGTCGCCGATGGTCTCGAAGCTGTCGTCGGCCGAGGCGGCCACGCCCGCGCGCCAGCGGTCGCGCCCGTCGCCCTCGGCCTCCCAGACGGCGATGACGTCGCCGGTGCGGACGAGGACCGGCAGCTCGCAGAGCAGGGTCCCCTTGCCCAGGCTGACGAAGCCGCCCTTGGTCGACTGCTCGCGCACGGTGAGGGTCGCGCCGGCCGGGTCGAGGAGCGGGTTGCCGCCGTGGAGATCGAGGTCGGCGCCGAAGAGCGTGGCCTGCGTGCAGCCGGCCGCCAGGAAGACCTCGTCGCGGAAGACGACGATGGCGTCGATGTCCGCGCCGGGCGCGGCCTCGTCGGTGGTGCCGCCCAGATCGACGATGCGCAGCAGCCGGAAGTCGCGCGGCGCGCCGCCCTTGGTGTCGGCGCCGTCCTCGGAGGCGTCCGTGGGGTTGCCCTTTTTGTCCTGGGGCAGCTCGCAGCCGGCCGCGGCCAGGGCACAGAGCAGGGGAGCGGCGAGGGCGGCGAGCGCGAGGCGAGCGGACGACATGGCCGCGCATCATGTCAGCGGCCCCGGGGCGCCGCAAGGCGAACGCGCGCGAAGGGGTTTGCCTGCCGGGGCGGGGCCCGCTATCAAGGTGGGCCGGTTCGAGGGCCGCCTGGGCGGCGAGCCGGGGCTGTCGCGGAGCAGGGTGGTGCCAGGATGAGGACCGTGCAGGGGTTCGGGGCCCGGGTGGGCGTGTTGGCGCTGGTGGCGCTGCTGGCGGCCTGCGGCGGCGGGTCGGGCGAGGAGGGTCCGGGCGACGGGACCAAGACCCCGGACGCGGCGGCGGACGTCGGCGGCGGTGACGCGGCCGGGGGCGACACGGCCGGTTCGGGCGATGGCGGGCCGGTCGACGACGGGTGCGCCGGCAAGCCGCAGCTGGCCGCGTGCGACGACGGGGACCCCTGCACCGACAACGACCGCTGCCTCGACGGCGTGTGCACGGGCGCGGTGGCCAAGTGCGACGACGGCAACCCCTGCACCGACGACGCCTGCCAGAGCGGGGTCGGCTGCGTGCACACGCCCAACACCAAGGCCTGTAGCGACGGCGACGTGTGCACCATCAGCGACAAGTGCGTGGACGGCGCGTGCGTCGGGCAACCGGTCAGCAACACCGGGTGCAACGACGGCAACGTCTGCACCATCGACGACCAGTGCGTCGAGGGCGTCTGCAAGGGGACGCCGAACCTGTGCAACGACCTGAACCCGTGCACGACGGACTCGTGCGACCCGACGCACCCGCAGGCGGTGCCGGGGGTCGGGTGCGTGCACCTGCCGCGGACCGGGTCGTGCGACGACGTGGACGCGTGCACCAAGGGCGACACCTGCGTGGACGGCGAGTGCGTGGGGACGCTGGAGATCGGGGCGCCGTGCAACGACGGCAACCTGTGCACGGGCGACGACACCTGCCAGGCGGACGGGTCGTGCCTGGGGACGGCGGTGGGCTGCGACGACGGCAACCCGTGCACGACGGACACCTGCGCGCCGGGGGGCGGGTGCGTCCACACGCCGGCGGTGGGGCTGGCGTGCGACGACGGCGACAAGTGTACGGTGGGCGACGCGTGCACGGCGCAGGGGACGTGCGCGGGTGGGCCCAAGTGCGTGCCGGGCAACGCGTGCGAGACGTCGGTGTGCGAGCCGGCCACCGCGGTGTGCGTGACGGCGCCGAAGGTGTGCGACGACGCGAACCCGTGCACGGACGACGGCTGCTCGGGGGCGACCGGGTGCACCTTCACGCCGAACACCAAGGGGTGCGACGACGGCAGCCTCTGCACGACCGGTGACGTGTGCGCGGCCGGCAAGTGCAAGGGCACCCCGAAGGCGTGCGACGGCAGCGCCGACACGGTCTGCCGGACCAACCAGTGCCAGCCCGAGACCGGGCAGTGCGCGATGACGGACGTCAACGGCAAGGCCTGCAGCGACGAGGACCCTTGCACGACGGGCGACACCTGCTCGAAGGGCAGCTGCGTGGGCACGCCGGCGACCTGCAGCGACGGGGATCCGTGCACGCTCGACAGCTGCGATGGCGTGACCGGCGAGTGCAAGCACGTCGTGTCGCCCGACGGCTGCGGCGTCCTGGCGGTCGACCGCGCCAACGAGTACCGGGCGCTGATGAAGCTGCCGCCGCTGGTGCCCAGCGAGCCCATCGCCGTGGCGGCCGAGAACCACTGCAAGTACTACGTCAAGCACTCGCAGACCCTGTACAAGACGGGGTTCTCGCCGCACAACGAGTCGGCCGAGTACGCCGAGCTGTTCACCGGCGCGAGCTTCGCCGACCGCATGACCTATGCCGGCTACACCAGCGCGATGGGCTGGCCGATGTTCGAGGTCATGGCCTTCGTGAACGACCCGGTGAAGTCGGTCGACGCCTGGGTGGCGACCCTGTACCACCGCATCCCGTTCATCGTCCCGCTGGCCAAGCACATGGGCTACGGCGCCGCGCAGCAGGCGCTGAACAAGTGCGACACGGCCGACTTCGGCGGCTACAACGACCCGCAGCCCGAGGCCAACGGCAAGATCCTGCCCTTCCCCATCGACGGCATGAAGAACGTCCCGACCTGGTGGGACGGCCTCGAGAGCCCGCAGCCGCCCCTGCCCCCGGGCGAGGCCTACCCGTCGGGGCCCATCCTGACGGTGACCTTCGGGTCGGCGACGGCCTGGGCGGGCGTGTCGCTGAAGAACAGCGAGATCATCGACAACGACAGCGGGCTGCCCATCGTCCACGTGGCCAGCGACCCGCAGGACGACTCGAACCTGTGCTGCGGCGTCATCGCCCTGTACCCGGTCGCGCCGCTCGACCCGAACACGACCTACACGGTGCTCATCGACTACTCGCGCAACGGCACGCCGGGGTCGTTCGAGTGGTCGTTCACGACGGGCAGCCACGACTCGACCTTCTTCCTGCCGTGACGGACGGGCCCGACGCCGGGCGCGCAAAGGTTGACGGGCGCCGCGGCGGGCCGGAATCATCCGGGCCCCGCGCGGTTGAGCCGCGAGTGACCTCGACGCGAGCCCGAACCATGACCATGCGAGCCCGACTCTCCGCGGTGGCCCTGTCGGGGGCCGCCTTGGTGGCCCTGTCGGGGGCCGCCCTCCTCGCCGCCTGCGCGGCGCCCCGGGACCCCGGCCTCGAGGCCAAGGTCGAAGCGGCGCGAGCGCGCGCGCAGTCCGGCGCGGTGGCCGCCAAGCCCCGCGCCGCTCCCGCCGCCCCGGCCCGCTCCCCCCGCTCGGCCTTCGGGGCGTCGAAGAAGCGCGCCGTGGCCGCCCCGCGCGGCGTCGATCGCGTGACCTACGGCGACTCCGAGATCGCCAGCATCCTGGGCAAGGTCGAGGGCGCCGGCGCGGATCTGAAGGTCGCCTTCGAGACCGAGGCCGGCACCATCCGGTGCACGCTGGCGCCCGACGCCGCGCCGCAGACGGTGGCCAACTTCGTGGCCCTGGCGACGGCGCAGCGGCCGTGGCGCGACCCCGACACGCGCGAGCTGATGTCGACGCCGTTCTACGACGGCCTGACGTTCCACCGCGCGGTCAGCAACTTCATCATCCAGACCGGCAACCCGGCGGCGACGGGCACGGGCGGACCCGGCTGGACGGTGCCGCGCGAGGCCGGCGTCGCCGACGCCTTCGCGCAGGCGGGCGTGCTGGCGATGGTCGACGCGGGCGACGACACGCACGGCAGCCAGCTCTTCATCACGCTGCGCGCGGACAAGAACCTGGCCAAGAAGTACACGGCCTTCGGCAAGTGCGAGGATCTGGACGTCGTCCGGACCATCTCCAGCGGCGAGAAGCTGCCGCCACGGCCGGGGCAGAAGAGCGCGGTGACCCCGAAGGACCCGGTCACCCTGAAGAAGGTGCGGGTCTTCCGGGGCTGAGCGGCGCCCGGCCGGGCGCGGGTCAGCTGACGGGCTTGGCCTCGGGCTCGGCTGGGGCCGGCGGCGCTGCGGGCGGCTCTGGCAGGACCATGCCCGACAGGCGCCAGGCGTCGTAGCGGCTCTGGTCGCCGCCCGGCCCGAACGCGCGGGCGATGGCCAGGGGGTCGCGCGTCTCGCGCAGGGGCGCGGCCTCGCGCGGCATCGACTCGACGTACAGCGACTGGCTGGGGAAGGCGAAGGACAGCCCCAGGGCCTCGACGAGGCGCAGGACCTCGAGGTTGAGCAGGTGCTTGCAGCTCTGCTCGGCGTTGAAGTCCCGGGTGTCGAACCAGCAGCGGACCATGACGTCCAGCGACGAGGCGCCGAAGCCGACGAAGCGCACGAGGTGCTTGCCGCCCTTGAGCGTGCCTGGGTGGGCCTCGATGAGCGCGGCGACGCCCTCGCAGAAGGCGTGCATCTGCTCGGGGGTGGTCGCGTAGGTCAGGCCGACGGTGAACTCGTAGCGGCGGTTGGGGCGCGCGCCCAGGTTCTGCACGTGGGTGTCGGTCATGCGCGCGTTGGGGATGGTGATGAGCGAGCCGTCGGAGACGCGCAGGCGCGAGGTGCGGAAGCCGACCTCCTCGACCGTGCCCGAGACGTTGCCGCCGATGGTGACGAAGTCACCGATCTGAAAGGGCTTGTCGATGAAGATCATCGTCGAGCCGAAGAAGTTGGACAGGGTGTCCTTGGCGGCGAGGGCGAAGGCGAGGCCGCCGATGCCGAGGGTGGCGATGAGCGAGTCGACGTCGACGTCGAGGTTCTGGAGGATGGAGAGGAGGCCGAGGACGCCGACGACGACCTTGAGGCTCTTCTTGATGATGGGGACGAGCTGGTCGTCGAGGCGGCTGTCGGTGGCGGCGGCGCGGCGCTGCAGGCGCTCGGAGAAGAGATCGATGGCGCGGAAGGCCAGGATGATGACGCCGAAGGCGGCGAGCAGGAAGGCGCCCAGGCGCAGCTTGGACGACAAGGTGATGGGCAGCTGCAGCAGCGGCAGGCCGAACGAGACGACGCCGGCCAGGACCAGACCGCCGATGGGACCGCTGGCGCGTCGGGCCGCGTCCTCGACCCAGTCCAGGCGCTGCAGGCGCGAGGCGCCGCGGGAGAGCCAACGCACGGCGCCGCGCACGACCAGGCGGCGGATGACGAGGGCGAGCAGGACCAGGAAGGCCAGGCCGAGCCACTGCCAGACCTGGACGCGGAACAGCGAGGCGCGCGCCCAGTCCGGCAGGGCGTCGATGAGCCGCGTGACGTCGGCGGGGAAGGTGTCGGCGTGCAGCGCCGGGACCAGGGCCAGCGTGTCGGCCGAGAACAGCCATCGCTCGCCGCGCTTGACGAGGCGGATCCCCTGGATCTGGGTCGGGACCAGGTCGTAGACGGGCAGCCCCTCGCGGTCCACGTGGTCGGGGTCGTTGGGGATCGCCTCCCAGGCGATCCGGAGGCCGCGCGCGTCGAGGATCTCCTTGAGCTGCCGGGCCAGGCGTGGGCCCTCCTCGTCGGGTGCCTTCAGCCGGCCGCGATCCTGACAGAGCGCCGCCTTGCCGGGCTCGAAGGTCTCGGGCTGGAGCCAGTGCAGCAGGCCCCGGACGGCGTCCTGCGGGCTGGAGCACGCGATCCCCGGCCCGTCGGGGTGGGCCGGCGCCACGGCCGCCTTGGGCTTGGACGCGTCGGCGCGCGCGCCGCTGGTCACCCCGATCCCGAACGCCGCCACCAACAGCACCAGGGCCACCGCCAGCGCGGTCCGGCCTCGCGACATCACCCTCATCGCCACCCAGCTCCTCGCGCGTGCCCGTCGGCCCCGGGTCACCGCATCGTCGGCGCGGCTCGGGTCCGAGCGCGCGCCGCGTCCCCACTCGCCGTACGCCGGCTCACGCCTCGGGCGTCGGCTCCTCGCCCTCGAGGCCCTCGCGGCCGTTCTCGTCGCGCTGGCGCTTGCCGAGCGCGTAGTCCACGGCGCGCTTCATGCCCGAACGCAACGCCGTGCGCGCCATCTGCGGCACCGTCTCGTCGGCGCCCTTGGGGCCGCGCGCCCGCTCCTCGCCCACGGCTCGCTCGTCCTCGGCCCGCTCGGCCCGCTCGGCCCGCTCGGCCCGCTCGCCCTCTCGGGACGCCCGCTCCTCGCGGCTCCGGTCCCCGGTGGCCTGCTTGACGCGCGACTTGACGCGCGCCTGAGGTCTCACGACCGACTGGTCGTTGGGGATGAACCGGATCTCGGTCTTGATCTCGAAGCTCACGGACGTCAGCAGCTTCTGCAGCTCGCCGCTGAGGTCCAGGTTGTCCAGGAACTTCTTGACCTGCAGGCCGATGATGCGGACGACCTCGTCCTTGCCGCTGTCGACCTGCCGCATGATGTAGCCGATGGCCTCCTTGGGCATGGCCTCGCTCACCACGCCGCGCAGGCCGTCCTCGGACGACAGCACCGACCGCAGGCCGGACATCAGCGCCCGGCGCACCGACTCGGACGCCTGCTTGAAGTCGCGCGCGCGCCCGTCGTCCCTCGCGCCCTCTCGCGCCGCGGGGTCGTCGGCCTCCTCGCCGTCCTCCTCCTCATCCTCCTCGAGGTCGGCGATGTCCTCGCGCTCTTCCTCGACGTCCTCTTCGCGACGCGCCATGCAAGCTCCCCACGATGGGCCCATTCGGCGGCGACCCGTGGCAGGTCGGGCGTGGTCCGCACTTTGCGACCGCCCCGGCCCGATTGCAAGGAAGCGCGCCGGCCCTCCGGACCGGATCCGCCGCGTCCGAGCGAACCGCTCCGCCACGGCCACGACCACGGCCACCGCCACGGCCACGGCCTCGGCCTCGGCCACCGCCACCGCCTCGGCCACGGCCCCGGCCTCGGCCACCGCCACCGCCACCGCCTCGGCCACGGACCCGGCCTCGGCCACCGCCACCGCCTCGGCCACGGCAACCGGCCACGGACCCGGCCTCGGCCTCGGAACCGGCCGCGCTCTCGGCCCCGTCGACCGGCCCCTTGCCCGCCGCGCCGGACACGCGATGAGGACGCAATCGAAGCATTGACCGCCGCCGGGGCCATCCCTATAGTCCCGCCCCTCTAGCATCCGGGGGGACCCGCCGCGCGCGGGCTCTGGATGAGGTCACGAGGCCATGAAGTCACAGGATCCCCGCATCTCGCTCGTCCTCAACGTGGACGAGATCCCCGACGCCGGCAAGCCCGTCCGCGGCGAGCTCGGCGTCGACTGGCTCGCCGAGTCGCTCCTGCCGCCGTACAAGGCGACCGGGCCGCTCCGCGTGGCCCTCGACGTGCGTCGCATGGGCGACAACCTCTTCGTCGAGGGCCGCCTGCAGGTCGAGCTCAGCTTCGCGTGCAGCCGCACGCTCGAGCCCGGGACCCTGTCCGTCGACGCGCGCGTCAGCGAGCTGTTCCAGCCCGCCGGCCGCCACGCCATGAACCTCGGGGACGGCCTCGACGCCGACGCGGTCGAGGACGAGCCCTACACCTTCGCCGGCCGCGAGATCGATCTCGAGCCGCTCATCCGCGAGGAGATCGTCCTCGCCCAGGATCCCTACCCCGTCATCGGCGGCCGCCCCGAGGAGGGCGCCGAGGACGAGGCCGACGAGGCCGACGCGCCCGTCTGGACGAGCACCGGCGAGGACGCCGACCCGCGCTGGTCCAAGCTCAAGGACTTCAAGCTCAACTGACGGCCGCCCGGCCGTCGCTCCCTTGGTTCGCAGCCTACCGGAGGCTCCCGTGGCAGTACCCCAGACTAAGAAGAGCCGCTCGCGTCGCGACATGCGCCGCGCGCACCACGACAAGATCACGCTGCCCCAGGTCGCCATCTGCGACAACTGCGGCGCCGACAACCTGCCGCACCGCGTCTGCGGGTCCTGCGGCTTCTATCGCGGGCGCGTCGCGGTCCCCGTGGCGGCCGAGCTGCCCGAGCTGACCGACGAGTCCGGGTCGCTCGAGTAGCGGCGGCGCGGCGCGGCGAATGACGAAGGAAGCGACGCCCGGCGTCCCCCGCATCCAGGTCGGCAGCGATCACGCGGCCATCGCCGTGCGCGGCGCCGTGGCCCGTCACCTCCGCGCCCGCGGGTTCGAGGTCGACGAGGTGGGCCCGGCCGACGGCGAGTCGGTCGACTACCCGCTGCTGGCCGAGCGCGTGGCCCGCGCCGTGGCGGACGGCCAGGTGAACCTGGGCGTCCTCGCCTGCGGCACGGGCATCGGCGTGTCCATCGTCGCCAACAAGGTCCCGGGCATCCGCGCGGCGCTGGTCCACGACCCGTACACCGCGCGGATGGCCGCGATGCACAACCGCGCCAACGTGCTGTGCCTCGGGGGACGCCTGATGGCGCCCGAGTACGCCGTCGAGCTGGTCGACGCGTGGCTCGACACCCCCTTCGAGGAGCGCCACCAGCGCCGCCTCGACCTCATCTCGGCCATGGAGCGGGACGAGTCCGGGCGGCGGGAGTAGCCGATGCGCTGCCCGTTCTGCGGCTCGCTCGACAGCCGGGTCATCGACTCGCGCACCGCCCGCGACGGACGCGCCATCCGGCGGCGGCGCGAGTGCTCGAACGACGCCTGCGCCCAGCGCTTCACGACCTACGAGGCCATCGAGGAGATGCTGGCCGACGTGGTCAAAAAGGATGGGCGCAGCGAGCCCTTCGACCGCGACAAGATCCTGCGCAGCCTGCGCATCGCGTGCAAGAAGCGGCCGATCCCCATCGAGGCCCTGACGGGCTTCGTCGACCAGCTCGAGGCGCGCCTGGCGGTCCTGCCGGGACGCTCCATCCGCTCGGCCGAGATCGGCGAGCGCGTGCTGGCCTTCCTGTACGAGCTGGACGCCGTGGCGTACGTCCGCTACGCCTCGGTCTATCGGTCGTTCGGCAGCGTCGGCGAGTTCATGGACGAGCTGCGCGCCCTGGAGGCGCGGGCCGCCGAGGCGGGCGGCGAGAGCGGGTCGTGAGCGCGGCCCGGCCGGACGACCGGGAGTGGATGGCGCGGGCTCTCGCGCTCGCCGGGCGGGGGCGCTTGACCACCAGCCCCAACCCCATGGTCGGCGCCGTCGTCGTGCGCGAGGGGCGCCTCATCGGCGAGGGCTACCACGAGCGGGCCGGCGAGCCGCACGCCGAGGTGCACGCCCTGCGGGCCGCGGGCGAGGCGGCGCGCGGGGCCGAGCTGTACGTCACGCTCGAGCCGTGCTGCCACACCGGGCGGACCGGGCCGTGCACCGAGGCGGTGATCGCGGCGGGGGTGCGGCGGGTCGTGGTCGGCGCGGGGGACCCGAACCCGATGGTGGCCGGTCAGGGGCTCGCGCGGCTGCGCGAGGCCGGGGTCGAGGTGGTCGCGGGCGTGCTCGAGGCCGAGTGCGCCGCGCTCAACGAGACGTTCAACCACTGGATCGTCGCGCGGACGCCCTTCTTGACGCTGAAGCTGGCGACCAGCCTGGACGGGCGCATCGCGGCGGCCGGCGGGGTCAGCCGCTGGATCACCGGGCCCGAGGCGCGCGCCGAGGTGCACGCGCTGCGCGCGAGCTGCGACGCGGTCATGGTCGGCAGCGCGACGGCCCTGGCGGACGACCCGAGGCTGGACGTGCGGGACTACGCGCCCGCGTGGGGCGAGGTCCGGCAGCCGGTGCGGGTCGTGGTCGACTCGAGCCTGCGCGTGCCGCCGACCGCGCGGCTGTTCCATGGCGCGGCCGAGGTGGGCGTGGTCGTGGCCACGGCGTTGCCGCCGGACGATCCGCGGGTCGCGCGGGTCGAGGCGCTGGGCGCCGAGGTCTGGTCGCTGCCGGGCGACGACGGGCGGGTGGCGCTGGGGCCGCTGATGGAGCGGCTGGGGCGACGCGCGGGGCGCCCGGTGACGTCGCTGCTGGTCGAGGGCGGCGGGCGGCTGGCCGGCTCGCTCTTGAAGGGCGGGCTCGTCAACAAGCTGCAGCTGTATCTGGCGCCGCTCGTGATGGGAGCGGACGGCGTGGCGGCGGTCGGGCCGCTGGGGCTGGGGGCGCCGGGCGAGGCGCCGCGCATGACCGTGGCGGACGTGCGGCGCCTGGGCGCCGATGTGGCGGTGACGGCGTATCCGGCCGCCCAGGAGGGGTGAGATGTTCACCGGCATCATCGCCGACGTCGGCAAGCTGGCGAGTCTGCAGCGGCACGCTCAGGGCGCGCGGGCCAGGATCGAGACGCGGCTGGATCTGGGGCAGGTCGCCCTCGGCGACAGCGTCGCGGTCAACGGCTGCTGCCTGACGGCGGTGGCCTTCGGCAAGGGCAGCTTCGAGGCCGACCTCAGCCCCGAGACGCTGTCGCGCACGACCTTCGGGACGGCGCGCGCGGGGCAGGCCGTCAACCTGGAGCTGGCGCTGCGGGTGGGCGACCGGCTGGGCGGCCACATGGTGCAGGGGCACGTGGACGGCGTGGGCCGCTTCGTGCAGCGCGAGCGCGCCGGGGATGGCTGGGAGCTGACCTTCGAGATCCCGGCGGAGCTGATGGACAGCGTCATCGACAAGGGCTCGATCGCGCTCGACGGCGTCAGCCTGACCATCGCGCGGCTCGCCGAGCCCCGGGTCACCATCGCGGTCGTGCCGCACACGGCCGCGCACACCACCCTGGGCGCGCTGCCCGTTGGGGCGCCGGTCAACGTCGAGACCGACGTCATCGGCAAGTACGTCGCGCGCTCGCTCGGGCGGCTCGGCGGGGGCGGGGGCCTCACCCTCGAGAAGCTGGCCAAGCACGGGTTCACCTGAGGTCGACCGAGGTCGGCGCGCGTTGATTGCCCGCGCGGGGGCCGCTATGTTCTGCCGCGCGCTGGCCGGCCCGGCCCGCGGTGACCCCCTGCTGGAAGTACGATGCGCACGACCGCCACTCGCCTCGCCACGCTGCTCGCCCTCTCGCTGCCCGCCTGCGGCGGCGACGGAGGTGGTGACGCCGACACCAAGACCGGGTCCGACGCGGACGCGCTGCCGAGCGCGGCCCTGACCGTGCAAGAGCGCATCGAGCTCGCCGACTTCGAGGCCGAGGCCGCCGCCGACCCGGCGCTGGGCGCGGTGGCGGCCGGGATGACCCTGACGGTCGCCGGGCGGGTCGAGGACGACGAGGGGCGGGTGGTCCACTGGGCCGAGGCCAGCGACGGCCGGGCGGCGGTGCGGCACTGCGATGGGGACGACTGCGTGTCCGCCGTGCAGACGCGGACGGCGAGCGGCCTGAGCTGGGAGGCGGCGGACGGCTCCGACCTCGAGGTCCGGCCGGTGGGGCGGCCGGCGCTGCGCAAGGTGCTGGACGGGCACGAGCTGGCCAACAAGACGACGCTGGCCGCGGGGCTGGCGCTGGACAAGGCGGCGCTGCCCGACATCGACTTCGAGACGCGGCGCTTCGTGGCGCTCAACACCTTCGGCGACGCGTTCGGGACGCGGCTGGCGGCGGTGACCGGGGCGGCGACCCGGCACGGCGGGTTCCACGAGGTCACCGAGGTGCAGTACGCGCGCGAGGTGGACGTGCACGAGGCGTTCGCGACGCTGGATCTGATGGACGCGGTGGTCTGGCTGACCCAGGGCGTCGGCGAGGTCACCAGCACCCAGGGGCCGACCTATCGCACGGTGGGCCTGACGGTGAACCGCGGCGGGTTCGGCGACGCGACGTACGTGCGCGATCTGCTGGGCGCCGGGTCCGAGTGGGCGAGCAACGTGGCGGGCGGCCCCGGGGTGCTGTTCCTCGCGGCCAGCCACAGCTACTCGGACGGGTCCGAGGGGCAGCCGGACGGCGGCTCGGTGTGGGCCAAGGTGTCGGGTCCGGGCCGGCTGGTGGTCGGCGTCGAGGGCGGCGCCGACGTGACGAAGCTCCTGGCCGCCACGGAGGCCTTCTTCGACGCGTGGCTCGGGGGCGAGGCGACCCTGGCCGAGGCCGTCGCCGCCGGGGACGCCGCGCTGGCGGGCACGGGCGCGCGCCTGCGGACCAACCAGGAGAACAAGCCCGACGAGACGTGGCCGCTGTCCTACGAGCGCGTCTGGGCGGGCAAGCCGTTCACGCCCAAGCAGGCGCGCTTCATCATCCCCATCACGGCCGTGCCCTACTGCGGCAGCCCGAAGAAGCCCGGCACCGAGGACTTCGGCCAGTCGTGGGCGGACGTGACCTTCGACGGGGCGTACTTCGAGGGGACGAACGTGACCTCGAGCATGAACGTGACGCTGCGCGGCGTGGTGACCGGGTTCGAAGTGGGCGACCGGGTGTACTTCGAGACCTGGGGCAACCTGGACAAGATCCAGTTCCAGGACTTCCACGCCTTCGGCGAGGGGCTGGTGCGCGAGGTCACCACGTTGCCCGACGGCAAGTTCGAGGTGCGCTTCAACGGGCCCGCGCACACCGCGCCCTACAAGAACGACAAGGGCGAGGAGTGCACGCTCAACAACCCCCAGATCTCGACCACCACCAGCAAGATGGCGACGCTCACCCTCACGCCCTGAGGGGTCGCCCCGGCCTTGGGGCGCCATCCCGCAGTTGACCCCGCTCGTTGGCTCCCCGTATAACCCCGACCCGCTCGCTGGAGCGACCGCCCGAGCCCTGACAGGAGGCCCGTTTTGCGCACCGTGGAAGGCAACTTCGACGCCAAGAGCGGCCGCTGGGCCATCGTCGTGAGCCGGTGGAACAGCTTCATCACCGAGCGGCTGGTCGAGGGCGCGCACGACGCCCTCGTGCGGCACGGGGCCGACACCGACGCCATCACCCTGGTCCGCGTCCCGGGCTCGTACGAGCTCCCCCTGGTCGTCAGCCGGGCCGCGCAGTCGGGCCAGTACGACGCGGTCATCGCCCTCGGCTGCGTCATCCGCGGCGCCACGCCCCACTTCGACTACGTCGCGGGCGAGGTCGCCAAGGGCGTGGGCCAGGTCGCGCTGAACACCGGCGTGCCGGTGGCCTTCGGCGTCCTGACCACCGACACCATCGAGCAGGCCATCGAGCGGGCCGGCACCAAGGCCGGCAACAAGGGCTGGGAGGCCGCCATGGCCGCCATCGAGATGGTCAACCTCTGCCGCGCGCTCGGCGCCTAGGAGAGGTGCACCGTGGGCAACCGACGCCGCGCCCGTGAGCTGGCCCTGCAGACCCTTTACGGCCTCGAGTTCGGCAGCCGCTCGCTCGACGACGCGATCGGCGACATGCGCGCGCGCGCCAGCGAGGACGAGAGCGACGACGAAGACCTGAGCCAGCTCGCCCGCGGCGACGACGAGGTGCAGGACTTCGCCGAGACGCTGGTCCGCGGCGTCATGGCCCACCTGGCCGAGATCGACGCCGTGCTGGGCCGGTGCTCGACCAACTGGAAGGTCCCGCGCATGGCGATGGTCGACCGCAACCTCCTGCGGATGGCCACCTTCGAGCTGCGCCACATGCCGGACATCCCGCCCAAGGTCACGCTCAACGAGGCCATCGAGATCGCCAAGCGCTACGGCTCCGAGGACTCGAGCGCGTTCATCAACGGCATCCTGGATCGCATCGCCTCGCTCGAGGCGGGCGCCTCCGAGCCGACCTCCGGCCGCTAGTGTCGATAGGTGGACCCGGCGTCTGGATGGCCGGCGGGCGGGTCCGACTCGTGCCGGCCGAGCTCCGCGCGCTCGACGACCTCGACGACGACGTCCTCGCGCTGTCGGTGTTCTCGGACGAGCGCCCCCTCGAGGGGCTGACGGGCCTGGTCGACTGGCGGCTGTGCGGCGGCCTGAGCCGATGGTTCCTCACCGGCTTCGCCAGCGGCGCGCTCGGCGAGCGCATCCTCTACCCGCTCGGACGGCGCCTGCCCCACGCCCAGCTGCTGCTCTTCGGCCTGGGCCCCCGCGCCGAGTACCGGGTCGACCGCGCCCTGGCCACGGCCCGCGCCGCCCTCGAGGTCGTCACCGGGCTGGGCGCCCGGCGCCTGACCTGCGACCTCTTCCGGGTCGAGACCCTGACGACGCCGCTCGAGCGCAACGGCGCCCAGCTCCTCGAGCTGTTCGCGGCCGAGCCGCAGCTCGCCGCCGTGCACGTCGTCGCCTCCGAGGCCGAGCGCGCCGCCATCGGCTCGCGCCGCGCCTGACCGGGGCCTACTGGCAGACCTGCGCGGCCGAGTAGGCCTGGCCCCGCACGACGCCCTGCCCGTCCACCCCGCCGAACCCGATCGCCCCCGCCTGTAGGTGCCGCGCCAGCGCCAGCCCGTCGGTCAGCGACAGCGGCAGGTCCTGCAGCGGCGTCACCTGGCCCTTCGCGAAGTCGACGCGCACGACCCACGCGTCCCCCGCGTCGTCGCGCGCGACGACCAGCGCCTGGTCGGACCCCGCGTCGAAGGCGTGCGCGACCAGCCCCACCCACCCGGTCGGCGCCGGGGTCTCGCCTTCAGCCGGCCAGGTGCGCAGCCAGGCGCCGGTCGCCGGATCGACCGACCACAGGGTCAGCGTCGTGTCGTCGCGCAGCACCGCCAGGCGCAGGGCCCCCGGCACGGCCCCGCCCGCCAGCCCGACCACCCCGGCCGGCGGCGGCGCGCTGGCGCTGACCGGGGCGGGGCTCCACGTCAGCGTCGCCAGCGTCAGCGTATGCACCTCGGGGCTCACGCCGACCTGGAGGGGCGCCGCGGGCTCCGGGCTCGCCGCCGGCAGGTCGTAGGCGCCCCCCACCCCCACCAGGAAGGCCGTCGCCCCCCCGGGCGCCACCGAGAACACCGTCCCGGCCGCGCCCGGCGGCGGGGTCCCCTGCGCGTCGGCCTTGGCGAGCGTCGCGGCGGCCGGATCGAAGACCCAGAGATCGGCGGCGAGCTGGCCGCTGGCCGTGACCCCGCCGTACAGCAGGGCCCGCTGCCCCACCGGGTCCCACGCGCCGACCGCGTCCCAGACCGCAGGTTTCGTCAGGTCGACGACCGTCCCCCCGCCCGCCGGCTTGACGACCGGCTGCCACTTCGGCGCCCCCACCGCCCCCAGCGCGAACGCCCAGACGTCCTGCAGGGCGCCGCCCTCGCTGAAGGGCGCCTCCGTCCCGCCCAGCAGCCAGGCCTCGGTCCCGGCGCCGTTGGCGATGAGGGTCGCCCCGAGCCGCGGCGCCGGCCCGGCCCACTCGACCGCCCCACCCCAGGCCCAGCCCTGTGGCCCGGGCGCCAGCGTCCAGACGGACCGGCGCGACACGCCTGCGGCGCCCACGCCCCCGCTGACCCGCACGCCGGCGGACGGGACCATCCAGGCGGCGGCCCCCCAGGTCGCGGGCGCCCCCAGCGGTCCGGCCGCCATGACGTGGTCGCTGCCGTCCGGAGAGACCACGATGGCGTCCGCGAAGAGCTTGCCCGCGCCGCCCGGCGCCGGAGCGCGTCCGCCGACGGCCACCACCGACTGGACGCCGGGGGCCACGGTCGCCGCGGGCAGTAGCCGCGCCGTGCTCGGCGACGAGTAGGCGAGGACGTCGACCACGGCGTTGGGCACGAGCCCCTTCGGGAAGGCCAGCGCCATCACGTACGAAGGTGGCGCGTCACCGCCCTCCTCGAGCCCGCCGACCACCACGAGTCGTCCGAGGCCCGAGGTCCAGGCGGCGGCGTGGCCGTACCTGGCCGGCGTCGCCGCGGGCAAGGCGTGCCACTCGCACACCAGCGTCGGCACCCCCTCGGGCGTCACCTGCGTGGACAGCTTGCCGAGTAGCATGGGGCCGTACGCGTCCTCGGCGCGCCCGCCGAACAGCAGCACCGTGCCGGCCCCGACCGCCGTCAGCGTGGCGTGGCGCCGCTTGGGCCGCGGCCCGAGCTGCACGACGGCCTGCCACCCGCCCGACACCGGGTCGAACGCCCACAGATCGTCGATGGCGGCCCCGTCGGGCAGCCCCCCCGGCGCCTCGGCGGACACGTCGTCGAAGCCCCCGCCGACCAGCAGCCGGGCCGTCCCGGGCACCCACGCCGCATGGTGCCCCGCCCTCGGCCCCGGCCCCTGCCCCTCGCCCTCGAGCTGCCAGACCGCCCCGATGGGGTCGAAGCGCCACAGATCGGCCAGCACGCTCGGCGCGTCGCCCGGCGTCCACCCGCCGTACAAGAACCGCGGCCCGTGCGCCGCCCCCTCGACGAGCCAGCGCACGCGCGCCGGCGGCTGCGACGGCGCCCACGTCTGCCAAGGCCCCACGAAAGCCTGCGGCGTGCCTTCGTCGGTCAGCCCGTCGCAGTCGTTGTCGAGCCCGTCGCAGAGCGTCTCCTCGACCTCCCAGGTCTCGGACGCCTCGTAGGCACAGGCCCACGTCCCGTCGACGCACAGCACGGCCGGCGTCCCGTAACCCGCGCACACGCCCTGGGTCCCACAGGGCAGCGCCGGCGGCGCCCCCAGCTGGTCGTCCACGACGCCGTCGCAGTCGTCGTCGACCCCGTTGCAGGTCTCGGCGCTCCCCCCCAGGTTCGCGCTGCACATCGGCGCCGCGGGCAGCCCCTCGCCGAGCAGCGCCCCGCAGCCGACGACGCCCGTCGCGCCCAGGCACGCCCCCCGCCCGACGCACACCGCCCCCAGCGCCAGCCCGTCGTCCGTCAGCAGCCCCTCGTCCGTCGCGCCGTCGCAGTCGTTGTCCAGCCCGTCGCACAGCGTCTCGCCCAGCGGCTCCCACGCGACGTCGCCCTGGCACACCAGCGCGCCGTCCACGCAGCTGGCGCCGCTCCACGTCACGCCCTGGCACACGCCCACGCTCGGGCACCCCAGCAGCAGGCCCTCCGCCTCGTCGACCGCTCCGTCGCAGTCCTCGTCCACGCCGTCGCAGGTCTCGAGCCCGCCCGACGCCAGCCCGGCCGTCGTGCACACCGGCGCCCCGGCCTGGCACGCCACGACGCCCCCCTGACACGCCCCGACGCCGCACGCCTCGCCGACCCCGCGCGCCACCCCGTCCGCGCCGGTCCACGCGAAGCCCTCGTCGGTGATGCCGTCGCAGTCCTCGTCCCGCCCGTCGCAGGTCTCGGGCGCGCTCGTGTCCTGGCGCCCGCCCGGCTCGGTCGAGCACACCCCGGTCCCCAGCGCCTCGTGGCACTGCACGACGCCCTCGCCGCACACGCCGCGGCCGCGGCACGGCTGCCCGACCGGCACGTCCTCGCCGCTGACCGGGTCCCTCCACACGACCCCGTCGTCGGTGACGCCGTTGCAGTCGTCGTCCACGTCGTTGCACGGCGTGTCCACCGCCGCCCCGGCGAACGCGCTGCCGCCCTGGTTGACCGAGCACCGCGCCCCGCCCGCGCCCTCGCCCGGCGGCGTGCACTCGACGACCCCGCTGGCCCCTTCGCAGGCACCCACGCCCTGGCACGGCTCGCCCACCGTCCGCGCCACCCCGTCGGGCCCGACGTACGTGGACCGCTCGTCGGTCAGCCCGTTGCAGTCGTTGTCGAGCCCGTCACACGCGCTCTCGACCGCCTCATACCCCGGGGCCTGCACGTGGCAGGTCACCTCGGCCACCGACGCTCCGTCGACCTGGACCAGCCGACACTCGGCCGTGATCACCGCCTCGGCCGACCCGCACACCCCCGCGCTCTTGCAGGCCGCGCGCGCGACCACGCCCAGATCCGTCTCCCGGACGGCGTCGTCGGGGTCGAACTGGTCCTTGATGCAGTCCCGATCCGCGTCGGCGATGGCGCTCTCGAGGGCGTCGTGGGCGCCGGTCCCGTCGCTGTTGCGCGGGTCGCCCGGGTCGCCCACCTCGACGCCGTCGGGCAGCCCGTCCCCGTCGGTGTCCGGGTCGTCGGGGTCGGTCCGCAGGTCACGCTCTTGCGCGTTGGTCAGCCCGTCCTGGTCGGGATCGGCCCCGGGGTCGAGGCAGCGGGCCTTGTAACACAGCCCCGAGGTGCACTGGGCGTCGGCCCCGCAGGCCGCGTCCAGGGGCAAGGTGGCGTCCGCGCAACCCGTGAGGGCCACGAACAGCCACGCCAGGGTGACGACCGCCCGGCAGGATGGCGACGAGGACGCGACCCGACCGCGGCTCTTTGGCGCGCGTGACATGCGCGCTGCATCCTGCCCTCGCCCCGCCTCCGATTCAAGGAACCTGGGCAGCCCCGCGCTTGAGGCGGCCGCGGCCCCGTGCCACGCTCCGGCCGGTGATGCGACGACTCCGATGCACGCTCGGGCTGCTGGCCCTCGCCGCCCTGACCGCCTCTCCGGCCCGGGCCGACGCCCCGCCGCCCACGCCAGCCCGCGAAGCTGCCCAGACGTGTCGCCCCGCCAAGCGCGGCGAGCGCTTCCGGGTCGACTTCGAGGCGATGCCGCTGGTCGACGTGGCGCGCCTGGTCTCCTGCGTGTCGCAGATGAACATCCTGCTGCAGCCCTCGGATTTGGGTGACCGGACGCTGACGTTGCTGGCGCCCCGACCCATCACCGCGGCCGAGCTGGTCGACGCCTTCCGGGTCGCGCTGCACCGCGACAAGCTCCACCTTCAGCGGAGCGGGGCCTACTGGGTCGTCCGCCCCCTGTAGGCCCGCCGTCGCCGGCCGCCCGCTCGCGTCAGCGCCCGTTCAGCTTCGAGGTGAAGAGCTGCGTCGCGTAGACGACGCGGTCGTCGCCGTGGACCCCGACGCCGAGGTAGCGAAACCGCGGCTCGAGGATGTTGGCCCGGTGACCCGGGCTGTCCATCCACATCTGGACCAGCATCGCCGCCAGATCGGGCGTGCGTGACCGCATCGCCAGGTTCTCGCCGGCGACGCCGTAGTCCTTGACGCCGGCGAGGCGCAGGCGGTCGGTGAACTCGGCGTGCTCGCGCACGGGCGAGGTGTGCGAGAAGTACTTCAGCTCGAGCATCTCGCGGCTGTGCCGACGCGCGGGCTGCACCAGGGCCGGAGCGTGCTTCAGCGGGGTCAGCCCGGCGCGCTGCCGCTCGACGTTGACCAGGCGCAGGATCTCCTGCTCGAGGCCGGCCACGCTCTGGCTGGCCCTTTCGGGGGCGGGCGCGGGGGCCGGCGTCGGGTTTTGCGGCTGCGACGGCCGCGGGGCCGGCGCGCGCGGGGCCTGGTAGGTCGGCGGGTCGGGGCGCCACGGATCCTGGAGATCGGGCGGCGTTCCCGGACGATTCTGCGGGGGCGCGTCGTCCTCCCAGACCTCCTCGGGGTCGTCGTCGCCCCAACGCTCGTCGTCGTCGGGCGCCTCGTCGGGATCCACCGGCTGGACCTCGTCCTCCCAACGCTCGTCGGGCGGCGCCGGGACGGGCTGGACCTCGTAGCGGTAGCGCGGGACCACTACCACCGGCGGCGGCGCGGGCACGACCACGACCGGCGGCCACACGACCCGCGCACGCGGACGGCCGACGTAGACGCGCGGCCGCGCCTGCCGCCGGACGACATAGGGCGGCGCCTGACGGTAGACGCGGTAGGCGGGCCCGCGACGCCCGTGTCCGCCGCCCGGATGGGCCGAGGCGACGGCCGGGACGACCAGCGCGGCCGTGGTGAGCAGGACGATCAGGAGCCGCGGCGGCCGGACAGGAAATCCAATCATTCTAAGCACCTCGCGTCCACCAGGACGGGGCTGCGACGCGCCGACCCGCGCGCCTATTCACACCGAGCGCGCCGCCCCCGGGCCGAACGCCCACGAACGCCTGGTCCGATCGACCCCGCGCGGTGGCGAAAACTCCGTCGAATCTCGCGTCGTCCGGCGCACGCCCCTCGTTATTGGGCCCAACGGCTGGGCGCGCCATGGACGGCCCGTATCATTCCAGACTGGATGCACCCCCGACCTCCCCAAGACCCCCATCGGCTTCGATCGTTTCCCGAAGCCCGCCTGCGGCTCCTCGAGGCCGCGGTCACCCACGCGCACGACGCCCTGATGGTGACCGAGCCCGAGCTGGACGAGCCCGGCCCTCGCATCGTCTACGTCAACCCCGCCTTCACCCGGATGACCGGCTACACCGCCGACGAGGCCCTGGGGCGCAACCCCCGCTTCCTGCAGGGGCCCGGCACGGACCCCGAGGTCGCCGCCGCCATCGGCCGCGATCTGCGGGCCCACAAGACGGTGCGCATCGAGATGGTCAACCACCGCAAGGACGGCACCGCCTTCTGGGTCGAGCACACCATCCGGCCGGTCTACGACGAGGCCGGCCACCTGACCCACTTCGTCGCCATCCAACGCGAGACCACCGATCGTCACCGCGCGCTCGACGCCCTGCGGGCCAGCGAGTCGCGCTATCGCTCGCTCTTCGAGCACAGCCTCGACGGCATCCTCATCCTGGATCTCGAGGGGCACATCCTCGACGCCAACCCGGCCATCACGGCGATGCTCGCCTGGTCCGTCGACGAGGTCCGCGGGCGCCGCGCCACGGAGTTCATGGACGGCCCCGACGACGAGCGCCGCCGGATCGTCGAGGACTGCCATCGGACCGGGCACGTCCGCGGCGAGATCGACGTCGTGCACAAGGACGGGCGCCGGATCCGGGTCGAGGTGGCCTCGTGCATCGTCACCAGCGTGAACGCGCGCCGTCAGGCCCTGTTCATCCGCGACGTCACCGAGCGCCGGGCCGCCGAGCGTCGCCTGGCCCTGCTGGCCGCCGCCGGAAAGGAGCTCACGAGCGGCTTCGAGGTTCACACCCGCCTCGAGGCCCTCGCCGCCCTCGTCGTGCCCGAGCTGGCGCGCTGCGCGATGATCGCCGTCGGCGACGGCGACCGCCTCGAGCGCGTCGCGCTGGCCCACGCCGACGGCCCCGAGGCCCAACAGCGGCTCGCCACGCTGACCGACGACCTCGAGGCGGTCTCGCGCGGGCTCGATCTACACGAGGTGCTCGTCAGCGGCACGCCCACCTTCATCCCCGACGCCGGCCCGGCCTGGGCGGAGGCCACCTTCCCCGATCCGCGCCTGCGCGAGGCCGCCGAGCGTCTGGACCTGAGCTGCCTCGCCGCCGTCCCGCTGTGCGCACGCGGGCGCACCTTGGGCGTCCTGTGGATGGGACGCACCTCCCGAGAGCCCTGCTTCGGGCACGCCGACCTCGCCCACGCCACCGAGCTGGCCGCCCGCGCCGGCCTGGCCGTGGACAACGCCCGCCTGTTCGAGGCCGCCCGCGAGGCCGCCCGCAGCCGCGAGGAGGTCCTGGCCGTCGTCTCGCACGATCTCCGCAACCCCGTGCAGGCCATCCGCATCGACGCCCAGTTCGCACGCCGCCGCCTGCCCTCGCAGCCGGGGCCGCGCGTGGTCGACGAGGCGCTCGAGCGCATCGAGCGCGCCGCCGAGCGGGCCGACCGCCTCATCCGGGATCTGATGGACGTGGTCGCGCTCGAGGCGGGTGTCTTCGAACTGGCCGCGACCGACGAGGACCCGCTCGAGATCCTCCAGGGCGTCGTGACGATGGCGCGTCCCATCGCCCACGAGCGCGACCTCGAGCTGGTCGTCTGGGCCGAGGGCAGCCTCCCGCGCGTGCTGACCGACCGCCACCGCCTCCAGCAGGCGCTGGAGAACCTGGTCGGCAACGCGATGAAGTTCACGCCGGCGGGCGGGCGCATCGAGCTGGGCGCGCGCCGCGAAGCCGACGCGCTGCACCTGTGGGTGGCCGACACCGGGCCGGGCATCGCCGCGCGCGATCTGCCGCGCGTGTTCGATCGCTTCTGGCGCGCCGCGCCCTCGCGGGCCGGGTTCGGCTTGGGGCTGGCCATCAGCAAGAGCCTGGTCGAGGCCCTCGGCGGACGCATCGACGTCGACAGCCACGAGGGCCGCGGCACCGTCGTGCACATCCGCCTGCCGCTGTGCGGGCCCAGCGCCGCCTGACGCCGGGCCCCGCCTAGCCTCAGGTCCCGTCGAACAGCCGCTCGAGCAGCGGTCGGTAGCCCTGCAGCGCGGTCCGCTGCATGTAGAAGTCCATCCCGCGGAGGCCGCCCAGCTCCTCGCCACCGCCCGCGCGCCCCGGGCCGCCGTGCACCAGCTGCGGCAGGACCGTCCCCGGCCCCGGCGAGCTCTCGGCGATCTTCTCGCTGCCGATGGTGACCCGGCCGCTCCAGGGGGCGAGCCCCAGCACCACGTCCCGCGTCCAGCCGCGGTCCTCGCCGTAGACCGACGCGACCAGCCCGCCGCGGCCCAGCGCGACCATCTGGCTCGCCTGGCGCGCCGTGCCGTCGTACGGCAGCACCGTCGCGACCGGCCCGAAGACCTCGTGCGCGTGGACGGCCTCGGCGGCCAGCGCCGCCGCCGGGCTCTCGGCCCGGAACAGGTGCACGTCCACGAAGTAACCGCGCTCGCCCTCGACGCCGACGACCTCGGCGGGGCGCCCGCGCCCGTGCACGCGGGTGACCGTCTCGGACAGACGCGCGACCCCCGCCAGCACGTCGTCGCGCTGCCGGGCGGTGACAACAGGCCCCATGCGGACGCCGTCCGCGCGCGGATCGCCGATCTTCAGCCTGGCGGCCTGCTCGGCCAGCGCCTCGACCACGGCGTCCACCTGGGCCTCGGGCACCAGGACGCGCCGGATGGCCGTGCACTTCTGGCCGGTCTTCTGGGTGATGTCGCGGAAGACGTCGCGGATGAACAGATCGAAGGCGGCGTCGCCCGGCGCGACGTCGGGCCCCAGGACCGCGGCGTTGACGCTGTCGGCCTCGACGTTCACGGGGATGCCCTCGGCCAGGACGTGCGGCAGGCTCCGCAGCTGCCGCCCGATGGCGCTCGAGCCGGTGAAGGCCAGCACGTCGCCGCCCCGCAGGTGGTCCACGAGGTCGCCCGGGTTGCCGGCGATGAAGCTCAGCGCGCCCTCGGGCAGCGCGCCCGACCCCACCAGCGCCCGCGCCAGGGCCCAGGACGTCAGCGCGGTCGCCGTCGCGGGCTTGGTCACGACGGGCATGCCGGCCAGCAGCGCCACGGCCAGCTTCTCGGCCAGCCCCCACGCGGGGAAGTTGAACGCGTTGACGTGGACCGCGGCGCCGGGGCGCGGCACCTTGACGTGCAGGCCCGCCAGGCGCTTGGACCGCAGCAGCTCGATCGCCTCGCCGTCGACCAGGTAGCGGCGGTCGCCCAGCTCGGCGCCCAGCTCGGCGTAGGCGGCCAGCGTGAACGACGCGCCGTCGACGTCGAACTTGGCGTCGCTGCGGGTGGCGCCGTTGTTGAGCATCGACAGGTCGAGCAGGTGGTTGCGCTGGGCGACCACGACCTCGGCGAGGCGCGCGAGCAGCTGCCCTCGCTCGGCGAAGGTCATCGCCTGCAGGGCCGGGGCGCCGCGCTCGCGGGCGAAGGCCAGGGCGCGTCCGAAGTCGAGGCCCTCGGTCGAGCTCTCGGCGACGACCTCCTCGGTCGACGGATCGCGCAGCGCGGTCGGCGCGCCGCGTCCGGTGACCCAAGCCCCTTCGACGTAACTCTGCAGCGTCTCCATCGCCCTCTCCTCGCGTTCGGCCCGGCGACTCTTACCAGCAGCGGCGCCCGGCGGTCCACCCGCGTGCGCGCGGTCGGCCTCAGGCCAGGCCCTGCAGCTCGTCGATCTGGGCCAGGGCCTCGGCCGGGAAGGTCCGCGCGTTCACCGAGGGGTGATAGGCCGCGACGCGCCCGTTCGGGTCGATGATGACGCCGATGCGGCGGGCGTAGGCGCCGTCCCCGTCCGCCGCGCCGAACTTGCGCCCGAGCTCCCGGTCGGTGTCGCACAGCAGCGGGAACTGGAACCCGAACTTGTCGGCGAAGGCGGCGTTGTCCTCGGCCGTGTCGAAGCTGACGCCCAGGATGCGCGCGCCGCGGGCCTCGTACTCCTTGGCCATGTCGCGGAAGCCGCAGCCCTCGGCCGTGCAGCCGGGCGTGTCGGCCTTGGGATAGAACCACAGCACGGCCCATTGGCCGCTGAGGTCCGCCAGGGTCCAGGTGTTGCCCAGGTGGTCGGTGACGCTGAAGTCCGGGGCGCGCTCGCCGGGCTGAACCATGAGGTCGACTCCTCGATCGGATGGGATGGGGCTTCGTCCAGGGTGGCCGCGCACCATACCCTCGGGCCCCCCCGCCGTGAAGATCGCGCCCTTCCCTTCGGCCCGGACCGCGGTGTCAGCCGCTGAACGTCCGCGGTTTGCGCCACAGGAACTCGCGGTCGACCTCCATGGCGGCGTAGGGCTGCTCCCACGGCCGCAGCTCGGGCACCGGGTCGACCTGCAGCCCGGCCCGCTCGTAGAAGTAGCGCAGCCGCCGCTCCTGCCGCGCGATGCGCCCGACGTAGCGGTCGATGTGCGCCCGCGCCGCCCCCTCGTCGACGACGAACCGGATGCGGATCGGATCGTAGCGCCGCACGACCGCCAGGCGCGCGCCCTCGTAGAACTGCGGCACGAAGATGTCGCGCGCGTGCAGCTCGCCGTCGAGCGCCTCGAGCCGCCGCAGCAGCGCCACGCGCGGCGCCGGCGCGCGCTGCCCGCCCTCGACGACGGCGAAGACCGCCTCGAGCGCCTCGCGGACCGCGCGCGTGACCTCCTTGGGGGCGCGCTTGCGCACCCGCCGCAGCGCCTCGGCCACGCGCGCCGCCGCCTGCTCGAGCCCCGCGTCCGAGATCGGCGACTCGGGCGCGCCTGTTGCGTCGACCGCGGCCGGCGCGCGCGCGAGGTCCCGGTCCGCCGCGTCGGCAGGCCCCTGCTCCACCTCAGCGTCCGAGCCGGACCATCGGCAGGACGGCGGGCCGCTTGCGCTCGCCCTCGGGCCCGCACTCGTAGCTCAGGGCCTGCTTCTGCCCGTCCTTCTCGGCCGCCTCGCCCTTGGCCGGCCCGACGAGCGCGTCGAGCACGTGCGGGTCGCACTCGTGGTCGCTGCCGCCCCCGAAGCGGTGCTGCCCCTCGTACTCGTTGACCTTGCGGCTCAGCAGATCCGTCGCCGCCGGATACCCCTCGTTCGACTGCATCACCACCTGGTAACCCCAGGCCTTCGAGGGCGCCCCGCCCAGGTCCTTCTTGGCGATGGTCGCGATCAGCGTCTTGCCGCGCGCCGTCGTCCTGGTCGGCACCACGACCGCCCCCTTCATGGCCCCGGCCTTCTGCGCGACCTCGGCCTCGAGGCGCCGCTTGCCCTGCGGGGACAGGATGATGACCTTGTCCCAGGCGTCCTCGGCGGCGAACGTCGCGTTGAGCCCCGGCAGCGTCTCGGTGTGGCCGCTGCCCGCCTGGTTGTCGGTGTCGATGTAGATCTGGACCATCTGCAGCGAGAACCCGTTGCCGTCCCACTCCTTCGAGTTCCAGGGATCCTCGATCGTCGCGCCGACGGTGACGCGCACCTCGACCTTGTCGCCCTTGTCGAGCAGCTGCACCTCGCGCAGATCGAAGCTGCCCCGCTTGTAGACGGCGTCGGTCGGGTACTTGTAGGTGCCCGGGCCGAAGTCGTCGCCGGCCGGGTCCTTGAGCTCGATGTCGTCGGCGAGCGCCGACGGCGCGGCCAGCAGCAGCGCACCCAGCGCGATGGTTCGGGCCAGCATCATCCGTCCTCCGGTTCCCGGCGAGCGCCGTCGGGGTCCTCGCCCTCGGTCAGCCGCGCCGCTTGCAGATCGTGGTTACAGGTCAGCTCGGAGACGCCCGCCCCCAGCACCTCGTCGCGCAACCCGTCGACGTGGCCCAGCCAGCGCGCGATGACGTCCTCGTCGACGCCATGGTCCTCCAGGGTGTTTTGCAGGATCTTCCGCCGCCTTGCAAAGTGCCCCCCGAGGATGGGCGACCGGCGGTGGGCCTCCTTCATCGAGCGGCCCGTGTAAGGCTTCGGGCCGCCGAGCTGCTCGACCGCCAGCCGCAGCTCCATCTCGACGATGCGGCGCTTGGGCTTGCCCTCGAACAGGAAGCCGATCATGTCGTCGGCGAAGACGCGCGCCATGAAGTCCTCGATGACGACGCGCAGCCCCTCCTCGCCCCCGAGGCGCTCGTAGTCGGTCGACTCGGTCGTGATCCCGCTCACAGCACCACGCCGCGCGCCGCCGCGACCGTGTGCGTGTCCTTGTCGCCACGCCCGCTCAGGTTGACCAGCACGTTGCCCTCGGCCGGCAGCTGCGCGGCCGCCGTCAGCGCCGCCGCCACCGCGTGGCTCGACTCGAGCGCCGGGATGATGCCCTCGAGCTCGCACATCAGCCGGAACCCCTCGAGCGCCTCGTCGTCGGTCACCGAGACGTACCGGACGCGCCCCGCGTCCTTGAGCCACGCGTGCTCGGGCCCGACGCCCGGGTAGTCGAGGCCCGCCGAGATGCTGTGCGTCTCGGTCACCTGCCCGTCTTCGTCCTGCAGCAGGTAGCTCTTGGCGCCGTGCAGCACGCCGACCCGCCCGGCCACCAGGGTCGCCGCGTGCCTCCCGCTGGCGATCCCCTCGCCCTCGGCCTCGACGCCCAGCATCGTCACGTCGTCGTCCAGGAACGGGTGGAACAGCCCGATGGCGTTCGACCCGCCGCCCACGCAGGCGACCAGCACGTCCGGCAGCCGCCCCATGCGCCGCAGCGACTGCTCGCGCGCCTCGCGCCCGATGATCGCCTGGAAGTCGCGCACCATCGCCGGATACGGATGCGGCCCCGCCGCCGAGCCGATGACGTAGAAGGTGTCGTCGACGTTCGAAACCCAGTCGCGCATCGCCTCGTTCATCGCGTCCTTGAGCGTCTTCGACCCGGCCGACACCGGCCGCACCTCGGCGCCCAGCAGCTTCATCCGGAACACGTTCAGCTTCTGTCGGGCGATGTCCTCCTCGCCCATGTAGACCACGCAGGACATGCCGAAGCGCGCCGCCACCGTCGCGGTCGCGACGCCGTGCTGCCCGGCGCCCGTCTCGGCGATGATGCGCCGCTTGCCCATGTGCCGCGCCAGCAGCACCTGCCCGACGCAGTTGTTGATCTTGTGCGCGCCCGTGTGGTTCAGGTCCTCGCGCTTGAGCCAGATCCGCGCCCCGCCCGCGTGCGCGGTCAGCCGCTCGGCCAGGTACAGCGGCGACGGACGGCCCACGAAGTGGGTCAGCAGGTCGTCCAGCTCGGCCTGGAACGCCTCGCTCGGCACGACGGTCCGCCAGGCCTCCTCGAGGGCGAGCAGGTTCGGCATCAGGATCTCGGACACGTACCGCCCCCCGTAGGGGCCGAAGTGTCCACGGGCGTCTGGAAGGCTCGGCTGGGTCATGACGGGGCGTCCTCCACGCAGGGCGGCCGATTGTCCGGGCTGCGCCGGCCGAAGGCAAGGCCGCGACGAAGGCCGCGCGCGCCGTGGACCTGGCCGCGGCGGTGTGCCGAGCCGGTGGCCGTGCCAATGGCCATGAGCCGTGGCCATGGCGCCGGCCGCTGCACGCCCAGGGGCCGCCCGCCCGGCTTCCTTGATCCGACCCCGCCCCTGTGGGATCGTGCCGCCCATGCGCCTCGTGCCTCGCCTCCTCGCCGCCAGCCTCCTCGCCCTCCCCTGCGCCGCGGCGGCCCAGCCCGCGCCGGCCGCGCCCGCGCCGGCCTCCGCGCCGCTGTCGGCCGACGCCAAGGCCCGCCAGACGCTGGCCCGGCAGCTCAAGGAGCAGGCCCAGGTCGCCGCCCAGCGCGGCCAACGCGACCGCGCGCTGGAGCTGTACCGACAGGCGCTCGCCGCCTGGCCCGCCTACCCGCTGGTCCACAACGAGTTGGGCTTCCTCGAGGCGCGCGCCGGCCGCCTCGACGCCGCCGCCGACCACCTGCAAGAGGCCGTCTCCCTCGACCCCGAGCTGGCCGAGGCCTGGGCCAACCTCGGCGAGGTCCTCCGCCGCCAGGGCCAGCACGAGCCAGCCGCCGCCGCCCTGACCCGCTTCCTCACCTTCAAGCCGGACGACGCGCCGGCCTACTACGCGCTGGCCCACGTCTTCCAGGCCCGCAAGCACAACGCGGCCGCCCTGTGGGCCATGGAGCGCTTCCTCGAGCGGCACGGCGACCCGAACGGCCCCCAGGCCCTCGAGGTGCGCCAGGCCGCCGCCCGCCTCATCCGCGACGGCGTCGTGGCCCAGGACCCCGGCGTCACCCCTGCCCTCGCCGACTCCGAGCGCCCCACTGAAGCCCCGCCTCGGGCCGCCCAGGCCGACGCGCCCGCCGAGCCGCTCCCCGAGGCCGGCGACCTGCCGGCCCACCCAGGGGACGACGCCTTCGCGCAGGCCCGCTACGTCGAGGCGCTGACCGCCTACGAGGCCGCCCTCGCCGGGTCACCCGACGACGTCGTCCTGCTGTACAAGCTGGGCGCCGTCCACGCCGTCATGAACGACCCGCGCGCCGCCGCCCGCCGCTGGCGCCAGGCGCTGGCCCTGGACCCCGACCGGGCCCTGGTCCGGCGCCACCTGGCCCTGCTCGAGCTGAAGCTCGAGGAGGCGCAGCTGACGGAGCTGACCCCCGAGATCGCGACGCCCACGCCAGACGCGCTGGTCGCCGCCCGGCAGGCCCTGGTCGGCGGCCGCCCCGAGCTGGCGGCGGCGGTCCTGGCCGGCGCGACCGACGACGAGGCCCGCTACCTCGAGGGCGAGGCCGCCCTGCGCCTGGGCGACCCGAAGGCCGCGCAGGCCGCCTTCGAGGCGCGGCTGGCCAAGGACCCGAGCGACCACGTCGCCCTGGGAGGCCTGGCCGAGGCCCTGGTGCGCCAGGACGCCGGCACACGCGCGAGCGACACCCTTCGAAAGTGGCAGGGCCAGCGAAGGCTGGCCCCAGAGGAGTTCGTCGTGCTGCGCTCGGTCGAGGCCGGCGCCCGCATCGCCTTCGGCCCGCCGCCGGCCGACGAGCCGGCGCCCGACGCCGAGTAACCCGCGCGGCGCGAGGCGACGCCGACCGCCGCCCCGCGCGCGGGACCCGTCAGGCCGCGCCGGTGTACATGCCCTCGATCTGCTGGGCGTACTTCTCGTTGACCACCTTGCGCTTGATCTTCATGGTCGGGGTCAGCTCGCCGCCCTCGATCGTGAACTCGGCCGGGATGATGGTCCACTTCTTGATGGTCTGGACCCGCGCCAGGCTCTGGTTGACCGCGTCGAGCTGGCCCTGCAGGTGCTTGCGGAAGATGTCGCAGCTGGCCGCCGACGTCACGTCGGTCGCCGGGCTGCCCGCCGCCTTGCACTCCTGCACGATGCGCTCGGGGTCGAGCGTCAGCAGCGCCGCCAGGAACTTGCGGCGATCGCCCACGACCACGGCCTGCCCCACCACCGGGATGCCCTTGAGCATGCCCTCGATGACCTGCGGCGCGATGTTCTCGCCGCCGGCGGTGATGAGCAGATCTTTTTTGCGGTCGGTGATCTGCAGGAACCCCTCGGAGTCGATGGTCCCGATGTCACCGGAGTGCAGCCAGCCCTCGGCGTCGATGGTCTCGGCGGTCGCCTCGGGGTTCTTGAAGTACCCCTTGAAGACGTGGTTGCCGCGCATGCAGACCTCGCCGTCCTCGGCGATCTTCAGCTCGGCCCCCGGCAGCACGAAGCCGGCCTTGGCGGTGCGGTACTTGTTGGGCAGCGAGATGGTCGCCGGGCCCGTGCACTCGCTCATCCCGTAGACCTCGTAGATCGGGATGCCGAGGCTGAGGAAGAACTCGAGCGTGTCCTTCGAGATGGGCGCCGCCGACGTGATCTGCACGCGGCACTGGTCGAGGCCCAGCTTCTCGCGGACCTTCGAGAAGACCAGCTTGTTGGCCAGCGGGTACATGAGGGGCTTGGGCCGCCCGTTCTGCTCGGCGTAGCCACCCTCGAGGCCGAGCTTGCGCGCCCAGGCGCTGATCTTCTTCTTGAGCGGCGGGTTCTGCGCGCCCGCGGCCATGACCTTGGCCTGGATCTTCTCCCACACGCGCGGCACGCCCAGGAAGACGTTCGGCCGGATCTCGCGCAGGTTGTCGCCCAGGGCGTCCACGCTCTCGGCGAACCAGGTGCAGGCCCCGATGACCATCGGGCCGTGCAGCGACACGACCTGCTCGGCGATGTGGCTCAGCGGCAGGTAGCTGGCGACGCGGTCACCCGGCTCCATGCCGACCGCCTCGAGGGCCGCCCGCGCCGTCCAGGTGATGTTGTTGTGGGTGATCATCACGGCCTTGGGCTGCCCGGTGGTGCCCGAGGTGTAGATGAGCGTGCAGACGTCGTCGGGCTTTTGGGCCTCGATGCGCTTGGCGAGGTCCTTGTCGGAGACCTTGTCGCCCAGCTCGAGCAGCTGCTTCCACGAGTAGACGCCCTCATCGGCGTCCTCGCCCTCGATCATCACGATGGCCTTGAGCTTCGGGAGCTGGTCCCGCACGGCCTTGAACTTGGCGAGGTGCTCGGCGTTCTCGACGACGGCGACGGCGGCGTCGCAGTGGTCGGTGATGTACTGGCACTGATCGGCGCTGCTGGTCGTGTAGATGCCCGCCGGCACGCCGCCCGCCATGATCGCGCCGATGTCGGCCTCGAACCACTCGGGGCAGTTGTACCCGATGATGGACACGCCCTGCCCGGGCTCGAGCCCGAGGTGCATGAACCCTCGCGCGGCGCGGCTGGCCGCGTCGTGGTACTGCTTCCAGGTCGTCGTCTGCCAGGCCCCGTTGCGCTTGACCTTCATCGCCGGCTCGTGGCCGTGATGCTTCACGGTCTGCTCGAAGACCTCCATGACGGTGCGTGCCATCGCCTTCGCCTCCTGTCCTATTTCGGGTTCGTAAGTCGTGTGGTGCGGGCGTTCCTACCCCAGCTGCAAGGGGTTAGTAAAGCCCCGAACCGGATCGCTCCGTGACCGCATCGCAACACGGCCGTCACCGACGTCATGCCCCGGGGCGATCGTGGCCCCGACCGCCCCGCCTGTGGTACAGACCGGCTCCCCCGCTCGCCCGAGGAGGACGCCATCCCGCCCCCCCTGTCCCGCCGCACCTTCCTGGGCTCGGCCGCCGCCGCCCTGGGCTCCCTGGCCCTGACCCCCGCCGCCCTCGCCCGCGGCAGCGACGAGCCCGTCACCGGAGACGGCCGCCGCGACCGCCCCGAGGAGACCCACGGCGGCCCGCTCGCGCTGCCGCCCTGGGCCCACGGCGACGCCTCGGCCGCCCTCGACGCCGTGCTGATGTTCCGCGGCAACCCGGCCCACACCTTCTACGGCACCGGCCCCATCCCCGACGCGCCGCGCATCCTGTGGCGCCACCGGATGATCGACTTCCCGGCGATGTACTACGGCACCCCGCACGTCTGGGCGGGCACCGGCTGGACCGGCCAGGCCGTCAAGCTGGGCGACTACGTCTTCATCGGCAGCCAGGGCTGCCACCTGTACGCCTTCGAGGCCGAGACCGGCAAGCTGCGCTGGCGCTACAAGGGCGGCCGCCAGTTCAAGGGCAGCGCCTGCCTGTTCGAAAACCGCCTGTACATCGGCAACGTCGACGACTGGCTGCGCTGCATCGACGCCGCCACGGGCCAGGTCGTCTGGCGCCTCGACACCGGCCGCGACCTCGACTCGTCGCCCTGCGTCGTCGACGGGCGCCTGTACATCGCCGGCGAGAACGGCTGGGCGCGCTGCCTCGACCCCAGGACGGGCGAGCTGCGCTGGAAGACCTTCGTCGACGGCCTGCACAAGGGCCGCAAGACCGGCTCGTACGGCAGCGAGACCTCGCCCGCCGTCGCCGACGGCGAGTACTACTGCGCGACCTACTTCGGCGACGTGTTCTGCCTCGACGCCAAGACGGGCGAAGAGCGCTGGAAGGCCAACACCGGCGACGACACCGACGGCTCGCCGGTCATCTGGGGCGACCACGTCTACATCGCCGCCCAGGACGGCAGCCCCTACGCCTTCGCCTTCGAGCGCGCCACCGGCAAGCAGACCTGGAAGGTCAAGGGCCCCGGCGGCTTCTGGTCCACCCCGGCGGTCACCGACGGCGTCGTCTACATCGCCAGCGCCGGCGGCCGCTTCTTCGCCCTCGACGCGCTGACCGGCAAGCCGAAGTGGGAGGTCAAGCTGGGCGCGACCACCTGGTCGAGCGCCTGCGTCGTCGACGACCGCGTGGTCATCGGCGCCACCGACGGCAAGCTGCGCTGCTTCGACACGGCCAAGGGCCAGCTCGTCTGGGAGCTGAGCCTGGGCGCGCGCATCCACTCGACGCCGTGCATCGTCGACGGCCGCATCTACGTCGGCCACGCCGGCGGCACCTTCTTCGCCATCGGCGCCTGACGGACCCCGCCGCCATCGGCGCCTGACGGACCCCGCCGCCATCGACGCCTGACGCCCGCGCCGAAGACGCGAGAGGCCCGCCCCGGTCACCCCGGCGGCGGGCCTCGTCGCTTGGAGCGCTCGGCCGAGGTCAGTTGTGCGAGGCCGACGTGCCCTGCTGGAACGTGCCGCCTTCCCAACGGAAGTTGTCGATGACCACGGTCGAGTCGTAGGCCATGTCGGCCGTATCGTGGATGTGGAAGGTCAGCTCGAAGACCTCGTTCTCCTTGATGGGCCACGAGGTCTGCAGCCAGCCGGTCGAGCTGCCGCCCGACGAGCACTCGTGCCCGGTGCCGCTGATGTTGGTGGGGGCGACGGGGCACGGCTCGGAGAAGGCGCTGTTGATGGCGATGTAGCAGTACTTCTTGCCGTTCTGGATGATGTCCCAGTAGCTGTTGGGGTTCGAGCAGTCCGTGAAGTTGATGACCTTCTCGACGCCCCCGGTCGTCTGCGGGGCCTTGAGGATCATGTAGAACTTGTCGTTGTACGAGCTGCCCACCCACTCGTGGTACTCGGCCGACATGAAGATGTAGTCGATGGAGAACCCGGTGGCCCCCGGCGGCGCCTTCAGCGTCACCTTGAACTCGACGCTGTCATGGATGCTGCTGCCGGCCTCGAACTTGTCGAACCCAGAGCCGCCGAGTTGGTCCTGGTGCGAGTCCCCCGTCGCCGAGACATTGCCGGATGCCATGACACCGTACGAAGGCCCGGCGAACGGGGTGAGGTCGTTCGTCGCGCTGCCATAGTGACTCATGGCCGTCCAGGCCGAGCTGATGCTCGACCCGATGGGGCTCGACGCCGCCGCGCTGATGAGCAGGTCCGGGTAGCAGATCTCGAGCGCGCACAGAAACGCCTGGCTGCTGGTGCCGGTGCAGGGCATGCCGGTGCAGTCCGGCACGATGGGCCCGCCGCCCGTCGGCTCGCCCGCCTTGGTGCCGTCGCAGTTGTTGTCGATGCCGTCGGCCTCGATCTCGGGCGCGCCCGGGTAGACGGCGGGCGAGTAGTCGTAGCAGTCGCCGCCGCCGTTGGGGCAGACCGCCGGGGTGCCGACGACCACCATGGTGGCGTCGCAGAAGCCGTCACCGTCGTCGTCGCAGCCCTCGTCGACCAGCATGTTGCAGTTGTTGTCGATGTCGTCGCACTTCTCCGGCAGCAGGGGCGACAGGCTGGGGTCGTTGTCGTTGCAGTCGCCCGCGACCTTCACCTTGTGCTGCACGTCCGGGGCGCACAGGCAGCGCCGGGTGCTCGACGCGCCGGCCCCGTCGTTGTCGGCGTCGATGTAGTAGGGCGTGCAGTCCCAGGCGTCCTCCTCGTCGGTGTCGCCGTTGCAGTTGTCGTCGATGCCGTTGCCGCACAGCTCCTTGGCCCCGGGGTGGACCTTCTTGTTGGTCGGCGCGCAGTCGAACTCGTTGAAGTAGCCGTCGCCGTCGATGTCGGGGTCGCAGGCGTCGCCCAGCTTGTCCCCGTCCATGTCGGCCTGGGTGGGGTTGTAGATGAACTGGCAGTTGTCGATGCTGTCCGGCACGCCGTCGCCGTCGCCGTCGCTGCCGCTCACCGGCAGCTCCGGCTGTGCGCCGGCGTCGCTGCCGCCCGCGTCCGCCGGAGGGATGATGACGTCGGGCTCCTCGCCGGGCGCCACGCACTGGAAGGACTTGCACTCGAGCCCGGGCATGCAGAAGCCGCAGGTGCCCCCGCAGCCGTTGTCGCCACACTGCTTGAAGTGACACGACGGCTGGCACGTGGCCGCGTCCGGGTCGACGGACCAACCCGGCCCGCCGCCTCCGCTGGGGCTGTCGCAGCCGGCGAGGGCCAGGCAAGCCGCCATGAACAGGCTCGGCAGCAGCGGGGACGTGGCCCTGGGAGACATCGGGCGACGCGAGATGGGCGCGGTCACTTCCATGGCCTCAGTTCCCCTCGAACCCCTGGAGCTTGAGGCCCCCGGGGTAGGCGTAGCTGACGTTGCAGTCGTAGCCGTAGGCCGTCAGGCCGAACGACTTGGAGCCGACCACCGTGTGGACCCCCGGCTGCACCGGCTGGCGCGCGATGGCGTAACCCGTGCCCGGGATGGCCTGCCACGGCACCGACAGGGCCAGGTTGTCGATGGTCACGGTCGTGCCCGTCGGCGCGACGATGTTGAGGTAGTTCTCGAGGTAGCCGCTGGGCGTGAGCACGGCGTACTCCTTGAGGTACCGCTTGACGGGCGCCGCCAGCGTGAACGCCGGGTCGCCCAGGGGCTCGGGCTTTCCGACCGCGGACTCGACGCAGGCCGGGTTCGGGATCGCCCCGGGGTACTTGGCCCCCGTCAGGTAGTGCCCGACCAGGATCGGCCCGTCCGCCTTCACCTCGAAGCTCTCGGCCGCCGAGAACTGGATCCAGCCGCCGCGCTGCAGGCGGAACTCCTCGTAGCCCGGCACCGGCGGCGCCGTCTTGACCGTCACGTCGTTGGCGCCCGCCATCACCCGGAAGATGTCGACCTGCGAGGGGCTGCGCGCCTTGAACGTGTCGGCGATGTAGTGGGTCGACCAGGTCTCGACGGGGAAGAGCTGCTGCTCCATGTGGTCGCAGGCCGTGATGCCCAGCGGCACGTTGCCGCACTCGTGGCCGGCGATGACGCTGATCTTCTGGTCGGCCTTGATGTGCGAGCCCGTCAGATCGACGCCGTGCGGCCCGTCGGTCTCGAAGTTGATGGCCTCGCCCCGCTGCAGCGTGAAGAGGTAGGGCGTGCCCGCGTTCAAGGCCGAGATGCCGCCGCCGCCCACCACCGGCGCGGTCGGCGTGAAGCCGATGTTGGTCGCCCCGGGCTGCGTCGCGATGACCGTCACGAAGCCACGCAGCAGCGTGCCGTCGTTGCGGTGGGGCCACGACATGACGAGGTAGTCCTGCCCCGTCACGTTCGACGGCAGCAGCAGCGAGGCGTCGTTGGTGTACACGCCCGTGCCATTGAGCGGGTTGAACTGGTGGACCGCGACGGGCGAGGTCGTCTCGATGTGGAAGGTCTTGTTGGTGCGGATCGTCCCGTCGATGCCCGAGTCGCCCGGCAGCGAGAAGATCTGCACCTGCCCGGCCTGCACGACGGTGTTGGCGACGATGGCGCCCGTCGCGTTGTCGGTGATCTTGACGTTGGACGCGCTGGTCGCGGCCGGGACCGAGACCACGACGCCGACGGTGGCGTCCTTGGACTCCTCGATGTTGTCGAGATCCATCGCCCAGTAGTCGCAGCCCAGGTAGGACCCGTCCTTGATGTTCACCTCGCACGGGCTCAGGCACTGCCCCTGGTTGCACAGGCCGCCCTTGGGGCAGACCTCGCCGTCGACCCACGCGTCGCCCGAGGGGTCGCAGACGTAGACCTGGCTCGGGCCCTTGCAGATGCGGGTGTTCGGCTTGCACAGCGACTGGATGCAGATGCCCTTGTGGCACTTGGTGCCGTCGCCGCAGGTCACGACCTCCTCGGCGGTGCCCGAGGCGTTGCAGCGCTGGTGGCTGACCGCGTCGATGCACTCGCCGCTGCTCGCGAGCGGCGTGCAGACCTGGTCGACGCACTGCCCGTCCACGCAGCCCTTGCCGGTCGGGCACTTGGCCTCGAGCCACGCGTCCCCGGTCGCCGAGCACTGGCGCTGGCTGAGCGGCCCGGCGCACTCGACCACGAACGGCTTGCACGACACGACGTCGCTCTCGACGGCGTCGGTATCGTCGGACTTCGTGGTGTCCGGCGTCGCGTCGACCACGTCGGCCGAGGTGCCGTCGAAGGTGCCGGGGGTGTCGACCGGGCCGGGACCCGGGCTGCCGCTCTGCGGGTCACTGCAAGCCCCGAAGGACCACGCGAGCGTCCCCACCCCCAGCATCACGCGGGCCCACCCTGCCCACGTCTTCGTCGCCGCTCTGTTGGTCATGCGCACTCCGTAGGAGCGCGGAGTCTACCGGGATCGGCGGCGTGATCAAAGTCCCGATTCGCCGTTCGGGCGCGCCCGTGACACCCGCACGTCACGGACTCACGGCAGCGCTGGGCGCGCGCCGGCGATCAGTGGCGTTGCGACTGCGGGTCGTTGAACTGCTGGTAGGGCGTGCCGAGGCCGACCTCGAAGTCGAAGGTCGCGTGGAAGCCCTGGCCGACGATGGTGTTCGTCCGCATGTCCACCACCTCGAAGGTCAGCTCGCCGTCGACGAGATCGCCCTTGTCGGCGCCGATGGACCTGAACGTCGCCGTGCCGTTGGTGCCGGCCAGGGATTCGCGCGAGGCCGGGCACGTCTCGAGCAGCGCCAGCCCCACGCGAACCTCGGTGGGGTCGTGGACGACGCTGGCGCGGATGGGCAGCGTGACGAGGCCCTCGTCGCGGATGACCCGGCGCACGTCGCGCAGGTTCTCGACGATGACGACCAGCGTGTCGGTCGGAGGCGTCAGGCGCAGCCGCGGCGCGAAGCGCAGGGTCAGCGTCTCGACGTCCAGCTCGGTCCCGAGGAAGTCGAGCTCGAGGTCGAAGGGCGCGAAGATGCGGCGCTCGTCGTGCGCGCGGCAGCTCGAGACCTCGAGCAGCTCGCCGTGAACCTGGCCGCCGCCCTGGTCACAGCCCGAGGCCAGGGCGGCGGACGCGACGAGGGCGAGGAGCGATGGTGCGAGGCGGATCACGAGGGCCAACGTAGCGCCGCCGCGCGCCGGCCGCAACGCGCAGCATCACGGGGCGCGCGCCGCGTCGTTAGCACGCGCACGGGTGCTGACAGAGGCGAGCGCCTGTGATATGAGCCGCGCCCCTGACGCCCGGAGGGCCCCCCATGCGCATCTACCGCGAGAGAATCCCGAGCATCGCCAAGGACATCGTCGGCGCCCTGATCGCCGACGAGCTCATCGAGGTCGACCCGGAGCTGCGCGAGGAGGTCGAGCTCGACGTGGCGAGCGTCCTCAAGGAGTACCGGCGCGTCGACCACGATCTCTCCGAGAAGGCGCGTGATCTGGTCGCCCTGCGCGGGCTGGACTACTCGGCGACCCAGAAGCTCAAGCAGCAGCTCGCGCAGGAGAAGGCCTTCAAGCTCGGCGACGAGGCCCTCGACTGGATCACCCACCAGATCGTCGAGATCCTGCTGCAGAGCAAGAACGTCGACGAGGTCTACGGCGAGGATCACGACCTCCGCCGCGTCATGGTGCCGGTCTTGAAGCGCGAGCTGGGCGTCGACACCGCGCTCGACAAGGAAGTGAAGAAGCGCATCAAGAACCTGCAGGAAGGCACGAGCGACTACGAGATCGAGTACCAGAAGACGCTCGACGCCCTGCGCCGCGCCAAGAAGATGGGCGACTGACGCCGTCCGCCCGCCGCCGAGGCGGGCGCCCCCTCCGGCCGATGGAGCGCCGCGCCGGGCCGCCTGCTGCCCGGCCTCGAGGTCATCGCGACAGGGCGACCGCCGCTTGGACGGCCGCCCCGGCGCTTCGCTCAGCCCAGGCGCGCGATGAGCGCGTCGACGAAGCCCTCGGTCGAGGCCTCGCCGCCGAGATCGCGGGTCTTGATGCCCGCCTCGAGCGTGGCCGCGATGGACCGGTCGATGGCGCTGGCGGCGTCGCCTTCGCCCAGGTGGCGCAGCAGCTCGACGGCCGGGCGGATGAAGGTCAGCGGGTTGGCGACGCCCTGGCCCTCGAGCTCGTGCGCGAGCCCGTGGATGGCCTCGAAGACGTGGATGTCGCTGTCGTCGCGCAGCAGGCCGTAGACCGCCGAGATGCCGCCCACCAGGCCGGCGCCCAGATCGCTGAGCAGGTCGCCGAACAGGTTCTGCGCGACCAGCACGTCGAACTGCTCGGGGTAGCGCACCATCTGCATGCAGGCGTTGTCGGCGATGATGGTCTTGAAGGTCACGTCCGGGAAGTCGCGCGCGATCTCCTCGCCGCAGCGGATGAAGAGCCCGTCGGACTGCTTCATGATGTTGGCCTTGTGGACCAGCGTCAGCTGCTTGCGGCCGTGGGCCCGGGCGAACTCGAAGGCGAAGCGGATGACGCGCCGGCAGGCGGTCGCCGTCGTGATCTTCAGGCTCTGCACGACCCCCGGGACGACGCGGTGCTCGATGCCCGCGTACACGTCCTCGGTGGTCTCGCGGATGATGACCAGATCGACGTCCCGATAACGCGACGGCACGCCCGGCTGCGACTTGATGGGGCGCACGGCCGCGAACAGGTTCAGCTCCTTGCGCAGCCGCACGTTGGGGCTCTCGTAGCCCTTGCCCACCGGCGTCAGGATGCGCCCCTTCAGCGCGACGCGGTTGCGCCGGATGCTGGCGACGGTGTCGTCGGGCATCGGGTTGCCGCTGCGGTTGAAGGCCTGCAGCCCCGCCGAGACCTCTTCCCACTCGATGGTCACGCCGGTGGCGGCGACCAGGCGGCGGGTGGCCGCCGCGACCTCGCGCCCGATGCCGTCCCCGGGGATGAGCGTAACGGTGTGCGTCATGGGTTCAGAGCTCCGCGATGATGGCGTCGGTGATCTGGCGCGTCGTGGCCTTGCCGCCGAGGTCGCCCGTCAGGTGCTCGCCCTTCTCGAGGACGGTCCGGACGGCGCGCTCGACGCGGCGCGACGCCTCGCGCTCGCCCATGTGGCGCAGCATGAGGGCCGCCGAGCGGATGATGGCGATGGGGTTGGCGATGCCGCGCCCGGCGATGTCGGGGGCGCTGCCGTGGACGGCCTCGAAGACGGCGTACTTGTCGCCGATGTTGGCGCCCGGGACGAGGCCGAGCCCGCCGACGAGGCCCGCGCACAGGTCGCTCATGAGGTCGCCGAACAGGTTCTCCATCACGAGGACGTCGAACTGCGTCGGGTCGAGGACCAGCTCCATGCACAGCCGGTCGGTCAGGATGTCCTCGGTCTGGATGTACGGGTAGTCGCTGGCGACCTCGCGCGCCGTGTCGAGGAAGAGCCCGTCCGACAGCTTCATGATGGACGCCTTGTGCACGAGGTGCACCTTGCGGCGCCCCTCGTACCGGCAGTACTCGTAGGCGAAGCGGGCGAAGCGGCGCGAGGCCTCCTCGGTGATGATGCGCAGGCTCTCGACGACGCCGGGCACGGGCTCGTGCTCCATGCCGGCGTACAGGCCCTCGGTGTTCTCGCGGAACACGACGAGGTCGACGTCCTCGTGATGCGTCTTCACGCCGGGCAGCGTGTCGACCGGGCGCAGGCTGACGTACAGGTCGAGCGCCTGGCGCAGCGACACGTTGACGCTGCGGAACCCGCGCCCCACCGGGGTGGTGACGGGCCCCTTGAGGGCGACGCGGTGCTGCTTGATGCTGTCGATGACGTGGTCGGGCAGCGGGCTGCCGTATCGCTCCACCGCGCCCGGACCGGCCTCGACGCGGTCCCACAGGATGCGCACGCCGACCGCTTCGATGACGCGGACCGCGGCCTCCGTGACCTCGGGGCCGATGCCGTCGCCGGGGATGAGGGTGACCGAGTATTCCATGGCAGGCCGTCTCGCTCGGGTTGAGGCGGGCGGCCATCGTTGGAACCGTCGGCCGCCGCAGGCGCGGGGTGCTTAACACAGGGCCCGGCGCCTGTCAGCCGTGTTCGGCCCGCCGCCGGGCGCCACGGCGGGCGCCACGCTGAAGCCTGCCTTTTCCGTCGGTTGGCGCGACCCCGGCAGCTGTGGTATCCCTGCCGGGACCGCGTCCCGACCCAAGGAGCTCGATTCGTGACCGTCCGCCGCCTCGCCCGTACCGCTCTCACCGCAGCCGTCTGCCTCGGGCTCTTCGGACTCGCCGGCTGCCCGCAGCCCTACAAGGACGTCGACGACACCCACGAGAGCGCGATGCGCATCGTGTCGGACCTCGAGATCGAGGACGAGCTCAACCACGGCCGCGGCGACAAGGTCGACTGGAAGAGCATCACGCCGATGGAGGACGGCAAGGTCACCGTCAAGCTGCGCGTCGGCGACCCCTTCAAGGGCTCGCACGGCCTGACGGGCAACGCGACCATCTACGACACCAGCGCCCGCCAGATCACGGCCGCGGGCATCCGCCCGAACACCATCGACTACACGTTGGTCTTCGAGGCCAAGGGCGGCGTCACCTACCTGGTGAAGCTGGACGCGACCAAGGGGCAGTCGACGTACAAGGTCAGCTACGCGCTGGCGAGCAAGCCCAAGGACCCGTGCGCCAACGTCGAGTGCGACGACGACGAGATCTGCAAAGAGGGCGAGTGCTTCGAGATCGCCAAGCCCGAGCCCGAGGTCAAGGAGTGCAAGCCCGCCTGCCGCCGCGGCTGGGAGTGCGTCGAGGGCAAGTGCGAAAAGCCCTGCGGGGGCGGCTGCAAGCGCGGTGAGTACTGCAACACGCGGTCGAACGAGTGCGTGCAGGACCCCTGCTACGGCAAGAAGTGCGACAAGAACGAGAGCTGCATCCGCGGCCAGTGCATCGCCAAGCCCGAGCCGGTCAAGAAGGGCTGCGACCCGGCCTGCGGCGCCGGTCAGAAGTGCGTCGACGACAAGTGCGTCGACGACAAGCCCAGCACGACCGGGCCCATCAGCGCCTCCGTGGTGCAGGTCGTCCCCCAGGGCGCCTCGACCGCGCTGGTGCTCAACCGCGGCAAGGCCCACAACGTGAAGCAGGGGGACTCGGGCACCATCCCGGGGGTCGGCGCCTTCACGATCCAAGAGGTGTACGAGTTCCGCTGCAAGGCGGTGGTGAAGGCGCAGGCCCAGGCGCTGGCCAGCACCAAGAAGGTCACCATCAACCGCAAGTAGCCGCGACCGCCGGCCGCCGCCGGCGCGCGCGAGGGCTAGACCCGGGGCCGCCAGGCATCGCCTGCGCGGCCCCCTTCGTCAGGGGCCGACCGCTTCATGGAGCTAGCCAGCCTGCTCGGGATCGGGTTCGTCGGCTCGGTGTTCTGGGTGGTGAACGCCGAGCTGACGGCCATCCTCTACGGGTCGCAGCTGGGCTGGCACCCGCTGGCGGTCGGCCTGCTCATCGGCGCGGCGCAGACGGCGATGTACGTCCTGCTGTACTTCGGCGGGGCCCAGGCCATGACGCGCTGGGCCTGGCTCGACCGGCAGGTCGTCCGGGTGCGGGACCGCTTCCAGGAGAGGCTCGAGCGCGCCTACCTGCCGGCCAGCGGCGTCGCCGCCATCCTGGGCGTGCCCCCGGTCATCGCCCTGGTCGCGTTGGCGCCCGGCTTCCAGGTGCCGCTGCTGCACGTGGTCCCCATCGCCTTCGCCGGTCGCGTCGTGCGCTTCTCGATCCTGGCGGCCTTCGGCGAGCGCCTCGTCGCCTGGTGGGGCTGAGGCCCGCGGCGCGCCAGCTACTTCTCTTCGACCTGCTTGCGCAGCCGCTCGAAGAGCTGCGGCACGCTCTTGCGCTGCGCCGCCTTCTGGATGGCGTCCGGCACCGCGATGTTCGGCTCGGCGTGGACCTCGTAGATGGCCAGCGTCTTCTTGCCGTCCTCGTAGGGCAGCAGGGTCCAGCTGCCCGTGTTGCGCTTGAAGTCGCCCTCGACCAGCGTCCACGCGCGCTTGAACTGCTTTCCGGGCTGCACGGTCAGGGTGGCCTCGGTCGTCGCGGTCAGGTTGTCGAGCGGGAACGGCATCTCCAGCGTGGTCTTGCAGCGCACCTTGTTGCCCTTGCGCGAGACCTCCTCGCTGGCCACGATGCGCGGCATCGTCTTCTTGTAGTTCGCGCAGTCGTCCACGATCTTCCACAGCCGCTCGGCCGGCGCGTCGATGACCGCCATCGCCTTCATCGACGGGATGTCGCTGCCGGCGACCTTCTTGGTCGAGATCACGACCTCACCCCGGGCGAGCCGCTCCTTGGGCGTGTTGCCGGCCCTGGCCCCGTCGTCGCCCGCGAGGGCCGTAGACGCCGCAAAGAGGATGCCGAGGGCCGCGAGCGGCCCGATCAGTGAGCGCGTGGTGATGGGGTTCATGGCGGACGAGCCTAGCACAGGGGCCGGCGCCGATGAAACCGGCCGCCGGCCGACCGCCGAGCGGGCGACCTGCGTCCTTGCCCGACGGGGGCCGACCCGTTAGAAGTCCTGCGCATTCGACCTCGCCGAGGGAGCCGAGCCATCGAGCGCGCGGACGTCGTCATCATCGGGGCAGGCTTCGCCGGGGCGGCGACGGCGGCGGCGCTCGCGCGGCGCGGCGTCCGGGACGTCGTGCTGGTCGAGGCCGAGCCCATCCCCGGCCTGCACGCCTCGGGCCGCAACGCCGCGATGGTCCGCCGGGTCATCGAGGATCCGCTGATGACCCACCTCGCGACCTGGTCGGTCGCGCTCATCGACGCGCTCGAGGTCGACGAGGGCCTCACGCTGCGCGATCGGCGCGGGGGCCTGCTGCTGGGCGACGCCGCGGCCATCGACACCCTCGCCGCCGCCGCCGAGGCCGCCCCGCGCCGCCCCGAGGGGCTCGAGCGGCTCTCGCGTGGCGCCCTGACCCGCCGCTGGCCCGTGTTGGACGGCGCCTCGGCCGAGGCTGGCCTGTTCAGCCCGACCTGCGGGGTGTCGGACATCCACGCCCTGCTGACCGCCTACCTGGCCGTCGCCCGGCGCGGCGGCGCCCGCGTGCGCTACGGCGCGCGGGTCACGGCGGTCGACCTCGCCGGCGGTCGCGTCCAGGGGGTCCAGACGACCACCGGCCCCCTGGCCTGCGACGCCCTGGTCGTCGCCGCGGGCTTCGCCGCCGACGCGATCGCCCGGCTGGCCGGGGCCGCCCCCCTGCCCCTGACCCCGGTGCGGCGCCACCTGCACGCGACGGCCGCCTTCGAGGCGCCGCACCACGGCTGGCCCTTCGTCTGGGACGTCACCCACGGGCTGTACTTCCGCCCCGAGGGCCCGGGCTTCGTGCTGTGCGCCTGCGACGAGACCGCCTGGCCGTGCGAGCGCTGGCCGGAGGACTCGACCCGCTTCCCGACGGTCGACCCCACCGAGCGCGAGCGGCTCGCCGACAAGTTCTCGCGCCACGTCCCGGCCCTGGCGGGGGTGCGGCCGACGCGCTCGTGGGCCGGCCTGCGCACGATGACGCCCGACGGCCGCTTCATCGTCGGCCGCGACCCGACCCTCGCCGGGCTGGCCTGGGTCGTGGGCCTGGGCGGCCACGGCATGACGACGTCGGCCGCCGTGGGCGAGCTGGGCGCGGACGTCGTGACCCGCGGCGCACCGGCCGCGCCCTTCGACGCGGCCTTCTCACCCGCCCGCTTCTGAGCCTCGGCGCGCCTGGCGCGTCCTGGCGCCTCAGCGCGCCTTGCGCGTCTTCGCGGCGGCCCCGCCCCCGGCGGTCGCCGGCTTGGCGAGGGTGCCGTCGGCGAAGCGGTGCGGCTGCCCGTCGGGGACCAGCAGCTCGCCGACCCGCGAGCGGTAGCGCCACATCCAGATGCCCACGAAGAACAGCACGAACGCGGCGAACTGGCCGGCCGTGAAGCCGACGAAGCCGACCGTCTCGCTGGTCAGCGCCTTGGAGTCGAGCGCCAGGACGAGCTGACCGTCGACGGTCGCGAAGTAGCGCATGTCGGCCGTGCGCAGGAAGTCGAACAGGAAGCGGATGGGCATGTAGGCGATGACGAAGGTCGCCAGGTACCAGCCGGTGAACTTGGGCTTGAGGCGCTGCGAGTAGAAGTAGGCCGACAGGGCGATGGCCCACAGGAACTCGTAAAAGCCCAGGTCGTGGCGAGGTCCCGCGGGGTATTCGGGCGTCGCCGGGTAGTTCACGGCCAGGAAGAAGTCGGTCGGGATGCCCGGGTGGTCGTGGGCGACGGTGCAGCCGAGGCGTCCGAAGATCCAGGCGAAGGCGAAGCCGTAGATGATGCAGTCGGCGTACGGCCAGAACGGGATCTTCTTGATCTTGAAGTAGGCGATGACGCCGCCCGCGCCGCCGAGGAAGCCGCCGAAGGAGCTGATGCCCTCCCAGAACTTCAGCAGGACCAGCGGGTCGGCCAGGATCTTCTCGGGGAAGTAGAAGATGACCGAGTACAGGTGGGCGACGATGAAGCCCGGGATGACGGCCCACAGGGCGACGTCGGCCGACACGCGGGTGTCGAGCCCGACCTGCGCCGTGCGTCGGTCGGAGACGATGGTGCCGAGCACGATGGCGAGGCCGACGAGGAACCCGAAGGGGTGCAGCGTCAGCGGGCCGAGGTCGTACGAGGGGATGTCGATGTAGGGCACCATGCGGGTCGACTCCTGACCGGTTCCGCGAGCCGTCAGCAACGCGAAGCGCCGCGGCCGCTATTCCGTCCGGCGGGCTTGCTAGCACGTCTCGGGGGCCGGGTCACCTTGTGCGTCGGGTGTCGCCGGGTTGGGGCCGGCGTCGTCAGGCCTCGCCCAGCTCGCGCGCGGCGGCGTCGCCCTCGGGGGTGCCGGCGAAGATGAAGCGGCGCACCTGCGGGTCGGGGCTGGCGCGCACCTCGTCGGGCGTGCCGACGGCGCGGATCTCGCCCCTGTAGAGCATCGCGACCTGGTGGGCGACGCGGAAGGTCGACGCCATGTCGTGGCTGACGACGATGCTGGTGATGTCGAACAGCTCCTGGGCCTCGACGATCATGTCGTCGACGTAGCGCGTCATCACCGGGTCCTGCCCGGTCGTCGGCTCGTCGTAGATCATGATGCGCGGCTGCGTGACGATGGCGCGGGCCAGGCCGACGCGCTTCTTCTGGCCGTTCGAAATGTCGGCCGGGTAGCGCTTGGCGATGCCGGTCAGCTTCAGCTGGTCCAGGATCTGAGCCGTGCGATCCCGCACCTCGCCGGCCGCGAGCCCGCGCTCCTTGAGCGGGAAGGACACGTTCTCGGCGACGGTCATGCCGTCGAGCAGGGCCGCCCCCTGGAAGAGCATCCCGAAGTGGGTCCGGAGCTTGAGCAGCGCCGCGTCGTCGAGCTGCGTGATGTCGCGGCCGAACACCAGCACCTGCCCCCGGTCGGGTTTGAAGATGCCGATGATGTGCTTCATGATCACGGACTTGCCGCTGCCGGAGCCGCCGATGAGGACGGTGATCCGGTTCTTCGGGATGCTCAGGTCGACGCCGCGGAGCACCTGGTGTGGGCCGAAGCTCTTGTACAGGTCGACCACCTCGACGGCCGGCTCGACCTCGGCCCGTCGCGCGGCCGCTTCGGCCTCGGTCGCCGACTCTCCGGCCGTCAGGCGACGTCCGGCGCCGCCGAAGAAGGCCTCGACCAGCGGCTCGCCCGTCGCGCGGACCTCGTCGACGGAGCCGAGGGTCTGGATGCGGCCGTGCTCGAGCATGGCCAGCCGGTCGGCGAGCCCGAGGATCGACGTCGTGTCGTGGGAGATGATGACCGAGGTGATGCCGTAGCGCTCGCGCGTCCGGCGGATGAGCTGGTCGACGAACTCGATCATCACCGGGTCGAGGCCGGTCGTCGGCTCGTCGAACAGCACGACCTCGGGGTTGGAGACCACCGCGCGGGCCAGGCTCACGCGCTTCTTCATGCCGCCCGACAGCTCCGACGGCATCTTGCCTCCGGCGCCCTGCAGATCGAGCAGCTCGAGCAGCTCGTCGACCAGCGGCTGGATCTCGCGCCAGCGCATCGAGCCGTTCACGTACAGCGGGAAGCCGATGTTCTGCGAGACGGTCAGCGAGTCCATCAGCGCGTAGTTCTGGAACATCATCGTCACGCGCTTGCGCAGCTCGAGCAGGCGCGTCAGCGGGACCTGGCGCGTGTCCTCGCCGAACAGCAGCACCTGCCCCTCGTCGGGCAGCAGCAGGCCGTTCATCAGCTTGAGCAGGACCGACTTGCCCGAACCGGACTGACCGGCGACGACCGTCGTCTTGCCCGTCTCGACCGCCAGATCCAGCCCGTCGAGCACCACCGCGTCGCCGAAACGCTTTTGGACGCCGCGCAGCTCGATGACCGGGCGGGCCGGATCGATGGGCCACCGAGGCTCGTTCGGGACCAGGTAGTTGAGGCGCTCGGACGGGGCGGAGGCGGCCATAGGCGGCGCACGTTAGCCACCCGCCGGCCCCCGGACAACCGCAACCCACCGCGCGAGCGCCCGGCGACAGGATGGCCGCGGCCCCCGAGGCGGTTTATGGTCTCGGCCCCACCCTCACCCCGGCCACCCAGGAGCCGCCCATGACCGTCCAGCCGCGCTCGCGCCCCGCCCCCGCCGAGGACAACTCGCTCCGCGCCCAGCTGACGCTCATCGGCAGCATCGTCGCGGTGTTCTGGGTGCTCGAGATCGTCGACCAGCTGATCCTGTCCAGCGCCCTCGACGCCTTCGGCATCGTCCCGCGCGACCTCGACGGGCTGACCGGCATCCTGGCCGCGCCCTTCCTGCACGGCGACTTCGCCCACCTCGCCAGCAACACCGTCCCCTTCGCCGTCCTCGGGTGGCTCATCCTGACCCGCGGCCGCGGCGAGTTCTTCCTGGCGAGCCTGCTCATCACCGTGGTCGGCGGCCTGGGCGTGTGGGTCTTCGCGCGCATGGCGGTCCACATCGGCGCCAGCGGCGTCATCTTCGGCTACCTGGGCTACCTGCTCGGGCTCGGCCTGTTCGAGCGCAGCCTCAAGGCCATCGTGGTCGCCGTCGCGGTCGGCTTCGCCTACGGCGGGCTCATCTGGGGCGTGCTGCCCAGCGATCCGCGCATCTCGTGGGAGGCCCACCTGTTCGGCTTCGTCGCCGGCGTCGCCGCCGCGCGCTGGCTGACCCAGCGCCGCGCCGCCAAGGGCAAGACGGCGGCCAAGACCGTCTGACGCGCCCCTCAGGCCGCCTCGGCGACGCCGGCGCGCGGGTCTACGCTGACGGCCGGCGCGTCCAGGATCTCGAGGCGCTCGCAGGCCTCGGACAGCGTGGCCAGCATCGCCTCGGGCGCGTCCATCTTGACGCAGGTCAGGCGGACCTCGGCCGCGCCCGGGAAGCCCTTGATGAGGCGCGAGAGCATCATCCGCATCCGGCCCGGCAGGACCTTGGGCGGGTAGATCTCGGTCAGCATCTGGCGGTAGCGCTCGAGGAGCGCGATCTTGTCGCGCCAGGTCGGCACCGTGGGCGCGCGGCCGGCCAGCTCGTCGGCGACCTGGCGGAAGATCCAGGGGTTCATGATGGCGCCCCGGCCGACCATGACGCCGTCGCAGCCCGTGTCGGCCAGGCGCCGGCGGGCGTCGGCGGGCGTCGCGATGTCGCCGGAGCCGATGATGGGCAGCCGCGAGGCCTGCTTGAGCGCGCCGACGATGTCCCAGTCGGCCTCGCCGCGGTAGAGCTGCATCCGGGTGCGGCCGTGGATCGCGACCGCGCGCGCGCCGAAGTCCTGCGCCAGCTCGAGGGTGTCGTGGGCGTTGATGGTGTGCTCGTCCCAGCCGTTGCGGATCTTGATGGTGACGGGGATCGAGACCGCCGGGACCACGGCGCGCAGGATGTCGGCCAGCGCCGGCAGGGTGCGGAGGAGGCCGGCGCCGCCGCCGCGCTTGACGACCTTGGGAGCCGGGCAGCCGCAGTTGATGTCGACCAGATCCGCGCCGGCGTCCTCGACGATCTTGGCGGCCTCGGCCATCTTGACCGGGTCGGCGCCGAAGATCTGGATGCCGACGGGCCGCTCCTCGGGGTGGAAGGCCAGCCGGACCATGCTGCGCAGCTCGCGGCGGGTGAGCGCCTCGATCGAGAGGAACTCGCTGACGACGAGGCCCACGGCGTCGCCGCTGGCCGCCTTGACCAAGCGGCGAAAGGGCGAGTCGGTGACGCCGCTCATGGGCGCGAGCACGAGGCCGGGGTGGACGCGGAGCGCGTCGAGCTGGTAGCCGGGCAGGTCCATGGCGCTGGCCTGTAGCGACGCGCGCCTCCGCCGTCAACCATCACGCGCTTCGCGCGCAGGCGCCCCATCACGCCAATCGCGCGTGGGCATCGCGCGAACGCCCGCCCCGAAGCGCGCCCGAGGGCGCCGCGTCCGCGCCCTGCCCTTCGGCCCCGTGTGGCCGTCCGAGGCACCCTTTTGCGGCGCGACACGGGGCCGCGTCCCGGATCGCACGTGAAAACAGGCACTTGCGATGCTCTCGCGGCCACCGGGTGCGGCGCAGGCCGATCGCGCGGACGTGTGGCTTTCCTGTGGACAACTTGGGGAGACGGTGCGAAAGTGCGCGACTTCCCTACAGCTTGGTTTTCCACAGCCGGCGCCCCCCGAAAATTCGGGTTGCGGCAGCTCCGTCGGGCGATCCACTATCGCCTCAGGGTTGACGCCAGGGAGCGCGGCCCAAGGGAGGTCCGACACGGCCCGCCTCGCGCGGACCGACGAGGACACGAACCTCATGGAGGTCGGCAGCACTCGCAAGAGGCAAGCCACTCCCTTGGTTCTTTAAAACTTTGAAGAGCACATACGACGATGGACGGTTCGCCGTTCAGCGTCGTGTCGAAGCCCAAGAGAGGAGGCTTCATGGAGACATGAAGCCGAGGCCAAGGGGGGGAACACCTCGAAGAGGTGAACGCCAGGAGAGGATCGGCCTTCGGAGCCCGGGTAACACCGGCCCGAACGGTACGGACCCATCGGATGCGTAAATCCTTGAAGTCGAGGCACGGAGGACAGCGGTATCCTGGCTACTGTCGAATCCGGGCATTCGAACGGCAAGAAGGGCAGGCGTCGTCGAGAGGCGAGGCCCGCTACCGGTGGGGGAAACCCTCTGAAGGTGCAAAGCCCAAGGGCGTTACCGGCATGAAACAAGGCCGGAGAGGTCGCGAGCGGAACAAGGCGTCAAGAGGTTGAGAAAACCTGAAGGCGCAGCTCAGCCGGGGGAGGCAACCCCGGTGTGGGTCGCTGCTCGCTTCCGCAAGCGTCGAAGGGTACCAAACCCCAAGGGAGGGCGTCCGGCTCCGATGCGTCCGCGCGAGCGGATCGATTCGAGCGACCCTTTCCGGCCCGACATCTCTCATCAATGCGACACACGAGCCCATGGAACGCGGCTCGAACCGGCGACAGCCGCTTCGACCGCTCCACGCGTCGGCCTTGGCCAGCGACCCCGGGGAGACCCGGACGATGGCGAGGGCCCGGCGGGGCCACGCGGACCTCGGTCCGCCGGCCCCGAAGCAATCGACGGCTCGCATGCGTCACGCGTCAGGCTGCCTTCGTCGACGGCCGATCCGGCGGGAGCAACGGCCGGGGGGTTTCCCCTCGGACGCCACGGCTCCACGGTTCGGACGCTCGGTAGGCAGCGCACGATGGCTTCGGTTCGCGGACACGAAGGCCCGGCTCGCCGGTCCTTCCTCGGTCGCCCAGCGCGGCATCGCCTCCCGGGACTCGTCCCGGCGCGGCGGCGGCGCTCTGGTCGGCAGGTCCCATCGACCCACGAGGCTCGTCCGAGGCTCGAGTCGCCACCCGCCCCTGCTCGCAAGGCAGTGACGGGGTCTCCTCCGGGAGGCGGGCGGTTCGGTCGAGAGCGTCATGGGGGATCCCGCTTCGGCGGGGTCACGAGGGGACGCGCGGGTCGTCACGGTTCGCCTTCGGGTGGGCCCTGGCGGTCACCGAGCGTGGTTCGCAGGCTGAAGTCGGAGGGCGACGCCGCTCGTGGACGGAGACGTCCGCGAGGCCCGAGCGCTCGACCATCGAACCACCGCTCCGCGGCTGGTCGGTGCGAGGGCGGAGGGCAAGGAGGACGTGGTCTCCACGGCCTCCCGGTCTGACCGGGACACGGTGGTGCGGGGTCTCCCCGACCCACCCCTGCGAGGCGCGCGAGAGGACGCGAGGAGCTGTTCCGACGGGAGCTCGCTCGAGTCGGACGATGGCGGAGGCGACCTAGGTCGCACCACCCCGTCGCGATGTCATGGGTCTCGATCGTACGCTCGCAGCGCTCACGCTGTGAGGGTCGATCGCCACCCGAGACGCGCGTCGGCCGTCTGACCCCCGAGCGGACGCCCACGGAGCGCCACGAGGCACTCCGCTGGCGCCTGGTTCTTCGCCTCGTGCCCGATGGACACGCCGAGAGGTTCGCCTCGAGGCCTGGCCGACGGCGCGGCGCTCCCGACAGGGAGGGCCGGAGGCGGCAGCCCGGGTTCCGCGAGCTGGTGGGTCGTCAGAGAGATGGAGGAAGTCGGCGTCCGCGCCGGCACGGAAGGGAACGCGAGGATCGTGACGGTCGTGAGGACGAGGTCACGAGCCATGGACACACGCTTCTGGTCAAACTCTGAACGCGAGGCCAACGACAAGAGAGGACGGCGACGGTGAGAGCCCTCATCGGCGCCAGGTGACCTGCTGCAGACCACGAAGGCCGGAGCTCGCTCCAAGGCCATGGTGGGCGCGCTCAACCCATGCGGCGCCAGGCAGGCACCCCGAGACTCTGAAGTCGAGCCCAACGCGATGAGAGGAGGCCGCGACGATGGTGACATCGGCGTGGCAGCTGGGAGGCCGTGAGACCCTTCGAAGGGGAACACCCCACAGGGCTGTGCTCGTCAACCCCAAAGACCCGGATGGCCTCGGCCGTTCGGGTTTTTGTTTTGCGCACGCGAGGACCTGGCCCTCGCGTGGGCAACGGCCGGCGTCCCTGGCGCGTCGGTCACCGAGAGGCCGCGACGTCCCTGGCGCGTTCCGGCCGAAGGGATGTGCATCGAGGCGCTGGCTGGCCGTCCTGGCCGGTCGGCCAGCGCCACGGTCACGCGTCGGCCAGCGCCGCGGTCACATGAAGGCCAGGCCGACGCCGATCTCGAACCACCAGCCCTCGATGCGCACGCCGTCCGCCGCGCCGAAGCGGCTGTCGAGCAGCGTCACGGGCAGGCGCAGGCTGAAGGTCGCCTCGAGCGGGATCTTGGTCCAGCCTTCCGGCAGGAAGGTGAGGCCGACGCTGGGGCCGAGGCCGACGAAGGTCGACACGTCGTCGCCGAAGCCGCGCCAGCCGGCGTGCAGGACGGGGCCGGCGTTGACCAGAAAGCGCGCGGCCCAGCGCCAGTGGAACATGAAGGAGAACTCGGCCAGCAGCTCGCTGCGGCGCACGCCCTGGGTCGTGAGCAGGCCGAAGTGCCAGCTGGACATCCAGTTGGCCAGATCGTCGAGCTCGCTCAGGAAGACCAGGCGCGCGCCAGCCTGCACGCCGTCGCCGCCGAAGTCGGCCGCCAGGACGGTCAACAGCGACTGGTAGGCGAAGGGAGGCGGCGGGGTCGGCAGGGTGCCCTCGGCCAGCTCGGTGGGCGGCGGGCCCTGGGGTTCGTAGCCCGCGGCCGCGACGGCGCGCAGGGGCAGGAAGCGGCAAACGAAGGCGTGCGGGGCGTCGGTCGGCGTCGAGCAGCCGTCGGCGGCGGCGCGAGGCGCCTGCAGCACGCCGCCCAGGGCCCAGTCGACCAGGCTCGCGGCCCCCAGGGCGACCAGCAGCCCGCGTTGGTGCTGGACCAGGCAGGCCGTGACGTCCGGCTGACCCGCGTCGCCCAAGCGATCCCAGACGCAGGTGTCGAGCGCGCCGGTGGGGCGGCCGAGCAGGAAGCCGTCCCCGTAGGCGACGAACGGCGCGTGGCCGGCGGCCGTGGTGAGGACGGCCGAGAGGCCGAACTGGCCGTCGGTGTCGTGGGCGTAGCGGATCTCGCCCAGGCCGGCGCGCGAGGTCGGGTCGGTGCGCAGGTGACCGCCGGAGAGGCCGTCCTGGAGGAAGTGGAGCCCTCCGCCCTCCCAGACCACGGCCATCAGGGCCGTCACGACGTGCTCGAGCAGCAGCGCCTCCTCGGTGGTGGCGGGGCCGTCGGCGAAGGCGTCGAGGAAGGGGGCGGCCGGCGCGGTGAGGGCGGGCTCGGCGCGGCGCCGCCAGTCGAGCAGGCGCCGGCGGACGCGCTCGGCGAGGAGGAGGCAGCCCTGGCGGGCGCGTTCGGCGGGCGCGAGGTCGTCGAAGTCGACGCGGGCGAAGGCGGGGAGGCCGTCGGCGAGGTCCTCGAGCAGGTCGGCGTCGACGGCGAGGACGTCCTGGCAGCGGCTGGCGGCGATGACGCGGGCGGCGGTGTGGTAGCCGGTCCAGGCGCCGAAGGCGCGGACGCCGAAGTGGTCGTCGCCGTGGAGCTTGAGGTCGAGGTAGTGGGGGTTGTTGAAGGACAGGAGCGCGGCGGGGTCGACGGGGCCGGCGTGGGGGCTGGCGCGGCGGTTGGGGGCGAGCAGCGCGGGCGGGACGGCGACGGGCGCGCCGCTGGCGTCCGAGGCCGCGAGGGCGCTGCGGACGTCGTGCTCGACGCGGTCCCAGGGGACGGCGACGCCGCTGTCGCAGGCCTCCTCGGCGACGTCCTCGATGAGGCCGCCGGAGGTGGTGGGGGCGCCGAGCAGGGCCAGGACCTCGGCGGTGAGGCCCGGCTGGCGGGCGCGTGGGAAGCCGCCGACCGGGCCGAACCAGGCGAGGTGGTCGACCAGGGCGCTGAAGTCGCCCAGGGTGAGGGCGTGGTCGCCGCTGGCGGCGGGCGGGGCCTCGAGGCGGTTGAGGCCGGCCTCGGCCTGCTTGAGGTCGTCCGCGCAGTACGGGCGGTCCCAGCGCTCGGGACAGGCGAGCGCGAGGGCGAGGTAGCGGGCGACGACGTCGGGGCGCGCGGGGGTCACGAGGGGCGCGAGGCGGCGCTGGGCCTCGTAGCAGGCGCGGTCGGCGAAGTAGGCGTGCTCGAGGTAGTCGAAGGCGCGCGCCGCAGGCGACGCCAGGGTCAGCGCGAGCGCCAGCAGGGCCCCGAGGCGCGCCACGCGCTACACGCCGCCCGTGCGGAGGATGCCGAGCCAGGCCCAGAGGAACCAGAGCGTGCCCAGGCCATAGGCGGCGATGGCGGCGCCCTCGAGGCCGGCCAGGGCGAAGGCGGTGCCGGTGAGCATGGCGGTCGTGGAGAAGACCGTGACCAGGGTGCGGTTGACCCGGCGGTCGTGGCGCTCGAGGATCACGGTGAGGTCCTCGGTGGCGGTGACGACGCGCAGCTCGCCCTTGCGGACCTTCTTGAGGAGCGTCCGGATCTCGCCGGGGAGCTTGCGGACGAGGGTCGTCAGGTCGACGACGTCCTTGGACAGCTCCTTGGCGTGGTGGGCGGGGTCGAGGACGCGCAGCACGTACGTCTTGAGGAGGTACGGGCGCATCTCTGTGACCGGGTCGAAGGTCGGGTCGATCTCCTGGGCGATGCCCTCGATGGTGGTGAGCGCCTTGCCGACCAGCAGGAGGTCGGCGGGCATGCGCACGTCGTGCTTCACGACGACCTCGAAGACCTGGTTGATGAACCGGCCGAGGTCGATGTCGCCGACGGGGACGTTGTAGTAGCGGTCGATGAGCTGCTTGATCTCGCGCTTGAGGGAGCGGAGATCGATGGACTCGTCGATGAGGTCGAGCTCGAGGAAGAGCCGGACCATCATGTCGGGGTCGTTGACCAGCAGCGCGACGAGGAAGCTGAGCAGCTCGTCCAGGCGCTCGCGGTCGATGACGCCCATCATGCCGAAGTCGATGAGCGTGATGCGGCCACCCGGCAGGACGAAGAAGTTCCCCGGGTGCGGGTCGGCGTGGAAGAAGCCGTGGTCGAAGATGCCGCGCAGGGCGATGTGGCTGCCGAGGCGGGCGATGTCGCGGACGTCGGCGCCGACGCTGGCGAGCCCCTCGAGGTCGGTGACCTTGACCCCGCGGATGAACTCCATGGTCAGGACGCGGGCGGTGGACAGCTCGGGGTACGGCCTGGGGGCGCTGACGCGGTCGTCGTCGGCCCACAGGCGGATGAAGCGCTCCTGGTTGGCGCGCTCGTTGGTGTAGTCGGCCTCGAGGCGCAGGGCGCCCGAGAACTCCTGGGCGATGCCGGGCAGGTTGAACTGGCGCGCCTCGGGGATCTTCTCGTGGATGAGGCCGGCGAGCGCGCGCAGGATCTCGAGGTCGCGGTCGATGACGCGGCCCAGCTCGGGGCGCTGCACCTTGACGACGACCTCCTCGCCGGTCTCGAGGCGGGCGCGGTGGACCTGCCCGATGGAGGCCGCGGCGATGGGCTGCGGGTCGAACTCGGCGAAGACGGCCTCGATGGGGCGGCCGAGCTCCTCGGCGACGACGGCCTGGACCTGCTCGAACGGGAACGGCGGGACGCGGTCCTGCAGCTTGCGCAGCTCGAGGACCAGGCTCATCGGGATGAGGTCGGGGCGGGTGGCCAGGACCTGGCCCAGCTTGACGAAGGTCGGGCCGAGGTCCTCGAAGGTGCGGCGGATGCGGGTCTCGAGGGTCTGGGTCTCGCGCTCGCCCCGATCGGCCCGCGGGAGGAGGCGGCTGGCGGCCGTCAGCCAGGCCTGCAGGCCGAGCTGGTCGACCAGCTCGCCGAAGCCGTGCTTGATGAGCACCATCAGGATCTCGCGGAGCCGGCCGGCGCTGCGGACGGTGCGCGGCAGGCGCAGGATGGTGGAGACCTTCAACGCGCCTGCCCTCCCCCGTCACCGCCGACGCGCCCCAGCACGCGCTGCGCCACCTCCTTCAAGGCGGCCGCGGCGTCCGCCCCCTCGGCCTTGCGCTTGGCGACCAGCTCGCGCCACTCGCGCTCCAAGGCGTCGACCTCGGCCTCGCTCATGAGCCGTGCCTTGCGCAGCGTGTCGAAGAACGCTGCGCCGTGCGCCTCCAGGCGCTCGCCGATGAGCGAGGCCAGCGCCCGCTCGAGGAGCTGCTCGATGAGCATGCGGCGGAGGATGGCAGAGGGGCCGCCGTCCGGCAACAAATGCCGGGCACCGGAGATGACTGCCACGGCCTGTTGTTGACCTGCCCCGGGTCGCCTGCGAACGTCCCCCCGGTTCAGCCCGTCGGAGGGGTTCTTTGCACAGCGTCGCCTTCCTGCAGGACCTCGCGGTCGTCATGCTCGTCGCGGGGGTCGTCAGCGGCATCTTCCACCGCCTGCACCAGCCGGTCGTCCTGGGCTACCTGCTGGCCGGCATCATCATCGGCCCGCACACCCCGCCCTTCCCGCTGGTCCACGACGAGGAGAGCATCCGCACCCTCGCCGATCTCGGCGTGGTCTTCCTGATGTTCGGCCTCGGGCTCGAGTTCAGCCTGGGGCAGCTCAAGCGCGTCGGCCCGACCGCCTCCCTCGCCGGCGCCTTCGAGATCCTCAGCATGATCTGGCTCGGCCACACCATCGGCCAGGTCTTCGGCTGGTCCTCCATGGACAGCGTCTTTCTGGGCGCCATGCTCGCCATCTCGTCGTCCACCGTCATCATCAAGACGCTCGCCGAGTTCGGCCTCGCCCGCGAGCGCTTCGCCGAGCTCGTCTTCGGCATCCTGGTCGTCGAGGACATCCTCGCCATCGTCATCCTGGTCCTGCTCAGCGGCGTCGCCATGACGGGCGGCCTCGAGCCGGTCGCCGTCATCGAGACCCTCGGCCGCCTCGGCCTGTTCCTGCTCGTCGCCGTCGTCGCCGGCCTCCTCATCGTCCCGCGCGTCATCGAGCACGTCGTCCTCCGGGGCACCCGCGAGGTCCAGCTCACCGTCATCCTGGGCCTGTGCTTCGGCGTCGCCCTGCTCGCCGCCCGCCTCGACTACTCCGTCGCCCTCGGCGCCTTCATCATCGGCGCCGTCATGCGCGAGTCGCGCCACCGCCACCGCGTCGAGGAGATCACCGCCCCCGTCCGCGATCTTTTCAGCGCCGTCTTCTTCGTCGCCATCGGCATGCTCATCGACCCCGCCCTCCTGTGGGAGCACGCCGTCCCCGTCCTCGCCATCACCGCGACCGTCATCCTGGGCAAGATCCTGACCTGCACGGTCGGCACCCTCCTGTCCGGCCAGGATCTCCGCACCTCGCTCAAGGTCGGCATCAGCCTCGCCCAGATCGGCGAGTTCTCCTTCATCATCGCCGGCCTCGGCGTCAGCCTCGGCGTCACCAGCGACTTCCTCTACCCGCTCGCCGTCGGCGTCTCGGCCCTCTCCGCCCTCGCCAACCCCTACCTCGTCCGCTCGTCCGACGCCCTCGCCAGCCTCATCGAACGCCGCGCCCCCCGCGTCGCCCTCGACTGGCTCGAGGTCTACCGCCGCCGCGTCCGCCGCCTGCGCGCCGAGATGGAGGCCGGCGCCGCCCGCGCCCGCATCCAGCACCTCCTGTTCGCCTCGGGCGTCAACGCCGCCTTCATCGTCGCCATCTTCCTGGCCGCCGCCTTCGCCGCCCCCCTCGTCGCCCCCTACCTGCCCGTGCCCAGCTGGCTGGGCGGCCCCTCCGGCCTCGTCTGGCTCGGCGCCGTCTCCGCCTCGCTGCCGCTCTACCTCGCCATCCTCCGCCGCCTGCGCGAGCTGGCCACCCTCCTCGCCCAGCTCGCCTCGCCCCAGGATCCCTCGGGCGACGGCGCCGTCGTCGTGCGCGTCACCGTCTTCGCGACCGGCCTCGTGCTGCTCGCCCTCATGACGCTGGCCCTCAGCGTGCCCCTGCTGCCCGGCGGCTGGATCCTCCTCCTCTTCGTCGTCGTCATCGCCGCCATCGCCTGGCGCAACCGCGCCCGCCTGCTCGAGGCCTACGACCGCGCGGGCGAGCTGCTCGACGAGACCCTCGCCGCCTCGCCCGAAGAGCCGCCCGACGAGGTGGCGCCTCACCTCGAGACCATGCTGCGCGGCGCCGTGCTCGAGCGCCTGACCCTCGCGCCCGAGGGCCCCGCGGCCGGCCGCCTCATCCGCGAGCTGGCCGTGCGCAGCGCGACCGGCGCCACCATCGTCGCCATCCGCCGCGCCTCGGGCGACGACGTCATCAACCCGAGCCCGGACGAGGCGCTCTACGCGGGTGACGAGCTGCTCCTGCTCGGCAGCAAGGATCAGGTCACTTCGGGCCGGGCCTTGCTGCTCGCGGACGGGACGGCGGCGCACCAGGCGGCCGGTTGACGTCCTAAGTCCGCGGACCTACGTCTATTTACGACCGGGCGCCGTCGGGCGTCCGGTCCGCCCGGCCGTCGCCTCGACCCTCCGGGCGCCACCTCACGACACCCACGCCTCCGATCGCCGTCGTCGCCGCGCCGCCCCGGGCCTGCGGCGATCCAACCCGCCGCGGCCCCTCCGCGACCCGGCGGACGTGTCGAGCGGAGTCCCCTCAGGAGCCCTTGATGAAGGCATCCATCCATCGAGCCATGCTCGGCCTGTCGCTCCTCGCCGGGCTGGGCCTCGTCGCGCAGGGCTGCGCCGCCGCCGCCCTCGGCGCGGGCGCTGCCGCCGGCGCCGCCGCCTACAGCTACCAGGACGGCAACGTCAGCCGCACCTACACCGCGACGCCCGCCCAGGCGCAGCGGGCCATCGAGCTCACCATGCAGGAGCTCGGCATGTTCAACGTGGTCTACGACCAGGATCCCGGACACCTCGAGATCGAGGCGCGGACCGCCGAGAACGAGCCGGTCGAGGTGGAGATCCGGCAGGTCTCGGCCGGCCAGACCGAGATCACCGTCAAGATCGAGCGCTTCGCCGACGAGGAGCGCGCCGTGGACTTCCATGAGCGCCTCCAGCGCCACCTGCAGCGCGAGCTGTAGGAGCCAGGCCTCCCCATCACCGGCCCGCGCCCTCACCGCCCGGGCCGCCTCGGGCCCCACGCCCAGGAGAACGCCCATGAACAAGCTGCTCACCGCCGGCCTCGGCCTCCTCGCCCTCGTGGGTCTGGCCTTCGTGGCCCAGGGCTGCGCCTCCGACCGCTCCGTCGCCGCCACGACGCAGGCCCCGCCGGGCTACGTCGTGCAGGACGACGACGACGTCAGCCGCGAGTACCCGGTCACGGTGGACCAGGCGCGGCGCGCCATCGAGCTCACCATGCAAGAGCTCCAGATGACCAACATCGCTTGGGACCAGGAGTCGGACCACCTGGAGATCGAGGCGGACACGGCCGCCGACGAGGACTTCGAGGTCGAGATCCGCTCGCTCGGCGCCAGCCGCACCGTGATCACGGTCGACTTCGAGGGTGACTTCGAGCGCGCCAAGGCGATCGACTTCCACGAGCGCCTGCAGCGCCACCTGCAGACCTCGCTGTAGCCGTCGGCCGGCCACGCGAGACAGGGCCACGTCCCCGGCATGGGGGCGCGGCCCGCTTCCCGCGACTCAGCGGCCGCCGAAGGGCAGGTCGGCGCCGCGGGTCGGCAGCGGCGAGGCCGCAGCGCGCAGCCTGGTGTCGATGGCGCGGGCGGCCTCGCGCCCGTCGGCGATGGCCCAGACGATGAGGCTGGCGCCGCGCTTGGCGTCGCCGGCCGCGTAGACGCCCGGGACGCTGGTCTCGAAGGCGGCGTCGGTCTTCAGGTTGCCGCGCCCGTCCAGCGCGACCCCCAGCTGCTCGGCGATGGTCGTGGTCTCGGGGCCGGTGAAGCCCATGGCCAGGATCAACAGATCCGCGTCCATCACGACCGGCTCGCCGGGGACCTCGACCAGGCGCCCCGTCGCGGCGTGGACCGCCACGCGCGTGCCGACCAGGCGCGTGATCTTGCCATCGACGCCCTCGAGGCGCTGGGTCATCATGGCGAAGACGCGCTCGCCGCCCTCCTCCTGGCTGGTCGAGGTCCGGAAGACCATCGGCCACTGCGGCCAGGGGTTGTCGGCCGAGCGGTCGACCGGCGGGGCGGGCATCAGCTCGATCTGGGTGACCGAGGCCGCGCCCTGGCGGTGGGCCGTGCCGACGCAGTCCGAGCCCGTGTCGCCGCCGCCCAGCACCACGACGTGCTTGCCGGTCGCGACCAGGCCGTCGGCCGTTTCTCCGGCGACGCGCCGGTTCTGCTGCTCGAGGTAGTCCATCGCGAAGACGACGCCCTGCAGATCGCGCCCCGGCACGTCGAGATCCCGCGCGACCCGCGCCCCGGTGGCGACCAGCACCGCGTCGTAACGCACGCGCAGCTCGCGCCAGCTGAGCTCGGTCCCGACCGCGACCCCGGTCGCGAACTCGACGCCCTCGGCCGCCAGGACCTCTAGCCGCCGGTCGATGACCCACTTCTCCATCTTGAAGTCGGGGATGCCGTAGCGCAGCAGCCCGCCCAGGCGGTCGTCGCGCTCGAAGACGGTCACCTTGTGGCCGACGCGGTTGAGCTGCGCCGCGGCCGCGAGCCCCGCCGGGCCGGAGCCGACGACGGCGACGTGGCGCCCGGTGCGTGCGCGCGGCGGCCGGGGGCGGACCCAGCCCTCCTTGAAGGCCCGCTCGACGATCTCGAGCTCCGTCTGCTCGATGGTCACCGGGTCCTGGTTGATGCTCAGGACGCAGGCGGCCTCGCAGGGCGCCGGGCACAGCCGCCCCGTGAACTCGGGGAAGTTGTTGGTCGCCGTCAGGTGGCGATAGGCGCTCTCCCAGCGGCCCCGGAAGACGAAGTCGTTCCAGTCGGGGATCTGGTTGCCCAGCGGGCAGCCCTGGTTGCAGAACGGCACGCCGCAGTCCATGCAGCGGCCGGCCTGGTGACGCATCTGCTCCTCGGACTGGGGCAGGACCAGCTCCTGCCAGTCCATGATGCGCTGCGTCTTGTCGCGCTTGGGCGGCAGGCGCCGCTGCCACTCGAGGAATCCGGTCGGCTTGCCCATGATGCCTCCTAAACGCGGCGCAGGGAGGCGCCCTGCTGCGGGGGACGGGTGGCGGCGCGCCGCGCCTGCAGCACGCGCTTGTATTCGGTCGGCATCACCTTGACGAAGCTCGAGACCATCAGCTCCCAGTTGTCGAGGATGCGCCGGCCCAGGGCGCTGTCCGTGTACTGGACGTGCTTTTCGATCATCTGGTAGGCCAGCCAGATGTCGGACTCGTCGACCATCGCCTCGAGCTCGACCATCTCGAGGTTGCAGTTGCTCTTGAACTGACGCCCCCGGTCGAATACGAAGGCGACGCCGCCCGACATGCCGGCCGCGAAGTTGCGCCCGGTCGGACCCAGCACGACCACCACGCCGCCGGTCATGTACTCGCAGCCGTGGTCGCCCACGCCCTCGACGACCGCCTGCGCGCCGCTGTTGCGGACGGCGAAGCGCTCGCCGGCGACGCCCGCGGCGTACAGCTCGCCCGCCGTGGCCCCGTACAGGACCGTGTTGCCGATGATGATGTTGTCTTCGGGCACGAAGCGGCTGCCGGACGGCGGGCGCACGATGATGCGGCCGCCCGACAGGCCCTTGCCGACGTAGTCGTTGGTGTCGCCCTCGAGGTCGAAGGTGACGCCGCTGGCCAAGAAGGCCCCGAAGCTCTGGCCGGCCGAGCCCGAAAAGCGCACGGTCAGCGCCGCGTCGGCGAGCCCGCGGCCGCCGTGCCGCTTGGCGATCGCGCCCGAGAGCATGGCCCCGACGGTGCGGTCGGTGTTGTGGATGGGCAGCTCCAGCGTGATGGGCGGGCCGCCCTCGATGGTGGCGCGGGCCTCGGCCATGATGCGGTGGTCGAGCTGGCCGCTGACGTCCGGCGCGCCCTGGCGCAGGCAGCGGCGCGGCGCCTCGGCCGGGGCGGCCGGCGGGGCCAGGATGGCCGACAGGTCCAGCGCCTTGGCCTTCCAGTGCTCGACGTCCTGGCGGACGCGCAGGCGGTCGACCCGGCCGACCATCTCGTCGATGGTGCGGAAGCCCAGGTTCGCCATGTGCTGGCGGACCTCTTCGGCGACCAGGAAGAAGAAGTTGACCACCGCCTCGGGGGTGCCGGCGAACTTCTTGCGCAGCTCGGGATCCTGCGTGGCCACGCCCACCGAGCAGGTGTTGAGGTGGCACTTGCGCAGCATGATGCAGCCCTCGACGATGAGGGCCGCCGTCGCGAAGCCGAACTCCTCGCCGCCCAGCAGCGCCGCGACCACCACGTCGCGCCCGGTGCGCAGGCCGCCGTCGACCTGCACGCGGATGCGGTCGCGCAGCCCGTTGTGGACCAGGACCTGCTGCGTCTCGGCCAGCCCCAGCTCCCAGGGCAGGCCGGCGTGCTTGATGGACGACAGGGGCGAGGCGCCCGTGCCGCCGCCGTCGCCGGCGATGACCACGCAGCCGGCGTCCGCCTTGGCGACGCCCGCGGCGATGGTGCCGACGCCGACCTCGCTGACCAGCTTGACGCTGATGCGCGCCTCGGGGTTGACCGCCTTCAGATCGTAGATGAGCTGCTTGAGGTCCTCGATCGAGTAGATGTCGTGGTGCGGCGGCGGCGAGATGAGGGTCACGCCGGGCGTCGAGAAGCGGGCGCGGGCGATGCGCTCGTCCACCTTGTAGCCGGGCAGCTGGCCGCCCTCGCCGGGCTTGGCGCCCTGGGCCATCTTGATCTGCAGCTCGTCGGCGTTGACCAGGTACTCGGTGGTCACGCCGAAGCGGCCGCTGGCGATCTGCTTGATGGCGCTGCGGCGCAGATCCCCGCGCTCGTCGGGCTGGTAGCGGTGGGACTCCTCGCCGCCCTCGCCGCTGTTGGACTTGCCGCCGATGCGGTTCATCGCGACCGCCAGCGTCTCGTGGGCCTCGGGGCTGAGCGAGCCGAAGGACATCGCGCCCGTGGCGAAGCGCTTGACGATCTCGCTGGCCGGCTCGACCTCGTCGAGGGGGACCGGCCCACCGTCCGCCGGGACCAGCGCCAGCAGCCCGCGCAGGGTCGACAGCTCGTCCTGCTCTTCGCTGGCCAGGCGCGCGTACTCGGCGAACAGCTCGGCGTCGTTGGCCTTGGTCGCCGCCTGCAGCTTGGCGATGGTCGCCGGGTTCCACTTGTGGCGCTCGCCGCGGCGCCGCCACTGGTAGTGGCCGCCCACCGGCAGGTCGTTGTCGTCGAGCTGCGCGGCCCGCCCGTAGGCCCGCTCGTGGCGCTCGAGCACCTCGCGGCCCAGCTCGCGCAGGCCGATGCCCTCGATGCGCGTCGGCGCCCCCGTGAAGTACTGGTCGACCAGCGCGCGGTCGAGGCCGACCGCCTCGAAGATCTGGGCGCCGCGGTAGCTCTGCAGCGTCGAGATGCCCATCTTGCTCATGATCTTGAGCAGGCCCGCGCCGACCGCGTCGATGTAGCGCCGCTCGGCCGCCTCGACCGGGCCCCGGATGACGCCGTCGTCGACCAGCGCGCGCACGGTGTCCAGCGCCAGGTACGGGTTGACGGCCGCCGCGCCGAAGCCGATGAGGACCGCGAAGTCGTGGACCTCGCGCGCCTCGCCCGTCTCGACGACCAGGCCCGCCTGCATGCGGATGCCCTCGCGCACCAGGTGCTGGTGCACCGCGCTGACGGCCAGCAGCGCCGGGACGGCGACCCGCTTCTGGTCCACGCCGCGGTCGCTCAGCACCAGGACGTTGAAGCCCTCGTCGACCGCGTCGGCCGCCGCCTTGCACAGCGCCTCGACCGCCCGCTCGAGCGCGTCAGGTCCGCCGTCGGCCTCGTACAGCATCGACAGGGTGGTCGGCTCGAAGACGCCCTCGTGCACCGAGCGGACCTTCTCGAGGTCGGCGTTGGTCAGGATGGGGTCCGGGATGATGAGCCGGTGGCACTGCTCGGGCGTCTCGTCGAAGGTGTTGCCGGTCGGGCCGATGGCGGTCCGCAGCGACATCACCAGCGACTCGCGGATGGGGTCGATGGGCGGGTTGGTGACCTGCGCGAAGAGCTGGTGGAAGTAGTTGAACAGGGTCGGCGCGCGGTCGCTCAGGACCGCCAGCGGCGTGTCGGTGCCCATCGAGCCGATGGGCTCCTTGCCGGTGTCGGCCATGGGGCCGATGAGCACGCGCAGATCCTCGTCCGAGTAGCCGAAGGCGCGCTGCTGCCGGCTCAGCTCGAGGCCGGTGGCGGCGGGCGGCGGCGCGACGTCCGGGAAATCGCCGATGCGGAAGGTGTTCTTGTCCAGCCAGCGCCGGTAGGGGAAGCGGGTCGTGATGTCCTTTTTGACCTCGCTGTCGTCGATGATGCGACCCTCGGTCGTGTCGACGATGAACATCTTGCCCGGCTGCAGGCGGCCCTTTTTCCGGATCTTGTGCGGCGCGATGTCGATGACGCCGCTCTCGGACGCCATGATGACGCGGTCGTCGTTGGTGATGAGGTAGCGCGCCGGGCGCAGGCCGTTGCGGTCCAGGGTCGCGCCGATGAGGTGGCCGTCGGTGAAGGCGACCGCGGCGGGGCCGTCCCAGGGCTCCATCAGCGAGGACGAGTAGTCGTAGAAGGCACGACGGTCCTCGTCCATCAGGTGGTTGTCCTGGAAGGCCTCGGGGATGAGCATCATCATCGCGTGGGGCAGCGTGCGGCCGCCGAGGTGGAGCAGCTCGAGCATGTTGTCGAACTGCGCCGAGTCGCTCTTGCCGGGGACGATGATGGGGAAGAGGCGGTCGAGGCTGCCGCCGAACTTGGCCGACTGGAGCACGCTGCGGCGGGCGTTCATCCAGTTGCGGTTGCCCTGCACCGTGTTGATCTCGCCGTTGTGGGCGATGAGGCGGAAGGGCTGCGCGAGATCCCAGGTCGGGAAGGTGTTGGTCGAAAAGCGCGAGTGGACCAGGGCCAGGGCGCTGACCATGTCGGGGTCGCCCAGATCCCGGTAGAACAGCGGCAGCTGGCTGGGCAGCAGCAGGCCCTTGTAGACGATGGTCTCGGCCGAGAGGCTGGCGATGTGGAAGCGGCCGTCGGGGTCGACGCCGCGCTCGCGGATGCGGTTCTCGGTGAGCTTGCGGATGACGTAGAGCTTGCGCTCGAAGGCCGACGGGACGGTGCGGCGGCGCGCGATGTAGATCTGGCGCATCGCCGGCAGGACGGCGCGCGCGACCTCGCCCGCGTGGGTCGGGTCGACCGGGACGTCGCGCCAGCCGAGGATGCGCTGGCCCTCCTCGGCGACGACCTCCTCGAAGATGCGCTCGCAGGCCTCGCGCTGCGCCGGGTGGGACGGCAGGAAGACCTGCCCGACCGCGTAGCGGCGCCGGCGCGGCATGTCGAAGCCCAGGGCGAGGCCCTCGCGCTTGAAGAAGCGGTGGGGCAGCTGCAGCAGGATGCCGGCGCCGTCACCCGTCTCGGGATCGGCGCCACAGGCCGCGCGGTGGCTCAGGCGCCGCAGCACCTCGAGCGCCTGCTCGACGATGCTCCGCGACTTGTCGCCCTTGATGTGCGCCACGAACCCGACGCCGCACGCGTCGTGCTCCCTCGAGGGCTCGTACGCCCCGTAGCGCCCCGGCGCCATCGGCACCCACGCCCGATCTTGCCCCTGCCCGCTATCCTGCTCGTCTCGCCTGGCCATCCGCGCTCCTGTCCCCATTCAACCGTGACGCATGACGCGGCGGGTCAAGATAGGGCATCGCGTCATGCGACGCAACGCAGACTCCCCGCTCCCCGTCGACGCCGCCGGGCGTTCCCTTCTCTCCGGCACGGCCGATGTTTCGAGGTATAGCTAACCGCATGTCGGGACGCGTCATTTCAGCCCCTGCCCACATCCGCCGCCTCGCCGGCCTCCTGCGCCCCTACCGCGGCCGCTGGTGGCTCGCGACCCTGGCCCTGCTGCTGGGCGGCGCGGTGAACCTCGCCCTGCCCCAGGCCGTCCGCTACGCCATCGACGACGCCGTCACCGCCCGCGACGCGGCCGCCCTCGACCGCATCGCCTGGCTCGCCCTCGCCGGGTTCGCCGCCCTCGCCGTCCTGGTCTTCGCGCGCGCCTACCTCATGAGCTGGCTCGGCAGCCGCGTCGTCGCCGACCTCCGCCAGCGCATCTTCGAGCACCTGCTGCGCCACCCCCCCGGCTTCTTCCACGAGAAGAAGTCCGGCGAGCTGGTCAGCCGCCTGACCTCCGACGTGCAGATGCTCCAGTACGCCGTCGGCTCCGAGCTCTCCATCGCCCTGCGCTCCAGCCTCACGGTCCTCGGCGGCATGGCCCTGCTGATCGTCACCAGCCCCGGCCTGTCGCTGACCATGTTGGCCCTCGTCCCGCCCCTGGCCGTCGGCGCCGTCTGGGTCGGCCGCCGCATCCGCCGCCGCGCCCGCCAGGTCCAGGATCTCGTCGCCGAGGCCCACAGCGGCCTCGAGGAGGCCGTCAGCGCCATCGAGACCGTCCAGAGCTTCGGCGCCGAGCCCTTCGAGGCCCGCCGCTACGGCCACCGCGTCCTCGAGGCCTTCCGCGTCGGCCTGCAGGTCGCCGTCGCGCGCAGCGGCTTCATGGCCGGCGCCCAGTTCGCCGCCTACGCCGCCATCGGCGCCATCCTGTGGCTCGGCGCCAACCAGGTCATCGCCGACACCCTCTCCCCCGGCGACCTCGCCTCCTTCCTCCTGTACACCCTCATGGTCACCGGCGGCCTGGTCTCCCTCGCCGAGATCTGGGGCAACCTGCAGTCCGCCATCGGCGCCACCGGCCGCATCTTCGAGCTGCTGGGCGAGGTCCCGACCATCCGCGACGCCGCCGACGCCGCCCCCCTGCCCGCCCCCCGCGGCCACGTCGCCTTCCAGGGCGTCTCCTTCACCTACCCCAGCCGCCCCGAGGTCCCCGTCCTCACCGACGTCTCCTTCGAGGCCCGCCCCGGCGAGGTCGTCGCCCTGGTCGGCCCCTCGGGCGCCGGCAAGTCCACCATCGCCGCCCTGGTCCACCGCTTCCACGACCCCGACTCGGGCCGGGTCCTGGTCGACGGCCACGACCTCCGCGCCCTGCGCCTCGTCGACCTCCGCCGCGCCATCGGCACCGTCCACCAGGAGCCCATGCTCTTCTCCGGCACCATCGCCGAGAACATCGCCTACGGCCTCGACGCCGCCAGCCCCGACGCCATCGCCCAGGCCGCCCGCGACGCCTGCATCGCCGACTTCGTCGCCTCGCTGCCCGACGGCTACGACACCCTGGTCGGCGAGCGCGGCGTCAAGCTCTCCGGCGGCCAGCGCCAGCGCATCGCCATCGCCCGCGCCCTGCTCGCCGACCCGCGCGTCCTCATCCTCGACGAGGCCACCAGCCACCTCGACACCGAGAACGAGGCCCAGGTCCAGCAGGCCCTGTCCCGCCTGATGCAGGGCCGCACGACGCTGGTCATCGCCCACCGCCTCAGCACCGTCCAGCGCGCCGACCGCATCCTGGTCCTCGACCGCGGCCGCATCGTCGAGGCCGGCTCCCACGCCGACCTCCTCGAGACCGGCCCCCTGTACCGCCGCCTCACCGCCGCCCAGGCCCTGGTCGCCTGAGTCAGTCGACGAACCAGGAGCTGATGTCGACGCGAACCACTGCGCGCACGACGGCGAGGTCGGGCCCCAGGGTCAGCTCGAACTCGAACGGAAAGTCCGCGCCGAACGTGACCCCGTCGCGTGCTCCACCCCCGTCGTGTTCGATCTCGACCTCGACGACCGCCGAACCTTCGACTTCGACCCGCCCCGCCAGGACGGTGAGGCGATTCACGTCGACGCTGTGCACTTCGGTCACCCGAGCAGCGCCCGGGAGGTCATCGAATTCGGGCGGCGGATCGTCGTTGAGGACGCTCCAGAGCTTGAGCTCCAAGCCTTCTACATCAGCCTCGATCGGGCGCGGCGGTTGGACGACGCTCACGCGGAAGTCGTCGATCCCATGACGCGCCGCCCACTCGCGGAGTTGCGCCAGCGGCGGCGAGTGCTTGCGCCCGTGAGTCATGACCTCGATGACGACCCGCTTGCCATCGGGTCGCTCCGCCAGGAGGTCGTACCGCATCCCGTCGAGGTCGGCTTCTCGGCGCACCGAGAACCCCTGCGCGGCCAGCTCAGCGGCCAGCTCGTCGACACGCGCTCTCTCGAGGTACTCGATGGCGTTCATGGCTGGTTCCAAGGGGCGTCGGGAGGACCTGTTCGTGGCTGCGGAGTCGACCTGAGTCGGCCGACCTCGACCATCAACAGATGTTCGGAGGGTTCTTCCAGGTAGCGTGTCAACGCGTCGGCGACGGTCGGCTCGAGGCCCGAGGTCGACAGGTCGGTGCCATCGATACTGGTGACCAGGCACTGCTCAATCAAGCGATCGTCCTCGTACACGACCTCTCTCAGGGCATCGAGCAGGGGCTTGGCGATGTTGTCGACGTCCTGCTCACGGGGCCTGAAGTGAATCCAGGTGATGCGAGCATACAGCGGCCCAGGCAACAGCGTTCGGTCAGTCATGAGGGAACGCGCCGCCTCTACCACCTTGCTGCGGTAGCGCGGTTTGCGGCTGTTGTTGGCTGACGCGGGACGGCTCCGCACGAAGAAGGTGATGCCGTCCCCGGGTCCAGGCTCGTCTTGCATGCCCCCAGCTTCCCGCGCGCGCTTCCCCACGGTCAACCCCTGGCGGCGGCGCGCGGGCTCGGCTAAAAGGCGGCGCCATGTCGACGTCCAGCCCCGTGTGCGCCGCCATCCTGTCGGTCTCAGAGAGCTTCTACTCCACCCGGCGCCTGCTCGAGGCCGGCCGCGGGCTGGGCCTGGACATGCGCCGCATCGACCCCATCCGGGTCCTGGTCCACGCCGGCCCCGGCGGCCCCGCCCTGACCGACGACGGCCAGCGGGTCCCCGTCCCCGAGGTGGTCGTCCCGCGCGTCGGCTCGCGCCTGACCGAGTGGTCGCTCGCCATGCTGACCGCGCTGGTCGACGCCGGCGCCCGCTGCGTCGTGCCGGCCGCCGCCATCCGCCTCGCCGGTGACAAGCTCGCCGCCACCCAGCGCCTGGCCGCCGCCGGCCTGCCGACCCTGGCCACCGTCGCCGTCCGCGAGCAAGCCCACATCCCCTACGCCCTCGAGGCCGTCGGCGGCCCGCCGGTCGTGCTCAAGCTCATCCGCGGCACCCAGGGCACCCTGGTGATGACCGCCACCGACACCGCCGGCGCCCTGTCCACCCTGGGCGCCCTGGTCGGCCTCGGCCACACCGTGCTGGTCCAGCGCCGCGTCATGATGGACCGCCCGCGCGATCTGCGCGTCCTGATGGCCGGCGGCGAGCCCCTGGCCGCCTGCTGGCGCCTCGCCGCCGACGGCGAGTTCCGCGCCAACGTCCACCGCGGCGCCGCCGCCGCCCCGGCCACCCTCACCCCCGAGCTCGCCGATCTCGCCGCCCGCGCCGCCGCCGCCATCGGCCTGCCGGTCTGCGGCGTCGATCTGCTGCCGACCGACGACGGCTGGGTCGTGCTCGAGGTCAACGGCAGCCCCGGCCTCGAGGGCATCGAGCGCGCCACCGGCCGCGATCTGGCCACCGACGTCCTGCGCTCCATGATCTGAGCCGGGACAGGCGCCGCTCGCGCCTTCACCGTCGACACGCGCCGCCGCCCGCCGCACACTCACGGTCAGCCTCGCCGCGCCTCCCGCCGATGCGCTTCACCCGCGTCGCCGGCCCGCGGCCGCCCCCTCCCCGTCAGGCCCGGAGCCCCTCGAATGTTCGAGCGGTCGCTTGCCCTCGCCTTCGCGGCCCTGCTCGCCGCCTTCGCCTGCGCGCGCCCGGCGCCGCCCGCCAGCGAGGCCGCCCCCAACCGCGCCCCGGCCGAGGCGCCCGCAGACCTCGGCGACGCCGGCCTCGCGCTGGCCCTGGTCGACGCCCTCAACGACGGCCACCTCGCCGACGCCGCCGCCGCCTTCGCCCCCGACGCCGAGTGGACCGTCCCCGCCGACCCGGGCCTGACCGTCCGCGGCCGCGACGCCCTGATGGCCCGCTGGCGCACCGAGCGCGCCGCCTTCCCCGACCTCCGCCTCGCCGTCCGGCGCGTCCTCGACGGCGACGGGGTCGTCGTCCTGCAGACGGTCGCGCGCGGCACCCACCAGGGCCCCTACCTCGGCCGCCCCGCCACCCACCGGCCGGTCGGCTACGAGCTGCTCCACGTCCTGACGTTCGCCCGCGGGCACGTCCAGCGCGTCGCGACCTATGGGCACCCACGCGCGGTCGAGGCCCAGATCGACGCCTCGGGGCCGGCCTCCGCCCTCCCGGAGTGGCCCGACGCGCCCGAGGTCGTCGCCGGCCGCGGCCGGGCCGACCACCTGGCCTCGGTCGTGGCGCTCTACCAGGGCATGGAGGACGGCGACCCCGACGTCATCGACGCGCTGTGCGCGCCCTCGGTGGTCGGCCTCGACCGTGCCGACGGCACCCGCATCGAGGGCGCCGCGCAGACCAAGCGCTGGCTCACCGCGCTCCACCAGACCTTCGGCCCGCTCGACCTCGACACGGGTGAGCTGGTCGCCATCGGGCCTTACGTGGTCGCGCCCTTCGTGGTCACCGGCCGCCACGGCGCGGCCCTGGGCGAGCTGGCCCCCTCGGGCCGCCCGGTGGCCTTCCACGGCGCCGACGTCGTCCGCTTCGGCCCGGGCGGCATCACCCACGTCGAGGCCTACATCGACCGCGCCCAGCTCACCCGCCAGCTCGCTCCCTGACGGCTCCGTCCCGCCCCGCGAAGGAGGTCCCGATGCGCCGCGTGCACCGCAAGAAGTTCTCCCGCCCCGCCGACACGCCCTCCATCGCCCGCGACTTCGCGGCGCGCGGCTACTGCGTCTCGGTGAACGTCGACCCGCCCGGCCGCCTGCGCCCCGATCTCGACCGCCACGGCCATGGCGCCGAGGTGCTGACGGTGCTCGAGGGCCTGCTCGAGGTGACCTGCGGCGACGACCGCTGCGTCCTGGGCCCCGGCGACGAGCTGGCCCTGCCCGGCGGCACCCCGGTCCAGCTGCGCAGCGTCTCCGAGGCCCCGACCCGCTGGCTGCACGGCTGGGACTGAGGGCCCTCAGCCCACGTCGCGAGGCGCTCGGGCCCACTTGTCCGGTCTGTCGAGATGTGCTGGACTCGTTCCACGCTGCACAATCCGGCTGAACCGTGACATGAGGCGGACACATGCTGTCGACGCGCGACGAACGCATCTCGCGGCTTCACGAGCTCTATGAGGCCGAGAGCCTCGACGTCCTCGTCGGCGCGGGCCCCTCCATCGCGGTCGGTCTGCCGGACTGGGACGAATTGTGTCGTCGCCTCGTCTCCGAGTACTGCTTGCTCGGCGTCGCTCCAGGTGACATCGACTCACGCCAACGCAGCGCCAGGAAGGCGGCGACGCTCTATGGCACGCTCACTCGCGACGTCGCCGCCGACCTGGTCTACCGCGGAACTCGGGACGACGCGTTCCCACGGCTGCTGTCCAAGGCTCTGTACGGAGCCTTCACGCGTGAACACGTCAAGCCGAACGCCACGCACATGGAGCTGGCGGCGATGGCCGCCAAGGCCAAGGGCCGCGTGCTCCATACGCTGAACTACGACCCGCTGCTGGAGATGGCGCTGGCCTATCTCGATCCGGCTACGCGTGGGGACTTCCGGGCGCACTACGAAGCCTACCGGAGACCGACGGACCCGGCGCGCCCTCAGAGCCCGTCGTCGGAGCTCCGAGTCGACCACGTCCATGGCTGGGTCGAGTGGCTCGATGACCACCAGCTGCCTCCCGGGATGCCGAGCCACCGAGGTCCACTCATCCTGACCGAGTCGCACTACCAGGCCCTCGCCGCCGAACCGAACGCCCCCATCAACCGGACGCTGGACCAGCTGCTCGAGGGTGAGCTCCTGGTCGTCGGCTTGAGCCTCAGCGATCCGAACCTCAAGCGTTTGCTCTACAAGCGGCGGCCTGAGCTGCGGCAAGGGAGGGTCTTCGTGGTGCTGAGGTGTGCCGACGAGGCCGCCTTCAAGGAGCTCGACGCCTACTGGTCCCAGCTGGGCGTGTACGTCGTCCCGGTGCGGGAGTTCGAGGAGATACCGAACGTCCTGCGTCAAATCCGGTTTGGTGACGCCGGTCCGGGAGAGGACCCGCGCTGGATGCAGGCCGCGTCGCGCTGGGTGGCCGAGGCGACTCGCGATGAGGTCTTCACGCAGGTGTGGCAGGCGCGCACTCACAACATCCTCCGGGCCATGCAGACGTACCTGCGGGTTCACTTCGAGATGCCCAGCGAGGAACAGATCGAGCTGTCCCTTTGTCTCCCTGTCATGCTGCCGGCCACCGACGAGACACCCAGTCGAACGGTGCTCTGCAAGGTCTCCAGCACTCGGAGCCAAGAAGACGGCTTCGACGCGGAGCGCCACGCCCGTGAGCGGACCTTTGGAGTGGGCCGAGGTGTGACGCAGGGCGTCGCGGGCAAGGTCTTCACCGAAGGCGGGACATGGGGCGTCGTGAACAACCAGGCAGGGATCGACGCGAACTTCACGCCCGAGATGAAGCGGCTCTGGGTTCAGGGCCCCTCGGGATACCGCGACTGGAAGTCCGTGTTCTCGACGGCCATTCTGGATGGACCCGACTGGCTGCCGGTGGCCGTCGTGAACGTCACGTCGAGCGCGCGGCTGCCGTTCTGGCGCCGCGACGCTGGATTGACCTCACAGGAGGTGGCGATCATGATGCTCGAGCTCAAGCGCACCTTGCGACGCGCGGCTCGGCGCATCCTGTTCCCTGAGCGCCCCGCGCTCCTGCGAGTCGGCGCCGAGACGAGAGGTGACTCATGAACGACGAGACGAACCCCAAGAGCGACGCCCAGCGCATCGAGGACTACATCATGATGCGCGCCCAGCCCTCGGGGCTGCAGCGGGTCATCACCGAGCCGGTCAGGCAGCCCACTCCCGATGTCGGACGTCAGGTCGATGCCGCGATCGACGCCTACCTCGCGCGGGCCGAGCGTGAAAACCCGACCGCGGCGGCGCGGCGCTGAGGTTCAAGCGCCGCGCCCCCTCGGTCGAGATCATCCGTGCGCGTCCCGGCAGGCGCCGAAGCCCTGAGCGGGGCGCCTCACGCCCCGCGCACCGCCTCGACGATGGCGCGCGCGCGCGCCGGATCGACCGGCTCGGAGACGCGGCCGTCCCTCTTGGTCGCCGTGCCCACGATGGCGCCGGTCGCCAGGCGCAGCAGCGACGGCAGCGTGTCGGCCGTCGCGCCGCTGCCGACGAGCAGCGGCCGGTCGGGCACCACGCGCCGCACCGCCTCGAGATCCCCCAGGCTGGCCGCCTTCCCCGTCGCCTTGCCGGTGACGATGAGCCCGTCGGCGAGGCCCCGGTAGGCCGTCTCCTCGGCCGCCTCGGTGAGATCGTAGTCGCGCCCCAGCGGGCTCGCGTGCTTGACGTCCACGTCCGCCAGCACCGCCACATTGGGCGCCAGGCGCTGCCGCTGCCGCATCACCGTCGCCGCCTGCCCCTCGATGACGCCCTGGTCGGTCACCGCCGCGCCGACCAGCACGTTCACCCGGATGAAGTCCAGCTCCATGGCCGCCGCGATGGCCAGCGCCCCCATCGCGTCGTTGCGCAGCACGTTCACGCCGACCAGCGCGTTGCCGCGCGGCAGCGCCCCCAGCACCCGCGTCATCATGGTCAGCGTGTGCGGCGGCACCGATCCCGCGAAGAAGGGCGCGTCGCCGAAGTTCTCGACCACGTAGCCGTCGAAGCCGGCCTCGAGCAGCGCCTCGGCGTCCCGCAGCGCGTGCTCGACCACCGCCCCCACGCCGCCCCCGGCGTATCGGGGGCTGCCCGGCAGCGCCGGAAGATGCACCACCCCCAGCAGGACGGGGTTGCGGTCACGGATGAGGGCCGGCGCGTTCACCGCGGGCAGGGCGGGCATGACTGACCTCCGAGTCGGGCGCCGACGATAGCCGGCCGGACCGCCGCCGACCAGCCCATGGCCACCCGCGACGACGCCGCCGGCTCCGGGCGCCTCGGCCCCCTTGCGGCGCGGGAGGCGGCTGCCCTAACCTTCCTCGGCTCCGCATCCGCGCCCACGGGGATCTGCACCATGCGCCGAGATCTGCTCCAAGCGGCCAAAGCCGCGGCCCTGTCGTCCACCTTCGCGGTCGCGCTCGCCATCGCAGGCTGCGGCGACGATCCGACCGGGGCGACGCCGGTGATCGACGCCGACGCGGGCGACGCGGCCGAGGACGAAGGCAAGCCGCCCGATGACGGGGCCGGCGCCTGCAGCGGGACCGACTCGCGCTGCGAGGGGCAGGTCGCCGTCACCTGCATGGCCGGTGGCATCGAGGAGTCCATCGACTGCACGGCGCTGGGCCTCGTCTGCGACGCCGGAGCTTGCCGCACCTCGCTCGACGACCTCGACTGCGTGCAGTTCCGCCAGCTCCGTCCCGTTCAGACCAACACGCCGCTGCCGGCGTCGATCCTGACGGCCTTCGCGGTCGACCGCTGCGCCTCGCCGGGCGAGCTGCCCCAGCCCGTCGTAGGCCTGCGCCTCGACGACGAGCGCGCGGACTTCGAGATCTTCGAGGACGGCCAGCCGATCTCGGTCTTCGAGAGCGCCGCCCGCATCTTCAACGATCGCCGCACCGAGGTCTTCGTCTCGCTGGTGATGGACAACTCCCCCTCGGTGGCCGCCTCCGGCGCGCTGGCCGAGTCGGTCGAGGCCGCCAAGGCCCTGGTCGACTCCGTCTTCGCCGGCGACTCCGGTGGCGTCCGCATGCGCGTGGCCTTCTTCAGCAAAGCCTACGCCGTGCAGCAGGACTTCACGAGCGACCCCAGCGAGGTGAAGGCCGCGCTGGACGCCCTGCTCACCGACGAGACGGGCTCCAACACCACCAACCTGTACGGCGCGCTCGTCAGCGCCATCGACGCAAGCGAACAGGCGCAGACCCAGCGCCGCTCGGCCATGCGCGACGGCGTCCTGACCCTGGGGCAGGTCATCCTGTTCACCGACGGCTCCGATCAGGCCGCCGTGGCGACGCTCGCTCAGGCCCAGAGCGCCGTCCAGGCCACCGCCGACGACGTGATGCTCGTGGCCCTCGGCGGCGAGCTGAACACCGACGTGCTCTCGAGCCTCGGCAAGAGCGGCTGGGGCCTGGCCGAGACGGCCGACCAACTCTCGAACGTCTTCGCCACGCTCGCCCAGCGCATCAAGCTGCTGCAACAGCGCGTGTACGTCCTGGGCTACTGCTCGCCCAAGCTCGCCGGGACCCACGAGCTGACGGTCCAGGTCAAGGGGGCGACCGGCTCGTCGGCGCCCATCTCCTTCGACGCCAGCACCTTCGACCAGCCGGGCGCGAGCTGCAGCGCCCAGGCCTTCGCCACCGCCTGCGACGGGCTGGACTGCGGCGGCCTGCTGTGCGGCGGCTGCGCCGGCGCCGGCCTGTGCACCGAGGCGCTCGCCTGCGTGTGCCCCAACGACCACTACGCGCTGCCCGACTGCCTGGGCTGCGCCGCCAGGTTCACCGGCCCCGACTGCCAGGCGTGCGCCAGCGAGCGCTTCACCGGCCCCGAGTGCGACCAGTGCGCCGCAGGGTTCGAGGGCGACGACTGCGCCGAGTGCACCGACCCCAGGTTCGCCCTGCCCGACTGCAAGACGACCTGCAGCGCGAAGTTCACCGGCCCCGGCTGCACGCAATGCGCCGACCCCAAGTTCACCGGCCCGACCTGCGAGCAGTGCGCGCCGCCCTGGTCGGGCGAGGCCTGCGACCAGTGCACGCCCAGCTGCGCCGGCAAGGCCTGCGGCGACGACGGCTGCGGCGGCTCCTGCGGCGAGTGCCCGGGCGACCTCGGGTGCGTCGCGGGGCAGTGCCAGTGCATGCCCCAGTGCGACGGCAAGACCTGCGGCCCCGATGGCTGCGGCGGCACCTGCGGGACCTGCGGCGGGGCGGCGCCGTACTGCCTCGACGGGGTGTGCGAGGCGACCTGCGACCCCAAGTGCGACGGCAAGGACTGCGGCGACGACGGCTGCGGGGGCTCCTGCGGCGCCTGCCCGGGCGCGGCGCCGTTCTGCGTGGCCGGCCAGTGCGCCCTGACCGAGTGCCCCGCCGGCTGCGAGGGCCAGCAGTGCGCCTGCGCCGCTGGTCTCGTCTGCGTCGACGGCGCCTGCGACCCCTGCCCCGCGATCTGCGAGGGCCAGAAGTGCGGCTGCGATGCCGGCCAGGTCTGCAGCGAGCGCGCCTGCTGCTCCCCCAAGTGCTCCGGCAAGGCGTGCGGCGACGACGGCTGCGGCGGCTCCTGCGGCACCTGCGCGGGGGGCCTGCCCTGCATGGAGGACCAGACCTGCTGCGTCCCCGACTGCGCGGGTAAGGAGTGCGGCGACGACGGCTGCGGCGGCTCGTGCGGCGCCTGCCCCTCGGTCGCGCCCTACTGCGCCGAGCACCTGTGCGCGACCGAGCCCTGCCCCGACGGCTGCGTCGGCAAGACCTGCGGCTGCCAGCCCGGCCAGGCCTGCAGCGTCGACGACGCCTGCATCGCCTGCGGCTCGCTGGGCGACCCCGCCATCGGCGTCGGCGCCGCCGAGCGCTGCGACGGCAAGGACAACGACTGCGACGGCCAGACCGACGTGCGCGCCGAGGCGGTGGTCGCGTCCCTGTGCTACGCCAAGTCGACGTACTCCGGCCCGGTGAGGAAGGGCGACCTCGTCGCCGTGCCTTGCGGCGACTCGTCGGCGCCCGTGGCGCAGATCTGGTCCTTGGCGGACCCCGCTGCGCCGGTGCTGGTCGGCAGCCTGGCGATGGGGTCTCTGGCGCAGAACCACATCAACGAACGCGCCGCGCTCCACTGGGAAGGCGACGAGCTGTGGACCCTGTACCAGTCCAAAGGCCCCTGGAACGGCAGCCAATACCCCCTCGACAAGCCCCAGGTCCGCCGCTACGACGTCTCCGACCCCAGCGCCCCGGTCCAGCTGGAGGCCGGCCTGTCGTGGTCCTCGGGGCATGGTGTCGCCTTCGACTTCACCGCCGCCGGGGATCGCGTCGTGGTCTCGCACGGCGGGCAGGTGTCGCTGTTCCGGCTGAAGTCGGGCTCGTTCTCCTCGCCCGTGAAGATCAATGCCTCGGGCGCGCAGAGCATGGCGATCGTGGGGGACCTCATCTACCTGCTGTCCTACGGCAACCTCTTCGTCCTCGACGACACGGCCTTCAGCGGCATTCCGCCCACGGTGGGCAACCTGCAGATCCTGGGCGCCGACCGCATGGGCGTCTGGGGCGGCAAGGCCTACGTGCTCGCCGGTCCCCACGGCGCCGATCCCAGCCTCGTCACGCGCCTCGATGTGGTCGACCTGTCCAACCCCGCGAGCCTGAAGGTGGTCGGCACTCAGGCGGCCTTCGGGGACGACCTGACGCAGCTGTTCCTCACGCCGCCCCTGGCGCTACTGACCGGCCCCAGCGGCTACGAGGTCCTCGACCTCGGTGCCCCCCAGACGCCCAAGAGCCTCCTGTCCTCGAGCGACTCGCTCCTGGCCACCAACTTCGCCGTTGCGCTCGGCCCGGACCTTCACGCCGTCACCCGGGACTCCAGCCAGCTCGTCGTCGTCCAGCTTCCCTGCGCCCAGCCTGGCGGCATCCAGCCGTAGCCGCGGGCGACGCTGGCCGCTGACCGACCCGGGGCGACCTGGGTCGGGTCGCGTCGGACACTCGGCGCCGCGACGTCCGATCGGGCGGACGGGGTGGCGACTTTTGCCGAAGGCTCTGCTAGTTAGCGCGCGATGCACGCGCTGGAGCCCATCCGAGAGCACGAGGCGCCGCCCGAGGCCGGGGCGGGGCGGGCCTGGGTCTGGAATCTGGCCGCCGTGGGGCTGCTGCTGGCGGCGGCCTACGGGGTGGCGGTCTTTCTGACCTTCCGGCTGTGGGACGAGGGGGCGGCCGACGCGCAGATCCGGCAGCTGGCGCGGGACCGCTACGCCATCGGCTTGCTGTTGCAGAGCCTGCCGGTCGCGCTGCTGGGGGTGGTGGGCGCCGCGCTGCTGGTCGCCACCCGCGCCGGCTGGCGGACGCCGGGGCCGCGGCCGGCGCTGTGGCGGGCCGCCCAGGCCGTGTGGCCGCTGGGCCTCCTGATGCCGGTCCTGTGGTTCGACGAGCCGGCTGGGCGGGCGCTGCTGGGCGCGGCGCTGGTCGGGGTGGTCGCCTGGCGGGCCTGGCCGCTGCTGGCCCGCGATTCGGCGCCCGAGCCGAGCGAGCGCACCGAGCGGGCCGAGCGCCGGCTGGCCCTGCTGGCGGCCGCGGTGTCGGGCGCCATCCTGTTCGTGATGGCCCTGCAGCGCCACCGCGCGCACTGGTCGAGCCTCATCGACCTGGGGCTGTTCTACGAGCTTTACGACAACGCTGAAGGCCAGCTGCTGTACGCCCCCACCCTGGGGCAGAGCTTTCTGGGCGAGCACTTCTCGCCCATCCTGGCCCTGCTGTGGCCGCTGATGAAGCTGGCCCCCAGCCCGGTGACGCTGCTGGCGGTGCAGGCGGCGGCCATCGCCGGCGGCGGCTACCTCCTGTTCCTGTGGGCCCGCGCCCGCACCGGCCACGGCCTGCTGTCGGCCGCGCTGATGCTGGCCTACGTCTGGAACCCCTACGTCCAGCAGGCGGCGGTCTACGACTTCCACATGGACATGCTCGAGCCGCCGCTGCTCTTCGGGCTGATGCTGGCGCTCGAGCGCCGCCGCACCGCCTGGGTCTGGGTCTGCGCCGTCGGCCTGTGGTGCACCAAGGAAGACACCTTCATCTACACCTCGGCCATCGGCGCCTGGGCCTTCCTCTTCGAGCGCCGCCGCGCCCTGGGCGCCGCGCTGGTCGTGGTCGGCCTCGCCCAGGCCGCGCTGGTCCTGGGGCTGGTGCTGCCCGCCCTGCGCCAGCCCCACGACCCGGCGTTCTTCTCGACCACCGGCGCGACCGAGGGCTACCACTTCCTGGGCCGCTACTCGCACCTGGGCGGCAGCTTCGGCGGCCTGCTGTCGACCCTGCTGCTCAACCCCGCCTACGTGGTCCAGCACCTCTTCACCGGCGGGCGCCTGGTCAGCGTGATGGCCCTGGTGCTGCCCTTCGGGGCCCTGGCCCTCTTCGGCGGCTGGCGCCTGCTGCTGCTGGTCCCCGCCCTCGAGATGCTGCTGGCCGACCCGGGCCGCATGTCCCACTTCGGCTTCTACTACGGCGCCGTGGTCATCCCCTTCGGCGCCATCGCCGCCGTCGAGGGCGCCCGGCGCCTGCTCGCCCGGCCCGCCGCCGCGGCCCCGGACGCCCGCTTCGCCCCCTCGCGCCTGGCCTTCGCCGTCGCCGCCACCGTCGTGGTGACCGGCCTGTGGCACCCCTCCAGCGTCGCCGCCTCGCACCAGAGCCACCAGGCCTGGGTGCGCACGCCCCACCAGCTGAAGGCCGAGGCGCTGATGGAGCGCATCCCCGCGGGCGCCCGCGTGTCGGCCACCGGCTACCTGGCCGTACACCTGCAGCCCGGCCGCGACGTGGCCATGTTCCCCTACGCCCTCGACCGCGCCGACTGGGTGCTGGTCGATCTGCAGCGCCCCACCTGGCCCACCAGCTACGAGCAGGTCCAGAGCCGCCTGCGCCAGACCCTGTCCCGCCCCGGCTGGCGCCTCGAGGCCGCGGAGGACGGCCTGGTCCTGCTGTCCCGCGGCCCCGAGCCGCTCGCGCCCGCCGAGGTCCGCCAGCAGCGCGCCACCCTGGACGCGATGCTGGACCAGCCGGTCGTCGAGGCCGAGCTGAGCGAGCAGACCGCCTTCCGCTCTCGCGCCGTTCATGACACTGGGGGGGACCCCGAGGCCTCCAACGGCGCCTACGTCGAGGTCGGCCCCAGCGACCGCCGCGGCCCCGGGCACCTCCTGTTCGGCCCCTACGCGCGCCTGTCGCCCGGCGAGTACGAGGCCGTCGCCCGCCTGCGGTATCGGCAGGCCGGCCTCTTGGCCCCCTCGCCCGAGACCCACGCCCTGACCTTCGACGTGATGGCCCAGCGCGGCGGGCTACAGGCCGAGGTCGAGGCCACCGTCGCCGAGCTGACCGCCGCGGGCGACGGCTGGCGCGAGCTCACCCTGCCCTTCACGGTCACCGGCGGCGAGCGCGGCTTCGAGTTCCGGCTGTGGTACGGCGATGTGGGCGAGCTGGCCCTGGACAAGGTCGAAGTGCGCCGAAAGGCCCGCTGATCGGTGGCTCATCGCCCAAGGCGCGCTTGACGCTGGGGGTTTTCGCGCCCTTCAATGGCCTCTCGCGCGGCGCGGGGTCGCGCCACCTACCCACGTCCACCTCCAAGAGGTCACGCCGCATGCTGCTCACCCGACGCCTCCTCGTGCTCGCCCTGACGGTCCCGCTGCTCGCCTTCGCGGCGTGCGAAGCCGAAGGCGGCGCCAAGGACAACGACACCGAACAGGACTCCAAGAGCTTCGAAGAGGTCGACGCCTCCGAGACCACCGACGACACGTCCCCCGGCGAAGACACCGCCGGCCCGACCGAGGCGACCTGGAAGGACGACATCCTGCCGATGCTGACCCAGTACTGCTCGGCCTGCCACCAGGCGACCGGCTGCCCGTCGGGGGTCTGCTTCCTCAGCGAGGACTTCGACCCCAGCCAGGACGCCGCCGGCAAGGTCCACTGCCCGGACCACACCTTCGCCGAGTGCGCCGTCAAGCGCCTGGAAGAGGGCAGCATGCCTTCGCCGGCCTGCACCCCGGGCGCCCCGGGCTGCCCGACCGCCGACGAGATGGCCACGCTCAAGGCCTGGGCCGAGGCCGGCGCGCCGTAACGGCCGCGGGAGCGCTCAGCGCGCTGCGACCGCCGCCTCGTCGATCGCCTCGACGACCGCGGCGGTCGCCGCCGACCAGTCCAGGATGGGCCAGCCGCGGCGGCGGGCGTGGCGGCGCAGGCGCGGGTCGGGGTTGACGACGCGCGGGTGGGCGACCCGCTCGAGCATCGGCACGTCCGAGTACGAGTCCGAGTAGAACCACGAGCGGCCCACGTCGACGCCGTGCTGCTCGGCCCAGCGCTCGGCCAGCACCGTCTTGCCCGGGCCGTAACACAGGGGCTCGGAGACCGCGCCGGTCAGGCAGCCGTCGTCGTCCATGGGGAAGACGTTGGCGATCCAGTGCTCGAGGCCCCAGGCGCGGCTCGACACCTCGGCCAGCCAGCAGGACGAGGCGGTCAGCAGCACCAGCGGGTGCCCGGAGCCGCGGTGGTGGTCGAGGGCGGCGCGGGCGCCCGGCAGCAGGTGGTGGCCGACCTCGGCCTCGAACCACTCGCGGGTGCGGGCGGCCAGGTGCTCGGAGCGCTCGCCCCGGTAGTGCTGCAGCGCCTGCTCGTACGCGCGCGCCATGTCGACCAGCGACAGGTGGTACAGGCCCATCCACAGCCCGGCGCGCAGCAGCTGCAGGCGCGACAGGCGGCCCATGCGGCGCTCGTAGCGCGCGTACAGGTAGGCGCTGTTGAAGCGCACCAGCGTGCGGTCGAGATCGAAGAAGGCGGCGGCGCGGACGGGCGAGTTGGACGACATGCGGGCAAGGTAACACGCCGGGCGGGGCGGCCAAGGGGGTGGCCGGCGGTGTTGGGCGCTATCGGTGGGTCAGGCGCTCGAGGACCAGGCGGGCGCGGGTCGCGGGGCCGCCGGCGGCCAGCAGGCGGGCGGCGGGGGCGGCGCGGGGGTGGCCGAGGGGCGTGGCGCCGTCGCCCGAGAGCAGACGCCGCAGGGCCAGCGCCGTGGCGGGCGAGGGGGCCAGATCGCGGGTCACGTCGGGCGGCACGGGGGCCGAGAGCCAGCGGGTCGCGACCTGCAGGGCGGCCCAGAGCGGGACCGCCAGCCGCCAGGCGCGGGCGCGGGTGACGATCACGGGCCAGTCCAGATCGCGGCGGGCGGCGAGGCGGGCGACGTCGACCCAGGCGCGCAGGGGGACCGAGAAGCCGGCCGTGACCGCGTGCAGCGCGGTGTGCAGCAGGGTGTCCTCGGGGCTGGTGACGGGCAGCAGGGCGCCCGGGGGCGTGATGGCCCGGCGCAGCAGGGCCGCGTGATCGATGGGCCAGGCGGTGAACGCGCTGAGGCGGCGGTGCAGATCGCACTCGACGGTGGCGCGGCCCACGGTGAGCCGAAAGGCCTGCTCGTGCCGGCGGCGGGCGGTGGCCCACCAGGCTCGGCTCTCGGCGGGGGTCCAGCCGGCGGCGGCGAGGGCGGCGGCGACGCGGGGGAAGTCGGCGGGGGCGACCAGCAGATCGAGGTCGCGGCGCTCGCGGGCCAGCGGGTCGGGGTAGACCAGGGCGGCGGTGGCGCTGCCCTTGAGCAGGGCGCAGCCGCCGGGGCGGGCGAGGGCGAGGCCTGGGGCGCGCAGGGTGGCGGCGAGGCGCTCCAAGGCGGCCTCGAGGCTGAGGGCGACGAAGGCGCGCTGCTGGGCGTCCTCGGACAGGTGCGGGGCCAGGGCGGGATCGGCGGCGAGGGCCAGGCGGACGACGCCGCCGAGGCGGGCGGCCTGGGCGACCTGGTCGAGCGGGGCCGGGGTCGCAGCCAGCGCGGGTGACGACGGGCCGCCGAGCAGGGCGCGTAGCCGGGCCCAGGCGGCGAGAGAGGGAGACGCGCTCATCGGCGGGCGACCGCGGGGGCGGGGGCGGCGGCGCGCCAGGGATAGAGGGCGAGGCCCAGCAGGAGGCCCAGCACCAGGCCGCTGGAGTGGCCGATGAAGCTGACCTGCGGGGTGGTGAGGTCGAAGACGGTCTGCAGGGCGAGCAGGGCGCCCAGCGAGCCCAGCTCGCGGCGGACGGCGCGGGAGCGGCCGCGGCGCCACTGGGCGAACAGGGCCACGGCGGTGAAGCCGACGATGCCCATGAGGCAGGCCGAGGCGCCGACCACCATCTGGTGGCCGAAGTGGGTGAGGCTGGACAGGGCGAGGAAGCTGGCCATGGCGCCGATGCCCGAGGCGAAGAAGACGGTCAGGAAGCGCGTGGGGCCGACCACGCGCTCGAGGTAGCGGCCGAAGTACCACAGGCCGAGCACGTTGAGGGCGAGGTGCAGGCCGCCGAAGTGAAGGAAGTTGGCGGTGACCAGGCGCCACCACTGGCCGTCGAGGTGGGGGAGCGGGGCGAGCATGGCGCCCATGGCGCGGAGGTTGTCGGGATCGGTGGCGCCGCCGGGGAGCTCGGCCAGGAAGACGGCGAAGAGCAGGGCGCACAGGGCGACCGTGGCGAGCGGGCGGCCGGCCGGGGGGCGCGCCAGGGTGGGCGAGGCGTGGTCGGCGGTGATGGCGGCCCAGGCGCGGTCGATGGCGGCGAGCAGCGGCGGCGGGGTGGCGGCGGGGGACAAGCGCGGGGCGGGCTGGGCCAGGGCGTCGCGGGCGCTGGCGGCGACCATGGCGTCGGGGCTGGCGAGGAGGCCGAGGAGGAGCGTGCCGGCGCGGGCGTCCTCGCCGGCGGCCTGCCAGGCGCGGGCGAGCCAGTACTGGCGGACGGGCGGGCCGAAGCGGGAGAGCGGGCCGGCGAGGAGGGTCAGGGCGAGGTCGGGGCGGCCGGTCAGGGCGGCGAGGAAGAGGCGGGTGAGGTGGAGGACCTCGGGGTCGTCGCGCTCCAGGCGGTCGGTGGCGGCGTCGAGCAGGCGCAGGAGGGCGGGCAGATCGCCCAGCTCGGCCAGGGCGCGGGCGTAGGCGCCGAGGGCGCGGGGGTCGGCCGGGGGGGCGCCGTGGCGCTCGAGGAGCGCGCGCAGCTCGGCCCAGCGGCGCTCGAGGCGCAGGAGGTTGACGAGGGCCTGCTCGCCGGGGCCGCCGGGGGCGCGGGCGAGGTCGGCGAGCAGGGCGTGGGCGGCGGGGGCGTCGCCGCGCTGGTAGAGGGCGTGAGCGGCCAGGATGCGGGGCTGCTCGCGCCAGCCGTCGGCCGGGTGGAGGAGGGCGGCGAGGCGGGCGAGGCGCTGGGCGAGGGGGTAGCGCTGGCGGGCGGCGGCGGCCTGGATGGCGCGGAAGAGGAGGGCCGGCAGGACGAAGAGGGGCACCCAGAGGAGGGCGGCGAGGCGGCCGGCCCAGGCGGGGGCGAGGGCGAGGCCGGCGGCGAGGACGGCGAGGACCAGCAGGCTGACCACGAGCCAGCCGGAGCGGCGCTGGCCCGAGGCGACCAGGCGCGCGGCCATGACGCCCATGCTGAGGCCGATGAACCAGACGAGCAGCTGGTCGAGGCTCATGGGCGGGCGGCCGGGGCGCGGGGCGGGGGCGCGGCGGAACCGAGTGCGGGCTTGATCACCGGGCGACCATACAAGAGGGGGCGTGGCGCGGTACAATACGGGGCATGGGGTCGGGCGTGAGCGGGACGCAGCAGTTCGAGCCGAAGGTGGTGCGCGCGGCGCGGGCCGGGGTGCTGGACGAGCGTGTGGCCCGGGCGCGGGAGGCGCTGCGGGCCTGTCGGCTGTGCCCGCGCGACTGCGGGGTGGACCGGCTGGCGGGGGCGGTGGCGACCTGCCTGACCGGGCGGTACGCGCAGGTGGCGACGTCCTACCCGCACTTCGGCGAGGAGGACGTGCTGCGCGGCTGGCGCGGGTCGGGGACGATCTTCTTCGGGCACTGCAACCTCAAGTGCGTGTTCTGCCAGAACTTCTCGATCAGCCAGCGGGCGCCCCGGGGCGAGGGGGCGCCGCCCGAGGCGCTGGCCGCGCGGATGCTGGAGCTGCAGGCGCGCGGGTGCCACAACATCAACCTGGTGACGCCCGAGCACGTGGTGGCGCAGATCGTCGAGGCGCTGCCGCTGGCGGTCGCGGGCGGGCTGCGGGTGCCCATCGTCTACAACACCAGCGGGTACGACGCGGCCGAGAGCCTGGCCCTGCTGGACGGGCTGGTGGACGTGTACCTGGCGGACTTCAAGGTGTGGCGGCGCGAGACGGCGCGGCGGCTGCTCAAGGCCGAGGGGTACCCGGAGGCGGCGCGGCACGCGGTGGCGGAGATGCAGCGGCAGGTGGGGGATCTGGTGGTGGACGGAGACGGGATCGCGCGGCGGGGGCTGCTGGTGCGGCATCTGGTGATGCCCGGGTACGTCGAGGAGGCGCGGGCGATCCTGCGGTGGCTGGCGCAGGAGGTGTCGCCGGACGTGTACGTGAACGTGATGGACCAGTACGCGCCGGCGTTCAAGGCGGCGGACCCGCGGTTCGAGCACGTGTACGGGGCCGCCGGGGGGGCGGAGGGCGCGCTGGGGCGGGCGGTGACGCGGGAGGAGGTCGAGGAGGTGCGGCGGATCGCGGGGCGGCTGGGGATCCGGCGGCTGGACGTGCGGCGGCCGCACCCGAGGTTGCCGGCGCGGCTGCGTTAGCCGTTCGAGGCCTTTCCGGCGTCGGCGTCGGCGTCGGCCGTGGCGGGCGGGGCGGTGAGGGCGGCGGCGGCCTGGCGGCGGCGCAGGGCGCGGGCGAAGGGGGCGTAGAACAGGCGCAGGATGGGGCGCGGGGTCAGGCGGCCGACGGTCAGCAGGACGCCAATCCAGAACCCCGGGACGATGAGGGCGCGGCCGCGGGAGAAGCCGCGCAGGGCGAGGCGGGCGCAGCGATCGGGGGTCAGCTCGACGAAGCCGGGGATGTCCTGGCCGGTGGGGTTGCCGGCGACGTCGATGAACTCGGTGCGGACGGGGCCGGGGCACAGCTGGGAGACGACGACGCCGGTGCCGGCGGCCTCGATGCGCAGGCCTTCGGTGAGGGCCGTGACGTAGTGCTTGGTGGCGGCGTAGGCGGCCAGGCCCGGGGCGAAGGTCAGGCCGAAGCCGCTGCTGACGTTGAGGACGCCGCCGCGGCCGCGGGCGATCATGCCGGGCAGCAGGCGGTGGGTGAGCAGGGTCAGGACGCGGCAGTTGACCAGGAGCATCTGGTCGAGCTTGGCCCAGTCGGCGTAGTCGAACAGGGTGACGTCGCCGAGGCCGGCGTTGTTGATGAGGACGTCGATGGGCGGCAGCTCGGCGGCGAGGGCGTCGAGAAGGCGCTGCGCGTCGTCGACGTCGGCGAGATCGCAGGGCTTGACCACGACGCGGAGATCGGGGCGGGCGGCCTCGAGCTCGGCCGCGAGGTCGCGCAGGCGGTCGGCGCGGCGGGCGACGAGGATGAGGGTCGAGGCGCTCGGGGCGAGCTGGCGCGCGAGCTCGCGGCCGATGCCCGCCGAGGCGCCGGTGAGGAGGACGGTTCCGTCGAGAGGGGGTCGCATGGGGGGCCATGCTGCGCACGTCGGCCGCGGGCGTCAATCCAGGGCGCCGCGCGGCGGCGTCTCCCCCCTGACCCGTGCGTTAACGACCAGGGGATACCCTGGGCCGACGACCCGTGCGAGCATCCAGATCGTCTCGACGGCATCCCCTGTCGCCGAGGCGCGGCTCGAGGACGCCCCGGACGAAGCAGGCCCCGCGCCACAGGCTTCGACCCCGGGCCCCCACCGCCGCAGGACCAGACCAGCCCCCCGCGCTCGGCCCCATGCCGTGGCGGGTCCAGCCGTCAGGCGCGCCGCCCTCCCCCCGCCCGGGTCTCCATCCCCCTCTCTCGCGCGCGCCTCGCCGAATCACGCCGGGCCCCCCTCCCCTCCGACGGCCTCCCCGCCGTCGAGGCCCGGCCTGTCCCTGCCGGAGAAGCCATGTTCGCGCAACGCTCACGACGCCTCGCCCCCACGCTGGGGCTGGCCCTCACCTGCACGCTGGCGACCGCCTGCGGCGGCTCGCTCGTCTCGACCGACCAGGAGATGCAGATCGGCCAGAGCGTCGATCAGCAGGTGATCCAGGAATACAACGTCCTCGTCCCCGACGACCCGGTCGCCATCTGGGCCAACCAGCTGGTGAGCCACCTGGCCCAGTCGTCCACCCAGTTCCGCAACCCCGCCGAGTTCGGCGGCTACAAGGTCCGGGTGCTGATCGACAACCAGAACGTCAACGCCATGGCCGCCCCGGGCGGCTACCTGTACATCACGAGCGGCCTCATCATGGCGGCCGACTCCTGCAGCGAGATCGCCGGCGTCGTCGGCCACGAGCTGGCCCACATCACCGAGCGCCACAGCGCCCAGTCCATCGAGCGCTCGCTCGCCGCCGAGCAGATCGCCCAGCTGCTGCTGCCCGAGGGCCTCGCCCGCAACGCCGGCCAGGTCTTCTGGAACCTCATCGTCTCCAACCGCTTCAGCCGCGACGCCGAGCGCGAGGCCGACTCCATCGCGCTGCGCATCGCCCACGACGCCGGCTACAACCCCTACGGGCTCTCCAGCTTCTTCCGCAAGCTCATCGCCATGCAGGGCGGCGGCGGCCGCGTCCCCACCTTCCTGTCCAGCCACCCGGCCAGCGAGGAGCGCATCGCCGCGCTCGACGCCGAGATCCAGCAGCGCTACGGCAACATCCAGCCCGCCGCCGCGAGCAACGAGTGCATCGGCACCTCGATGACCCTCGCCCAGGTCCAGCAGCGCCTGCGCGCAGGCAACCTGCGCGTCGTCGCGGCGCCCCCCGAGCTGATCCGCCAGCTCCAGCAGCTGACCCGCGACCGCGCCCACACGGCCCGCGGCCAGCTCGCCCCGGCCGCGGCCGCCCACACCCACTGACCCTGCACGTCCCCGCGGCGCGGTCGGCGCCCTCCCCTCCCCTCCGCGCGCTGATCGCACCTCCCCGTCGATACCGCGAAATAGGCTCTGGCCACGCCGCGTTACGAGGGACGTTGGTGGTTCTCGGCAGCGATTTCCCCCCCCCACATCGCCGAGCGCCGCCCCCCCACGACCCGCGTCCCGACCGCCGAGTGTCCCCATCCAGGCGGCTCTGGACGCGGGTCGCCTTTTTTCGAATCGACGCCCTGCCGCCACTGCACCCCATTGGACAGGGCCCTCACGAGGCGATAAGCCATCCTCCATGGAGGTAGCCATGGCCCCGCCCGACGCCCCATCCCCAGAGCACGACGGCTCGCTCGGCGACGCCCTCGGCGCCCTCGAGGCCAGCGCCGCGATCCCGCTCGGCGCCCGCCCCCTGCGCGCGCGTGTGGGTGCCGTCGTCTTCCGGCAGGCCTTCGAGCAGCTGGCCCGCGCCGGCCGCCTGCACCCGATGGCCAACCCGGCGCGCCACGGCGTCGAGGTCATCCGCGAGGTCGCCTACACCGACTCGGGCGCGCGCCACCACCGCCTCGACATCTACCGGCCGACCTTCCGCCGCGGCCCGCTGCCGGCGGTGCTGTACATCCACGGCGGCGCCTTCACGATCCTGTCGAAGGAGACCCACTGGATGATGGCCCTGGCCTTCGCGCGGCAGGGCTACGTCGTCTTCAACATCAACTACCGCCTCGCCCCGCAGCACCGCTTCCCGGCCGCCGCCCACGACAGCTGCGCCGCGGCCGCCTGGATCGCCCGCAACGGCGGCGCCTGGGGCGCCGACCTCGACCGGCTGATCGTCGCGGGGGAGTCGGCGGGGGCCAACCTCGCCACGGCCGTCGCCATCGCCACCAGCTACCGACGCCCCGAGCCCTGGGCGAGCGAGCTCTTCGACACGGGCCTGCGGCCGCGGGTCGCCCTGCCCGCCTGCGGCGTGCTGCAGGTCAGCGACCCCCACCGCATCCTGCGCCGCTACCCGCAGCTCAACCGCTGGGTCGGCGATCGCGTCATCGAGTGCGCCACCCACTACCTGCCCCCCGGCCCCTGCGCCAGCGACTACGGGCTGGCCGACCCGCTGCTCATCCTCGAGCGCGGCGAGCCCCCCGATCGCCCCCTGCCCGCCTTCTTCGCCGTGGCCGGCACGCGCGACCCGCTGCTCGACGACACGCGCCGCCTCGGCGCCGCCCTCGAGCGCCTGGACACGCCGCACGAGGTGCGCCTGTACCCGGGCGGGCTCCACGCCTTCCACGCGCTGCTGTGGCAGGAGCAGGCCCGCCGCTCGTGGCGGGACACCTTCGACTTCCTGGCGCGCCACCTCTGACCGCCATGTCGACGCGACGCCGCCCGTCCGCCCGTCTCCTCGCCTCCGCCCTGGCCCTTGGCGCCGCCACCCTGGGCCTGTCCGCCTGCCAGTGCGGCGCGCTGCCGCGCGACAAGGGCCCCGATCCCAAGCAGAACGCCCAGGTCCGCCGCCCGACCGGCGGGTACGATCCGCGGAACATCCCTCCGGCGCCCGACCACCCGCCCGAGCTGGCCTGCGCGCCCGAGCCCGCCGACGCGGGGCCGCCGACGCTGGCCGGCCGCCCCCTCACCTGGCTCGAGCCCCTGCCGCCCGGGACCGAGCTGGTCGCCTGGCCGCTCGACGCCCAGCACGTCCTGCTCGCGCTCCGCCACGACTACGCGGCGCCCGATCGGCCCCGCCCCGCCGGCGTCCTGTGGCGCGTCGCCTGCGCGGCCCCCGAGCAACGCGAGGTCTTCGTAGAGCGCGAGGGCGCCGACTTCGGGTACGCGGCGCCCCGGGCCGACGCCTCGGCGCTGTACTTCAGCGACGCGGACGGCGTGGGGTTGCTGGACCTGTCGACGCGGCAGGTGTCCCGCATCACGACGGCGCCGATGGCCGGCGACGACTGCTGGGCGGCCGCGGGTGGCGACGGCGAGACGCGCCTGCGCGAGCTGGTGGTGGCGCTGGTGTCGAACGGCGCCGACACCGAGCTGGTCCTGCACCGCGGCGGCCCGTGCGGCTTCGAGGGCGACTGGCGCGCGCGCGAGGTGCGGATCGCCTTCCCCGCCGATCCGACCCGGCGCGCCGAGCGCGAGCCGCACCCGGTCAGCGCCGTGGCGGCCGGGCCCGAGGGCGCGCTGTGGGTCGCGGACGCGGGCCGGTGCGACGAGCCGGGCGTCGTCGACCCGCAGACGCGCGGGGCCGTCTGGCGCTCGGACGACGGCGGCCGATCATGGCGGCGCGTCCCGGTGCAGGGTGACGACGGGCGGCTGCAGACCGCCGCGCGCGAGGTGGCCGCCGACGCCCACCGGCCGGGACACGCGCTGGCCCTGGGCGCGGTGTGCCGCGACGGCGGGCGCGGCGTCTTCGGCGGCGAGCTGTTCGCGACCCGCGACGGGGGCGACCGCTGGACCCGCGTGCCCTCGCCGGCCGGGACCGAGGGCTCGAACCCCGCGACGCGCTTGTCGGACGTGACGCTGGTCGACGGGCGCCTCGACCACGTCCTGGCGCGCACCGAGGCGGGCGAGCGCTTCGAGACGCGCGATCTGGGCGCCCACTGGACGGCGCTGGGCCAGGGCCCCGCCCTCGGGGGCGACGGGACCCTGGTCACGGTGGGCGCCGATCAGTACCGCGCCACCCCCGACGGCCTGTGGTGGCACGAGGCCGACGAGGCGCGGCGCGTCTTCCCGCCGATGACGACGCCTTCAGCGACGCCGCCGGCGACGCCCCAAGCTACGCCGCCGGCGACGCCTTTGGCGACGCCACCCGAGCCGCGGCCCGAGGCCGCGCGGCCCGAGGCCGCGCCGTGAGCTACTTGGCCTCGGCCTGCGGCGCGACTACTTGACGTCGGCCTGCGGCGCGACCTGCGCCGAGTAGGTGGTCGGCTCGATGATCTTCGTCGCCTCGCCCTCGCCGACGACCGCCACCGGGCCCCCCAGCGCGTGCTGCACGGTAGCCGTCGTGCCCGGCACGGTGATCTCCGCCCCGTAGACCAGCGGCACGCGATCGAGCGCCCGGGTGCCCTGCGGCGGGGCGCCCTGCTCGCGCGCCGCGACCGGATCGACCGGGACCCAGCCCACCGTCGGCAGCTGCACCTCGGCCCAGGCCGCGGGCCGCGCCGCGCCGGTCTCGGCCTCGGGCAGCACCAGGCCGTGCACCACCCGCGCCGGGACGCCCGCGTGCGACAGCACGGCCACGAAGGCCGAGGTGATGCCGTACGGCGAGCCCGCGCCCTCGCGCGCGACCTCGAGCGGGTCGGTCGCCCCGTTGGCCTCGACCTTCCAGCCCTTGGCCAGCTCCAGCGCCTTGATCGTCCGCGCCGCCGGCGCGCCCGCCTCGGCGTTGAGCGGCGCGGCCACCGGGGCCAGCTCGGCCGGACCGGGCGCGACCTGGGGCGCCTGCCCCTCGGGCCAGGCGTCCTGCGGGACGTTGGCCAGATCCACCGCCGTGACCGGGCGCAGCGTCACGTCCAGCCGCGCCTCGTAGGTCGCCGGCCCGCCCGCGACCGGGTCGCTGACGAAGACCAGGCTCTCGGTCTCGTCGATCGACGCCACCTGGCCCACGAGGCCCGTGTGATCCGTGCGCGCGACGCGCAGCTGCTGCCGATCGCGCGCCGAGGGCGCGACGACCCGGGCGCCGGCCGGCAGCTCCGGGAACTCGGCCTTGATGGTCAGCGTGACGGCGCGCGCGCCCTCCTCCTTCCCGGGCTTTTCGGCGCCCGGCTCCTCGGCGGCCGGCGGCTCGGCGCCCTGCCGGCAGCCGGACGCCAGCCCGACGCTGCCGAGCCCCAACGCCACCAACCCGATGAAGGCACCTCGCCCGCGCGTCCCCATCGTCCGCCCCTCGCTCTGCTGGCCCGTCCTCACCATCGCTCCGGCTCCTCGTCGGCTGGCGCGCGTCGCCGGCAGCCCCCGTGCCACCCTACGGGGCTGCCCCCGAACGCCGCGTTCGCGTATGGTCGTCATCGTATGCGAATCCACCGCCTCCGCGCCACGATCACCGCTGCCCTGGCCGCCGTCCTCGCCGCCTGCTCCGCCGACCCGCAGGCCCTCAACCCCGACGCCGCCCTCGACGCGCCCGCCTCCGACCCGGGCCCGGGCCTCGAGGTCACCCCGGGCGACGGCCTCCTGCTCGACGCCCCGCCGGCGCCCGACGTCGGCCCGGACGTCACCGCCCCGCCCGACGCGGACGCCAGCGCCTCCGAGACGACGCTCGCCGACGTCCCCCCCGCCGAGCTGTCGACCCGCGCCTGCGAGCACGTCGTCACCTATGCGCCGCCCCCTGGCGAGGCCGTGTACACCGTCCACCTCGCCGGCTCGTTCAACGGCTGGGATCCCCAGGCGCTCCCCCTCGACAAGGGCCCGGACGACGTCTTCCGCGTCACGCTCGATCTCACGGCCCTGCCCCCCGGCAGCCACGGTTACAAGCTGGTCGTCGTCGGCCCCGGCGGCGCGCCCGACTGGCGCCTCGACCCCGCCAACAAGATGCAGCGCTTCGACGACGGCGTCGCCAACTCCAAGCTGCTCGTCCCCGACTGCCGCCGGCCGGCCCTCGCCCTGCTCGAGCGCACCCTCGACCCGGCGACCGGCGCGGCCCGCGTCGAGGTCGCCCCCCAGCGCGGCGTCGACGGCGACCTCGACGTGGGCTCGCTGCGCGCCACCCACAACTTCGACCCGCTGCCCGCCGCCTGGGACCCGGCGCGCGGCACCTTCCTGGTCGACCTCCAGGGCCTGCCGGCCGGCAAGCACACCTTCCGCTTCGACGCGGACAGCGTCCACGGCCCCGCCGAGCCCCTGCTCGTCAGCTTCTGGGTCGAGCCGCAGCTCGCCCAGCCCTTCAGCTGGCGCGACGCGGTCCTGTACTTCGCCTTCACCGATCGTTTCCGCGACGGCGGCGTGCCCAACGAGCCGGCCGGCGCCTCGCCCTGCCCCGCCGCGGACCCCCTGGGCAGCTGGCGCGGCGGCGACTGGAAGGGCGTCACCGCCGCCATCGAGGAGGGCTACTTCACCGATCTGGGCGTCAACGCCCTGTGGCTCAGCGCGCCCAACGACAACCCCGAAGGCTGCATGGCGGGCATCGGCGGCTTCACCTACACCGCCTACCACGGCTACTTCCCGGTCCAGCTCACCGCCACCGAGGAGCGCTACGGCACCCTCGAGGATCTGCGCGCCCTGGTCCGCGCCGCCCACGCCCGGGGCCTGCGCGTGCTGGTCGATCTCGCCGCCAACCACGTCCACGACACGGCCCCCATCTGGCTCGACCACCAGCACGACGGCTGGTTCAACACGCCGCCCTACGTCTGCGGCTGGGATCAGCCCGAGACCTGCTGGTTCCAGAGTTACCTGCCCGATCTCGACTACCGCAACGACGCCGTCGTCGAGCACATGACCGAGGTCGCCCTGTGGTGGGCCCGCGAGGCCGATCTCGACGGCTTCCGGGTCGACGCCGTCAAGCACGTGCATCCGCACTTCCTCTACACCCTGCGCGCCAAGCTCGACGCGCACCTCGAGGCCCACGCCGACCAGCCCTTCTGGACCGTCGGCGAGACCTTCACCGGCATGTGGGGCGGCGGCGACGGCGAGGCCGAGCAGCTCATCAAGCAGTACATCGGCGACACCCAGCTGTACGGGCAGTTCGACTTCCCGCTGTACTGGGCCGTCCTGCAGGCCTTCGGCCGCCACGAGATCGGCCTCGACACGCTGGGCGACGTCCTGACGGCCACGACGGCCTACTACGACCCCGGCGCGATCATGGCGTCGTTCCTGGGCAACCACGACGTCGCGCGCTTCGTGTCGCACGCGGCGGGGCAGATCGGCGACGTGTGGGGCAACGGCGCCACCGAGCAGGGCTGGAACGACCCGCCCGCCCAGCCCGCCTCGGACGAGGCCTACGAGCGCCTGCGCCACGCCTTCACCTTCCTGGCCGCGACCCCGTGGGTGCCGCTGGTCTACTACGGCGACGAGGTCGGCCTCGCGGGCGCCGGCGACCCCGACAACCGACGCGAGCTGCCCTGGGCGGGGCTGAGCGCGCAGCAGCTCGAGGTGCGCGCGCACGTGGCCAAGGTGATGAAGGCCCGCCTGGCCTCGCCGGCCCTGCGCCGCGGCGACCTGGCGATGGTCGCCAGCGGCCCCGATCACCTGGTCCTGACGCGCAGCCTCGCGGGCGAGGTCGCCATCGGCGCCTTCAACCGCGGGGCGCAGCCCGTGACGGTCGACGTGCCGGTCCCCCCGGGCGCCGGCCCCTGGACCGACGCGGTCGACGGCGAGTCGCTCAACGCCACCGGCGCGACCCTGAAGGTCACCGTCCCGCCCAAGCGCTCGCGGCTACTGGTCCCCTGACGCCTCGGCGTCCGGCGCTTCGACCTCTGGCGGCGCCTCGGCGTCCGCCTCCGCCTCCGAGGCATCGGGCGCGGGCGGCTGCGGCGCGTCCTTGCGGCGCGCCTGGGTGCGGTACAGATCCGGGCTCACCAGGTACTCACCCGAGACGAACAGCTCGTAGGTCTTCAGGCGGCCGCGGCGGAACTTGTCCTCGGCCTCGTAGAAGAACATCGCCCGGTCGTCCTTGGTCGTGAAGCCGCACTTGACCTCGCGCTCGGTCGTCTGGCCGGCCCAGGTCGTCGTCAGCGTGCACCCGTCGGGCGTGCGTTGCAGGCGCTCCCAGGCGCCGAGGTGCGCCGTGAAGCCGTCGTCCGGCCCCATCCAGATGGCGTCGCCCAGGCCCATGCGCATGCCGTCCTCGGCCGGCACGAAGGCGTAGTAGTAGGTCACGTCGTCGGCGTCGCGCAGGCCGAAGCCCGTGTGCGAGCGGATGACCAGCGCGCCCTCACGCACCGTGGGCTGGGCGAAGCGCCGGTCGACGACCTGGATGCGCTGATCGTCGATGACGAACTCCCAGAGCAGGCGCTTGCCCTCGTAGACCTCCCAGTGGCCGCGCAGCGTGGCCCGCACCTCGGCCGGGTCGAAGGCCCCGATCGTGGTCGCCGGCCGGTCGCCGAGCGGGTTGCCGGGGCGCTCGGCCGGGGGCGCGTCGGCCCGTCCACAGGCCGCGGCCGCCCAGGTGGCGGCGACCAGGGCGGCCGTGCGAAGCCGGCGTCCGGTCATGGGCCGGGCACCACCGTCGGGACGCCGTCGCGGATCCAGGTCCCGACGAACTGGCGATAGCGCTCCTTGGCCTGGGCGTCGCGGAACATCACGAAGTGGCCGTCGCTGTCGGCCGCCGCCTTGGCCTGGATGAGGGCGCCGGTCGCCTGGCCGCCCTTCAAGTTGCCGCTGACCGGGGGCTCGACCTGGTGGTCCTCGGAGACGACGCCCTTCAGGATGGGCGTGACCTGCTGCACGCCCAAAAGGCGCGCGAAGGTCTCGATGGTGGCCGGCGGCGTGAAGTGGTCGTCGAGCCCGTAGACGTGCAGCACGTGCTGCGGCGCGTGGCCGTCGCGCGGGCGCCGGATCTGCAGATCCGCGTGGTTCACCGGGTCGACCGGGTCGAAGTAGGTCTGGATGAGCGACAGGACCGGGTGGCGGTCGTTCAGCTCGTAGGGGCCCTGCTCGCCGACCTCTTGCAGCGCCACGGCGACGCCGCCCTTGGTGTCGACCGGCTGCGTCTTGGCCAGCAGGCTCAGGACCAGGCCGGCGCCGGCGCCGCTCCAGACGGTCGCCTGCACGTCGGGCTCGTAGGGCGCGGCCAGCGCGCCGGTCGAGGCGCCCTGGCTGTGGCCGACGATGAGGACCTTGCCGGGATCGAAGCGCAGCTCGGCCCCGGTCGGGCTCTCGGCGGCCGGGATGGTCAGCTGGCGCAAGGCGCGGGTCAGGTGGAAGAAGTCGGCGGCGCCCTGGTACAGGTTGCCCTTGGCGGCGGCCGGGTTGCCGAAGTTGTAGAACAGGGCCTCGGGCTCGAGATCGGCGCCGCGGCGGCTGCCGTGCATGGGCCCCTCGAAGCCGACCACCGCCGCTCCGACCGTCCCCTCGCCGGTGGCGATGGCGGCCAGCGGCACGCCCGCGTCGCGCACGGCCGAGCGGAAGGTGCCGCCGGTGCCGTGGCCGTACAGGACGACGGGCCAGCCGGCGGCCGGCATCGGCGTGTTCTTGGGGATGGTCAGGCTGACGCAGACGGGCTCGGTGCCCGTCACCTGCGGCTGGCCCTGGCCGTCGAGGGCCAGCCCGCCGCCGTCGGCCGGCGTGGCGTAGGGGCGCGTGCCCTGCTGCACGACCGGGAAGTCCAGCTTCATGTGCAGCTCGTAGACGTCGGGCGAGACGTCGAAGCAGCCGCGGACGTGGGCGTCGCCGGTCAGGCCGTCGTCGCAGGGGCTGGCGGTGGCGCCGTCGCACAGCGTCAGGTCGACCGGGGCCGGCGCGGGCTCGGCCACGACGGCGTCGCGCAGCGCGGGCAGCACGTGGCGCGTGGGTTGGGTGGTGAAGACGGCGGCGCCGACGACCGCGTCGGCCGACAGGTTCTTGCCCTTGGCCTGGGCCTCGGCGTCGTCGAGCCAGGCGCGCAGCGGCGCGTAGGCCTCCCAGGCCGAGCCCTCGATGGCGCCGCCCGGCTTCTGCTTGCTGAGCATCAGCTCGAGGTCCTTGTCCGCGACGAGCTCGACGGCGTCGGGCGTGCGCAGCCCCTGGGTCAGGACGACCGCGTAGGTGGTCTCGGGCTGCAGCGGGTAGTCCCAGGCGGCCTGGACGACCAGGTAGCGCTCGCAGATGTACTTGCCCCGGCCGTCGGTGGCCCACCAGCGATAGGCGGGGACGCTGGCGCCGTAGCTCGGGCTGTCGGGGTCGATGTTGACGAAGTGCAGCGTCGCGGCCTCGCCGGTCTTGATGCTGCTGTAGTCGAGCGCGGCCGAGAACCGGAAGAAGACCGAGGGGACGGTCGAGAAGCCGCTCTGGTCGGCCTCGAGGGCGTCCACGATGCGGGCGACGGCGTCGAAGCCGACGACGCCGGGGCCGGGCGTCGGGAAGCCGTCGAGGCGCAGGCGCCCGCCCTTGACGCGGACGTCGTTGGGGAAGGGCAGCGCGAAGAAGTCGTTGACGTCGTCGCGCGGGATGCGGAAGTAGGGCCGCGGCGCGCCGGTGGGCTCGGGGCAGGCCACGCCCGGCCAGGGCTTGTAGTTGTGGTAGCTGAGGCTGCCCGGCTGGCAGCTCTGGCCCGACGCGCACACCAGCCCGGCCATGCAGTCGCCGGTCGTCTGGCAGCTGTCGTGGACGTCGCCCGCGCCCGGCTGGGCGCAGACGCCCGCGAACCCGACGGCCGCGCAGAACAGCCCCGCCTCGCACTCGGCGCTGCTGGCGCACGGCGCGCCCACGGGGCCCTCGCCGCCTGGCTTGCACAGGCCGACCAGCGAGCAGTGCAGCCCGTCGCCGCACTCGGCGGTCAGCATGCACGGCTGGTTCTCGGGCGTGTCGCCGACGGCCATGCACTCGCCGTCCAGGCAGCGCAGCCCCAGGCGGCAGTCCGTGAAGCCGCCCGGGTCCTTCTGACAGGCCTCGCCGACGCCCTTGCCGTCCGTCGGATCGAAGGTGATGTCACCCAGGTTCGCGTCGATGTCGGGCAGCTGCTTGGTGAACTGCTCCTCGAACCAATCGGCGCACCCGGCCAGCGCCAGCGTCGCCCCTGTCACCGCGAAGGCGAGAGCCCTCATGCTGTTCCCTCCCAGCCGATCCCCGGCCGACGACCCGCCACCCGGCCGGCCGTCCGCCACGCGCCAAGCTAGCATCGCCGGCCGCTCGAAGCGAAAACCGCGGGCGCCCTCGGCCCGCGAGGGCGCGCCCGCCGCCGGTCAGAGGGTCACCTTGCCGCCGGCCGTCTCCTTGCCGCCCGCGCGCGGCAGGCGCGTGACGTTCAGGATGGGCGGCTCGCTGTTCGGGTCGCAGCGGTACGGCGTGAAGTCGGTCACGCCCGCCTCGCGCATCACCTCGAGCACCAGCAGCGCCTCGCCCGTGCGCTCGGTCGGCGGACGCCGCACGATCTCCCAGGTGGCGTCGGCGACGAGCTCGGCCTTGTACCACATGCTCGGCCCGCCCAGGCCGAAGTTGACCGTGGCCGCCGACTCGATGGCCGTCTCGGGCCACAGCGCGTTGCCCGCGATGTTGTCGCGCGCGTGCTCGGCCGCGACGCCCTGCGCCACCATGGTCATGCCGAACTTGCTCATCAGGTAGGCGACCTTGCCGCCCAGCGCGTCCAGCGACACCGGCGGGCTCATCACCACGAAGTGTCCGCCGCCCGCCGCCTTCATGTGCGGGATGGCGTAGTGCGCCAGCGCGTAGGCGGCGCGCGCGTTCACCTCGTTGACCAGATCGAACTTCTTGACCGGGGTGTCGACGATGGGCTTCCACCACAGCGCGCCCGCGTTGTGGATGGCGATGTCCAGCCGCCCGAAGCGGTCGACCGCGGCCTGTACGCCGGCGCCCACCTGCGCCTCGTCGCGCACGTCCATCTGCACGGCCAGCGCCTCGACGCCCAGCGCCTCGCACTCGCGCACCGTGTCGTGGATCGTGCCCGGCAGCTTCGGGTGCGGGTCGACCGTCTTGGCGGCCACGACCACCTTGACGCCCTCGCTCGCCAGCTTCAGCGCGATCGCCTTGCCGATGCCGCGGCTCGCGCCCGTGATGAGCGCGACCTTGCCCTTCATGCTCGCCTGCCAGTCCGCTGCCATGGTGTCCTCCGCGTGGGGTCCGGGGTGGGTGCCGGGCAGTCGTGCCACATCTCGGGCCGACGGGGAAGCCCAGCGGCCGCCACGGCAGGTGACTTGCCCCCGTCGATTCGGCTAAGGTCCCGCGCGATGTCGTCCGCCACCCCGCCGCTGCCGCCCCCCGTCACCGAGCTGCGACGCTCGATCCGCGAGGAGGTCACCAACCTCCCGAACCTGCTGACGCTCGGCCGGATCGTGCTCATCCCCCCGGTGATGGTGCTGATGCTGCTCGACACGCCGCTCGCGGCGTACCTCGCGGCCTGGCTCTTCGGCGTCGCGGCGGCCACCGACTTCCTCGACGGCTACCTCGCCAGAAAGCGCGGGCTCGTCAGCGTGCTCGGGCAGCTGCTCGATCCGCTGGCCGACAAGCTGATCGTCATGGCGACCCTGGTCGTCGCGGCCGAGCTCGGCCACATCCCCGGCTGGTTCGTCGTGCTGGTCCTCGCCCGCGAGATCAGCATCACCGGCCTGCGCTCCATCGCCAGCCAGGAGGGCCTGACCATCGCCGTCAGCAGCGGCGGCAAGTGGAAGACCGCCCTGCAGCTGTGCGGCCTCGTCGGCCTCATCCTCCACTACCCCTACCGCATCGACTTCGGCTTCACGGCCCAGGTCGTCGACTTCGGGGCCATGGGCTACGCCCTGCTCCTGGTCTCTCTCGTCTTCAGCCTCACCAGCGCCTTCAGCTACTTCCGCGGGTTCCTGCACGCCATGGCGCTCAAGAAGCTCGGTGGCCAGGTCCCTCCGCCCGTGAGCCGCTCATGATCCGCCGCCTCCGCCACGCCGCCCTCCTCGCCCTCGCGCTCTCCGCCCCCCAGGCGGCCTGCGAGGAGCGCATCTACACCGTCCCGCTGCACCTCGAGGCCGAGTGCCCCGGCTGCGCCGCCGGCGACGAGGCCGCCTGCACCGACGGCGAGGACAACGACCGCGACGGCCTCACCGACTGCGAGGACCCCGACTGCGCCGGCGCCTACCTGTGCCGCGAGCGGGGCCCCGAGGACACCGCCGAGCGCTGCGCCGACGGCTTCGACAACGACGGCAACGGCTACACCGACTGCGCCGACTTCTCGTGCCGCCCCACGGCCGCCTGCCGCACCGAGGTCCAGGGCCCCGAGAACACCGACGAGACCTGCTCCGACGGCCTCGACAACGACTGGAACGGCCACATCGACTGCGGCGACTTCTCGTGCTCGAAGGCCCCGGGCGTCACCGTCTGCGAAGGCAACGACGTCCGTTGCTCGGACGGCATCGACAACGACGGCAACGGCTTCACCGACTGCGACGACTTCTCCTGCTCGCGCAGCACCCAGGTCACCGTCTGTAAGTGAGGCCCGGGCCCCCGCGTGGGGCCCCGACCCGCCGGTTCGAAACGAAAGAGGCGGCGCACCGCATGGCACGCCGCCTCGTGTCGTCGCGACCCGGCGCCTACTTGCGCGCGGCCAGGTACGCCCCGTAGGCCTGCAGCTCGCCCGGCCAGTACTTGTCGGTGGCGTTCTTGCCCAGCTCGAGCAGCTGCTGGCCGGTCGCCGCGTCGCCGATGCGGGTCAGCGCCATCAGCGTGAAGCGCCGCACGTCGATCTCGCCCGGCGGGGTCTTGCCGAACTTGTCGAGCAGGGCCTGGCGCACGGCGGCGACGTCGCCCTGGCCGCGGGCGAGCATCAGGGCGGCCTTGATGACCTGCCACTTGTCCTCGCTGTCGAGCTTCTTCACCCAGCAGCTGGTGTCGTCCTTGCACTCGCGCAGCGCGGCCAGGTAGCCCTTGACGCGCTCGTCGTCCAGGGTCTCCTTGACCAGGGCGTGCGGCTCCTTGACCAGCTCGTCGAAGGCGGCGAGGCGCGAGGCGTCGATGGCCTCGACGAGCGGGAAGAGCAGCGGCGCGCGGAACCGGTTGTCGGTCTCTTCCTTGTAGACGGTCAGCAGCCGGTCCTGCGCCTCGGCCGTGCCCATGTAGGCCAGCACCGAGGCGGCCTGCAGGCGCTGGGCGCGCGCGTCGGCGTTGGGGTCCTTGATGAGCGCCACCAGCGGCTCGATGACCTCGGGGGCCGGCGGCATGTGCCCCATGCCGAGCATGATGGTCTTGAGGCGGTTGATCTGCGCCTGGCGCCAGGCGTCCTGCGCCGTCGGGCTGATGCCGGTCGGCTCGACGATGTCGGCGGCCATGTTCTTGACCAGCGCCGGGGCCGCCTTCGGGTCCATGGTGTCGGTCAGCAGCTGCACGATCTCGGGGCTGGCGTTCCACTCCCAGTCGTAGATGCCGTTCTCGCGCGCGTACGCCTTGAGCTCCTCGTTCTCACCCAGGACCGTCTTGATGAGCATCTCGGTCGCCGCGCCGCCCGAGGCGGCCAGGCCCTCGCGGGCGAAGCGGTAGACCTTCTCGCCGCGCGCGGTGCGCATGAAGGCGGCCTTGACCAGCACGGGCACGGCCTTGGCGCTCTTCATCTCGCTGAGCTTCTCGACCGCGAGCTTGTTGACCAGGATGCCCTGCATGTTCGGGTCGTCGCCCGCCAGCTGGATCAGCAGGTCCTCGATGTTCTCGGGCTTCTCGAAGGTGAGGAGCGCCTTGAGCGCCTCTTCGCGGAACTTCGGCATCGCCGTGCCCGTCAGGATCTGCTCGAGCTCGGGCTTGGCCTCGGCCAGCTTCCAGTCGGAGACGATCGACGCAGCGAGCTTGCTGGTGTCGCGGATCGTCAGCGCCTTCTTCAGGATCGGGGCCGCGGCCTTCTGGTCACCGATGGACTTGACGATGCGGAGGATGCGCTCCTGGTACTGCCCCTCGTTGAACAGCTTCTCGAGGGTGGGCACCGCCTCCTTGCACTGCAGCTCGTCCACCTTGGACAGCGCCTTGTCGATCTGGCTGGCGCTCGTGAGCTTGCCGCTCCAGTACTCGCAGGTGTCCTGCTCCTGCTCGAAGCAGCCGACCAGGCCCAGAGCCAGGGCCGACGCGGGGAGAAGGTGCCAAAGCGCTCTCATGAGGGTCCTCCCGGAGGGTGTGGGCGACGAGCCGTCCGCCTCCTGCCCTACCCCTATCGTGCGCTCTCGTCAACTGGTCGGGAGGCAGCCGGAGGCGATAACCGGTTGGAATCTCTGGCACGTTGGCCAGCCGCGGCGCAACGTCGCGTCGCCGATTGAATGTCGCTCGCGCCGCCCCGTCTGACCCGCCGCGTTGGGACACTCACCTGGCGCGACCCTGGCAAACCGCCCGGACCGCCCCGGCCCCCTGGGCCTACGGTCCGCCCCTGTGACGACGTCCCCTTCGGAGGATACCCCCATGAGCATGAGCACTCGCCGCATCCTGCGTTCGCTGGTCTTCGCGCTGACTCTGGCCGTCGGCGGCTCCGCCCTCGCCGCGCCGCCGAACATCCCCGCGCGCCAGACCGAGATCCGTGGCGCCATCGACGGGCTGAAGATCGACGTCGCCAACGAGCGCGTCGTCCTGACCGACCGCGGCCGCCGCGACCTCGTGCTCTTCGCCCGCACGGCCGACACCAAGGTCGTCGCCGAGCTCCGCAAGGCCTTCGTCGAGGCCCGCCGCCTCGACAACGGCTACGAGGTGGTCGGCTGGGCCCGCATGGCCGCGGACGGCTCGTACAACTTCTCCTTCGAGAAGGACGGCGAGGTCATCGTGGCCAACGTCCAGGCCGACGGGAACGGCACCCGCATCGAGGTGCGGGGCCAGGCCCTGAACCGCTCCGGCGGCATCCGCAACCCCCTCGAGCCCATCCCCAGCAAGCGCGGCCGCCTCTCCCGGGGCAGCGCCACCCGCTGACCCTCACCCTCCCCTCTCCCTCTCCCGAAGCCCCGCCTCGTGCGGGGCTTCGGCGTTTCTGCCGCATCGCACATACACAAATCCGCAATGAAGACGACTGAATAGCCGAACCGATACCGCGTCACAACACACGTATCCTCGAGACCCCAAGGAGGTCCCCCATGCAGCCCCGCCCCTCGAAGATGCGTCGGACGACGCGCGCGCTCTCGGTCGCCCTGGCGGCGACCCTCCTGCTGGTCCCCGGCCTGGCCTTCGCCGGTCATGGCCACAGCGCCTCGCTCGACGGCGAGCTGCAGGTCGTCAACGACCGGGCGCAGGCCATCCACCTGAGCATCGACGGCGAGCCGGCCGGCGCCATCGGCCCGCGCGGCACCCGCACCCTGGGCGGCGTCCCGAACGGCGTCCGGCTGGTCACGGTCACCAGCCCCGGCCTGCCGGCGGTCAGCGAGTCGGTCGCGGTCCCGCCGCGCGGCCGCGCCTCCCTCCGCGTCGCGCCGATGACCGGCCGCGCCCGCATCGACAACCAGAGCGGCGTCCCCATGCGCGTGCGCCTCGACGGCCACGACCTCGGCCTGGTCCGCCCCGGCGCGCGCCTCGAGACCGATCAGCTGCTCGCGGGCGAGCACACCCTGGTGGCCTTCCCCGCCGGCCCGCACGCCCGCGAAGCGGCCCCCGTGCGCGAGACCTTCACGGTCCGCCCCGGCGGCGCGACCCAGGTCCGCCTGGCGCCCTGGCTCGCCGAGCTGCTCGTGACCAACCCCTTCCCGCGCCGCGCCAACGTCTGGATCGACGGCCGCCGCGTCGCGTCGGTGGCCCCGGGTCAGAGCCTCCTCATCGCCCAGCAGACCCCGGGCCGCCACGAGGTCTCGCTGCGCGCCAAGGGCCGCGTGCTCGCCGCCGACGCCGTCCGCCTCGCGCCCGGCGGCAAGGGCCGCTTCGCCCCGGCCTACCTGCCGACCGGCGACCTCCGCGTGACCAACGCCACGGCGCAGCGGATGCGGATCGAGCTGGACGGCCGCAAGCTCGGCAGCCTGCGCCCCGGTCAGACCGCGCTCTTCCGCGACCTGCCGGCCGGCGACTTCCTGCTGACCGCCGACGGCCGGGCGCGCCGCGACCTGCACCAGCGCGTCCGCATCGCCCCGGACCGCACCACGGCCGCGGTCTTCAGCCCGCCGGCGCCGCGCCCGGTGGTCGTCGCGCCGATGCCCGTGCCGCCCGTGGAAGCCAAGCCGCGCGGCAAGGGCAAGGGCAAGGGCAAGGGCAAGGGCAAGCCGCAGGTCGTGGTCTCCGCGACGTTCTGACCGGCGCCGCGGCGGCCGCTCCCACGCCGGTCATCCCCCCGCGGGGTGGCCGGCGTGGTCTTTTCGCACGTCGCGTCAGGCGCCGCGCGCGGCCCGCCGCCGCCAACCCCAGGCCACGAGCGCCAGCGCGCCGAACAGCAGGCCGCCGCGGGCCGAGCCGCCCGCGCATCCGCCGTCGTTCTGAGCGAAGTTCGCGTGCGACCAGCGCTCGACGGGCCCCACCTGCGGCGCCTTGCTGTCGCCCGGGGCGTCGGGCGCGGCGACGTCGGCCCAGGTCGCGTCGGCGGGGGGCGCCGTCACGTCCGGCTCGCCGCCGCCCGCGTCGGGCTCGTCCTCGACCACCGGGCCGGGCTCGACCACCGGGCCGGGCTCGACCACCTCCGCCTCGCCGCCGCCCTCGTCGGGCACGACCGGGCCCAGATCGTCCTCGCCCGGCCCCTCGTCCGCGACGACCGGCGGCTCGTCCGGGCCCAGCACCGACTCGATGGCCGTCCACAGGTCCGGAAAGGGCGCGTCGTAGCCCAGCGCCCAGATCCCGATGCCGCCCATGTCCATCTGGTCGACGTAGGCCACCTTGTGGGTCAGGCTCTCCTCGTCGTCGTACCAGACCTGCTTCAACTTGCCGTTGCGCGTGACGTGGTAGTACGGCGTCTTCGAGACGTCGTCCCACTGCCGCCCCTGCTCGAGCGCCTCGGGCATGGCCTTGTTGAAGAAGATCGAGATCCCGTCGGCGGTCTTGGTCGCCGGGACGGTCGCGCTGACGACGGGCCACTCGTTGCCGTAGAACGGCAGGCCGATGATGACCTTGTGGCGGTTGTCGACGCCGCCCCAGGTCAGGTAGTCGTCGATGGTCCAGGCGATGGACTTGCTCTTCCACAGGTCGCCCGTGAACAGCGGCGACAGCGGGCCCGGCGTGCCGCCCTTCCAGTGGTACCCGTACGCCATCACCATGATGCCGTCGGTGTGGATGAGCAGCTCGTCGTAGTCGTACGCGCCGTTCCAGTCGATGGAGGGCCCGGCCAGGCTGACGTGGCCGTCCCACCCGTTGGGCTGCGCCTCGGCCACGGCCAGCTTCAGATCCTTCATGAAGGTCACGAAGCCGGCCTTGCCGCTCGACGGGACGAACTCGAAGTCGATGTTGATGCCGTCGGCGCCGTGGGTGGCCATCAGCGCCAGGCACGACTCGATGGCCTTGGCCCGGTTGCTGGCGCTGTTGACGAGCGTGCCGATGGAGCTGCTGCTGAAGTTGGTCACCGTGACGATGACCTTGACGCCGTTGGCGTGGCCCTCGTCGACGAGGTCCTGGGTCGCCGTGCCCCCCCAGCCGTTGTAGTCGACGATGTTGCCGGCGCTGTCGATGTCCGCCGCGAACCAGGCCAGGACCGTCAGGAGATCCCAGCGCGGGAAGGTGTAGTCCATCTCCCAGTACGGCAGGTACCCCCAGACCTCTCGCTGCACGATGGGGCCGGCCCCCTGCGCGGCCTGGGGCGCCGGCGCGCGCTGCAGCACGTGCGGCGGCAGCTGGGCGGGCCGCTGCGTCAGCAGGTCGCGGTGGCCGCGCGGCTCGGGCCGCGGCAGATGCGCGGGCCTGGCCGGCCCCTCGGTCGCGTGGACCGGCGGCGAGGCCGAGAGGCCGAAGGGGCCGGTCGCCAGGACCAGACCGAGAGCGAGGGCGCGCGCGCTTCGCATGGGCCACCTCGAGGGCAGACGGCGATCGAACAGGGGAGCCGAAGACGCTGACAGCCCGCCCGGGTGGTGTCAACCCGGCGTCGGCCGTCGGCGCCCTGCGACCTCGTTCAGCGCGGGCGACCCGCCAGCTTCCGCACGTCGGCCGGCCCGCTCCGCGCCAGCCGCTTCAGCGCGGCCGCGGCCTCGGGCGCCCGGTTGCGCCGCAGCGCGGTGACCGCCGCCTCGCGGGTGGCCGCGTCGCCGTGCTCCATCGCCAGCACGCTCAGCTGGTCCACCGCTTCGCGGGCGGCGATGTCGCCCAGGGCGTCGACGCAGTCCCGCCGCAGCAGGGGATCGGCGTCGCCGATGAGCGCGGCGAGGCCCTGGACGCCCTCGGCGGCGCCAATCCGCCCCAGGGCGCGGCAGAGGGGGGGCCGCAGGCCGGGCTCGGGCCGCGAGAGCGCCACGCGGACCAGCGGCCGCGCGCCGGCCGGGTCACGGACCTCGCCGAGCGCCCAGACCGCCTCGGCCCGAACCGGGCGCGAGCCACCGATCGCGAGCTGCCCGAGGGCCGCGACCGTGTCCTTGCGCGCGAACAGGCCCGCCAGGCGGATGGCCTCGATGAGCACGGCGTCGGGCTGCTCCTCGAGCAGCGCCGACAGCGCCGGGAGCAGGCGGTCGGCGGCCGCGCGGATGCGCCCGAGCGCCTCGCTGGCGCAGGCGTCGTCGCGGCAGGCGAGGCGGTGCTCGATGGCCGTCAGGAGCCGCGCCTCGGGGCTGTCCTCGGGAAAGGCGCGGCCGGGCCGCGGCGCGAGGCCCTTGGCGTGGGCCTCGCTGACCGCCTGCGCGCGCGCCCAGCGCTCGTCGTCCGAGGCGGTCGTCGGCAGGTGGCGCATGTGCTCGGGGACCAGCTCGGCCATCTGCTCGTCGGCCGCGGTCACCGTGTCGGAGGTCTCGCGACAGGCCGGCGCCGCGGTCAACAGCACGAGGGCGGCCAGGGCGCGTCGATCAAGGCGCGGGCGCCGCATTGCACTCCTTGACGTCCGCCGCCGAGCGGGCCTGGGTCACGCAGCGGAAGTAGGTCGCGTCGCCCGCGGTGCAGCGCTCGAGGCAGCGGTCGGCGACGACCTGCTGGATGAGCTGGGTCGAGCCGGCGAGCTGGCCGAAGCGCTTGCACTCGAACTCGCAGCGGTCGCGCGCGGGGGCGCCGTCGCGGTCCGGTGCGGCCGTGACGACCGGCCGGGGCGCGGGCGCGGGCGCGGGCGCGGGGTTTGGAGGGGCCGGCGCGGCGGCGGGGCGCGCGCCGACGCCGTAGTCGGGGGCCGGCACCTCGCCGCGCAGCGACAGGGGCTTGGGCTCGACGCCGTAGGTGAAGGGGTAGGCGGTCACCTGGGTGCACAGGGTCGTGCCGAGCAGCCAGAAGAGGGTGTGCTCCTCGACCGTGACCTCGACGTAGCCGTCGACGCCCTCGAGCCGCTTCATGTCCCAGATGGCCTCGAGCGCGCTGTTGGTCCCGATGGGGATCATGTGCAGGAGCAGCGTGCGGCAGGCCTCGCCCTGGATGGCCTTGTAGCGGACCATCGGCTGCGTGGTGTCGACGGGCGCCAGCGAGGGGACCTGCGCGACGGGCGAGTAGCAGGCGCCCAGCAGGGCGGCGAGGGCCAGGGTGGCCAGGGTGGCTCTCAACGGCATCGCGGGGAGGCTCCGGGGACGCGGCGCGGGCCGACGTGGCGCGCGGCGCGCTAAGAGCAACGCAATGGCCGGCCTGCGTCAAGATCGTCCGCGTCCCTCGCGGCGCGGCGAGGGTCGCGAGAGGCGGCGAAGGTCGAGCACTGGCAGCCGATCGGGCCCTGTGCTATCGCTCGCGGCGACATGGACGACCTCACCGAGACCAACCCGCCCGCGCGCCTCGCCGTCCTCGCGATCGGCGGCAACGCCCTGCTCAAAAAAGACGAGGTGGGCACCCACCGCGAGCAGGTGCGGGCCGCGCGCAAGGTGGCGCGCGCCATCGTCGAGCTGCTGCGCGAGGGTTACCGCGTGCTGGTCGTGCACGGCAACGGCCCGCAGGTCGGCCGCGAGCTGCTGCGCAACGAGGAGGCCTCGACCAAGGTGCCGCCGCAGCCGCTCGACGTGTGCGTGGCCGCGACGCAGGGCTCGATGGGCTACCTGCTCACCAACGAGCTGCGCAACGTCATGAAGGCGGCGGGGCTGGTGCGGCCCGTCGCGTGCCTGCTGACGCAGGTCCTGGTCAGCCGCGAGGATCCCGCCTGGCAGCAGGCGACCAAGCCGGTCGGGCACTTCTACTCGGCCTGGCGCGCGCGCGAGCTGATGAAGACGACCGGCGTCCACATGGTCGAGGACGCCGGCCGCGGCTGGCGGCGCGTCGTGCCCAGCCCCAAGCCGCTCGACGTCTTCGACCTCGAGAGCGTCCAGGTGCTCCTCGACGCCAAGCAGGTCGTCGTCGCGGGCGGCGGCGGCGGCGTGGCGACGGCGGTGGACGGGCGCGGCGGCTACGTCGGCCTCGAGGCCGTGGTCGACAAGGACCGCACGTCGGCCTTGCTCGGCGCGCACCTGGGCGCCGATCTGTTGGTCCTGATCACGGCCGTCGACAACGTCTACGTGTCCTTCGGCCAGCCGGGTCAGCGCGTGCTCGAGCAGGTCTCGGCCAGCGAGCTGCGCGAGCTGCACGCCGCGGGGCACTTCCCGCCCGGCAGCATGGGCCCCAAGATCGAGGCCGCCCTCGACTTCATCGACGACGGCGGCGCGGCCGTCATCATCACCAGCCCCGAGCGCCTGGTGGCGGCGCTCGCCGACCGCGCCGGCACCCGCGTGACCCGCGACCCGGAGGGGCGCGCCGTGCGGCGCCAGCTCAACCTGTTCCCCGACCCCGACCGCCCGGACGACCCCGAAGAGGCTTGGGAATGAAGCACCTCATCTCGATCCACGATCTCTCCGCGGCCCAGGTCGCGGACCTCATCGACCTCGGCCGCGCCGTCAAGGCGTCGCCGGCCCAGTACCGCGACGCCTGTCGAGGCAAGTCGCTGGCGATGATCTTCCAGAAGTCCTCGACGCGCACCCGCGTCAGCTTCGAGGTCGGCATCCACCAGCTGGGCGGCATGGGCATGTTCCTCAGCGCGCGCGACATCCAGCTGGGCCGCGGCGAGCCCATCAGCGACACGGCCAAGGTCCTCAGCCGCTACGTCGACGGCATCATGGCGCGCACCTACGCGCACCAGGACGTCATCGATCTGGCCAACTACGGCACGGTGCCTGTCATCAACGGCCTGACGGATCTGCTGCACCCGTGCCAGGCGCTGTGCGACGTCATGACGGTGCACGAGGTCTTCGGCAAGACCGAGGGGCTCAAGCTGGCCTACGTCGGCGACGGCAACAACATGGCGCACTCGCTGATGTTCGCCTGCGCCAAGGCCGGCATGGACTTCGCCTGCGCCTCGCCCGAGGGCTACTGGATGGACCGCGACGTAGTCGCGCTGGGCGAGGCCGACGCGCAGGCCGCCGGCACGCGCATCATCGAGACGACCAGCCCCGAGGAGGCCGTCGCGGGCGCGCACGTCGTGTACACGGACGTGTGGGCGTCGATGGGCCAGGAGGACGAGCAGGTCAAGCGCGTCGCCGACTTCCAGGGCTTCGAGGTGACCGAGGCCCTGATGGACCGCGCCGACCGCGCCGCCGTGTTCATGCACTGCCTGCCCGCCCACCGCGGCGAGGAGGTCTCGGCGGACGTGTGCGACGGGCCCCGGTCGATCATCTACGACCAGGCCGAGAACCGCCTGCACATCCAGAAGGCCGTCATGATCCGCCTGATGGGGCACGAGGCGGCCTGAGGCGACGCCCGGGCGCCTGTCGGGTCGCGGCTACGACAGGCGCCGGAGCGGGTGCAGGACGCTCTTGCCGCGCAGCGAGGGCGGGCCGACCAGCTGCAGGCGGGCGCCCGCCTCGATGTCGGCCTGCAGTCGCTTCATGCCCTCGACGTCGGTCGCGTCGAGGTGCAGGTTGGGCTCGACCCGGGGCAGCTTGTGGGCCGGGTCGCCCGCCGCGCCGCGGAGCAGCTCGTCGGTGACCTGCAGGCCGTAGGTCAGCGTCTCGGGCAGGCTGTGGGCCGGCGTGTAGGTCGTCGAGAGATCCAGCGGCCCGAACTTGGTGTGGATGTACAAGGCCTTGGACTGCCACTGGGTCGCGCCGTAGAAGCGGCGGATCTTGTAGGCCTTGAAGGCGATGGCCTTGGTGATGGTGCCCAGGTAGTCCAGGCGCCGCTCGGGGAAGGTGCGGTTGAGGCTGGCCAGGTTGTGGCCGAACCAGGCGCCGTCCTCGTGCATCGGGATGGCGATGTACATCGAGAAGGGGACCGGGCCGTCGTAGCCGGCCGGCACGCCGAAGACGGCGCGCTCGTCGGCCGTGAGGTCGGCGGCGGGCGTGGCGAAGCCGTAGATGAAGCCCGGCAGCTCGGCGCAGTCGTAGAACACCCACTTGTCCATCGGCATCCCCTCGGGGCCGAAGGTCAGGGCGTCCAGGCGCTGCAGGAGATCGAGGAAGGTGCCCGAGGCGCGGCGGGTCGGGTCGATGAACCAGCGGGTCTCGAGCCCGAAGGGGGCCGGGTCGAGGTAGGGGAGGTTGCGCTCGAGGCCGACCACGAAGGGCTGGTAGTCGGTGAGGATGGCGTCGTTGGAGGTGCGCAGCGTCATCCCTGGAACCGCCGGGTGAAGCCGACGCCGTCGTCGACCGGGTGATCGGCGGGGGCGTCGCGGAGCTGGAGCGGGACGCGGGTCTCGGCGCCGCGGATCTCGGCCGGGCCGACGACCGCCCAGCGCAGGCCCTGCTCGAGCTCGTCCTGCAGGGCGCGCATGGCGCCGAAGTCGTCGGCGTCCAGGTAGCGGTGGATGCCCTCGGGGCCGACGGCGTCGCCGCGCAGGAGGCGGTCGCGGGCGCTGGCGTCGGTGACCACGCGGAAGGTGGTGGTGGCCGGGATGTCGTGGGCGGGCGTCCAGGCGGTCATCAGATCCAGCGGGCCGAGGCCGGCGTACAGGCCCAGGCGGGGCGAGCGCCAGCGCGAGGTGCCGACCAGCTCGCGCATGCCCAGGGCGTCGGTGCCGAGGGCGAGCGTCAGGCGCCACAGGCCCTCGGGGGCGGCGCCGGCGGCGACCTGGTTGATGCTGCACAGCGAGTAGACGAGCCAGGTGGTGCGGTCGGGCAGCGGGATGGCGATGAAGAGCGACATGGGGACCAGGCCGTCGTAGCCCGGCGGGACGGCGAGCGAGCGGTGAACCCACGGCTCGAGGGCGCTCGCGCGGCGCGCGAAGCCGAAGACGGCGCCCGGCATGATGGCGCAGTCGTAGAAGACCCAGGAAGGCATGGACAGGCCCAGCGGGCCGTACGTCTGCTCGTCGAGCGTCTTGACCAGGTTCAGGAAGGGCCCGCTGCCCACCTTCTGCGGGTCGAAGCAGTTGGCGGCGGGGATCTCGATGCCCAGCGGGGCGCGGCCCATCGCCTCGAGCACCGGCGGGCGGGCCACGAGGTACGGCTCGCAGTCGTCCAGGATGCGGCGGTAGTAGCGCAGGAGCATGTGGGTGGGCTCGCGGGTCGGAGGGCGCGCCCGGGGGCGCGTCACTCTTCGGACGGCTCGAGCAGCTCGAAGTCGGTGAAGAACAGGTAGGAGGCCGCGCCGAAGCCGACCGCGCCGGCGAAGAGCAGGCCCGAGGCGAGCGGCTTGGTCGACTCGATGCGGTAGCGCGGCTCGGGGAAGCGCTCGGTCTCGTCGACATACGCCGCGAGGAAGGCGATGCCGCCGGCCAGGGCCAGAGCGCCGGCGCCGGCGGAGACCCAGCCCCAGGTCTGGTTGTCGCTCTCGACGACCGGCGGGGTGAAGGCGCAGGTGGCGACGGCGACCTCGCCGGGCTGCACCTCGATGACGGTCGACGCGAAGTCGTCCACACCGCGCAGGCAGCGGATCTCGTAGCGGCCGGCCGGCAGCTCGCGCGGCTCGGACAGGGGCGCCGAGCGCTCGGTCTCCTTCAGGGACACCTGGCGCTTGCCGACGAAGACGCGCAGGTCGCCCAGCGGCCCGGCGGGCGTGACGTTGACCTGGAAGCGGCCGTTGGGCGCCGGCATCGACCCTTCGATGGTGACCTCGGACGTGCCGCGCAGCTCGCGGGTGACGACCACGTCGTCCCGCCCGGGCGCGGTGAACAGGAAGCGGTGGTTGCCGCGCGGCAGCTGCAGCGTCGTCGGCAGCTCGCGGGCGGGCTGCCCGTCGACCGAGACCTTGGCGAGCGCGGCGTCGGCCGAGATGCGCACGGTGACCGGCTCGGCCAGCTTGGCCTCGACGTCCTCCTGCAGGCGCTTGACCTGCTTGCGCAGGTTGGGGTCGCGCGTCTCGATGCGGCTCAGGATCTCGGCGGCCTCCTCGGGCTCGCCGAGATCGAGGTGGCGGTTGGCGATGGAGACCAGGATGCCGTCGGCGGGGAAGGCCTCGTAGGCCTCTTTGAGCTTGCCGAGCGCCTCGCGCGTCTTGCCGGCCTCGTGGAGATCCTTGGCCTCGGCGAACAGGGCCTTGGCGCGCTGCGGATCCTGCTGTGCGAAGGCGGGCGCGACCAGCCAGGCCGGGCTCGCGGGTAGGGCCCCGAGGCCGGCGGCGAGGACGAGGGCGACGATGGGAGAACGCTGGATCATGGCGCCTTGCGAGGGTCGGCCGTCGCGCGTCGGGAGGCGCGCGGCGCCCTCAGAACGGGTCGAAGGAGGGCTTGGGCTTGGGCTTGGGCTTGGGCCTGGACCTGGAGTCGTCGGCCGGCTTGGGCTTGGGCCTGGGCTTGGGCTTGTCGGCCGCAGGCTCGGCCTTGGTCGGGGCCTCGGCGGGCGTATCGATCGCCGGCTCGGCCTCGGCGGGCCGCGGGTCGTCCGGCGTCGGCTCGTCGGCCTTGGCGGGCTCGTCGGCCTTGGCGGGCTCGTCGGCGGCGGGCGGCTCGTCGGGCGGCAGCTCGAGCGGCGCCTCGGCGGCGGGCGTCGGCACGGTCACGCTGCCCAGCGCGGCGCCCAGGTGGCGCCCGGCCGAGGTCGGAGGCTCGGGCGTCGCGGCCGCGACGATGGCGGTGGCCGGCTCCGGCGCAGGCGCCTCGGGCGCGGCGGGCTCGGCCGGTGGCGGCGTCGACGGCGGCGCCTGGGCCGCTTCGGCGGTCGACGGAGGCGCGGCCTGCCGATCGACGGCCACGCTCGACGCCTGCGCGGGCGCGGGGCCGTCGGGGGCGTCCGCCGCGCGGTCGCCGGCCAGCAGCCAGGTGGCGCCCGACGCCAAGAGGACCACGATGGCGCCGATGGAGACGTAGAGCGGCCAGCGCGACGTGGCGCCCGGCGGCTCGACGGCCTGGATGATCTGGCTGGGCGCGCGGCGCACCAGCCCGGTCGGCGCGCGTGGCGGGGGCACCCGATCGGTCAGGCCCGTGTCGTTGCGCTCGACGCGGACGAGGCCGCTGCGGGTCGGGGTCTTCTTCTTCGGAGGCGGCGGCTCCTCGAGCGCCTGCGGGTTGCGGCGCCGCAGCTCCTCCATCGCGACGGCGACCTCGTCGTGGGTCATGCGGCGCGTGGCGGCGTCCAGGCCGCTGGCGTCGTTGACCGCACCAGCCAGCGCCTCGGGGCGCTGGAACAAGGCCGTGTTCTGGCCGGCGTCGTCGGGATCGAGCGCCTCGAGCTCGGCGAAGGCGCTGACGCCCAGTCGCGTCGGCTCGGGCTCGGCGAGGGCCGGCTCGGGGGCCTTGCTGGCCGTCGGGCCGGAGATGGGCGGGACGGACAGCGACAGCGGCCGCCCCGTCGCGGGCGCGACCGAGGGCATCACGGCGGTCATCTGCGCGTCGCCCGGGGCCCCGGCGATCGGCGGCAGCGGCGCCCCGGACGAGATCGACGGGATCATCGCCGTCATCTGGCCTTCGCCGGGCACGGCGGCGGGGGCGGGGCCGGACGGCGGGCGCAGGCCACCGGCCATCATGCGGGTCTCGAGGGCCCCCGCGGAGGCCGGCGGCGCGGGGCGCTGCGGCGGGGCCGGCGTCGCGGACGCATGGCCGGCCAGGCGCGCGGCCTCGTCGAACGAGGGCAGCGATCCGGTGGGCCGTCGCGGCGGCGGAGGCTGCGCGGTGATGCCCGGCGGCGGGGTGATGGGCGCCGTCGTGGCGCCCGGAGGCGGCCCGGGCGGGCGCGGCCGGGCCAGGAGCTCCTCGTCCTCGATGCGCTCGTCGAGGAAGGCGATGCACTTCTCGCTCGAGGCGGGGCGGCGCGCCGGGCTCTTCTGCAGCAGGGCCTCGGTCAGGCGCGTCAGGCGGCGGCCGATGTTGCCGAAGCGCTCGAGCCCGACGAGCGGCGGCGGGTCGTCGTAGACGTGCTTCATCACGATGGTGATGGGGCTGTCGCCGAGGAACGGCGGGCGGCCCGCCAGCATCTCGTACAGCAGCACGCCGACGGCGTAGAGGTCGGCGCGGGCGTCGACCGGCTGGCCGAGGGCCTGCTCGGGCGAGATGTAGCGCGGCGTGCCGCAGATGAAGCCCGTCTGGGTGAGGTTCTCGCGCTCCTGGTCGAAGCCGATGGCCTTGGCGATGCCGAAGTCGAGCACCTTGACGAAGTCGGCCTCGCCGTAGATGTCGCAGATGAAGATGTTCTCGGGCTTGAGATCGCGGTGGACCAGCCCCAGCTGGTGCGCCTCGGCGAGCGACTTCAAGATCTGGCGCGTGATGTGGACCACGCGCTCGGGCGGCAGCGTGCCGTGCTCGGCCAGCAGATCGGCCAGCGTCAGCCCGCGCAGCAGCTCCATCGACATGAACAGGCGCCCGTCGCCCGACTTGCCGTAGTCGAACACGCGGATGCTGTTCGGGTGGCTCAGCCGCGACGAGTTGCGCGCCTCCTGGTCGAAGCGCTGCACCTGCTTGTCGTCCATGCACAGGTGGCGATGGATGACCTTCAGCGCGACCTCGCGGTCGATCTGGAGCTGGCGCGCCTTGAAGACGTTGCCCATGCCGCCGCGACCGATGTACTCGAGGATCTGGTACCGCTCGCACCAGATCTCGCCCAGCAGCTCCTGCTGATCGCGACTCGACACTCGCCCTCCAAACCGTTCGGGGAGACCGCGGAGGCCAGACTCTATCGTTTGTCGCCGGTCGTGCCAATCCCGGCCCCGGCGGCCAGGTTACGCTGGGCTCGGGAACCGCGCCGCCAGGGACCGGAGCGCGCCCTCGGCCGCCTCGCGCAGGGCGAGCGGCGCGTCCTTGCCGACCGCCTGCAGGGTCGATCGCGCGCGGTCGGAGCCAACGGCCGCCAGCGTGTCGCACAGCGCGGTCTGGATCGCGAGCGAGCGCTGCCCGCGGCCGCCCTTGACCAGGCTGAGGAAGCCGCTCTTGCCCCCGTCGCGCAGCGCCTCGGTGAGCGCCGTCTCGGCGTCCATGCCCTCGTACAGCTCGATGTTGCCGAGATCCTTGAGCGCGTAGATGGCCGTGATGATGAGCCCCTCCTCGCGCGCGTCCGCCGGCGAGGGGTTCGAGACCAGCTCGTGCAGCAGGCTGGTGTAGCTGGCGTCGCGGCTGTTGGCCGCCGCCAGGAGCGCCACGGATCGTTGCACCACCCCGATGTCGGGGTCCTCGAGCGCGTCGATGAGGTAGCGGTGTGCCCCGCCCTCCATCATCTTGTAGGCGCTGAGCAGGGCCTCCTCGCGCACCTTGGGCTGCGCGTGGCGCAGCAGATCGCCCACCGCGCGCTGCCCGGCCCGGTAGCCGACGGCGCCGAGCAGGCTGACCAGGGGCGTCGCCCGGTTCCACTGCCGGCCGCAGCGCTGGATGGCGTCGATGATGGCCGGGCCGGCCGCTGGCCCGGCGGCCTCGATCAGCGCGACGACCTCCTTGCGCGTCGACGGGTTGAGGCGGCGGCTCAGCATCGCCTCGAGCAGCGCCGGGACGGCCAGGTGCCCGTAGAAGGCGACCAGATCGTAGACCGCCGCCCGCTCGCGCACGTCGGCCACGAGGAGCGCGTGGACCATCACGTCGGCCCCGTCCGCCGGCAGCACCAACGAGAGCGCGGCCGCCAGCGCCCGCTTCTGCTCCTCGGGCCAGCGCAGGGCCTGCTGCTCCTGCACCTTGAGCAGGCGCACGATCGGCAGCGCGTCCGTCCACTGCCCCTGGTCGAGGAAGTAGCCGGCGACGTTGGCCAGGATCTTGATGGCGCCCTCGTACTTGCCGGCGTCCTGGACGTCCTGCGCGCGCTCCATCAGGCGCGGCCCGAGCGTCTGGTACGAGCCGACCCAGCCGTCGACGCGCGGGTCGAGCCGGCGGGGCCGCGCGATCGGGGCCGCGCCGCTGGGATCGAGCACGCCCGACTGGTCCGACGGCAGGGGGCCCACGTGGGACTCGGAGCCGGGACGACCGCCTGGACGGAGCAGGCCCGACTGGTCGGCGGCCGGCATGCGGTGCACGCCCGACCCCGGGTTGGCGGCGGCCGGACGCGCCGCCGTGCGGATGAGGCCCGAGTCGCCCTGCGGGGCCGGACGGGCCGCGACGGGGGCCTCCATGCCGTAGCCGGAGACCGGGGCGGCGGCGCTGGGTCCGCCGAGCTCTTGATCGTAGCCCCACACGTCGGCGACGGGCGCCGCGGGGACGACCGGCGGCGGGACGGGCGGTGGCGCCGAGGGCGTCGGGATGGTCGGCGGGCGGGGCGGCGGACCGACGCTGGCGCCCGCCGGACCGGTCGGGGCGGCCGCCTTGACGCTGCTGAGGCGAGGCCGCAGCGCCTGGCCCAGGGTGTGGTAGCCGGCGATGGAGACGCCCTGCGGGTCGACCTGCTGGCCGATGGCCTGCGGGCCGCCCACCATGGCGACGATGCGGTCGCACCCCTCGGACAGGCGCTGCACCATCGCGTCGGGGACGGCCTCGATGAGCATCTTGAGCAGGGCCGCGCGGAACCGCGGCGCCATGCTGTGGGCGGGCAGCTCCAGCGAGGCGAGGAAGGCGCCGACGCCGGCCGGGTTCTCGCAGCGATGCACGAGGTACTGCGCGATCGGCTGCAGGAACTGGGTGACCTTCAGCTTCGGCCCGGGCCCGAAGCGCTCGATGCCCGTCAGGACCATGTGGAGCATGTCGATGCTCTCGGCCACGACGCGGGGCAGCTGCGGGGGGATCGCCAGAGACGGCGCGGCGCCCAGGCAGACGATGTGGTTCACGTGGCGCTGCGCGACGCGGTGCTGCGGGTGCTCGCCGCCGGCGAGGAGCGCGACGCTGGCCGTCGACAGATCCTCGAAGGTCAGGCCGGGCAGCAGGGAGATCTGCTGGGCGCCGACGCGCGTGAAGATCTGCTGGATGAGCCCGCTGAGCCACTCGCGGTTGGCCGGCGGCAGGGTCGGCCCGAGCTCGATCGGCCGCTCGCCCAGGCGCTGCACGAAGAAGGTCGCGCCGCGGGCCGGGACGTGCCGGACGTCGACGGCGAAGCGGCCCTCGGACACGATGCCGAAGTGGGTCCACGCCTCCTGCAGCGACTGGGTCACGGCCGGCGTGAAGCCGTCCTGGGTCGCCCCGACGAGCGATCTCAGGAAGGCGTGGGCGAAGCCTACGATGTTGCCGTCCGTGCTCATGAACCCCGGGCCCCCGTGGCGGCGACCATAACGCAAGCGGGCGTCAGGCCGAAAGTCCGGAACGGCAACATGCTCGGCGGGTTCCGGCGCGCAGGACGGGCCATGCTCAGGGGCGCGCGTAACCGGCGAGCAGGCCACCGGCCAGATAGGGGACGTCGGGCCCTTCCGCGAGGCGGCGCGGGCGCAGCGGCGTGTTCACGGCCGCCCGGCTGCCCTCGTCGCGGCGGACGCCGGGCCGATCGGGATCCATGGCGAAGCGGCGCACCTTGCCGTGCACCTCGCCGATGCACAGGATCACGCCGTCGGGCTTGATGCGCTCGATCACGGCGACGCCGGTGAACGGATCGTTGGCCAATCCGTCGCCGTCCGCGTCGACCAGGTGGTGGAAGAAGGCCAGGTCCCCGGGCTCTGGCCGGCGGCCGGTGCGGCTCGAGAACGTGCGCCCCCGAGCGTCGAGGACGCGCCAGGCCTCGGCGACGAAGCGGTCGGGTGTCGCCGAGACGTCGAGATCGACGGCGGCGACGGTCAGCAGGTGCAGGAGGAAGGGCCGGCGCGTGAAGTCGTCGGTGATGCCCCGCAGGCGCTTGGCGGCCGCGAGCAGCTCGCCGGCGACCGAGCCGTCGCCGAGCACCGGGGCCGGCCGCGGATCCGGCTTAGCGGGCTTGGGCTTGGAGGGGGCCTTGGCGATCCGCGCCGGGAGCGGCTTGGCGGCGGGCTTGGCCTTCGCCGTGGGTCTCGCCTTGGGCCGCGGGGCCGGCTTGGCCTGGGCGACCTGCTTGGGCCGGGCGGTCGGGCGCCTGGCCGCCGGCCGCGCCTTGGCCACCGCGCGGGCCTCGGCGGCTTCGGCCCGGGTCCAGGCGCGCTCGCGGGCCTTCGTGGCCCGCGCGACGGCCGCCTTGTCCCGCCGCTTCCACACCGCGTGGCCACCCACGCCGTCGTTCATGTAGACGGTGTCGAAGTCGTACCACGGCTGCGGCGCCACCGGCCGTCCGGCGCAACCGAGGCCGAGCAGCGTGAATACGATCGCCAGCCCGCGCGTACTGACGCCCAGCGCGCGCGGCCGGCTCTGGTTGACTCGGCACCGCATGGTTCGGGATAGTCTGTCCCCAGCGGCGCTGCGGCGCAAAAAAACCCTTGAAATTCCTTGCTCCTACCGCGCCATCGAGCACAACGTCCCACCGCACCTCCCGACCGACTGGAGCCATCGACGATGAAGCACGTCGCCTACGTGTTGTTCGCCCTCACCCTGCTGCCGGCCCTTGGCTGCGGGGACGACGCCCCGGCCGCGCCGGGCGCCATCGACGTCAAGTGGACCCTGGGCCCCGTCGCGACCTGCGGCAGCCTGCACTTGACCCGGATCGAGGCGCGGGCCTACCGCGGCACGACCCTCGAGAACACGGTCTCGGCCGACTGCCCGGCCAACGGCTCGTCCGGCACGCTGACGATCGACGAGCTGACGCCCGCCAAGTACAAGGTGGTCGTCGAGGGCTTCGACGCGACGGACAAGGGCACCTGGCTCATCGAATCCACGAGCCTGACGGTGTCGAGCGGCAAGACCGCGGAGAGCCCGCAGCTGCGTCTCGAGGAGAAGCCGGCCGCGCTGATCGTCGACTGGACGCTGCCGGGCGGGAAGTGCGCGACCAGCAACATCGATCGCGTCGAGGTGACGCTGTTCGATTCCCAGGGCAAGGAGCTGGCTGGCCGCACGCAGACGGTCGACTGCGACGCGACCTTCCCGGACCCCGAGGACGGCGAGACCACCGCGGGCGCGCTCTTCGAGGACCTCGAGCCCATCGAGGGCATGGTCGTGCTCGGCTACGGCCTGAGCACGTCCGGCACCAAGGTCGCCCGCGGCCAGGTGAGCGGCATCAACCTGGGCGCTGGCGACAAGGTGACCAAGATCGTCGCGCTCGACACCTGTGATCAGGTGGACTGCGAAGGGCAGTAGACCCGACCGCGCCGGCCGAGGGCGCTCGCTTTCGGCCGGCGCGACCTTCGCCTGGGCCTTGCCCGGGGTGACCGCTCCCCCTACCCTGTCCCGAATCGAAATCCGATGAAGGAACAGGAAAGAGAGCATGTTCACCCCCTCCCAAGCGTTCATCCACAAGCTGCCCAAGACGGATCTGCACGTCCACCTCGACGGGTCCATGCGGCTCAAGACCATCCTGGAGCTCGCCGAGCGCTTCGAGGTCGACCTGCCCGCCGACAACGAGGCGGACCTCGCCAAGGCGATCCACATGGGCGAGATCTGTAAAGATCTCACGGACTACCTCAAGGCCTTCGACGTCACCCTGTCGGTCCTGCAGGACGAGTACGCCCTGTACCGCGCCGCCTACGAGCTGGCCGAGGACGCCGCCAAGGAGAACGTCCGGCTGATGGAGGTCCGCTACGCCCCCATCTTCCACACGCGCAAGAACCTGGCGATGACGCGGGTCGTCGAGTCGGTGCTCGAGGGCCTGCACGACGCCCGGCGCGACTACGACATCCGCTGCAACCTCATCATCTGCGGCATCCGTCACATCGCGCCCGAGCAGAGCATGCGCCTCGCCGAGCTGGCCGTCGCCTACAAGAACAAGGGCGTGGTCGGCTTCGATCTGGCGGGCGCCGAGTACGACTACCCGGCCAAGCAGCACCGCGAGGCCTTCAGCCTCATCCGCAACAACAACGTCAACTCGACCATCCACGCGGGCGAGGCCTACGGCCCCGAGAGCATCCACCAGGCCATCCACCTGTGCGGCGCCCACCGCATCGGCCACGGCACGCGGCTGCGCGAGAGCGGCGACCTGCTGAACTACGTCAACGACCACCGCATCCCGCTCGAGATCTGCCTGACCTCGAACGTGCAGACGCGCGCCGTCACCGACTTCAAGAACCACCCGCTGAAGTTCTACTACGACTTCGGCGTGCGGGTGACCATCAACACCGACAACCGCCTGGTCACGGACACCACCGTCACCACCGAGTACACCCGCGCGGTCGAGACCTTCGGCTTCGACGCGACCGACCTCAAGCAGCTGGTCATCAACGGCTTCAAGTCGGCCTTCCTGCCCTTCCACGAGCGGCAGGCCATCCTGCGCAAGATCTCGGGCGAGCTCGACGACATGATCGCCCACGAGGCGGCCGCCCTCGAGCACGTCGCCGCCGAGACGCACCGCGACGCCTGGGTCCCCGAGGTGGTGACGCCGGCCGCGCCGATCGTCACCGAGCAGACCGCCGAGCCCGCCACGGCCGAGGCCGCGTCCCCGGCCAGCGACCCCGCCCCGGCGGCCGCCGAGCCCGAGGAGGCCGAGGCCAACGGCGACAAGAAGCGCAAGCGCGCCAAGAAGGTCGAAGGCGCCGAGGTCGCGCCCGGCCTCGATCTGTACGGCGAGGCGCCGCGCCACTGATCCAGTCTGCGCGCGCGGTGTCCGACAGGGGCGCCGCGCGCCGCGGAGCCATGCACGAGGGCCGGATGCGGCATGACGCCGCGCCCGGCCCTCGCTCGTCTCAGGCGACGCCGCTCAGGGCGCCCCGACCGGCTTCTGCCAGCAGCTGCGGATGCAGTAGAAGGCCTCGGTCGTCGCCCCGCTCTGGTCCTGCATCTCGACCTTCTGGCAGCCGTAGCCCTGCGGGCACTGGTCGATGGGGTCCGGCTCGCAGGGCAGGATGCAGAAGTCGCCCTTCTCGACGTCCTGCCCCGTCTCCTGATCCTTCTCGCTGAAGGTCACGCACAGGTTGGGGTCGCCGCCGCACTGGTTCTCCTGGTCGGCGACGCAGGTCGCGCAGTGGTCCTTGGTCATCGGGATGCACTGACCGGTCGCCTTGTCGCACTCCTGCTCGAAGGCGCACTGGAAGTTGTGCTCGCAGCCCTTGGGCACGCAGGCCTTGCCCTCGCAGATCTTCGCCGCGTCCTTGCAGTCCGCGTCCACCAGGCACCCCGGCTCGCACATGCCCGACTTCTTGTTGCAGTAGGTCTCGGCCTCGAGGCACTCGTCCGAGCCCTCGCACGAGCCCGGCACCTTGCAGCGGCCGCTGTCGGTGCACTCGGCCGGCGCGACGCAGTCCGCGTTGGTCGCGCACGGCGCGACGCAGCGCGCCGCCACGCAGACCAGGTCGCCCGCGCAGGAGTCGTCGTCCTGGCACCCCGGCGCGCACTGCTTGAGGCTGTCGTTGCAGACCTGCCCGTCGGGGCAGTCCCCGTCGTCGCCGCACAGCCCGAGATCCACGCAGCTGCCGCTGACGGGCACACACTGCTTGGCCGCGAGCCCCTCGGCCGCGACGCAGCCGAACCCGGTCGGGCACCCCACGTCCGAGATGCAGTCCAGCCCGCAGACCGTCTGCCCCGAGGCCAGCGGGAAGCACGCGCCGTCCTGGCAGGCCCCCGACAGCGCGCACGGGTCGCACAGCTCGACCCGGCTGGCGCAGCGGCCCAGGCACGGGTCGCACCACATCCCCGGCGGGCAGTTCTTGTTGGTCGCGCAGGCGTTGCCCTCGGGCACCACGCAGGTGCCGTTGCACGAGCAGATCGTCCCCGACTGCTCGGCGCAGTCGTCTTCCGACGTGCACAGCGGCACGACCGGCGCCGCGTCGGGCCCCGCGTCGGCCGTCGCGTCGGATCCCGTCTGGGTCCCGTCCTTGCCGGTGTCGCCCCCGGTCGCCGTGTCGCCGGCCGGCGTCCCGCCGCCCTCGTCACCGCCGCAAGCGGCCCCCAGCCCCAGCACCATGCACGCGGCCAACGCCGCCCTCGTCACGCCCTCGACCCGCATCCCGACCTCTCCAGCTCGCGTGGGAAGGCGGGTAGTAAAGCCGGAGCGCGCGCCCAAAGCCACTATTGGTTGGGGCCTTCGTCACGCTCGCCGCCATGGGCGAGCGCGTCGGGGCCGTGCCGGTCCAGGCCTTCGGGCGCGTCAGTACAGGCCCAGCGCGTACAGCATGCCGCTGTTGCTCTGGGCGTACACGGTGCCCGGCGCCAGCTCGGGCGTCGCCGAGAACCCGTGGGTGTCCGTGAAGCGCGTCAGGGTGCGGCCGGTGCCGCGCTCGAGCAGCAGCAGGCTGGTGTCGATGGGCACCAGCACGTAGCGCCGCGTGACCGCGGGGGTCGAAGGGGCCCCGTGCTCGACCCGCAGCGTCCACTGCACCGCGCCGGTGGCCGCGTCTATGGCCAGGACCCGGCCCGTGGCCTGCGGCGCGTACAGCGTGCCCTCGAAGAGGGTCGGCGTCAGGAACGCGCGCCCCTCGACCCGCCACTTCACGTCGCCGGTCGCCGGGTCCAGCCCGTACAGGCCCGTCGCGTAGTTGCCCGCGATCAGCACGTCCCCCGCCAGGATGGGGGTCGTGTCCACGTCCACGAACTCGGTCTCGTCGCCGCCCAGATCGGCCATCCAGACCGTCGCGCCGTCGGCGGCCGCGTAGGCGACCAGCCGCCCGTCGGAGAAGCCCGTGACGACGGTGTCGGCGTTCAGCGCGGTCACGCCGGCCTGCCCGGTCACGCTGAACTCGCCCGGGTGCGGCCGCCGCTGGTCCCACAGGCGGGCGCCGGTCTCGGCCGACAGGGCGGTGATGCGGTTGTCGATGCTGGTGACGAAGAGGCGCTCGCCCAGGACCAGCGGCTCGGAGAGGATCGACGCGGCCGGCGCGTCGCTGACCCAGACCGCGCGCCCGTTGCGCTGCTGCAGGCGGTGGACCCGGCCGCTCATCGAGGCCACCAGGACGTCCTCGCCCAGGACCACCGGCTGCGCCACGTTGGGACCCTGGGTCTCGGCGCGCCACAGCAGCGCGCCGTGGGCGTCCAGCGCGCGCACGTGCCGCTCGCGGGACGGCACCACGACCATCCCGCCGGTCGGGGCGGCGGGTCCCTCGACGTACAGCGGCACGCCGCGTTCGCGCGGCCCATAGGCGAAGGCCTCGAGCGCGTACAACCGGTGCCCCCAGTCGGTCGCGATCCGCGGCGTCGGCCACTCGCCGATGGGCTGGACGATGCCACAGGCGAAGAGGCCGAGCGCACCCGCGAGGGCGCTGCACAGGGCGAGCGGCAGGGGCGGCTTCATGGGGGGCAGGGCTCCGTGTCCGGGTCAGCGCCCATCCCAAACGAGCCGCGGGGCGGAGTCAATGCTCTGCCCCCGCGGCGACGCGACCGTCAGGGCAGGGTCGACAGCTTGCGGTCGAGCTCGGCGTAGATGGCCGGCTCGCTGAACTGGGCGAAGATGTCGTTCGGGTCGGTGGCCGGCTTGGGGCCGAGCACGGTCTTCGCCTCGTCGTAGTACTTGCGGGCCTGCGCCACGTCGCCGCCCTGCACGACCAGCGGGTGGTGGAGGTCGCCCAGCGCGATGAGGGCCAGCGCGCGCAGGGTGCCCTTCGAGCCGTCGACCAGCTTGGTGTAGGTCTCGACGGCCTTGGCGCGATCGCCGGAGAGCACGTAGGCCTGCGCGAGCTTCTCGAGCGCCGGGGCGCGCAGGGCCGAGTCGCCGGCCTCGGCGACGACGGCCTCGAGCTCCTTGGCGGCCTCGGCGGCCTTCTTCTGGCCGAGCAGGGCGCTGGCGCGGGCGAACCGGGCGGGCAGCGCGTCCGGGGCATCGCCGTGGGCCTGCAGGAAGGCGCTCAGGCGCTCCTCGGCGGCGGCGAGCGCGGCCTCGCGGGTGTCGAAGCGCTCGAGCGGCACGGTGGTCGCCGGATCGACGGCCGGGTCGGGCGGGCCGATGGGCGCGTTGAGCGGGGCCATGGCCTTGCGCAGCGCCTCGGCGCGCGCCTGGGTGTCCGCGCGCTTGGAGCTCTGCCAGACCGACAGCCCGACGCCGGCGACGATGACCACGGCCAGCGCGCCGAGCAGCTTGTTGCGGTGGTCCGACAGCCGCTCCCAGGTGGTCCGCAGCGCCACCTCGACCTGGTCGGGGGCCCGCAGCTCCTCCTTCGACATGCGCTTCATCTTCTTCGCCACACTCGCCTCCGAAGGCCCCCTGGAGTGGGGGCCGCTGCGCAAGGGGCGCCACTTAAGCCAACGCCCTCGCCCTTGTCAACCGGGGGCCGCGTTGACATACCCGGCGGGCATTCCTATAAGCGACCCGCTCCCCCAAACCCCTCAGCTGGAGGACCCATGCCCCGCCGCGGTGCGCGCGCGACGTTGGTCGCCGCGATGCTCGTCGCCTCCCCCCTGCCCCGCGCCCACGCCGAAGAGGGAGAGACCACCTGGTCCTTCGGCCTGGCGGGCCTGGCGTGGGTGACCGACGTCGCCGACGAGGATCTGACCCGCCAGGCGCCCCTGCTGCACGTGGGCTGGCGCTACGCCCTGACCGACTTCTGGCAGCTCGGCGCCGCGGCGCGGGGCGGCGTGGCCTTCGGCGGCGATCCCGACCTCGAGGGCGTCGCCCAGGCCTTCGGCGAAGCGCGCTACATCCTCGACGCGCTCGAGTGGGTGCCCTTCCTGGCCGCCGGCGTCGGCGGGCTGCTGCGGACCTCGGGCCCCGACGCGTACGCGGGCGGCGACGGTCCGGCCCTGGACCTCAGCGTGCACGCCGGGCTCGGCTTCGACTACCGCCCCTCGCGCGACTGGAGCGTCGGACTGGTCGGGCGCTACTTCGCCCTGCTGACGGATCTCGACGACACGACGGGCCCGTTCGACATCACGCTGACCTACAGCGTCTTCAGCTACTGAGACCACGACGGGACGACGGATGAGCACCCAGGGACCGGCCCCGGAGGGGCGCGTGAACGCCGACGACGCGACTTCGGCCGACAGCGGCGACACCCAAAACGGCCGCGGCCACTGGAACAGCCGCCTGGGCTTCGTCCTGGCGGCCGCCGGCAGCGCCGTGGGCCTGGGGAACCTCTGGAAGTTCCCCTACATCGCCTACGAGTACGGCGGAGGCGCCACCGGCCGGGCCGGCGCCGGGGCCTTCATCCTGGTCTACCTCGGCGCCATCGCCCTCATCGGCTTGCCCGTGATGATGGCCGAGCTGCTCGTCGGCCGCCGCACCCAGCGCTCGCCCGTGGCGGCCTTCCACGCCCTCAAGCCGCGCACGCCATGGTGGCTGGCCGGGCTGCTCTTCGTCGTCACCGGCTTCGTGCTCCTCAGCTACTACGGGGTCGTGGCCGGCTGGACGGTCGAGTACGTCGGCAAGGCGGCGACCGGCCAGTTCGACGACCTGTCGCAGGTCAGCGACGCCGCCGTCATCCAGGCCTTCGCGCAGCAGCAGGGCCTCGACCAGGCCGCGGCCGCCGCCCTGCCCTTGTCCGCCGTCGGCGACGCCGCCGCGGTCGACGCCTGGCGCGCCCGCATCCTGCCGGGGCAGCTCTTCGGCGAGTTCGTCTCGAACCCGACCAAGCAGGTCGGCTTCCTGATGTTCTTCCTGCTGCTGACCATGGGCATCGTCGCCGGCGGCGTGTCGGGCGGCATCGAGCGGGCGGCCAAGATCCTGATGCCGGCGCTGCTGGTCATGCTGGTCGCGCTGGCCGTCGAGGTCGCCCAGCTGGGTGGCGCCGGCGACACCCTCGCCTTCCTGTTCAAGCCGGACTTTTCGACCCTGACCGGCGAGGCCGTGCTCGAAGCCATCGGACACGGCTTCTTCACGCTGTCGCTCGGCATGGGCGCCATGCTGGTCTACGGCAGCTACCTGCCCAAGGACGTCGACCTGCCCAAGGCCGCCCTGGCGGTCTCCGTGGCCGACACCCTGGTCGCCGCCACCGCCGCCTTCGTGATGATCGGCGCCATCTTCAGCCTGGATCTGGTCATGGAGGGCTCGGGCGCCGGCAACCTCTTCGTCGCCATCCCCGCCATCTTCGACGGCATGGCCCAGCGCCTGCCGCTGGGCGACACGCTGCCCCTCGACAACATCCTGCTGGTCGTCTTCTACGTCCTGGTGGCCTTCGCCGCGCTGACCTCCACCGTGTCGCTGCTCGAGGTCGTCGTCAGCCACCTCATCGACCAGCGCGGGATGAAGCGCCCGGGCGCGGTGCTGCTCGCCGGCGGCGGCATCTTCGCCTTCGGCGTGCTCAGCGCCCTGTCGTTCAGCGTCCTCAGCGACGTCACCTTCGGCGAGCGCGGCATCTTCGATCTGCTCGACCACATGGTCTCGAACTGGGCCCTGCCGCTGGGCGGCCTGCTAGTCGCCGTGTTCGTCGGCTACGGCCTGGGCCAGCGCGTGCTGGCGGAAGAGCTGGGCCGCGACCGCAAGGCCCTGCTCGCGGTCGTCGGCGTCTCGCTCCGCTTCGTCGCGCCGGCCGCCATCGTCGTGACGATGATCTTCCTGCTGACGCGGGGCTGATCCCCGCTGGGTCAGCCCCGCCCCGTCAGGACTCCACGTCAGCCCTGGCCCGGGCCGCCTCGGCGGGCGCGCCGCAGGACGATGCGGATGGGCGTGCCCTCGAAGTCCCACTGCTCGCGGATGCGGTTGTGCAGGAACCGCTCGTACGAGAAGTGCATGGCCTCGGGGTAGTTGACGACCAGCAGGAAGGTCGGCGGCGAGGCCGACACCTGGGTCGCGTAGTAGATGTTCAGGCGCCGGCCCTTGTGGCTGGGCGGCTGGAACTTCTGGGTCAGCCGGGTCAGAAAGCGGTTCAGCTCGCCCGTCGGGACGCGCCGCTCGCGGTTGTGCGAGACGCGGTCCACGGTCGCCAGGATGCGGTGGACCCGCTGGCCCGACAGGGCCGAGATGAACAGGATGGGCGCGTAGCTCATGAACTTGAGCGCCTCGCGCAGCTCCTTGACGTAGCGGCCCGCCGTGTAGGTGTCCTTGTCGGGGACGGCGTCCCACTTGTTGACCAGGATGATGGCGCCGCGCCCCTTGGCCTGCACCAGGCCCGCCAGCTTGGCGTCCTGGTCGGTCACGCCGCTGGTCGCGTCCAGCATCAGCAGCGCGACGTCGGCCCGGTCGATGCTCTTGAAGCTCTGGACGATGCTGTACCGCTCGAGCGCCGTCCGGATCCACTTGCGGCGCCGCACGCCGGCCGTGTCGATGAGCAGGTAGCGCCGCGGCTGCCGCGCCCGCTCGAGGGCGGCCAGCCGCTCGGCGTGGATCTGCTCGTCCGTCGGCGCGTCGCTCTCGGCCGCGTCCGCCTCCGCGACCTCCTCGGGCCAGTCGAAGTCGGCCTCGCCGCCGTCCTCCCAGCCCTGCGCCGCCTCGCCCGACTCCCACTCGTCGTCCGAGAACGGGATCAGCTCGAAGTCGGTCTCGCCGGGCGCGTCCCAGGCCGCGTCCTCGTCGGCGTCGTCGCCCGCCGCCAGCGCCACCTCGGCCTCGGCCAACGCGGCCTCGGCGGCGGCGATCGCCTGCCGGTCCGGCGGCAGCTCGAGCCAGGTGTCGATGCTGTCGCGGGTCGTGCCGGGCACGTCGCTGGCGAGCAGGCGGTCCTCGCCCAGCATGCGGTTGATGAGGGTCGACTTGCCGGCGTTGGGCTTGCCGACCACCGCGATGCGGCTGTGCTCGGGCAGGTCCTCGGGCACGTCGTCGACCAGCTCGGGCAGGTCCTCGATGACCACCTCCATCAGGTCGAGCACGCCCGCGCCGTGCTGGGCCGAGATCGACCAGATCATGTCGACGCCCAGCTCCCAGAACTCGGCCGCCAGCGCCTCGTGGCGCGCGCCGTCGATCTTGTTGACCGCGTAGTGCACCGGCTTGCCGGTCCGCTGCAGCATGCGCGTGATCTCGCGGTCGGCGGGCAGCAGGCCCGCGCGCCCGTCGAAGACGGCGATGATGACGTCGGCCTCCTCGATGGCGACCTGGGCCTGCCGGCGCATCGCCTGCAGCATGTCGTCGGTCGTCTCGGGCTCGAAGCCGCCGGTGTCGATGCAGATGAACTGCCGGCCCAGCATGTCGCCGTCACCGTAGTGGCGGTCGCGCGTGACGCCCGGCATGTCCTGGACGATGGCGATGCGGCGGCCGACCAGGCGGTTGAACAGGGTCGACTTGCCCACGTTGGGGCGGCCGACGATGGCCAGGATGGGCTTGATGCCGTGGCTGTGGTGGGTTCTGGGCATCTCAGCTCTCCGTGTAGCCGAGCTTGCGCAGGGCGGCGGCGCGGTCGGTCCAGTCGTCCTCGACCCGCACGTGCAGCTCGAGCCAGACCTTGCGCTGCATGAAGTCTTCCAGGTTCTGCCGGGCCTTCTGCCCGATGGTCTTGAGGCGCTGGCCGCCCTTGCCGATGACGATGCCCTTGTGGCTGTCGCGCGCGACGTGGATGGTCGCGTGGATGGCGGCGGTGCCGTTGTCGCGCTCCTGCCAGTCCTCGACGTTCACGGCGACGTGGTAGGGCAGCTCGTCGGACAGCTGCATGAACAGCTGCTCACGGACCAGCTCGGCGGCCAGAAAGCGCATCGAGCGGTCGGTCAGCTCGTCACCGGGGAACAGGGCCTGCCCCTCGGGCATGTGGGGGCGCGTCAGCTCGAGCAGCTGCGCCACGCCGTCGCCGGTCGCGGCGCTGACGGGCACCACCTCGTCGAACGGGTACAGGGCGGTCAGCCGCTCGATGAGCGGCAGCATCGCGGCCTTGTCCTTCAGGCGGTCGATCTTGTTGACCACCAGGAAGGTGCGCGCGCCCGCGGCGGTGATGGCGGCCACGACCCGCTCGGTCTCGGCCAGCACCTGGTCGGGCTTGGCGTTCATGTGCGCCGCGTCGACCAGCAGGTAGGTGAGGTCGACGTCCGACAGCGTCCCGACGGCGGTGTCGACCATGAACTTGTTCAGGGCCGTGCGCGCCTCGTGGATGCCGGGCGTGTCCACGTAGACGACCTGCCAGTCGTCGAAGGTGCGGATGCCGCGGATCCGCTCGCGCGTCGTCTGCGGCTTGGGGGTGGCGATGGCGATCTTCTCGCCGACGATCTGGTTCATCAGCGTCGACTTGCCCACGTTGGGCCGGCCGACGATGGCGACGAAGCCAGCGCGATACGCTCGTTCGGTCATGGCTGTGCTCTGAGGTGATCCGGGCCGGGGGCGCGCTCGTGGGGAGCGAGGGGTGGGCCCGCGTTTGGGGGGCGGCGCGAGGCTCGGTCGCGTCGGGGCGCACTTTGGGGCCGTTCAGGCGGTGGAGTCCACCGGGAAGTTCGGCCGAGGGGGCGAAACAGTGGGTGGGGGGTGGGGATTCCGGGGGGGGGGGTGAGGGGGATTGGGGGCGGCGCTGGACGCTATCGGGGAGGAGGACCAGGAGGACCAGGAGGACCAGGAGGACGAAGAGGGGCGAGGAGGACGAGCAGGACGAGCAGGACGAGCGGGACGAGCAGGACGAGCAGGACGAGCAGGACGAGCAGGACGAGCAGGACGAGCGGGACGAGCGGGTTGAGGAGGCGCGGTAGCCTCCGCTTCGGCCGGCATCAAGGGCTTTGTCCCCCCTTGGCCGTCCTTCGGCCGGCCAATTCCTCGCGGACGACAAAGCCCTTGACCCCGGCCTCCGCTGCGGCTGGGAGAGCTGATATCGGCCCGGACGGGGGCGTCCGGGCCGCTGCGCGTCCCGAGGCGCGGACTGGGTCGCGAGGGGCTGGGGTGAGCGGGGGTGCGGCATGGGGGCGTGATAGTCTGAGGTTATGGGTGGGAGCGGAGGTGGAGGCAGGCTGTGGTTGGGTGCGCGGATCGTCGTCCCGGGGCGGGAGCGCTGGTTGAAGTTCCGGGGCGACAGTACGAGCGGGCGTCGTCCCGGGGCGGTAGCTGGTCGTAGTTCCGGGGCGACAGTACGAGCGGGCGTCGTCCCGGGGCGGTAGCTGGTCGTAGTTCCGGGGCGGGAGCGCTGGTTGAAGTTCCGGGGCGACAGTACGAGCGGGCGTCGTCCCGGGGCGGGAGCTGGTCGTAGTTCCGGGGCGACAGTACGAGCGGGCGTCGTCCCGGGGCGGTAGCTGGTCGTAGTTCCGGGGCGACAGTACGAGCGGGCGTCGTCCCGGGGCGGTAGCTGGTCGTAGTTCCGGGGCGGAGATCCCAGGGGCCGGTCGTCGTCCCGGGGCGGAGATCCCAGGGGCGGGGCGTCGTCCCGGGGCGGAGAGCCCAGGGGCCGGTCGTCGTCCCGGGGCGGAGACCCCCGGGGCGGGTCGCCGTCCCGGGGCGGAGATCCCGGGCGGCTCGTCGTCCCGGGGCGGGAGGGGGCAAAATCGACCTCGAGAGGGGACGAGGGGCGAAATAGTTGTTGACGGATTCTTGGAGCCCTCGGCGGGCGATCGGAGGTCGGAGGTAGACGGGCCCTGGGAGCGGCCTGGCGGGCTCCAGGACGCGCTGATCCGGGGAGAGGGTCGTCGCGCGTCGTCCGGAGGCGCTGAACGGGCGTCCAGGGGGCGTTCCGAGGGGGCCGGGACCCCCGTGGTATGCTTCGGGCCTCGATTGGGAGGGGTGGGCGATGCGCAAGGGGCTGAAGATGCTGGAGAAGTTGTCCGACGAGCGGCTGCTGGGGCGGGTCGGTGAGCTGGTACACCTGGAGCGGCGGACGACGGCCAACCTGGTCGTCCACCTGGCCGAGGTGGAGGCGCGGGAGCTTCATCTGGGCGACGGCAGCGCGTCGCTGTTCGCGTGGTGCCGCGACCGGTGGGGCTTCGGAGAAGACAAGGCCTACAACTACGTGAAGGCCGTCGAGTGGGTGAGGCGGTGGCCCGAGATGGGGGCGATGCTGGCCGACGGACGGCTGAGCCTGAGCGGGATGAGGGTCATCGGACCGCATCTCGGGGAAGGGAACGCCGTGGAGCGGCTGGCCGAGGCGGCTGGGAAGAGCAAGCGGGAGCTGGTGGAGCTGGTGGCGCGGTGGGCGCCGCGGCCGGACGTGCCGGCGCGGGTGGTGAAGCTGCCGCCGCCCCGGGGCGGGCGGGACGAGGCGGCGAAGCAGACCCTGGCCGAGCCGAAGGCGCGAGAGAGCGAGTTGGCGCTGGAGCGACCGAAGCCGAAGCATCGGGTCGAGCCGCTCTCGGAGGCTCGGTATCGGGTGCAGGTGACCGTCGGGGCGCGGGTGGCCGCCAAGCTGGAGGAGGCGATGGCGATCTCGGGGCATCGGGTCGCGTCAGGCGACTACGAGACGCTGCTGGAGATGGCGCTGGATGTGTTCCTGGCCGCGAAGAAGAAGCAGCGGTTCGGGGTGGGGGCCAAGCGACCTTCGAAGAAGGCGGTCTCCAAGGCGGTCGAGCAGGCCGAGAGCGCGGCCATGACGAACCCAGCGGAACGGGCCGGTGAGTCGGTCGAGCAGGCCGGTGAGTCGGTCGAGCAGGCCGGTGAGTCGGTCGAGCAGGCCGGCGGGTCGGTCGAGCAGGCCGGTGAGTCGGTCGGGCAGGCCAGCGGGTCGGGCGAGCTGGTTGGCGGGCGGGGGCGGGCCATTCCGGCGGAGGTCAGGCGGGCCGTGGTCGCGCGGGACGGGTTGCGGTGCACGTTCGTGGGCGCGGGGGGCCGGTGCACCGAGACGCGGCGGCTGGAGCTGCACCACGACGAGGCGTTCGCGAAGGGCGGGGCTCACTCCATCGCGAACGTTCGGGTCGTGTGTCAGGCGCACAACCTGTTCGTCGCCCGGACGGAGCTGGGTGCCGGGTTCGTGGCGCGGAAGATGGCCGAGCGGCGGACGCGGACGGCTCCGCCCCGGGGCGGGTGGACCGAGGGCGCGGAGGGGGCCGTTGGAAAGCCGGGGGCGGCCGGCGACGGGACGAGCCTTCGATGAGGTGGCCGGAGGGCGAGGGTGCCGGGGGTGATTCTGGAACGAAGAGACCGCAGCGCGAGGGTGGCGGGGACGATTCTGGAACGAAGAGACCGCAGCGCGAGGGTGGCGGGGACGATTCTGGGATGAAGAAACCGCAGCGCGAGGGTGGCGGGGACGATTCTGGGATGAAGAAACCGCAGCGCGAGGCTCGACATGGGGATTCTTCATTGAAGAATCGTCTCGGCGGGGCTCGACAGCGGGATTCTTCATTGAAGAATCGTCTCGGCGGGGCTCGACAGCGGGATTCTTCATTGAAGAATCGTCTCGGCGGGGCTCGACAGCGGGATTCTTCATCGAAGAATCGTCTCGGCGGGGCTGGGCCGTCGGATTCTTCATCGAAGAGCGCGGCCGACGCTGCTCGCGGTGGAGTTTCGCGCTGGAGGCGGCGGGGTGGGCCGGCTCAGAGGGCCGCGAGGGCCTCGCTGGCGCGGGCGAGGGCGGCGTCGTCGACGTCGAGGTGGGTGACCAGGCGGCCGCGCTGGGGGGCGGTGGCGCCGACGAGGACGCCGCGGTCGGCCAGGGCGGCGGCGAAGGCCTGGGCGGTGCCCCAGGCGGGGTCGACGTGGAAGTAGACGATGTTGGTCTGGACGTCGTGGACGGGGTGGGCGACGCCGGCCTGGGTCATGGCGGCGGCGAGGACGCGGGCGCGGGCGTGGTCCTCGGGGAGGCGGGCCGGGTGGTGGTCGAGGGCGTGGAGGCCCGCCGCGGCGAGGACGCCGGCCTGGCGCCAGCCACCCCCCAGGCGGTGCCGCCAGGCGTCGGCGCGGGCGATGAGGTCGCGGGGGCCGGCCAGGAGCGAGCCGACCGGGGCGCCCAGGCCCTTGGAGAGGCAGAGGCTGACCGTGTCGAAGCCGGCGGCGAGGGAGGCCACGTCGTCGCCGGTCGCGACGGCGGCGTTGAAGAGGCGGGCGCCGTCGAGGTGGGTGGCCAGGCCTCGCTGGCGGGCGAAGTCGAGGGCCGGGGCCAGCGCGGCGACGTTGTGGGCGAGGCCGCCGGCGGCGTTGTGGGTGTCCTCGAGGGCGAGCAGGCGCGGCTGGGGCGCCTTGACGTGGGGGGCGTAGACGGCGGCGGCCAGCGCGTCGGGGGTGGGCAGGCCGTCGTCGGAGTCGACGCCGACCAGCTGGACGCCGGCCAGCACGGCCGAGGCGCCGGCCTCCCACAGGGCGATGTGGGCGCGGCGGTCGAGCAGGACGGCGTCGCCGGGTCGGGTGTGGACCGCGACGGCGATTTGGTTGGCCATGGTCCCGGTCGGGACGAACAGGGCGGCCTCTTTGCCCAGCCGCTCGGCGACGGCGCGCTCGAGGCGGGTCACCGTCGGGTCGTCGCCGAAGCAGACGTCGCCCACCTCGGCCTGAGCCATCGCGGCGCGCATGCCCAGGGTCGGACGCGTCACCGTGTCCGAGCGCAGGTCGACCAAGCGCTGGCGACTCACGGGCGGCCCCCTCGGCGGCTCAGCCGAACAGGACCGAGTGGCGCTCGCGCAGGCGCTGGTCGATCATGTCCTGGATGACGGCGCGGATGCGCTCGTTGAGCTTGTTGACCAGCACCCGGTCCTGGGCGGCGTCGGGGCCGTACTCGGCGATGTCGATGGGCTCGCCGAAGTCGACGTACCACTTGGTCGGGTACGGGATGAGGCCCAGCGGCCCGAGCAGCGGCAGGGTCGGCGTGATGGGGATGTAGGGCAGCCCCAGCGGCCGCGCGAGCCAGGTCATCTTGCTGATGAGCGGCATCGACTCCTCGGCGCCGACGATGGACACCGGGATGATGGGCGCGCCCGTGTTCATGGCCAGCTTGATGGCGCCGCCGCGGCCGAAGCGCTGCAGGCGGTAGCGGCGCCGGTAGAGCTTGCCGATGCCCTTGACGCCCTCGGGGAAGACGAGGACCGGCTCGTCGGCCTCGAGCAGGCGCTGGGCGTTCTCCTGCGAGGCGCGGATGGCGCCGACGCGCGCCATGAACATGCCGAGGTAGGGGAAGTGGTAGACGAAGTCCTCGACCAGCGGTCGCACGAGGCGCCCCGAGGCGTGGCGGCACTTGACGGCCGTCACCACCATCGCGCCGTCGTAGGGCAGCGTGCCCGAGTGGTTGGCGACGAGCAGCACGCGCCCGTCGCTGGGGATGTGCTCGACGCCGCGGCTCTCGCAGCGGAAGTACTTGTCGTGGAACCAGCGGGCGATGGGGAAGAGCTGGTCGACGAACTCGGGGTCGCAGCCAAACGGGTCGATGGCGCGGTCGACGTCGACGCGCAGCAGGCGCTGGGTCAGGCTGCGGGCCTGCTCGAGGCCCAGCTCGCGCGAGGCGCCCAGGGCCTTGGCGACCGCGGGGTGGCTGGCGAAGCGCTCCCACAGGTCGCGCAGGTGCTCGATGGACAGCGCGTCGGTCTCGGACTCGAAGACCTCGTAGGCGCCGGGGCGGTGGTCGGCGCCCGGCGGCGGCGGCTGGTCGGCGCCCTTCGGCGGCGGCTGGTCGGCGGGGGACGGGGCTGGCTGGGCGTCGGTCGCGTCGCCTCCGGCCGCTCGGCCGGACTTGCCGCGGCCGCTCTCGATCGGGCTCGAGCTCATGACGCCACCTCGCGCGGGGTGAGCTGCTCGTTGGCCTCGGCCTGGCGGGCCTCGCAGGAGGCGTAGAAGTCCGTGAGCGCCTCGCGCGAGCTGTGCTCGGGCTCGAAGCCCATGACCTCTTTCGCGCGCTTGCCGTCGGCCAGCCACGAGTAGCGGAAGTAGTTGAGGAAGGGGCCGGGGGTGTCGACGACCTGCAGGTTCCACAGCAGCGTGGCCGAGGGGTAGGCGAAGCCGTGGGGCATCCGCATCGGGACCCGCCCGCCGAGCTTGAGCGCCTGCGAGTAGTACAGGACCCCGTCGCCGACGATGTTGAAGGCGCCCTGGTGGTCCTCGAAGACGGCCTTGGCCAGCGCGCGGACGGCGTCCTCTTCGTGCAGGAACTGCATCAGCGGGTCGTAGCCCATCAGGCTGACGACGACCTGCCGGCCGAACATGCGGGTGAAGAAGGACTTGACGGTCGGGCCCAGGATGACGCCGAAGCGCAGCGAGGTGGTGATGATGTCGGGGCAGTCGCGCTTGAGCTTCATCAGCTCGCGCTCGGCCGACACCTTGTCCTTGACCCAGCGGCTGGCCGGGTTGCCGCGCAGCGGGTGGTCCTCGGTCAGGAAGTTGGGGTTGGTCGAGTAGGCGCCGTAGACCATGGTGGTCGAGCCGAGGATGACCTTGGGGACCTGCGCCTCGGCGGCGGCGTTCATGACGTAGAGCGACCCGATGGCCTCGAGCTCGTGGGCCCACGAGCGGCTGTGCGACGGCTTGGACAGGAAGGCCAGGTGGCACAGGACGTCGATGCCGTCCTCCTTGAGGAGGTCGGCCATGCGCTCGTCGGCCATGGGATCGGTCAGATCCAGGCGCGCGAAGCGCGTCTTGCCGCGGCCCGAGCGCGGCGGCGCGATGTCGAGCGCCAGGATGTGGGCGACGCGGGGGTCGGCCTCGAGGACCTGCACGAGGCGCTCGCCCAGGAAGGTGCGGGCGCCGGTGAGGGCGACGCGGATGGGGCTGGCGGCGGGCCGGGCGGCGCGCTTGGTGCGCGCGCCGACGCGCTTTCTCGCCCCGCGCTTGGGGGTCGGCTGATCGGTCATGGTGACGTTCTGGGCCGCGGCCCGGGGAAAGTCAAGGTGGCCCCCGCAGCCGGCCGACCCTGGCGCGGGGGCGCGGGTCGGGCCCGGCCGGGGGTGGTCGCCGGCCGATCGGAGGGGCCCGGCGCGTCAGTTCGGGCGGCGGCCCTGGAGCAGCGGTGAGGGGTCGACCGTGCGGGTGCGCTTGTCGGTGGTCGTGATCTTCACCTCGCGCTTCTCCTCGGGGAGCGTCGCGTAGGTGATGCGGTCGACGACGGCGTGGGCGACCTTCTGGCGGACGGCCTCGTCGGGCGTGACGAAGTAGCCGGCCTCCATGCGGCGCACGAGGTCGGCGGCCGACTTGAGGTTCAGCCGCGACGCCAGCTGGGCGTTGAAGCGGTCGAGGTACTGCTGGCGGGCCTTTTGGAGCAGGACGTCCTCGCCGTTGGTCTCGGCGGCCACGTCGGACTCGGCGGCCGCGCCGTTGGCGCCGGCCTTGGCGGCCTTGGGCTTCTTGACGCCCTCGTACTCGAGCTCGGTGAAGACCAGGCCCGACGAGGGGAACATCATGATCCGGTCGGTGAAGGCGGCGAGCGCGGCGCCGGGCCCGTGGACCTGGGTGACGACGACGCCGACGACCGGGCTGCGCAGCGAGCGGATGGTGTCGGCGACGAGCAGCACGCCCTGGGCGGTGCCGTCGGTGGACGAGATGGTGAGGAAGATCGGCGCCTCGGCCTGGGCGTCGAGCTGGATGAGCTTGGCGACGAGCTTCTGGGCGGCGGAGACGTTGAGGGTCCCGTTCGCCTCGACCTGGCGATCGGTGAGGTTGAGGATCTGCGCCGGGGCCTGGGCGGCCGCCGGGAGGGGGCCGAGGGTGACGAGGCCGAGCGCGAGGGCACCGAGCAGGGCGACGGGAGTGCGCATGGGCTGGGGTTCCTTTGCTGGGGGGCGGCCGCCAGGGGTGGCGTGCTGGGTGACGGAGTCGGTCAGACTGCCGGCTCGCGACGCGCTTGACAACGCCGGGCCGGTAGACGCGCGGCATCATAAGGGAGGGCCGGCTGGCATCCAACCAACGGCCCGGCGATGTTCATCCGCGAAAACGACCGGGCCTCGCCGCGGCGGGCCCGGTCAGCCGCCGAGGCGGGCCTTCAGCTCGGCGAAGCGGCGGCGGGCCTCCTCGCGCTCGACCTCGCCCTGGCCGCGCGACAGGTCCTTGTCCTCGCGGTGGGTGGCCGGGATGTCCGCCAGAAAGCGCGACGGGCGGGCGGGCTCGGACCCCTGGAACTTGCGGCGGGTCTTGCCGTACGACAGGTAGCAGTGGCGGCGGGCGCGGGTGATGCCGACGTAGAACAGGCGCCGCTCTTCCGATACGTCGCCGCCGGACTCCTCGAGCACCCGCTGGTGCGGGACGACGCCGTCCTGGCAGCCGATGACGAAGCAGACCGGCCACTCGAGGCCCTTGGAGGCGTGCAGGGTCATCAGGGTCACGGCGTCGGCGGCGCCTTCCTCTTGATCCTGGTGCTTGTCGAGCGCGATGAGGCGCAGGTAGTCGCGCAGCTCGGTCTTGGGGCGCCGCTGCTGGAACGAGCGCATCGAGCGCATCAGCGCCTCGATGTTGCGCCAGCGCGCGTGGCCGCCGGGGCCCTCGGTCGGGTCGCGGATCCAGGCCTCGCGGGCGCCGGTGCGCTCGCAGATCCAGGCGACGAGGCCGGCGAGATCGGGCGCCTCGGCGTAGCGGCGGCCGGCCTCGGTGATGACGTCGTGGAAGTCGAGCATCGCCTCGACCTGGCGCTGGGTCAGGCCCTCCATCTCGTCGGCGAGCTGCATGGCGGCCAGCGGCGAGACGTTGTTGGCCTTGGCGAAGGCGTGGAGGGTCTCGAGGGTCTTGGGGCCGATGCCGCGCTGCGGGAAGTTGATGACGCGCATGAGCGCGCTCTGGTCGCGCGGGTTGGTGACGAGCTTGAGGTAGGACAGCATGTCCTTGACCTCCTTGCGCTCGTAGAAGTCGAAGGCGCCGACGACGGCGAAGGGGACGCCGGCCATGCGCAGGGCGTCCTGGACCAGATCGGACTGCTTGCCGGTGCGGAACAGGACGCCGAAGTCGCGGAAGGGGCGGCCCTCGACGCTGGCGCGGCGCGAGATCTCGCCGGCGACCCAGGCGGCCTCGGCCTGGGCGTCCTTGCAGGCGACCACCTGGACGCGCTCGCCGAGGCCCACGTCGGTCCAAAGGCTCTTGACCTTTCGGGCGTCGTTGCGGCGGATGACGGCGTTGGCGGCCTCGAGGATGTGCCCGCTGGAGCGGTAGTTCTGGGTGAGCGCGACCATGGTCGCGTCGGGGAAGTGCTGGTCGAAGTCGAGGATGTTGGAGACCTGGGCGCCGCGCCAGCCGTAGATGGCCTGGTCGTCGTCGCCGACGACGCACAGGCTGCGGTGCTCCTCGACGAGCAGGCGCATCAGCTCGAACTGCATGCCGTTGGTGTCCTGGTACTCGTCGACGAGCACCGTGCGGAAGCGGGCGCGCCACTTGGCGCGGAGATCGGCGTGCTCGCGCAGCAGCTGCACGGGGCGCAGGATGAGGTCGTCGAAGTCGATGGCCTGGTAGGCCTCGAGCCAGGCGAGGTAGGCGGCGTAGACCTGGGCGGTGATGCGGCGGCCGGGCTGGGCGGCGACGTCGTCGGGGGTCTGGCCGGCGTTGCGGGCGTTCGAGATGGCGGTGAGGAAGACCGCGGGGTCGTGGCGCTTGGGGTCGATGCGCAGCGAGCGCAGGCAGTGGCGGACGGCGCTGGCCTGGTCGGCGGCGTCGAGCAGCGTGAACTGGCGGCTGAAGCCCAGGCGGCGGGCGTCCTCCTCGACCATGCGCAGGCCCAGCGAGTGGAAGGTCCCGACCGTCATCGCCCGCGCGGCCTCGTGGCCGACCAGCCCGGCGACGCGCTCGGCCATCTCGCCGGCGGCCTTGTTGGTGAAGGTCAGCGCCAGGATGTTCTCGGGCGCCAGCCCCTCGGCCACCAGGTGCGCCATGCGCACGGTGATGACCCGCGTCTTGCCGCTGCCCGCCCCCGCCAGCACCAGCAGCGGCCCGCCCCGGTGGACCACCGCCGCCCGCTGCTGCGGGTTCAGGCCCCGGACCATGTCCGCGACCGCCGCGCCCAGGTTCATCGCGCAGCTTTCCGGGAAGCGTCGAACGTCAAAACGAACGGTCGTGGCTGCATGGAAGCCCTCAAGATGGAACTCCACGAGTTCATGGGGAAACGATCCATCCCGAGCATAGCGCCGTGGCTTCCCTGCTGCCAGGCGGTCGGTAAGACCGAATGCCGAGCCTTCGCAGGCCGATCGGGTACGCTTGCCTGTTGGGTCGCGTCGTGCCACGGTCGGGGTTGACGCAAACCAGTCGCGGGAGCTGGGTGACGAAGCTTCGAGGACCTGTCACTGCGGTCTCTGCGCTCGCGCTGAACGTGCTCGCACTCAACGCCTGCTTCACGCAAGTGAACTCGTGTGAAGAGGCTCCGTGGGAACCCGGATGCCAAGCCTCGGATGGCAAGGCTGACGATTTGGGTCCCGACGGCTCGCTCGATGACGCGACCTCCTCGGACGTCGCGGACGCCGCCGAGGTGGACTCCGAAACCAAAGGAAGTCTGGATGCCGCTGACGAGGACGTGTCGACGGCTCCGGACACCGTGACGGACGAATGCTCCACGCAAGACGACTGTAAGTCCCTCAAGACCGCGTGTACGGCAGGTGTTTGCGCGGACGGCAAGTGCGTCGTGGTGCCCTTGGACGACGTACCGTGCGACGACGGCGACGCCTGCACGCTGACCGACCAGTGCGAAAGCGGTGAGTGCGTGGGGCGCGATCCCGTCCTCTGTGAGCCCGCCGACGTGTGTCGACTCGAAGCCACCTGCGACCCGGCCACCGGGACGTGCTCGTATCCTTCGAAGCCGGACGGGACGAGCTGCAATGCCGACGACGACGGATGCACGATCGGCGATGCATGCCAAGACGGAGTGTGCACCCCCGGCGTTGCTGCGGCCTGTGACGACGGGCTCACGTGCACGACCGGGCTGTGCGAGTCCCTGGGATCCGACAACTACAAGTGCACGTTCCAGTTGGCCGACGGCGGTTGCCTGATTGATGGTGCGTGCTGGAGCTCCGGTGATCCCAAGCCAGGTCACGGCTGCTCCGTGTGTGATCCAGCGTCACCATCCATCTGGTCGACAGCCCCGGACGGGTACTCGTGCAGCGACGCGCCCGGCGCCTGTCTTGCCGGCGCGTGTATCGAGCCTACGCCGATGCTGAGCGTTCCGGCCGGCGCCTTCATGATGGGCTGCAACGCCACCGTCGACGCCGACTGCGAGCCGAGCGAGCACCCGTACCGCTCGGTGACCGTGCCCGAGTTCTCGATCGGGGTCACTGAGGTCACGAACCAGCAGTACAGGGCCTGCGTCGCGGCGGGTGGTTGTACTGATCCGGTGAAGGTATCTGATGACCTCGCGGATCCCAGCAAGCAGCACCATCCCATATTCAAGACACTATGGATCGAGGCCGACGCCTACTGCGCCTGGATTGGAGCACGGCTCTGTTCAGAGGCTGAGTGGGAGAAGGCGGCGCGCGGCCCGAACGGGGCTCTGTTCCCGTGGGGGAACAGCCCGGCCACCTGTGAGTACGCCGTCATGAACGACGGTACTGGCTCCAGCTGCGGCACCGAGTCAGGGCCATGGCCCGTGGGCTCCATCGTTCAAGGGAAGAGCCCCTACAACATCCTCGATCTCGCTGGCAACGTGCACGAGTGGGTCGCCGACTGTTGGCATGAGAGCCATGAGGGCGCCCCAATCGACGGCTCGGCCTGGGTCACGTCCTGTGTTCAACTCGATAACATGACCGAAAGGGTCATGAAGGGGGGGACGTATGGTCATGGCTCGGCGGGCCTGAGGGCGTCATCTCGGACCCACACATGCGAGGAGTTCTGCGTGAGCGCCGGCATCCGCTGCTGCCGCTAGCGCGCACGCCATGCCCACGCGGCAGGAGTGCACGTACGAAGTGTGGCTGCGGCCTCCTGAACGAGCATTCGCGGTTCCGCTGTTCGATGATGGCGGTCAAGGCCGGGGCTGAACTCTCTAGACCGCGGCCAAGCAGCCGATGAAGCTACCTGGCCTGCGGTCGCCCGAACGGGTGCGCCAGGTCAGACGACTACTTGCAGTCGTAAGCCCCATCCACCCAGCCGCACTTGCTGGAGCCTGGTTGGACGGCGCAGTCCATACCGTTCAAGACGTTGCTCGAGCACCACCACAGGTAGGTCCCGTCGCACAGGCCGAGGTGCGTGACCGAGCCGCACTTGGCTCCCTTCACCGGCTTGCACTGGCCGACCTCGCAGGACCAGCCGTCGGTGCAGGCGCCGCAGGAGCCGCCGCAGCCGTCGCCGCCGCAGACCTTGCCGGCGCAGTTGGGGACGCACTCGGGGATCTCCATGCACTTCCAGCGGTTGTCCCAGCCGTCGTAGGCGCAGTGGTGGTTGACCAGCTGCGAGCAGTCCTGCTCCTTCAGATCGATCTTGTTCTCGCACCACACGGCCGTCTGGCCCTGGCACTCGCCGGTGGACTTGACCGTCCCGCACGGGCCGAGGTCGCAATAGGCGCCGTCGCCCATGCAGATCTGCAGCTCGGGGCACACGCCGCAGTCGCCGCCGCAGCCGTCGGAGCCACACTTCTTGCCCGAGCAGTCCGGGACGCAGTCCTCTTCGTAACACAGGCCGTCGTCGCCGCACGCGAGGTCGCCCTCGCACTCGCCGCAGGTGCCGCCGCAGCCGTCGGGGCCGCAGAACTTGCCCTCGCACTGGGGCGGGCAGACCTCGACGCACTGGCCCTCCTTGTCGCAGACGTTCGGATAGGTGCAGTACCCGCAGATCCCGCCGCAGCCGTCGGAGCCGCAGACCTTGCCCTCGCAGTTCGGCTCGCAGACGGCCTGGTCCTTGGGCGGCGCGACGTCCTCGGGCGGCTTGACGTCGGCCGTCACGTCGGGGCCCGTGTCCGGCAACACGTCCGGCTCGGCGACCTCGGGCTCGCCGGGATCGGGGGTCACGTCCGGCGTCCCGGTCTGGTCGACCTGCTCGCCGTCCGAGCCGCCCTGATCGGGCTGCCCGATCTGGATGTCCGGCCCCTTGCCGTCCCCGTCGTCCCCGCCGGTCACGCCGCCGTCACCCGCGCAGGCGGCGACGAGGAGGCCCGCGCCCAGCGCGACGATCACCCGATGCATCCGGCCCATTCGACCCACGCTCGCCCCCCTTCGACCCGTCATGCCGCGCTCCATGCGCCTCAGGCTAGCCATCCCCGGCCCCGGAATCCAGCGCCCGAAATCCCGCGCGCGTTGTAAGTCACGGGCCGGGACCCGTATAGTATCGCGGCTCGGCCACCGCGGCCATCGCTCCGGAGCGTCCCCATGCCCGAGACCTCGCGCCTTCGTGCGTCGTGGCCTTCCACGCTGCTCACCCTGCTGTCCTGTGCCCTCGTGTGGGGCGCCTCCGCGTGCTCGGACGCGACGGAGGGCCAACACCAGGCCGACGTCGGGGCGAACGACGTCGAGCAGGAGCTGCCGCCCAAGGAGACGCCGCTCGAGCAGCTGAGCGTCGAGACGGGCGTCAGCAAGGACGGCCCGGCGGCCGGCGAGCAGGTGCAGGTCTTCTGCACGGTGCAGGGGCTGGCCGAGGGGCAGGAGGCCCCGGCGACCCGCTGGGAGATCTTCCAGGCGCCCGAAGGCGCCTCGCCGCCCAAGCTGCAGGGCGAGCACGTCGTGTTCGAGACGGCGGGCGAGTACCGGGTGCGCTGCCAGATCGAGGCGACCGGCTGGACGGACCCGACGCCGTCCAAGGTGCTGGTGCACCCGGGGGTGGCGGTCGAGATCACGACCGCCGTGTCGCCCAGCGTGCTCAAGGCCGGCCAGACGGCGACCGCGACCTGCCACGGCGTGGACGCCTACGGCAACGACATCGAGGACGGCTGGCTGGTGCTCATCGCGTCGGGCGGGGCCGCGCCGGGGCCGGACGGCGGCCTGGTCGAGGCGAACTTCGCGATCAAGGCGCTGAGCGTCGGCACCTACATCGTGGTCTGCGCCCAAAAGGGCGGCGCCACCGACGACGCGCCGGTGCTGGTCACGGTCGAGCACGGCCTGCCCTATCGTCTGGTGACCACCCTTGGGTCGCCGTCCATCGTCGCGGGCCACGACACCTCGGTCGCCTGCCACGCCGAGGACAAGCACGGCAACGTGGTGCCCGACCTGCCGATGGCCATCGACCTGCCGTCGTCGCTGGGGCTGCTGGGCCTGAAGGTCACCGGCACGACCGCCGGCAAGTTCAACGTGCGCTGCGTGCCGGTGGGCCTCGACTGGGGCGCCTTCGTCATCGACGGGGCGCTGCTCGAGGTGCTGCCCGACGCGCCGGTGACGCTCGCCTTGCAGGCGCAGCCGCCCAAGCCGTTCTTCCCGGTCTACGAGCTGGTCCAGATCCAGGTCATCGCCCACGACCAGTACGGCAACCTGGTCCCCGACGCGCCGGTCCTGCCGCTCGAGGTCAGCCCCGACCAGGACCACAAGAAGCAGTCCGCGACCAGCTTCCTGTTCTACGTCGAGGGCTACTACCTCATCACCGGCCGCCTCGAGAACGACCCGTCGGTCGTGGCCACGCTCGAGCTCGCCATCGAGGGCTCGCCCCCGGCCGTCACCGTGCTGCACCCGCTGCGCGGCGCGACCATCCAGAACTCCAAGCCCAGCCTGACGGTCGAGGGCATCGCCAACGACACCATCGCCGGCATCGCCGCCGTGCGGGTCAACGGCCAGCCGGCCAAGCTCAACGAGGACGGCTCCTTCACGCGCATCATCATCCCGCAGTGGGGGCTGAACGTCCTGAAGGTCGAGGCCGAGGACGACTCCGGCTCCGTCACGACCATCACGCAGTCCTTCTACTTCGCCGAGCTCTGGTACCCGCTCAAGCCCGAGCTGCCCTTCATCCCGGACGCGCTGAAGGTCTGGCTGGCCAAGGACTTCATCGACGACGGCGTACACAACCCGACGCACCCCGACGATCTCGCCACCATCCTCGAGGGCGTCGTCGCCAGCTTCGACATCAACTCGGCCCTGCCGCCCAAGATCGAGGTCTCGGGCGACTACGACCTGAAGATGTCGAACTTCAAGATGAACCCGCCCAAGCTGTCGCTCACCCCCAAGTACGGGGGCCTCGGCGTGTACTTCGAGGCGAAGAACGCGTCGATGAAGCTCAAGCTCGAGGGCGAGTGCAAGGTCCTCGGCGTCGACCTGTGCCCGGATCTGTCGGGCTCGATCTCCATCGACAAGCTCAAGCTGTGGGCCGATCTGCTGGCCTCGGCCGCCAACGCCGTCCTGAACGTGAGCCTGGCCAACCCCAAGGTCGAGCTCGAGTACATCGACGTGAACATCGACGGCATCCTGGGCTGGCTCTTCGACTGGCTCATCGACTTCGTCGTCAACATCTTCACGGGCACCATCGAGGACGCCTTCGAGGACCAGCTGGCCGGCCAGCTCGAGGACACCCTGGGCGGCCTGCTCGAGTCGCTGGCCTTGAGCGAGACCTTCGAGATGGAGCCGCTCATGCCGGGGATGCCGCCGCTGTCGCTGACCCTCGACTCGCGCATCCACTCGCTGGCCTTCACGCCCGACGGCGGACGCCTGGGCCTGGGCGCCCGCTTCCTCGCCTCGCAGCAGGTGCCGCACACCATCCTGGGCTCCATCGGCCGCGGCACCTGCGTCAAGGGCTACCCCATCAGCTGGAGCCTGCCGGGCGCGAGCGAGTTCGAGGTGGGCCTGTTCGACGACTTCCTGAACCTGGCGCTGACGGCGCTCTGGTACAGCGGGGTGACCAACCTGACGCTGGACGAGAGCTCGCTGGGTGACGAGGGGCTCGATCTGGGCGGCCTGCCCATCGACAGCATCACCATCACGACCGACTTCCTGCTGCCGCCCATCCTGAACGGCTGCGACCCGAGCGGCATCGTCAAGCTGCAGATCGGCGATCTGTTCGTCGACGTCGAGCTGGAGTCGTTCATCTTCGGCGACCAGCCGGGCAAGATGGGCGTGTACATCGCGGCCGAGCTGTCGGCCGAGCTGGTCATGATCCCCACCGACGAGGGCGACGCCATCGCCATCGTGCCGCTGGGGCTCGACACGCTCGAGTACCACTGGGCGTACGTGCCCGAGGCCTTCGAGGGCGCCGAGGAGGCGCTCGAGGAGCTGCTCGAGGCCCAGCTCATCGACGGCGTGCTGGCCGACATGCTGGGCAAGCCCCTGGGCAACATCGTGGTCCCCGAGCTGGACATGCACTCGATGAGCCCGATGTTCGCCGAGGGCACCGTCATCGTCCCGATCGTCGAGGCGCTCACCCGCCAGGGCGGTCACACCTTCATGCAGGGCTACCTGGAGTAGCCCGCCGCTGGGCGGCCTGCCTGGAGTAGCCCGCCGCAGGGGCGCAGGCTACCGGGGTCCGCCCGCGCTGCCGCCCGCGAGGAGCCGCATGCCGCCCAAGTACGATGGCACGGTCGAGTCCGTCACCCTCAAGTGCCGCGCCTGCGGCTCCGGCAACCGCTTCCCGGTCGAGCGCGCGCTCGCGGACCTGGCGGCGGTCAAGTGCGGACGGTGCCTCGTGCCGCTGCTGCGCGTGTCGGGCGAGCCGCTGACCAACGTGCGGGCCGAGGATCTGGCGCACCCCTGGGACCGCGAGGCGCTCAAGGCGCTCAAGGCGATCCCCTACGCCGAGAAGGTCGTGTCGACCGTCTTCGCGGCGACGCTCGACAAGCTGGCCCGCTTCCAGATGCTGGCCGGCGCGGTGCGCATCGACGAGAAGCAGGCGCCCCGGCTGTGGCGCAGCTACCTCGAGGCGGCCGGGCGCGTGGACGTGGATCCGCCGCCGCTGTTCATCGTGCAGGACCCGGGGATGAACGCCTTCGCCATGGGCGCGGGCGCGCCGATGGTCGGGGTGACGTCGGGCCTGCTCGACGGCATGGGCGAGCGCGAGATCACCGGCGTGCTGGGCCACGAGCTGACGCACGTGAAGCTGGGCCACGTGCTGTACCGGACCATCGCCATCCTCGTCATCAACGGCGGCCTGGCCATCCTGCAGCGGCTGCTGGGCATCGCGGGCGCGCTGCTGGCCCCGCTGCAGGTGGCGCTGACGCGCTGGTACCAGATGTCCGAGCTCTCGGCCGACCGCGGCGAGCTGCTGACGACGGGGTCGCTCGAGACCTTCGTGCGCACGCACATGCTGCTGTCGGGCGGCAACAGCCGCTACCTCGAGGAGATGGACGTCGCCGCGTTCATCGACCAGGCCAACGAGGCCGAGCAGCTGCGCGACGGCGACCTGCTCCTGCAGATCACCGAGATGTTCAACAACAACCGGCGCACGCACCCCCTGCCCGCCTGGCGCGTGCACCACGGCATGGCCTGGGCCCGCACCGAGCCCTTCTTCAAGCTCCTCGCCGGCGAGGTGTCCCCTCGCCTCACGGTCGACGCGGCGTGACACCTCCTGGTCGCTGGCTCCTCGTCCTCGCCCTGACCCTGCCGGCCTGCCGCGGTGACGCTCCGGCGCCGCCGCCACCCTCGCCGCCCGAGGCGACGGCGCCCACCGAGGCGACGGCCGCCGAGGCGGCCCCGGTCCAGGCGCCGGCCCCGCCGCCGCCGGCCCAGGCGCCCGCGCTCACGGAGCTGCTGGACGCCGCGCTGAGCGGGCCGGTGCCGCTGCCCGAGGCGGCGCGCGAGCGGCTGCGAGCGCTGCAGGCTTCGGCGGGCGACGCCCTGGTCCTGGCGACCCCCGACGGGCTGGCCCCGCGCGCCGAGGCGCTGCTGGCCGCCGCCGCCGAGCTGCCGGCCCACGGCCTGGACCCGAGCGCGGTGCCGCAGGTCCACCGCGACGAGCTGGCCGGGCTGGTCGAGGAGGCGCTGGCGACCGACTGGACGGGCGAGCCGACGGCCGATCGCGCCCGCGCCCGGACCCTGGTGCACGCCGAGCACGCGCTGGCCCACCTGCTGCTGGCGCTGGCCCAGGCGCACGGCGCGACGCGCGTCCACCCGCCCGAGGAGCCGGCGCGGCAACAGGCGCGTCTGGTGGAGGCGCTGGCGACCTGGGACGACCCGACGGCGCTGCTGGCGACGCTGCCGCCGACGCGCCAGCCCTACGAGCGGCTGCGCGTCGCCCTGCCCCGCTACGAGGCGCTGGCGGCGGCCGGCGGGTTCGTCGAGGTGCCGCGCGAGGCGCTCAAGGCCACGCCGGGCAAGGCGCACCCGGCCGTCGCGGCGCTGCGGGCGCGGCTGGCGCAAGAGGACCAGGCCCTGGACCCCGCGGCCGGCGGCGAGACCTGGGACGAGGCGCTGACGGAGGCGCTGCGCCGGGCGCGCGAGGCCTATCAGCTGGAGCCGCCGCGGCGGGGCGACAAGGGGCTCGTGGACAAGGCGCTGCTCGAGGCGCTGGCCGTGCCGGTCACCGAGCGGATCGCGACGCTGCGGCTGAACCTGGACCGCTGGCGGGCCAGCGCGCTGAACGACTTCCCCTACGCCGTCTTCGTGAACGTGCCCGACTATCACGGCGAGGTCTGGGACGGCCCCGAGCGGGTCCACCGCTTCCGAGTGGTGGTCGGCGGGACCCAGCGCGAGCGCGGCCGGATGGTGAACGCCACGCCGACCCTGGTGTCGTACATCCACCAGGTCATCTACAACCCGTACTGGAACGTGCCGCGGCGCATCCTCGAGCGCGAGCTGAAGCCCGACGCCGAAAAATACGCCGCCGAGGCCGAGGCCGACGCGCCCGACTACTGGGCGCGGCACCGCTTCGAGGTGATGGGCGGCGACGACCCGGCGCGGCAGTGGGTGCGGCGCGAGCCGGGGCCGGGCAACGCGCTGGGCAAGGTGAAGATCATCTTCGAGAACCGCGACTTCGTCTTCCTGCACGACACGCCGGCCAAGACGAAGTTCAAGGCGACGCGGCGCGCCTTCAGCCACGGGTGCATGCGGGTCGACCAGCCGCTGGACCTGGCGCGCCTGCTGCTCGAGCGCGACGGCAGCTGGCAGGCCGCCGAGGACGCGCGGGTCATGAAGCACTACAAGGAGACGCCCATCCCGCTGGACCGGCGCGTGCCCATCGTGGTCGATTACGTGACCGCGCGGGTGGACGACGCGGGGCGGGTGCACTTCCTGCACGACGTCTACCGCAGGGACCGGGTCGCCGCCGTGGCGAGGTAGGGCCGCTGGGTGTGACGCGCCAGGGCTCCCCCGAGCCCTGACGCGCCCGCGTGTGGCTGTCTGCAGTCCCCCGTGCGCGAGGCCGGTGGCGGCCGCGACGACCTTCGAAAAGGTACACCCGAGCGCCCGCGGCGCGCCACGGCCGCCCCAGCGTTTTCCGGCGCGCCGGCGGGGCGCCGCGTCGGGTCAGAACAGGAAGTCGGCCAGCAGCGCGGCGTGGTCGCTGAGGCCCAGGCCGTTGGGGTGATCGCGGCGGGCGTGGGCCGAGCCGGGGACGTACTGGCCCGAGGCGCCCGTGGCGAGGAAGAGGTGGTCGATGGCCTGCTGCTTGCCGTTGAAGTTGAAGGTCCAGCGATAGTCGGCGTGGACGTCGGCGGCGACGCGGGAGAGGGCGCCCGAGCCCTCGAGCGCCGTGAGCGGCGCGGAGCCGGGCACGTCGTTGAGGTCGCCGCCGAGGATGATGAGGGCGTCGGGGGTGGCGGCGGCGCGGGCGGCCACGATGTCGTGGGCGGCCTTGGCCTCGGCGAGGCGGAGCTGCGGCTGGTCGTTGGCCTTGGACTTGAAGTGGGCGGCGAAGACGACGACCCGCTCGGGCAGCGCGCCGTCGGCGTCGGGCACGTTCAGGTGGACCTCGAGGAACTCGCGGGCGAACTTCTCCTCGGTGCCGTCGGCCAGGAGGAGCGGCGTCTTGGCGCGGTGGTGATAGGCACCGATGTAGGGGAAGCGGGCCAGGATGGCGACGTCCACCGTGGCGTAGTCCGGGCCGATCTCGCCGAGGTGCGACGTCTTCCAGGTGTCGCCCTGCGGGTCGAGGGCGGCGACCACGGCGTCGAGGGCCGCGTCGCTCTCGATCTCCTGCAAGATGACGATGTCCGCCGCGAAGTCGTCGATGCGGTCGGCCACGTCGCCCACCTTGGCGGCGAACTCGTCGGCGCTCGGCAGCTCCTCGTAGTCGTTCCAGCCGCCGCACTTGCCGGTGTCGCAGGTGGTGTCGAACAGGCGCTTGACGTTCCACGTCGCGACGCGCAGGGCGCGGGGGTTGCGGACCGGAGGCGCGATGGCGTCGGGGGGCGCGGCGTCTTCGTGACCGACGCCGTCGGGTGAGGCGTCGGCGTCGGGCTGCGGCGCGATGTCGGCCTGGGCGGCGTCCGAGGCGTCGGAGGCAGGCGGGTTGGCGCCCGGGCCGTCGCCACAGGCGAGCAGGAGGACGGCGAACAGAGCGGCTAGGTGGGGCAGGCGGAACGTCATCACCGGCGCAGGATGCCACGGCCCGGCCCTCGATGCCTCTCGGAATCCGCCGAAGGGCTTCATGGGCGTGTCACGGCCGCCGGGCGGGCCGCCGTCCGCGACACGCGGGTTGTCCGCCGCTTCGCGGGTCGTCTATAACGGCCGGAAGTCTCCCAACGCCCTCAACCTACGCCCCCGCTGCCGGGGAGGTGAACGACCATGGTCATGACCAACTGGCCTCCGAGCCGCTGCATCGTCGTCCCCATCGATCACTCCGAGGCCTCGTACCTGGCGGCCGAGACGGCGCGCCAGATGGTCTCGGACCCCGCCGTCGTCAAGCTCGTCTACGTGCTCGAGCCGCTGTCGAGCGTCGCGCCGGGCGTGCTGGTCGGCGAGCTGAACGACCAGAAGCGGGCGACCGCGGTGCGCGAGGCCGTCGCCAAGGAGCTGGACAAGCGCGGCCTGACCGGGACGCAGCTGGCCATCCGCTTCGGCTCACCGGGCCTGACCATCTGCGACTTCGCGGCCGAGGTCGACGCCGAGCTGGTCGTCCTGCCGTCGCACGGGCGCAGCGGCATCAAGCGCCTGCTGCTGGGGTCGGTGGCCGAGACCGTCATCCGGCACGCCCACTGCCCGGTGCTGGTGCTGCGCCGCAGCGACGACTAGGCCGCGAGTCGGTCAGCCCGCCTCGCCCTGCAGCCGCTCGAGCAGGTGGGCGAGGCGGGTCAGCCCCTCGTGGCCGATGGTGTGGCCGCCCTCGAACGGGAGGAAGGTCACGTCGAGGCCGGCGTCGCGCAGCAGATCGCGCAGCGCTTCGGTGCCTGCGAAGGGCAGCAGCGGGTCCTGGCGGCCGTGGCAGACCAGGGCCGGCAGGCCGGCGCGGACCGAGGCGGCGCGGCGCCAGGCGTCCTCGCTCAGCAGCGTCGGCGAGAAGGCGACCAGGGCGGCCGGCGCCTCCTCGAGCCGCAGGGCCGTGTCGGTCGCAAGCATGGCGCCCTGCGAGAAGCCGCCGAGGACGACCCGCCCCATGGGCAGGCCGGTCTGGGCGGTCAGGGCGTCGAGGCTGGCGCGCAGCTTGCGGCGCGCGGCGGGCAGGCCCTCGGGCTCGGAGCGGCGCAGGTAGTCGACCAGCGCGGGGCCGGGCGACATCATGAAGCGCTCCATCTCGAGGTGCCACCAGGCGCGGCCGCCGCCGTAGCCGAGGCTCGCCAGCGACAGGGGCGCCTCGGGGAAGACGAAGCGGACGCCGGTCTGCAGGCGCGGGTGGGCGCGCGCGAGCTCGGCGGCGAGCGGGACGAGGTCGGTGCCGGGGGCGCCGTAGCCGTGGCAGAGGACGACGGCCAGGGTGGGGGACTGGTCGGGATCGCCGACGACGCGGCAGGTCAGCTCGCCGAAGGAGGTCTGGGTCGTGCGCATGAGGAGGTCCGTCAGGCGGCGGCCGCGGCGGAGGGGGCGGCGGTGAGGCGGGCGTACTCGACCGGGTCGTGGGCCGAGAACACGGTCACGGAGGGGTGGGCGTCGACGAGGTCGCGCAGGCGCTGCTGGTTGTCGAGGCGGCGCTGGCCGTCGACCTGGGTGAAGCGCTGGAAGAGCTGGAGGCCGCGGGGGCAGCGCGGTGGGCGGGCGTGGATCTCGTCGCGGTGGAAGTAGCTGTCGCCGGCGTGGACCAGCCAGCCGTCGCCGCCCGGGCCCGCGGCGCGGATGGCGACGCCGGAGTGGCCGCGCGAGTGGCCGTCGAGGGGCAGGAGCAGGACGTCGTCGGGGACGCCGTCGAGGGGGCGGACGCAGGACAGGCCGTTCCAGGTCTCGCCGTCGGCCTCGTAGGGGCGCCAGTCGGGGCCGTGGGCCCACTGGGCCGCGCGGTAGCGCATGGTGTCCTTGCGGCTGGCGGGGCGGGTGGCCGCGTCGAGCTCGCGCCGGTGCAGGTGGACCCTGGCCTGGGGGAAGTCGGACAGGCCGCCGGCGTGGTCGAGGTCGAGGTGGGTCAGGACGACGTGGCGGACGTCCTCGCGGCGGTAGCCGAGGCGCTCGACCTGGTGGGCGGCGGTCTCGGCGGGGTCGAGGCGCGGGCGCGAGATGGCGACGAAGGCGCGGCCGAGGCGCTCGTTCGCGCGGGCGACGTCCTGCAGGCCGAAGCCGGAGTCGACCAGCACGAGGCCGGCCGAGGTCTCGACCAGCAGGCAGTGGCAGACCATGCACCCGGGCAGGTGGGCGTCGGTGGTGGCGTCGCCGGGGCCGAGCAGCGTCTTGCCGGCCCAGGGGCGCAGGGTGGCGCAGTTGAGGTGATGGACCTTCATGGGGCGGCAAGCTAGCCCGGCGGTCGGGTGGGTGTCCATGGTCCGGAGAGGCGGGGGCCGGTGCCGGGGCCGATGGGCGTGGAGCTGCGGGCCGGGCGGACGGGCTCCTGCCCGCGGCTCGGCCGCGGCCCTTGAACCGAAGGCGGCTTCGGGCCAGTCTGATCGCCCCGCTCGCGAGGAGGGCCCGCCGATGACGCCGACGACCACGCCGACGCCGCGACCCGATGGGTTGGACCACCCCCGCCGCGGGCGGGCGCGATGGGCGGCCCTGGTGTGGGCGCTGGCCGCGGCCGCCGGGATGATCGCCTGTTCGGGGGACCCCGAGGGCGGCGCGGCCGACGTGGCGGTGGACACGACGGGGGACTTCGAGGTCGTGTTCGGGCCGGGCAAGGACGCCGGGCCGGTCGGGACGCCGGACGGCAGCGGGCCGGGTGACGCGGGCAGCGTCGAGGACGTCGGCGAGGACGCCGAGGAGCCGACGCCGGATGTGAGCGCGCCGCAAGACGTGAGCGCGCCGCAAGACGCGAGCCGGCCGCCGGCGGACACGAGCCGGGGCGGCTGCGACGCGTGCCCCGTGGACGAGCCGGTGTGCGTCGACGGGCAGTGCGTGTGCACGCCGGTCAGCTGCGGCGCGGGCGCGTGGTGTAACGGCGGCGTGTGCGAGCCGTGCGACAGCGACGCGCGGTGCGGGGCCGCCTGCGTCGACTGCACGGCGACCGGGAAGACGTGCAGCGCGGACGGCGCGGGCTGCGTCGCTTGCTCGGACGAGGTGCCGTGTGGGGCGGGCGCTCAGTGCGTCGGCGGGACGTGCGTGGCCTGCGCGACCGCGGCGGCCTGCGGGCCGACCTGCGCGCCCTGCGGCGGGGCGACGCCGGTGTGCGACGGCGGCCAGTGCGTCTGCGACGCCGGCTCGTGCGGACCGGGGACGTCCTGCCAGGGCGGCGCCTGCGTCACGTGCAACCAGGCGACGCACTGCGGGTTCGACTGCGTGGACTGCACGCTGGGGCCGACGCCGGTGTGCAACAACGGCCAGTGCTTCTGCACGGCGGACGCGCAGTGCGGGGCCGGCAAGTACTGCTCGGCCGGTCAGTGCGTGGCGTGCGGGGCCAGCGACCCGCTGCACTGCGGCGCCAGCTGCGCCGTGTGCACCGGCAGCACGCCGACGTGCGTGAACGGCAAGTGCGCCTGCGGCACCGACGAGGACTGCGGGGCGGGGTCCCTGTGCCAGGGCGGCGGGTGCGTGGCCTGTGACACGGCGGCGGCGTGCGGGCCGACCTGCGCCCCGTGCGGGGGGGACAAGCCCGTGTGCGCCGGCAGCGTGTGCGTGTGCAGCGCGACGTCGTGCGGCGCGGGCGCGTACTGCGACGGCAAGCAGTGCACGTCGTGCTCGGACGATGACCCCGACCACTGCGGGCCGTCGTGTCTGGAGTGCGGCGGCGCGACGCCGGTCTGCAGCGGCGGCCAGTGCGTCTGCAGCGCGACCTCGTGCGGGCCGGGCTGGCGCTGCGAGGGCGGCGGCTGCGTCAAGTGCGACACGGTGGAGGCGTGCGGGGCGACCTGCCAGCCGTGCGGCGGGGCGACGCCGTACTGCGCGCCGGACGGGTCGACGTGCGGGGAGTGCCTGAGCGATCTGCACTGTCCGGCCGAGGAGCACTGCCAGGGCGTGAGCTGCGTGCCCGACTGCCAGGTCCAGGGCTGCCAGAGCGATCTGACGCCGAACGCCAACACCTGCTCGTCGGCCAAGGTCGTCGGCCGCAAGGACGCGCTGGTCGGGGCCTACTTCATGGGCGACACGACCAAGGCCAAGAACAACGACGACCTGTCGACCAACGAGTCGGCCTGTTGGGACGCCAAGTACGACCAGTTCTATCGGATCTGGCTGGTGGCGGGCGAGACGGTCACGTTCAAGCTGACCCCGCAGTACAATGACATGAACCTGATGATGAAGCTGTACGCGGGCACCCAGTGCAAGTCGGGCGGGTCGCCGCTGACGTGCAAGAACGACAAGGGCGACGGCGGCCAGGAGACGCTGACCTGGGTGGCGACGGTGGACGGGTGGCACACCGTGGTCGTCGACGGCCGCATGGCCTTCGACGACGACTACGACTACGGCCCCTACACCCTGGTCGTGACGCTGTCGTGCGGCACCGCGGGGTGCTGCTGCCCCTAGCCGCAGCGCGGGCCTCGATCGTCAGTGATTTCGCGTCTCTGAGCGAGTTTCATCCCGCGGGCGGGGCCCCGGCGGTCACCGCAGCTGGCGGGCCTGCGCCGTGGCCGCGCTCCAATGACTCCCCGGCTTTGCGCGGGCGGTCCGGCGCGGCTAGGGTCGACGCACTCGCATTACGAGGGGGTTCAATGGCCTCGCAGGACGTCCACGAACTAGTGCGCCGCAGTGTCGACGAGCTGTGGAACGCCGGAGACGTCGCCGTGGCCTTCGAGCTGTACGCCGAGCGCTTCGTGGCCTACGACCCGTTCGTGCCCGACCAGCCCTTCGGACCCGAAGGTGTCGCGCGGCTCGTGACCCTCTACCGCGAGGCGTTCCCGGATCTCCGGGTCTCGATCGAGGACGTCATCGTCGACGGCCACCGCGGGGCGGCGCGCTGGCGCAGCCTCGTCACCCACCGGGGCCCCCTGCTGGGGCTCGCGCCGACCGGGCGGTCGGCGGATGTCTCGGGCGCGGTCCTCTTCCGCGTCCAGGAGGGCAAGTTCATCGAGCAGCACGCGTGTTGGGACACGTTGGGGCTGCTCCGTCAGCTGGGTCTCGACCCAGCGCCGGGAGGCTGAGCCCCACCCGGGCTCTGCGTAGTCGAGCTCGGGCGCCACGTCGCTCCGGTCAGGGGGGTGAGCGACGTCGGTGGCCGGACTCGCGGTTGGCCCGCGGCCGTGGACGACGCGGCCGCGGGCCAACCGATCCCCACACCGGGGGCACCGCCGAGGGCGTCACTTGCGCGTCTGGTCGAGCCACTTGGTGATGGTCGCGTCCAGCGCCTCCTTGCGGACGGGCTTACTGAGGTAGTCGTCCATGCCGACGGCCAGGCAGCGCTCGCGGTCGCCCTGCATCGCGTGGGCGGTCATGGCCACGATGGGGATGCGCCGGCCGGAGCTCTCCTCGCGGCGGCGGATCTCCATGGTCGCCTCGAAGCCGTCCATCTCGGGCATCTGGCAGTCCATCAGCACGAGATCGTAGCGGCTCGCCTCGAGCCGCTCGAGCGCCTCGCGGCCGTTGGCGGCCACCTCGGCCGCGTAGCCCAGGCGCTCGAGGACCTTCAGGGCCACCTTCTGGTTCACGGGGTTGTCCTCGACCAGCAGGATGCGCGCCTCGTGGCCCTCGGCCGGCTCGGCCGGCGCGGGGCGGCGCGGGGCGGCGGGCGCGGTCGGCGCCGTCATCGCGCTGGGCGGCGGGGTCGGCGCCGGGGTCGCGCGCGGGGCGGGCCGGCGGCTCTTGGCGACGGCGTGCAGGCGGTCGATGAGCTTGACCCGGCTGAAGGGGGCGCCCAGCCACGCCGAGAAGCCCGCGGCCGGGGCCAACTGGGCGATCTCCGGTTGCAGCGACGGCGCGAGGAGCACCATGTGCGGCACGTGTGGGCGGGCCGCGGCGCTGACCCGCTCGAAGAGCGCGTCGAGGTCCCCGTCGGACAGGCCGGCTCCCGCGAAGACGACGCGGACGGGCGCCCCCTCCAGCGCGGCGGCCGCGAGGGCGGCGGCGGCCTCGTCGAGGGTGGCCGCGCCGATGACGTCGAGGCCCCACTCGGCGAGCTGCTCGGTCAGGACGCCGCGCTGCAGCGGGTGCGGGTAGGCGACCAGGACGCGCGCCCCTCGCAGCCGCTCGGGGATGGGTGACTCGGCCGCGGCCTCCTCGGCGGCCTGCTCCTCGACCGGCAGCTCGACCGTGAGCGACAGCGTCGCGCCGGCGCCGGGCTCGGTCTGCGCCGCCAGGGCGCCGCCCATCAGCTCGATGAGGTGCCGCGAGATCGCGAGGCCCAGCCCGGCGCCGCCCAGCGCGCCGGCCGCCGACGAGTCGGGATGGACCAGGCGGTCGAAGAGCTGGTCGCGGAGATCGCCCGGCAGCCCGCCGCTGGTGTCCTCGACGGCCACGCGCAGCCGCATGCGCCCAAACGCGGTCGCGCCGCGGCGGGTGATGGGCGTCGCGGAGACGTCCACCAGGACGTGCCCGCTCTGGGTCAGGCGGACCGACGTGCTGGCCAGGTTCGCGAGGATCTGGGCGAAGCGGACCGAGTCGCCGACGACGTGGCGGGGCACGTTGCGGCCGAGGCGCACGATGAGCTCGATGCCCTTGGCCGCCGCGCGCGGCGCGACCATCTGCAGCACGTCGTCGATGGTCCGCGGCAGATCGAAGGGCGCCACGCGCAGCGAGAGCTGACCCGCTTCGATCTTCGACAGATCCAGGATGTCGTTGACCAGCGACAGCAGGGCGTTGGCCGAGGACAGGACCGTCTCGGCGTAGTCGCGCTGCTCGCCGTCGATGTCCGTCGTCAGCAGCAGCTCGGCCATGCTGATGATGCCGTTGAGCGGCGTGCGGATCTCGTGGCTCATGTTGGCCAGGAACTCGCCCTTGGCGCGCGTGGCCGCCTCGGCGGCCTCCTTGGCCTCGCGCAGCTCGGCGGCGGCCCGCGTCTGCTCGGTGATGTCGTGGACCGCGGTCACGCGCACGAGCCTGCCCTGGTAGGGGACGGCCTTCTGCCGGGCCTCGAGCGGGAAGCGCGTGCCGTCCTTGCGCAGGCCTTCGGTCTGGTAACCCGCCTCGGCCCCGGGCGTCTCGGCGGCCGAGGCCGGCGCCATGAACTGCTCGAGGGGCTTGCCGAGCACCTCGTAGCGTCGGTAGCCGAACAGACGCGCGAACTGGTCGTTGGCGTCGACCACGCGGCCCGAGTCCTCGACCACGAGGCCGTCGAAGGTGGCCTCGGACAGGATGCGGAAGCGCTCCTCGGTCTCCTGGATGCGTTGATCGAGGTGCCGGCGCTCGGTGACGTCCAGGAACAGCCCGTCCCAGACGATGCTGCCGTCGGGGCGCGTGCGCGGGCGCGCCGTCGTCTGCACCCACTGGATGGGCCCGCCGCCGCGCTGCACGCGCCCCGTCCAGCGCCAGGGGCGCATGGTCTCGGCCGAGGCCTCGAGGCTGCGGAGCAGCTCGGGGCGGTCGTCGGGGTGGATGGCGCCGAGCAACGCGTCGAAGTCGGCCATCAGCGCGCTGGGGGACAGGCCGAGCAGCTCTTCGGCGGCGCGGCTGACGAAGGCCAGGCCGAGGTGGCCGGACGGCTCGCGCGCGAGCTGGTAGACCATGGCCGGCAGGCGGTCGGCGGCCCGGTGGTAGCTCTCGAGGCGCGCGGCGCGGGCCAGCTGCAGGGCGATGGGCACGTGGTTGGCGATGGCCTGCACGATGGGGACGTCGTCGGCCTCGAACAGGCCCCCGGCGACGCCGCTGTCGACGTAGACCACGCCGACGTTGCGTCCGCGCAGGGCCAGCGGGGCGGCCAGGACGCTGCGGACGGTGCGTGGGCCGGCCGCCGGGACCAGTTCGGCGACCTCCTCGGCGCTGCCCAGCACGAGCGGGCGCCCCAGGCGGTCCACGCGCCGGAGGATGGCCTCCACGACGGCTTCGGCGCCCCGGTCCGGCGCGTCCGTGGCCTCGCGGCTGGCGACCTGCACCAGCTCACCGCCGTCGCCGTCGGTCAGGTGCACCTGCACGCGCTCGGCGCCGGTGAGGCGCAGGATCTCGTCCAGGGCCGTCGCGACCTGCGCGTCGGGGTCGGCCGAGGTCGCGGCGCCCAGGCTGACGCCGAGCAGCGCGTCCAGGTGGCGCCGCGCCGTGACGACCAGCGCGCCCGAGGTCTCGAGCGGGGTCTCGTCCGTCGGCTCGAGGCCGAAGGCGTGGCGCAGGGCCTGGACGCGGCTGATCCAGCCCAGCTCGACGGCGATCTGCAGCGCGAGGCGCGCCTCTCGTTCGGCGGCGCCCACGCGCCCCGCCTCGCTCAGCGCGTGGGCGCGGCGCGTGGCGACCTCGAGCTGGACCCACGGCACGTCGGCGCGGCGGGCCCAGCGGGCGGCCTCCTGCAGCCAGCGGGTGGCGCGGCCGTGGGCGCCCTCGAGATCGTGGAGCTGCGAGCGGAGCAGCAGCGCGTGGGCGCGGTAGGCCGGCTGCCCGCGCGAGTGGTGGTCGAGGATGCGCCAGGCGTCGCGGAAGACGCGGAGGGTGGTCGTCGAGGGCGCGTCCTGGGCGAGGGCCGCGCAGGCGCGGGCGCGCGCCAGGGCGAAGAGCCGGTCCCAGTGGGAGCCGCGTCCGCCGCGCTCGAAGGCGGCCGCCTCGGTGAGGAGCCGGTCGAGGTCTGCGTGCGCGCCCTGCTCGAGGCAGTACAGGATCTCGTGGGCGAGGAGCTCGGGCGGGCGCGGGCTGTCGCCGACGGCGGCCCGCCAGTCCTTGAGGTAGGCGACGGCCTCGGCGGGGCGGCCCAGCATCGCCAGGACCGACCCGGCGTAGGTGGCGATGGGGTGAGCCCGCACGGCCTCTCCGTCGCCGGCGGCGAAGCGGATGCGGGCGAGGGCGCGCTCGATCCAGGTCCAGGCCTCGGCGGGGTAGCCGCGGACGACGAGGTTGTTGGCGAGATCGCGGCACGCGCCCGCGTAGACCCGGGGCTCGAGCCACGGCCCCTGCTCCTCGAGGACGGCGCGCATCGCGCGCTCGGCAGGCACGGAGCGCCCGCGGACGTGCAGGACGGCGGCGCGCCAGGCGCCGATGCGGGCGATCGCCACGGGGTCGCGCAGGGACTCGGCGAGCTCGGCGGCCCGGGCGATGCGCCGGCCGCCAGCCCCATGGGCGCCAGCGACGCTGAGCAGGACACCCTGGTTGCCGAGCGAGATGGCGAGATCGGGCGAAGGCCCGAGGGCGCGCGCGGCGGCGCGATGCCGCAGGACCAACAGCAGCAGCAGGCGGCGATCGGTGCTCGTCGTGTAGGTCACGAGCGTCCCCATGTCATACAGGGCCGCCTCGGCGCGGAGGTGGCGCTCGGCGTCCGGCGCGGCGGCCGCCCGGGCGGCGGCCTCTCGCGCGAGGGGACGCAGCAAGGCGCCCGCGAGCGCGCGCAGGGGCACCCTGCGATTGGACGCGGGCAGCGGGGCGCCGAGCGCGGCGGCGGCCGCGCGGAGCTGCTCGTCGGCCGTCTCGAAGCGGGCGGCGCCCAGGCAGGCGCGGGCCATGCCGAGGTGGATCTCGGCGCGATCGAGCGGCTGCCGGGCCCGCGACAGCCCCTGCTGCCCCCAGGTCACGGCGCTGCTGAAGCGTCCGGCGCGGTAGCTCAGCTCCATCAGCTCGACGAAGGGCTCGTGGCCGAGGGGCCAGCCGCCCTCGTGGGCGGCCGCGACGGCCCGCTGGTACCACTCGCAGGCCTCGTCGGTGGCGCGCTGCTGATAGGCGAGGCGCCCGGCGTCGAGGGCCGCCTCGACGACCTTGCGCGAGTCGGTCGGGCTCCACGCCTCGGAGACGTGGCGCGCGTAGGCGAACACGTCGGCCGCGCGGCGCTCGGGGCCGTGCTCGATGGCCAGGGCGGCGGCGCGGTGCAGATCGCGGATCTCGGAGCGGCCGAGCTCGTGGCACAGGGCCTCCGCGACGCGGTGGTGCGCGAGCGCGAGGCAGCCGTCGCCGCCGACGGTGAGGAGGCCGGCCTCGAGGGCCTCGGTCAGGGCGGCGTCGATGGCCTCGGGCGGCTGTTCGAGCGTCTGACCGAGCCGGTCGCGATCGAAGCGCCGGCCGAGGACCGTCGCCGCGGCCAGGAGGCGGCGGGTGGCGGGCGTGAGGGAGGCGACGCGCTGCAGGACCAGCTCGGTGACGTTGCCGGGCAGCTCGATGGCCTCGAGCCGCGCCGGGTCGAGCACCCAGCCGTGCCAGCTCGGGCGGAGGGCGGCGCCCGCTAGGAGGGCGTTCAGGAAGGCGACGGCGGCGTAGGGGAGGCCCCCGCTCGCGCGGGCGATGAGCTGGACGACGCCGGGGGCGACCTCGGCGCCCGCGAGCGCGCCGGTGACGAGGCGCTCGAGCTGGGGATCGGTGAGCGGGCCGAGCCCGAGGCGCGCGTGGCGCAGCTTCTCGCGCCCGGCCTCGAGGTGCTCGAGCCACTCCCGGTCGGCGCCCGGGCGGGAGGTGACCACGACCAGCATCGGCGCCTCGCCCGTGACGCAGAGCAGGCGGTGGAGGATCTCGCGGGTCGAGGCGTCGACCTCGTCGAAGTCGTCGAACGCGAGCAGGGCGCGCCCCTGCAGGCGCGCGAGCCGCAGGAGGAACCCGACCAGCGCCTCGTACAGCGGCTCGTGGGGCGCGGCGCTCGAGGGCTGAGCGGCGGGCGCGCCGAGCGCCGCCGCGAGGCGGGGGCTCAGGGGGGCCAGCAGCGGGGCGGCGGCGCCGGCGGCCTCGCGGACACGCAGCGCGGTCGTGGCCTGTTCGGAGGCGCCCAGCCCCTCGACGCGACGGAGCCACGCCTCGATCGCGTGCCCCAGCGGCGCCAGCGGCCGGCGTGAGGCGTCCCGGGTCCCGCCGGCGAGCACGATGGCGCGCTCGTCCTCGACGACCTCGCGCGCGAACGTGGCCAGCAGGGCCGAGCGCCCGCTGCCAGCCTCGCCCTCGATCATGGCGATCTGCCCCGCGCCCGCGCGGGCGTGGTTCCACAGGCGCCGGAGCCGGGCGAGCTCGGCCTCGCGGCCGACGAGCGAGGGACACGCGAGCGGCCCGAGGTCGAACAGCGGCCCCAGGCGATCGAGGTGCACGGCCTCGCCGCTGTCGAGCGCCGCCTGGTGGCGTCCCAGGCGGAGGAGGTCGGCCACCAGCCCGTCGGCCGAGGCGTAGCGATCGTCCGGGTCCTTGGCGAGCAGGCGCAGGATGATGCCGTCGAGGATGGCAGGCAGATCGGGGGCGTGCGCGCTCGGTGGGCGCGGCGGCTCGATGGCGTGGCGGCGCGCCAGCTCGCCGAGCGTGGCGGCCTCGAAGGGCAGGACGCCGGCGGCCGCCTGGTAGAGGATGACGCCGAGCGCGTAGAGGTCCGAGCGGTGATCGACCGGGCGCTTGAGCAGGCCCGACCGCTCGGGAGAGGCCCAGGCCAGGGTGCGGGCCGGCGACAGATCGGCCCCGGGGTCCAGGGTGAGCAGCGGCGCGTACAGGCGCGGGGCGCCCGTGCGATCGAGGCTGATGGCGGCCGGGCGCAGGTCGCGGGCCACGATCCCGCCGCGGTGGAGCTCGGCGAGCCCCTCGGCGAGGCCCAGGGCCAGGCGCTCGACCGCGCCGACCGCCATGCGGCCGCGCGCGAGGCGCCGTGACAGGGGCTCGCCGTCGACGGCCTCGACGGCGGCCCAGGCGACTCCCGTGACCTCTCCGGCGGCCAGCACGCGCGCCACGTGGAGCGAGCGGATCCGCGCCAGGCCGGCGGCCTGCGTGCGCAGCGAGAGGCCCTCGGCGGCCTCGCTCTCGGCGACCTGCTCGACGACGACCAGCATCGGGTTGCCCGCGCGCGACGCGCGCCACACCGGGCGCGGGCCCCCCTCGACGAGCGGCTGCTCGAGCGCGCCCTCGAGGGCCTCTTCGAGCGCCACCTGCACGCTGGCCTGGGGTCGGTACGCCACGTCAACCCTCCTCGGGGGGGCTGGACGTCCAGCGCTCGAGGACCGCCGCGAGCAGCTCGCGCCGCACCGGCTTGGCGACGTAGTCGTCCATGCCAGCGTCCATGCAGCGGCCGCGATCCTCGGCCAGCGCGTGCGCCGTCATCGCGATGACGGGCAGCCGTCGGCCCCCCTCGGTCCGCGCGTCGCGGGCCCGCAGCGCGCGCGTGGTCTCGAACCCGTCCATCCCGGGCATCTCGCAGTCCATCAGGACCAGGGCGAAGCTCTCGTCGGCGAGCCGCGCGAGCGCCTCGCGTCCGCCGGTCGCCGCCTCGGCGCGGTAGCCCAGCTTCTCGAGCAGCTTCAGCGCGACCTTCCGGTTGATCGGGTTGTCGTCGACGACCAACACGCGCGGTCCGGACGCCACGTCCTTCGGCGCGGGGGGCGCCATCGCGGACGGCTCGCGGGCCTCCTCGACGTAGGCCGGGGCGGCCGGCGCGTCGGGGGGCGCCGCCTCGCGCGCCGGGCCATGGCCGATGCGGGCGACCTCGGCGCGCAGGTGCCGCCGATCGAGCGGCTTGGTGACGACGGCGTCCAGGGACGGCGCGGCGCCACGGGCCGCCCGCTCGGGCAGCCCGCGCGCCACCATCAGCGCGAGCCGCAGCCGCGGGGCCTCGGCGGTGCGCGCCAGGGCGCGGGCGGCCTCGAGCCCCGCCGCGTCGGCGAGGTGCTCGTCGAGCAGGACGACGATGGTCGGCGCGGTCGACCTCGTCAGGGCCGCCAGCGCCTCGTTCAGGGTCGCCACGCAGGTGACCCGGGCGCCGGCGGCGCTCAGGGTCTCGGCGACGACGTCGCGCTCGAGGGCGCTGCCGCTGCCGACGAGCACCTCGAGGCCGGCGACGTCGGCCATCGGCTCGGACGCCTCGCCGGCCGCGAGCGGCAGCGTGACGTCGAACCAGAAGGTCGAGCCCTGCCCGGGCGTGCTCTCGGCGCCCATGTGGCCGCCCATGAGCTCGACCAGCTGGCGCGAGATGGCGAGGCCGAGGCCCGTGCCGCCGTAGCGTCGGGTGGGGGTCGTGTCGACCTGCGTGAACTTCTCGAAGACGTGGTCCAGCAGGTGCTTGGGGATGCCGATGCCCGTGTCCTCGACGCGCACCCGCACCTCGACGCCCTCGGCGGCGCGCTGGGCGACGCCGACGTCGACGAGCACGTGGCCCGCTTCGGTGAACTTCACGGCGTTGCTGACCAGGTTGGTCACGACCTGGGCGGTGCGCTTGGCGTCGCCGATCACGCGGTCCGGGATGTCCGGGGCGACGCGCAGCACCAGCTCGATGCCCTTTTCGGCCGCGCGGGTCGCCAGCATCTGGGCGACGTCGACGACGACCTGCTCCAAGGAGAACGGCGCGGCGTAGATGGGCAGCCGCCCCGCCTCGATGCGGGACAGATCCAGCACGTCGTCGATGAGCGCCATCAGGGTGTTCGCCGACCCGTGGATGGTCTCGAGGTAATCGCGCTGCTCGCGCGACAGGCGGGTGCCGCCGAGCAGCTCGACCATGCTGACGACGCCGGCGAGGGGCGTGCGGATCTCGTGGCTCATGTTGGCCAGGAACTCGCTCTTGGCGAACATGGCCTGCTCGGCCGCGCGCGTCGCACGCTGCAGCGCCGACTGCGCCTCGTGCGAGGCCGTCATGTCGCGCACGGCCTCGACCCGGACGAGCCGCCCCTGGTACGGCACCGAGCGCCCGCGCCCCTCGACGAACACGGTGGCCCCGTCGCCGCGCACGAGCGTCGCCTGCCAGGGGTGCGTCTCGCCGGTCTGGACGAGCCGGCGCACCTCGTCGCGCGCGTCGGGCGTAAGGAGATCCTCGAGGCGCCGCCCGAACAGCTGCGCCCGCGTGCGGCCCGCCAGGCGCGCGAACTGGTCGTTGACGTCCACGATGCGCCCGTCGTCGAGCACGGCGATGCCCTCGAAGGCGGCCTGGGACAGCACCCGGAACCGCTCCTCCCCCTCGATGGAGCGCTGCTCGGCCAGCTTGCGGTCGGTCACGTCGAGCAGCAGCCCGTCCCAGCGGACCACGTCCGCGTCGACGCGCTCGGGGCGTGCCAGGATCTGCAGCCACTGCACGGCGCCCGAGCGCAGGCAGCGCCCCGTCCAACGCCAGGCGCGCGCGGTCTCGGCCGAGGTCAGCAGGGTGCGCTCGAGCTCGACCCGGTCCTCGGGGTGCACCAGCCCCAGGAGCGCCTCGGGGTCGGCCTCGATGCGGTCGGCGGCGACTCCGACCAGCTCGGCGGCCCCTCGGCTGACGGAGGTGAAGTGCAGCGCGGCGCCCGGGCCGCGCGTCAGCTGGAACACGACCCCCGGCAGGTTGGCGGCGATGGTCTGCCAGCTGCGGACGCTCGCGACGCGCGTGGTCTCGAGCGCCACGGGGATGTGGCTGGCGATGGCGAGCAGCATCGACAGGTCGTCGCGCGTGAACAGGCCGCTCGCCAGCCGGCTGTCGACGTACACGCAGCCGAAGGTGCGGTGGTGCAGGACCAGCGGGGCGCACATCAGGCTGCGGGCGCGCGGGGCCGACGCCGCGGCCTCGGGCTGCACGCCGGCCGACGGCTGGACGGGCGGGTTCTCGATGGCGGGCCGCTCGTGGGCGACCACGCGCTCGGCGACCTCGGCGACGTCGGGCGGCAGACGCGACAGCTCGCGCCCGGAGGCGTCCCGGCCGGCGCGCAGCACCAGGGGGGCCTCGGAGCCCTCGCGCAGCAGCACGAAGGCGCGCTCGCCGCCCAGGATGCGGAGCAGCTCGTCGAGGGCGCTGCGCATCTGGTCGTCGGGTTCGGCCGCCTGCGCGGTGGCGGCGGCGACCTCGAGCAGCGCCTCGAGCTGGCGTCGCGTGCCGATGGCGGCCGCCGCGAAGGGCTGCGAGCCGGCCCGCGGCGGCGTCGGGGCCTTGAGATCGAACTCGCGCTCGAGGGCGCGGCTGCGGGTCCGCCAGCCGATCGCGCGGGCGATGGCGATGGCGTGGTGGGCCTCGCGGCGCGCGGGGCCGGACGGGTCGTCGCGGCCGAGGACGCGAGCGCGCCACACCGCCAGCTCGAGGGCGACCCAGGGGACGTCCGCCTCACGCGCGAGGGTCTCGGCGCGGTCGACCAGCCGGCGCGCGTGCGCCGTGCGGCCCTGTCGCTCGGCCCGGATGGCCTCGAGCAGCGTCAGGTGCGCGGCGTAGACCGGGTGGCCGTCCAGCCGACGGAGCTGACGGAGCGCGCTCTCGAAGCGGCTCCAGGCCTGCTCGAGGTCCCCCGGCGCGCCCGAGGTCTCGGCCGCCCGCAGCTGCGCCAGGCGGGCGTGGGCCTGGACGACATAGAACCCACCGACCCACAAGGGGCCGGCGGCGTGCCGCTCGCCGAGGCGGTGCCAGGCCGCGAGGGCCTCGTCGAGCGGGGCGCCCAGCTCGTCCTGGGCGAGGTGCATCATCGCGCGCTGGGTCCAGTACTCGGCGGCGCCCTCGTGATCGAAGCGCCCGGCCGCGAGCCGCTCGGAGAAGCGCCCGAGCAGCTCGCGCCCCTCGCTGGCGCGCCCCTGGCAGGCCAGCAGAGACCACGCGTAGGGCACGACCGGGTGCGTGGCGAGCAGCTCGCGCCAGGTGTCGGCCGCGCCGATGCGCGCCAGGGCCCGGGACACCCAGCGCCAGGCCTCGCCGAAGTAGCCGCGAGTCTGCAGGTTCGAGGCCAGGTCCCGACAAGCCAGCGCCACCTGACGGAGGTCCAGCCAGTTGCCGTAGCGCTCGAGGCCGTGTCGCGTCGTCACCTCGCCCTCGGCCGAGCGACCGGAGACGTGCAGGAACAGGCCATGGTGGATCAGCACCCGCCCCGCGCTGGCGGGGTCGCCCAGGCGCTCGGCGATCTGGCCTGCGTAGGTGACCAGGCGCTCGGCCAAGGTCAGGCGGCCGAACGTGATCATCAGCGAGGCCGTCTGACACGTGGCCGCCAGCAGCTCGGGGCTGGCGCCCAGGGCCGCGGACGCCTCGACCTGACGCAGGCGCAGGGCCGTGACCAGCAGCGGCCGGCGCTGGCGATCGGCGGCCGTCGCCGCGACCTCGCACAGCTGCGCGATGACGCGGCCGTGCGCCCGGTCCAGGGGCGCCTCGACCGCTGCGGCCGCTCGGCCCGGCTCGGGCAAGCGGCGCAGGGTCGCGCCGGCCAGGTGGCGCGCGCACCAGATCAGCTGCACGAGGCGGCCCTCGGGGAAGCGCTCGCCCAGCTCGCCGAACCCGGCGCGGGCCTCCTCCAGCGCCTCGACGGCGTCCCCGTCGACGAGGTGGGCCCAGGCGAGCCGCGCCCGCAGCTCGCAGCGCAGCGTCGCGCCGGACGCGTGCGCCAGCGCGGCCCTGAGGTGGTGGGCGGCGTCGTGGGTGCGGCCGGTGCGCAGGCACGCCTCGGCGTACAGGGCGTCGAGCTCGACCGGCCGCGGCCGGCCGCCCTCCTCCTGGGCGCGCATGGCCTCGGCCAGCAGGCGCCGCGCCCGCTCGTTGGCGTGCTCACGCAGGGCGAGCTGCCCGGCGGCGAAGCTGGTCTCGAAGACGCGCTCGAGGTGGCCGTGCCGGACGCCGGCGGCGTAGTGGTCGGCCAGCGCCAGGAGCATCGAAGGTCCCTGCAGCGGGGCGGCGTCGAGGCTGTCGGCGATGCTCTGGTGGGCGACGGCCAGCTCGTCGTCGGTCAGGCTGTCGCGCAGCGCCTCGCGGATCCGCGCGTGGCGAAACGACCACGCCCCAACGACGCCGCGCTCGACCAGGCCGGCCTGGATCGCCTCGGTCAGCGCGACGTCCACGTCCTCGCTGTCCTCCGCGGCGGCGGATCGCAGCAGCTCGAGGTCGAAGCGCTGCCCGATGAGGGCCGCCGTCGCCAGCACCCGGCGCGTGCGCGGCTCGAGGTCGTGCATGCGGCGCGTGACCAGGCGCAAGGCGTTGGTCGGCAGCTCGAGGGCTTCCAGGCGCGGCTCGTCGATGATCCAGCGCCCCCACGTCGGGCGCAGCACCCCGCCGTCGAGCATGGCGCGCATCATCTCGACGACGACGAAGGGGTTGCCGCCGCTCCACGCCGCCAGGCGCTCGGTCAGGCGCGTGCCGATCTCGCGCGTGCCCAGGAAATCCGCCGCCATCGTGGCGACGTGCTCGGCGGCCAGGGGGCCCAGGCGGATCTCGGCCCACGGCGACCCCTCCTGGCTCATCAAGCCGCCCTGGAGATCGGGCGGGCCGCCCTCGGCCTCGTCGACGGTCCACAGCCCCACGAGCAGGATCGGCGCTTCGGGCAGGCGCGGCAGCAGGCGCTTGACGACCTCGAGCGTGGCCTCGTCGGCGCGGTCCATGTCGTCGAGGTGCAGGACGGCGGCGCCGTGCAGGGTCGCGAAGCGCGCCAGGAACTCGGCCAGCGCCTCGTGCAGCTGCTCGGCGTCCGTCTGCGCCGAGGCCGGATCGGTGTGCAGCAGCTCGGCCAGGCGCGGCGACAGCCTGCCGACGAGGGGCTCGAGGCCGCTCGCCGCCTCGGCGAGCTTGTGGCGCGCCTCGGCGGACGAGACGCCCTGGGGCGGGTCGACGCGGCGGGAGAGGTGCCCTTCGATGGCCTCGCGCAACGCCCACAGCGGACGCCCCAGCCCCGCGCAGGCCCCCGAGAGCACCAGAGCCCCCGAACGCAGCAGCTCGTCCTGCAGCTCGGCCGTCAGGCGCGTCTTGCCGATCCCCGCCTCGCCGACCACCCGGACCGCCTCGCCACGACCGCGACGCACCCGGTGCCAGCTGCGCCGCAGCGCCCCCAGCTCGGGATCGCGGCCGACCAGGGCGGTCTCGAACACGGCCGTCGGGGGCTCGGGCTCGGCGCCGAGCAGCACCGGGCGCCCCTCGGCGAAGGCCTGGTCCAGCGCGGCGAGGTTGTCCAGATCCGCCTCGAGGCGCAGGGCGCTGGGGTAGCGGTCGTCAGGGTCCTTGGCCAGCAGCCGCGCGATGATCGCGGCCATCGCCGGGCTCACGTCGGTCGCGGTCGCGCGCACGTCCGGGGCCGGCGCCACGGCGTGCAGGCGGATGAGCTCGGCCAGATCGCTGGAGTAGAACGGCGGCGAGCCGGTCGCGCACTCGAAGAGCACGACGCCGAGGGCGTAGAGGTCGGCGCGCCCGTCGATGGGGCGCTTGAGCATGCCGGTCTGCTCGGGGGCGCTGTAGACGAAGGTGCCGAGGGCGCGCTGCGAGGCCTCGCGCGGGCCGCCGATCTCGGTGGCGAAGCCGAAGTCGATGAGGTGCGGCGCGCCGGTCGCGTCCAGGATGATGTTGCGCGGCTTGACGTCGCGCAGGATGAGCCCGCGGCGGTGCACCTCGGCGAGGCCGTCGGCCAGGCTCCGAGCGAGCGAGGTGAGCGTGGCCGGATCGAGGGGGCCGCGCTCGAGGGCGCGGTCGAGCGTCTGGCCCTCGACGTACTCCATGATGAGGTAGTGGCGCCCCTCGATCTCGCCGACGTCCATCACGCGCGCGAGCGCGCGGTGCTTGATGCGCGCGAGGATGCCGGCCTCGCGGCGAAAGCGCGTGGCGGCCTCCTCGGGGTCGGGGGCCTCCCAGACGGACTCGCGCTGGACCTTGACGGCGAAGGCGCGTCCCCCGCGGCTCGCCCGATACACGATGCTCTGGGCGCCGCGGCCGATCTCCTCGTGGATCTCGAGGCCGAGGGTGCGCGCCAGGTCCGCGGCCGGCGTCAGCGTCAGCGATTTGGAGTGGGGCGACACGGTGCCGTGGGATCCTCGGACCAGCGTGGCCGACGGGGCGCGCAACGCGGCTCGTGACTGGGCGCGCAACGCGGCTCGTGACTGGGCGCGCAACGCGACTCGTGACCGGGCGCAGGGGGGCGCCTGGCAGGCGAGCGGGGGGCGGTCTTCGAAGCGATGTCCCCCGTATAGCACGCCCGCGAGGCCGCGGGGATCGGTCGGGCCGTCGAATCTGTGACCGCGCCAGGGCCGGTTCGTTTGCGGGAACGGCGCTTGGCATGGAGCGCCCCGGCCTGTAGGTTTCGCCGACTCGGCCGCCCGGCCAGGCGGCCCGCCACGGAGCCATGATGCGCTGCACCGCCCTCGCCCTCGCGATCGCCCTCGCCGCCGCGGCCGTCGCCGCCGGGTGCGACGCCTCCGGGTCGAGCGCGCCGGACGATGGGTCCGGCGACGTGGTGGGCGACGTCCCGGACGCGCCCGCGCCGATCCCGCTCGCCTGCTCGGTGGAGCAGTGGAAGGACGGGGCCGAGGCGCCCGCGCGCGTGACGACGCGCACCTTCGACGACCAGGACCGCCTCGCCGTCGAGCACGTCCGCTTCCCGGCGCAGCCCTACCGCGACCACACCCTGACCCACACCTACGACGACGCCGGGCACCTGGCCACGCTCGAGCGCGCCGAGGGCGACCCGCTCGAGGCCATCGAGCGCACGACCTTCGAGCGCGACGGCCAGGGGCGCGTCGTCGTCGAGCGCATCGACCGCGGCGCCGACGGCACCGACGACGCCGAGAAGCGCATCACGTGGGACGGCGCCGGCCGACAGCGGTCGATCGAGTACGACGCCGACCTCGACGGCGTCGTCGACCACCGCGTCGCCTTCGCGTACGACGAGGCCGGCCGTCTGACGACCGAAGAGGTCTTCGGCGCCGGACAGTCCGCGCCCGAGCTGGTGCGGAGCTACGCCTACGACGCCAGCGGCCTGCTCGTGCGCAAGGAGGAGTCCCTGGCCATCGCGCACTTCACCCAGGAGTTCGTGACCGCCTACACCTACGACGCGAAGGGACGCCTCGCGACCGAGACGGTCGACCACGGCGCCGACGGCAAGCCCGACGAGCGGATCACCTACGCCTGGCGCGACGACGGCCAGAAGGCCTCCGTCAGCCTCGACAAGGGCGCCGACGGCGTCGTCGACGAGACCACCGTCTACACCTACGACGACGACGGTCGCCTGTTGCGCTGGGACACCGACCGGGACGGCGACGGCGCCCCCGAGGAGTGGCTCGTCCAGTCCTTCACCTGCGAAGGCTGAGCCGCCCCGCCACGGCGCCTTCGTTGCCTCGCCGGGCGCCCCGTCCGATACTGGGCCCGATGCGGTGGCTCGCCCTCGGATGGCTGCTCGCCCTCGTGGCGCTCGCGCCGCGGCCCTCCGCTGCCGCGGACGACGCCGCGCGCTGGTCGCCCACGCCCGAAGGCTTCGTCAACCGCTGGCTGGCCACCGGCCCGCTGACCGACCCGGCCGGCGCCGGCCCCGATGGCCCCGTCGACGCCCTCGTGGCCGCCGTCCCGTCCGCGTCGTGGCGCGTGCTGGCCGCGCCGGGCCCCGCCCTGGACCTCGAGCCCGCCCGCCGCGCCCGAAAGCGCGACCCGACCCGCGTGCACCTGCTCGCCGCCGATCTCCACGTCGCCGCCCCGGGGACCTACCGCCTGCGCAGCAGCGTCTCGGGCCGCATGGACCTGTGGGTGGACGGCGTCCGCGTCGCGACCTCGATCGACCCCAAGTGGCTCGTGCTCGACGACCGCCACGTCGACGTCGACCTGGCCGCCGGCCGCCATGAGGTCGTCGTCCGCCTCGAGCAGCTCCCGCCCGGCCCGCTGCGCTTCGCCCTGCGCGTCCGCACGCCCGACAACCAGCCCCCCGCGGGGCTCGCCTGGTCCCTCCCCGCCGCGGCGCCAACGGTCGCCGACGACGCCTGCGCGACCCTGACGCCGACCCTGACCGCCGCCCCCTCCCCCGCCGGCTTCACCGTCCACGGCCGCCTCGCCGCCTCCGGGCTGGTCCCCGCCGCCTGGGCCGCCCCCCGCCGGGTCGCGCTCACCCTCGAGGGCCCCGCGACCCCCAGCCAGCTCCTCGCCGCCCACGACGCCCCCTTCCCCTGGCCCCCGCTGACCGCCGACCTCACCGCCGACACCCCCGATCCCGTGACCGTCACCCTCCGCGTCGACGGCGCCCCCTGCGCCACCCTGCAGCTCCGCCCGCGCCCCGACGCCCTCGCCCGCTTCCACGCGCTGACGGCGCGCCTCGACGCCCTGCCCGACGCCGCCCCCCTCACCGCCGGCGACCGCGCCAGCTTCGCCCTGCTGCGCCGGCGCCTCGCCGCCCTGCTGACGGCCCCCGACGCCGCCCCCGACACGGCCGACCGCCTCCGACGCCGCCTCGACGAGCTCGACGCCCTCGTCACGGCCGCCGAGGCCGGCCGCCCCCCCTGGAGCGACCGCACCGGCGTCGTCACCCGCGCCTACGTCTCCGAGCTCGACGGCCAGCTCCGCCCCTATGTCCTGTGGGTCCCGCCCGCCTACGCGCGCCGCCCCGACCGCGACTTCCCCCTGGTCGTCGCCTCCCACGGCCTGGGTTACTCGCCCGAGGACACGCTGCGCATCACGGCCGGCGTCCCCACCCGCCCCGGCGACGACTACGACGTCCTGACCACCCCCATCCGCCACGCCCGCGCGTTGGTCGTCGCCCCCTCCGGCTACGGCGACGTCGGCCACCGTCCCCCTGGCGAGCTCGACGTCCTGCGGGTCGTCGACGAGGTCCGCGCCGCCTACCGCGTCGACCCGCGCGGCGTCTCCATCACCGGCTTCTCGCTGGGTGGCACGGTCGCCTTCACGGCCGCCCTTCACCACCCGGATCGCTTCGCGGCGGCGGCCCCGCTGTGCGGCTACCCCAACATCCAGACCGCCACGGCCGTCCGCGGCGCTCGCAAGCACCCCTGGGAGGGCCCCCTGCTGGCCCTCAAGGACATCGCCAACCACGTCGAGAGCGGCCTGCACCTGCCGCTGCGCATCGTGCACGGCCGCCGCGACGGCCCGTTCCGCTCCAAGGGCGTCGCCGACCGCTATGCGCGCTTGGGTTACGACGCGCAGCTGGACGTCCCCGACCTCGGCCACAACGTCTGGGACTACGCCTACGCCGACGGCAAGCTGCTCGGCTGGCTGGCCTCCCGGCGCGTCCCCGCCCACCCGGCGTCGGTGCGCCTGAGGACGGGCTCGTACCGCTACGACCGCAGCCACTGGGTCCGCCTCGACGTCATCGCCGACCCGCTGCGCCACGCCGAGGTGGACGCACGCCGCGCCGGCGCGCGCGTGACCGTCCGCACCACCAACGTCGCCGCCCTGACCCTGGACGCGCCGCGCATGGCCGCGAGCCCGCTCGAGCGCCTCGCGCTCGTCGTCGACGGCCACGCGCTGCCCGAGCGCGCCGGCGACGCGCCGCTCCACCTGGTCCGCGCCGACGGCGCCTGGGCCTTCGCCGACGCCCCACCCGACGCGCGCGGCCGCAAGCGCCACGGCGTGTCGGGTCCACTGGACGACCTGTGGTACCGACCCTTCGTGGTCGTCTACGGCACCCGCGACCCGGCCCAGACCGAGGCCAACCGCCTGACGGCCGAGGCCCTGCGCGCCTACAGCCCCTGGGCGGACCTGCGCATGCCGGTGCTGGCCGACACCGAGGTCCGCCCCGACGACCTGACCGGCCGCGGCGTCGTCCTGGTCGGCAACCCCGCCTCGAACGCCGTCACGGCCAGCGTCGCCGACCGCCTGCCGGTCCGCTTCGAGCCCGACGCCCTGACCCTCGGCGGCCGCCGCTTCGCCGGCGCCGACGTGGGCGTCTCGCTCATCCACTCCAGCCCCTTCGACCCCGACCAGTACGTCGTCCTGCACGCCGGGGTGACCGCCGAAGGCACCCTCTCGGCGCGCTATCTGCCCGAGCACGTCCCCGACTTCCTGGTCTACGACGCCCGCATGCGGGCCGAGTTCTGGAACCGCGTGCTCGACCCGCGCGTCGCCCTGGCCGGCGGCTTCTTCGGCCCGGGCTGGGAGGCGCCGGATCTCCGCGACGCGCCGGTCCCCGCCCTGCTCGAGCGCTGACTCAGGGGGTCGCGGCCTCGCCGCACGACGCCCGGTGGCCCGCCTGGCACGCGCGGGCCCGCAGCGCGGCCGCCTTGGCCGGGTCCCGTGGCGCGCCGGAGCCGGCCTCGACCAGCGCGGCCAGCAGGGCGCAGCCTTCGCCGTCGCCCGCGTCGCAGGCCCTGGTGTACCACGGCGCGGCCCGCTTGGGCTCGGGCGTCCCGCGGGTGCCCCGCGCATGGAGCTGCCCGAGGTGGCGGCAGCCGCTGGGGGCGCCGCGCTCGCAGGCCGCCCGGAACCGGGTCTGCGCGCAGTGCACGTCGGGCGGGATGTCCTTGCCCGCCGCGCACATCACCCCCAGGTCGTCGCAGCCCTGCGCGTCGCCCGCGTCGCACGCCGCCGTCAGCAGCTCCGCCGCCTGCGCGGCCTCCTTCGGGACGCCGTCGCCGCGCACCAGCAGCCGCGCGAGCCGCGTGCAGCCGGGCGCGTGTCCGCCCTGGCACGCCTTCAAGAAGGCCGCGGCCGCCCGGGCCGGGTCGCGCGGGCCGCCCTGCCCCGTCGCCAGCGCCTCGCCGAACAGCGTGCAGCCCGTCGCGTACTCGGCCTTGCACGCCCGCTCGAGCAGCGCCCGCGCCCGCACCTCGTCGCGCGCCACGCCCTCGCCGCGCCCGTGCAGCATGCCCAGGTTCGCGCAGCCCCAGGCGTCGCCGCCGTCGCAGCCCTTCGCGTACAGCGCGCCCGCCCGCGCCGGGTCGGCCTTGGCGCCCGCCCCCAGCTCGTGCGCCATCCCCAGCGCCGTGCAGCCGCGCGGGTCGCCGCCGTCGCAGCCGCGCCGGAACAGCGCCACCGCCCGCGCGGCGTCCTTGGCCGTGCCCTGGCCCTGGAAGGCCGCCGCGCCCAGGTGCGTGCAGCCGGTCGCCTGCCCGCCCTCGCAGGCCCGCTCGAACAGCCCCAGCGCCTGCTTGACGTCGCGCGGCGCGCCCTGCCCGTCCCGCAGCGCCACGCCCAGGGCCACGCACCCGGCCAGGTCTCCGGCCTCGCAGCGCCCTCGGGCCTGCCGGGCCCGCTCGGCGTCGCTGGGGGCCGCCGCCCCGCCCGGCTTCAGCTCGGGCGCGGGCACGTCCGCCGGGTCGACCCCGGGCAGGGCCGTCGCGCTCAACGCGGTGAACAGGGACAACAAGGTGACCGACATCATGGGCGCCTCTCCCGCTGGGCTCGCCAGAGTCTAAGAGACGCCTCGTCGGGATCCCAACCCCGAGGACGAACGGAGGTCAGTTACAAGAGCCCCCCAGGCCGCGCCATTGCTCCGGTCAGGCTTCGGCCCTAGGCTCTGGGCCAGAGGTCCTCGCCCCCGACGCCATGACGGGGGGCTTCTCCAGCCCCGAGCCCCATGTCCACGGACCCCAGCCGCTTCCTCGACCCGCGACTGACCCAGGCCTTCGGCCCGGGGGTAGCGAACCCCGCGCACACGTCGGGGCGAGGGCTACGCATGCTCGAGGCGCCGGTCCGGGTGCGGGCGCGCGGCACGCACGACCTGTACGAGCTCATCGCGGCCGACCCCGTGGGCGGCGTCTTGCAGGTGACCCTGCCCCTGCGGCCTCCGCTGCTGGGGGACCGCATCGTGCTCGAGCTGCTCGAGCCGGCGCCGGCCGTGCACCTGATGGCCGAGGTGGCCGGCCCGTCGCAGCTGCCCTGCACGCCGGACACCCGCTTCGTCGACGTCAAGTGGCTGGTGGTCCTGGCCGCGCAGCGCCGCAGCTACCTGGCGCGGGCGCTCGAGGAGATCCTCGGCATCCGCGCCCACCTGCGGACCGACGACGACGAGCTCGGCCCGCAGCGCCGGCTCATCTATGACGTCGCCGCCCAGCAGATCCGCCTGGTCAATGCCAGCGAACGGGCCCTGGACGAGACCTTGTTGGATCTCCGAAGCGAGCCGCCCGCCGCCGACCCGACCAAGCAGACGCAGCCGCGCATGCTGGTCGAGACGGACCCCAAGCCGCGCGCCGCCTCGCCCTTCGCCACCCAGGAGCGGCCGCTCGGGGCGCCCATCGCCCGGCCCGAGCCGACACCCCGGCCCTTCGACCGGCCCGAGCCGACCCCCCTGCCCACCGCGGGACGTCGCCCGGTCTACGCCGACGAGGCGCTCTTCCAGCGGCCCGTGACGCTCCGCGACCCCGAGCCACCGCGGACGCCGCCGCCGTCGCGCCCGACCACGTCCCCGGGCGCGGCCGCGGGACACCGCTCGGGCGTGCGCTCGCCCATCACCCTCGACGGCACCACCGGCGCGCGTCGCCCGCTCTTCGAGCGCGAGCCCGGCCGCGGCTACTTCACCTGGCGCGACGCCACCCTGGCGATGGTCTGCAGCTGGATCGGCCACAGCCACTGCGTCTTCGTCGTGCCGTCCATCGAGGCCATCCAGATGGGCGAGGTCATCCGCGCGGCGCTGCCGGGCGACCCCATCACGGACGCGCACGTGCAGGTGGTCGGCGTGGTCAGCCGCCTCAAGCCCGACGCCGCCACCGGCCGCCTGATGGTCGAGCTGGACCTGACCGGCCACTCGCGACACCAGGCGCCCGAGTACCGGCGCGTGGTCCAGTACTGGGCCGTCCGTCAGCGCAGCTGACCCCGCCGAAGGCGCCCGACGCAGGCGAGGGGCACGCGCGGCGCCCCCCCGCCCGCCGGCTCAGGACTCCGGCCCGCCGTTGTCGATGGGCGCCATGAACTCTTCCATGTTCGGGATGAGCACGATGTCGATGCGCCGGTTCTGCGCCTTGTTCTCGGGCGTGTCGTTGGGGGCGTTGGGCTGGAACTGCCCGTAACCCGAGTAGGACACGCGCTCGGGGGCGAGCCCCTCCTTGACCATGAACTGATGCACGGACCGGGCGCGCGCCCCCGACAGGCGCCAGTTGAAGTCGGGGTCGCCGTCGCTGTCGGTGTGGCCGACGATCTGATAGCGCCGGTCCGGGATGCTGCCCAGGATGCTCGCCAGCTCGCGCAGCGTGTCTTCGGCCTCGCGCTTGAGGCTCGAGCTGCCGGAGTCGAACAGGATCTTGTCGGCCATCTGGACGGTGAACTGGCCGCGGACGATGGCCACCGACAGCTTGCCGGCCTTGATGAGGGCGTCGAGGGACTGCCGCAGCCGGTCGAAGACCGCCTGCTGGCGCGCGGCGACCTGCTCGAGCTCGCCGATGCGCTCGAGCGCCCGCCGCAGGCCCTCGTCGAGCTGCGCCCCCTGGCTCCGGATCGCGCGCAGCTCGCGCTCGCACGTCGCGCGCCCCTCTTCACACTGCGCCGCGCGCTGCTCGGCCGTCGTCCGATCCTGCTCGAGCGTCGCGATCTGCTGCTCGAGCGCGCCGACGTCCCGATCGTACTGCTCTTTGGGGATCCCGCAGCCCGCCGTGACGGCGAGCGCCCCGGCCACGAGGACGGCCTGGGCCTTGCGCGACGCGCCCGCTGATGCCTTCCGAATCATGCTGACACCTCCGGCCGCCATCAAAGCCGACCGGGCGCCCCGCTGGCAACCCCAGGTGCCTTACGTCCCATTGCCCCGGCGAGCGGCCCCGTCAGGCCTCGGGCGACCGCTCGGCGCCGCCCTCGTCGGCCCCCCCGCGGATGAGCTCGAGCTTGGGGCGCGGGCGCGGCGCCGGCACGGGCGGCGCCGCGCGCACGTCCACGCGGCCGTCGCCGAGCTGCAGCGACATGCCCTCCTGCGGGGCGACCCGCTGATAGAAGGCCAGACGCTGCAGCAGGGCCCAGCCGCCGTCGTCCTGGGCCGCCCGCAGCCGCGTCAGGAAGGCCTCGGGCCGCCCGCTCAGCAGGGCCTCGGCCAGCTCGCGCTCGAGCGCTGCCGTCGTGTCGCGGTCGAAGGCGAAGGGACGCTCGGCCCAGGCCTCGCGGAAGCGCGTCGCCGCCGCCTTGCGCGCGTCCATGGGATCCTGCGTCAGCTCGCGGGCCGCCGCGGCCCGCAGCTGCTCCTCGAAGCGCTCGGCGAACGCGGCGCCCAGCGCCTTGAGGACCGCGCCCAGCGCGCCCTGCCAGCCTTTGGAGGAACCTTCCATGCGCTCGTCTCACTCGAGAGGGGGGCCGCGCCGCTGCCCGGGCGCTCGGGTCGAGGATAGGTGGCCGCCTTTGCAGGCGCAAGCTGGGGCGTGCGCCCCCGAGGCGGTAAAGCTGGACGACTCCCTGTCCAACACGAGGCCCGCCCCCGCATGCCCCCTACGGCCCCCGCCCGCTGCGTCTTCTGCGACCTCCTCTCGGGCGCGCGCGCCGCCCACGTCGTCTACGACGGCCCCGACGGGTTCGCCTTCCTGGATCACCGGCCGCTCTTCCCAGGGCACGTCCTGGTGGTGCCGCGCGAGCACCACGCCACGCTGCCCGATCTCCCCACAGCGGTCGTGGGCCCGCTCTTTCTGCTGGTCCGGCGCGTCGCCGTGGCCGTCGAGGCGGCGCTCGAGGCGGGCGGCACCTTCGTCGCGATGAACAACCGCGTCAGCCAGAGCGTGCCGCACCTGCACGTCCACGTCGTGCCGCGCCGCCCCAAGGACGGCCTCAAGGGCTTCTTCTGGCCGCGCCACCCCTACGACGACGAGGCCCACATGGCGCGCGTGGCCGCCGCCATCGGCGCGGCGCTGCCCGGCGCGTGACCCGAACGCACGCCTCGCGCGGGGCGGCGCCTTGCCAAGACGGGGCCACGTTGCCTAGGCTTAGGGGCCTAGGGGGGGCCATGTCCGAGTCAGGGTCCGATCCGTCCGCGCCGGCCACCAGAATCTGTCCGCAGTGTCGCGCGACGACCGACGACTCGGTGTGCCCGGCCGATGGCTTCCCGACGGTGGACGCGGAGCGCTACCGCAAGAAGAAGGCGGCCCGCGACCCGCTCATCGGCACGATCTTCGAGGGGCGCTATCGCATCGAGCAGCGGATCGGCCGCGGCGGCATGGGCGCCGTGTACAAGGCGACCCAGCTGGCGGTCGGACGGCCGGTCGCGCTCAAGGTCCTCAACACCGATCTGAACGACAACCTGCGCGAGGTGGCCCGCTTCCAGCAGGAGGCGCGCGCCATGTCGGGGTTCCACCACCCCAACATCGTGGGCCTCATCGACTTCGGGCAGAGCGAGGACGGGCGCCTGTTCCTCGTGATGGAGTACCTCGAGGGCGAGCCGCTGTCGGCGCTGATGAAGCGCGAGGCGCCGCTCGACCCCAAGCGCATCGTGCAGCTGGCCGTGCAGATCTGCGAGGCGCTCGGCGAGGCCCACGACCAGGGCATCGTCCACCGCGATCTCAAGCCCGAGAACCTGTTCGTCGTCCAGATCGGCCGCAAGCGCGACGTCATCAAGGTCCTCGACTTCGGCATCGCCAAGGTCTCCGGCTCGGCGGCGGCCGAGCTGAACCTGACCAAGACCGGCGCCATCATCGGCTCGCCCCGCTACATGGCGCCCGAGCAGGCGCGAGGGACGGCCATCACGCCGCAGACCGATCTCTACGCGCTGGGCGCCATCCTCTACGAGATGTTGACCGGCCGGTCGGTCTTCGAGGGCAAGTCGCCGACCGACTACGTCGTCGCCCACGTGATGGAGATGCCCAAGCCACCCTCCATCGACGGGCAGGTGCTGACCGGGCCGCTGGCCGACGTCGTGATGTGGTGCCTCGCCAAAAAGCCCGAAGAGCGGCCGGCGGGCGCCGAGGCCCTGCTGCGGGCGCTCAACGCGTGCGCGGACGCCCCGCTGGCCGGCGGCGAGGGCGAGGTGCACTCCGCGACCCTGCCCATGACCCTCGACCAGGCCCACGAGCTCGTCGTCGAGGCCAAGGTGCGCTCGAGCCGCTTCGACCTGCCCGCCATCGCGGCGCCCACGACCGCCGCCGCGGCTTCGCCGGTCGAGCCCGCCGCGGCGCCCGGCCCCGACCCCGTCGACACCCACCGCGCGGCCGATCGCGCCGAGTGGGGGCTCGGGACGGACGCGGACGTCCCGAGCGAGGCGCCCGACGACGAGGCGTCCTCGGGCAAGCCCTCGTTCTGGCGCTACCCGGCGGCCGCCGTGGCCTTGCTGGCGCTGGGCGCCGGGGGCTGGTTCATGGCCCGTCCGCCCGCCGCGCCCGTGGCCGGGGCGCCCGAGGCCGTCCATCAGGCGCCGGCCTCGCCCTCGACGCCGGCCGAGCCCCCGACGGCGACGGTCACCGCCGACGATCCGGCCCCGGCCCCCTCCGAGGCCCCGGCCCAGGCCACGGCCGAGGTCGACGCGCCGGCCGAGGCGCCGCCCGAGGCTCCGGCCCAGGCACCGACGCCTGCCGCCGACCCGATCGCCGAAGCCGCGCAGGCCCAGCCGACGCCGCCCGAGCCCCCGCCCGCCGCGGTCGAGGCGCCCGAAGCGGAGCCCGCCCAGCCGGCCGCGCTGGCGCCGGCCACCGTCGACGCCGCGCCGCGGGCCGCCGTCTACCACGGCAAGACGCGCCTGGGCCTGACGCCGGTCGAGGTCCGCTGGGCCGCCGACGAGGCCCCCCCGAAGCTGAGGATCGCCGCGCGCGGTCACAAGACGGCCACCTTGCAGCTGACCCCGGCCGATCGCGGCGCCCGGCGCGCCGTCACGCTCGAGCCGGCGCCCGAGGCCCGCGAGCCGAAGCAGGGCCCGTCCGGCGGCGGCTACAAGATGATCGACTGAGGCCGCGGCGTCGCTGGCGCCTCCGAGGCGAGGCCAGGCGACCCGACGCGACCGCGTTGCGAAATCGTCACACGACGGCGCACGGGTACGGGTTTGCAGCGGGCGGCATCCGCGCTATGGGTGTCGCAGGCTTTCCACCGGACCCGAGGCCTCCTTCGATGCGACACCCCTTCCTGTCCACGCTGCCCGCGGCCCTGCTGGCGCTGACCACCTCCCTGGGGGCCCCGGCCCTCGCGCACGACGACCTGCCGACGGCGACCGACGTCGATCCGTTGGCCGACCGGCCGCCCGAGCTGCTGCGGCCCTCCCTGCTCGAGTGGTCGAGCGACGGGGTGACCCTGGCGCCCTATGCGCTGCTGCAGAGCCAGGCGGCGATCGTCACGGGCGACGACAACCTGCTCGAGAACGGTGACCCGGCCCAGCGCGAGGGCTTCCGCATGCGTCGCGCCCGCTTCGGCCTGGTCGGGGCGCTGGCGCCGAAGCTGTCCTTCGAGGTCAGCGCCGAGACCGCCGCCGACGACGTCCAGATGCTCGACGCCTGGATCGGCTACCGCCTCGGCACGCCGGTCGGGCTGGTCCTGGGCGCCCGCAAGGTGCCCTTCTCGCGCTTCGCGCTGCACTCGGCCTCCGACGGGGCGCTCATCGACCGCCCGCTGGCCGTGCAGGCGATGGCGCCGTTCCGGCTGGTCGGCCTGACGCTCGAAGGCACCCTCTCGCACGGCCTGCTGAAGTACGCGCTCGGCGCCTACAACGGCCCCGAGCGCCGCGCCAACTTCCACGAGGGCTACGCCAACCCCAGCGGCTTCGAGGGCAACCGCTTCGACCGCCTCGCCTACGTCGCGCGCGTCGACGTGCAGCCGCTGGGCGACGTCGGCCCCGGCCTGCCCGACTTCGAGCGCGGCGACTTCGTCTTCGGCGTCGGCGGCTCGTTCTTCTTCGGCGACGGCTACTCGGTCGAGACCACGGCGTGGGAAGCCGACCTCGTCATGAAGGCCCGCGGGTGGCACTTCGTCGCCGAGGCCATCTTCGACTCGGCGACGCCGTCGAGCCAGCCCAACACCCCCACCGACCTCCCCGCCGGCGTCGACCGCCGCGCCTTCGTCGCCGAGACCGGCTACCTGCTGCTCGGCGATCTGCTGGGCGCCACCGTCCGCGCCGAGCTCATCGACGACCACACCGGCCTCGAGGACGCGGGCGACCAGCTCGTCGTCCAGGGCGGCCTGCAGGTCTATCTGAACCGCCACTTCGCCAAGCTGCAGCTCGACTACATCCACCGCAGCGAGCTGCACGGCCCCTCGCTCGACAACGACACGCTGCTCCTGCAGCTGCAGCTCGGCCTATGAGGACGCCGCTCGCCCACCGGGCGGCCCTCTCCGCCGCCCTCGTCGCGCTCGTCGCCTCGCAGGGCTGCACCGAGGACCGCAAGGCCCCGCTCCGCGCCTTCCAGGCCACCGCCCCCGAGCAGCTCATCGGCGGCGACGTCGCCATGACCCGCGTCGGCGACTTCATCCTCGAGAACGACCAGATCCGCCTCGGCATCCTCGGCCACCAGTCCTCGCCGGGCCCGGGCGTCTTCGGCGGCACCCTGGTCGACGCCGACCTCGTCCGCCCCGACGCGCGCTTTCGCGGCGGCCGCGGGCACGACCAGTTCGCCGAGATGTTCCCGTTCGCGAACCTGCTCGTGCCGCGCCCCGAGGAGACGCGCATCGAGATCCTCGAGGACGGCTCCGACGGCGAGCGCGCGGTCCTGCGCGTCACCGCCGACGGCTCGTTCTTCCTCGAGGCGCTGTCCATCCTGCAGGACCCGCTGCTCTCGCTGCTCTTCCCGAACGTGAAGCTGCACCTCGAGGTGCAGACGGACTACATCCTCGAGCCCGGCAAGCGCTACGTCCGCATGGTCTCGGTCGCGCGCCGCATCTCGGCCCCGGGCGACGACGGCAGCTGCCCGGCGCTGGACTGCGACCTCACCTGCCCGGGCGGCTACGCCTGGGACACCCAGGGCTGCCAGGTCTGCGCCTGCGCCCCCGAGGCGCCCACCGAGCTGCCCCACTTCACCGACTCGACGCCCATCTTCATGCAGCTGCTGGGCGATCCGGCCGCCGACCTCGCCCCCGGCGTGGTCGCGGGCGACTTCGTCTTCTTCGGCGGGCAGAACGACATCTTCGCGCCCGGCATCGGCTTCGACGAGGACAAGGCCGTCTTCGACGCCCTGTTCGAGGGCCGCGACACCTTCACCTACCCGCTGCCCTTCGACTTCATGGCCGCCGCGGGCGGCGCCGTCTCGTACGGCTACTTCACCGCGGCGCCCCGCCCGCCCCAGGGCCAGGGCGCCGGGGCCAACGCCCCCAACCAGCCGCAGGTCCTGGTCCCCATCATCACCTCGTCGGCCACGGCCTTCGTCACCTCGGGCACCAGCTGCAGCGCCTCGGACGGCGACGACTCGCCCTGCACCCAGCAGGGGCAGTGGTCCTGGGAGCGCTACTTCGTGGTCGGCAAGGGCGACATCGCCTCCATCGCCGACGTGATGTTCGAGGTCCGCGGCACGCCGGTCGGGCGCCTGTCGGGCGTCGTGACGAACGCCGCCGGCAGCCCCGAGAAGAACGGCCGCGTCTTCGTCTTCCGTGACCCCGACCCGACCCGCGACTTCGCCGACACCTTTGAAATCGCCGACGCCAACCGGCGCGCGACGGGCAACGTCGGGCTGCTCAACGTCATCGACGCCGACGTGGGCCTGGACATGGTCGAGGACGGCGACTTCTCGGCCACCATGCCCAAGGGCAGCTACCTCGTCGTCGCGACCAACGACGCGCAGACGGTCACCTCGCCCGTGCAGCGCGTCACCGTCGAGGTCGGCCAGACGACGCGCCTTGCGCCGCGGCTGCCGGCGCCGGCCCGGGTGCGTTTCGTCGTGCTCGACCAGGGCGGGGCGCGGCTGCCCGCCAAGCTGTCGTTCCTGCCGGTCCTGGCCGACGGGACGCTGGCGACGCGCGACGGCCTGCGCCGCCCGTACATGGGCGAGGGGCGCCTCGGCAACGGCATCCGCCACCTCGAGACGACCCTCGACGGCCAGGGCGAGGTCGAGATCGAGCCCGGCCGCTACCAGCTGGTCGTCAGCCGCGGGCCCGAGTACAGCGTCGCGCGCATCGACGTCGAGGCGGTCAGCGGCCGCGTCCAGACGGTCGAGGCCGTGCTGCGGCGCGAGGTCGACACCGGGGGCTGGATCTCGGGCGACTTCCACCTGCACGCCGAGCCCAGCTTCGACTCGGGCCTCAAGCTCGCGACGCGCGTCACCAACGCCATCGTCGAGGGCCTCGAGCTGGCGGTCGCGACCGACCACGACGTCGTGACCGACTACGCCCCGACCGTCCGCGATCTGCGCGCCGAGCAGTGGCTCAAGACGGCCATCGGCGTCGAGCTGTCGACCCTCGAGCTCGGCCACTTCATCGCCTTCCCCCTGTCGTACGACCGCAACCTCATCCCGGACAACGGCGCGCCCGACTGGTCCTGCAAGGACGGCCCGGCCCTCATGGACGAGCTGGACGAGCACATCCGCGCCGACGCCGACGGCGTGAAGATCATGGCGCACCCGCGCGACGGCTTCATCGGCTACATCTCGCAGCTGGGCGTCAACCCGTTCGACCTCACCCGCACCCCGGACTTCCTCGAGGCGGGCAACGTCCTGCTCAGCCGGTCGACCTGCGACTTCGACGCCATGGAGGTCTTCAACTCCAAGCGCTTCGATCTGGTGCGCCAGGCCACCAACCGAGAGGTCATCCTCTACAACCGCTGCAACGACCGCCTCGACGCGGCCGAGAGCGTCATGGCCCTCGACAGCGCCTGCCCCGAGCTGACCGGCGACGACCCGCTCGCCTCCTGCCCCGAGGGCGAGATCTTCTTCGAGTGCAAGCAGCGCTACCGGCGGCGGCTGGCGTTCCTGACGGCGCGCGAGATCCTCATCCGCACGCCCGAGGAGCACGCCGCCTACTGGGAGCACCAGGCGGGCGGGGCGGCCGACGAGAGCGCCTGCGACCCGTCGCAGCACACCGGCGACATCCCGGCGGAGATTGCCGACAAGCCGTGCGTGCACCACCCGGGCACCTACGACGACTGGATGAAGTGGCTGGACCTCGGTCTGAACGTCACCATCACGGCCGCCAGCGACTCGCACGGCTTCGAGCGCGAGCCGGGCCTGCCGCGGACCTACGTGAAGAGCGAGGCGCCGACGCCCCAGCAGATCGAGCCGACGCAGGTCGCGCGGGCGCTGGTGGACGGGCAGGCGCTGCCGACCTTCGGGCCCTTCGTCGAGGTCACCGTCGCGGGCAAGGGCCCGGGCGAGACCGCCTCGGTCGCCGCCGGCGAGCCGATGGACGTCCACGTCAAGGTCCAGACCGCCAGCTGGTTCGGCGTCGACCGCGTCGAGGTCTACGTCTCCGGGCAGCTGGTACACGTCGCCGAGCTCGACCACGGCCCCGAGGTCATCGTCGACTTCGACCAGACGGTGACCGTGCCGGCCCCCGACGCGGACGGCTTCGTCAGCGTCATCGCGCTGGGCACCCGCGAGGATCTCTTGATGGACCCGGTCTACCTCGAGGTCGCCTTCGGCGAGCTGCAGCTGCCGCGCGTCGCCTCGCTCGCCTTCAGCGCCATCGAGGCCTTCGCCCTGTTCTTCTCGCCCTCCCCCATCGTCCCCGACTTCTTCCCGATCTTCCCGATGGCCGCCACCAACGCCGTCCTGCTCGACGTCGACGGCGACGGCGTGTGGTCGCGCCCGGGTCCGCTGCCGGCCTTCTGCCCCAGCGCCTGCGACCCGGACGACGACACGATCCCCGCCAACGCGCGGTGCCCCAAGGGCCAGACGTGCCTGCCGCGTCTGGACGGACAGGGCCACGAGTGCGCCGTGAAGATCGAGGGCGAGTGCCTCACCGCCCCGCCGGGGGCGACCTCGGCCATCCAGGCGCTCAGCGAGTAGCCGCCGCATGACGACCCGCTCGGTCTCCGAGGTGAACCCGGCGGCGCCCTCGCCGCCGCCGCCACGTCGCGAGGCCGAGCGCCGGTCTCCCCGGTTCTTGCGCTGGCGCCGCGCGACCTTCTGGACGCTCTTCGTCGGCTACGTCGCCTACTACCTGTGCCGCGCGAACCTGGACGCGGTGATGCCGCTCATCGGCCGGGATCTGGGCCTGAGCGACATGGCGCTGGGCTCCGTCGTCACCGTGTCGACCTGGTTCTACGCGGCCGGCAAGTTCACCCACGGCTTTTTGGCCGACATCGTCGGCGGGCGCGTCCTGTTCCTGGTCGGCCTGCTCGGGGCCGCCCTCTTCTCGGCCCTGTTCGGCCTGTTCGGGGGCATGACGGCCTTCATCGTCATCTGGTCGGCCAACCGCTTTTTGCAGGCCGGCGGGTGGGTCGGCATGGTGCAGGTCACCGCCCAGTGGTACCCCACCTGGCGGGTCGGTGGCGTCATGGCGGTGCTCAGCCTCAGCTTCTCGGCCGGCGACATCGTCGCGCGCAACCTGTCGGCCCTGGTGGTCGACGCCGGCTTCGGCTGGCGCGGCGCCTTCTTCGTCCCGGCGGTCATCACGCTGGTCTTCGCGGGCGTCGCCTGGTTCACGCTCAAGAGCGCGCCCGAGACGGTCGGAGAGCCCCCGCTCGACGCCGCCGAGGCCGGCCCCCCGCGCGAGGCGGGCCTGACCGGCGACGTCATCAAGCGCCTGCTGACCAACGGCCCCTTCTGGATGCTCGCCATCCTCTCCATCAGCCTGACCGGCCTGCGCCTGGCCTTCCTCACCTGGACGACCAGCTACCTCCTCAGCCTGGGCGACGACGCCGGCGCGGCCCTCGCCAAGAGCTCGCTCTTCCCGGCCGCGGGCATCGCCGGCACGCTCTTCGCCGGCTTCTACAGCGACTACGTCTCCAAGGGGCGCCGCGGCCCCATCTCGGTCCTGCTCCTGGCCGCGCTGACCGTCGCCCTCTTCCTGCTCGGCGGCCCGCTCGGCGCCGACCCGACCACCGCCCTGGTCCTGGTCGGCGTCGTCGGCTTCACCCTGATGGGGCCCTACTCGCTCATCGCCGGCGCCGGCGCCATCGACTTCGGCGGGCGCCAGGCCGCCGCCGCGGCCGCCGGCCTCCTCGACGGCATCGGCTACCTCTTCAGCGCCGTCCTCGGCGGCGTCGGCATGGCCGCCCTGGCCACCGAGCTGGGCTGGGACGGCGCCTTCCGCATCCTCGCCTGGCTCTCGGCGGCGACCCTCGTCCCGGCCCTGCTCATCACCCGCTGGCAGCGCCGCCCCCCCGGCGCGGACTGACGCCGGCCGGCCCGATGGACCTGCGCAGGGAGGCGCGACTCCAGGTCATGCCGCGGCGGGGAGGAAGGCGTCGAGCGGGAGCACGAGGTCCGGGAAGGCGACGGGTGACACGCTGCCGCCGGGGCGGACGGTGGTGATCTGGGTCCATCGGGAGCCATCGGCGTCGCGGTGGACGACGACGCAGCGGGCCTTCAGGTCGACCACCCAATACTCCCGCACGTCGGCGGAGGCGTAGAGGTCGGCCTTCAGGCCGAGGTCGCGTCGACGCGAGTCGTCGGAGACCTCGATGAGCAAGGAGGCAGCCGATGGATGGGCGTAGTCGTCGTCTCGAGCCGCCACGACGGCGAGATCCGGCTCGGGCTCCGAGTCGTCGGACGCCGCGAACGGGCTCTGGACGCGGAGGTCGGCCTCGGCGGGGAGCGACCTGAACAGCCTGGTCAGCCTCTGGATGCACCAGGCGTGTCGGTCGCCTTGCGGGCCCGTGCGCAGGATCCTCCCGTGGATCAGCTCGACGTGCTCGTCCGTGAACGCCCCGGAGGCGACCAGCTGGTCGTATTCGGTGCGCTTCAGCGGGCGCTGCGGCTCGGAGGCCGGCTCGGTGGTCCAGGTCATGGCGCAAGTGTAGGCAGCGACGACGGGCGGGGGAAGACAGCGCCCGGGCTGAGCCAGGGCGGGCGCTGGACCAGCGCGGGGTGTCGCTGCGCGGGCTCAGGGCTGCTGGCGAGGTGAGGGGCGGGCGGGCGTGGACGAGCGGTGCGTGCGCGCGGCGGGGGGGCTGCGCGCGCGCGGCGGGGCGGGGCGGGTGGGGAGGTCACCTTCGTGTGATTCAAGGCGGTTGGGACTCTCCTGGAGGTCGGCACGGCGGTTGCTCTAGCGGGAGGGACCGGGCGCGTCGTCCGGCGACCAACGGAGGAGTCACACGCCATGAGAGGAAGAGGGATACGACACTCTTGGGCCGCGCTCGCGCTCATCGCGTCGGCGCTGGTCTCCCTGCCGGCACTCGCGGCCGTGGAGGGTCCGTGCTGCGTCGCCGGCGACGCGCCCGGTTGCACCAACCCCACCACCGAGGCCGAGATCTGCGCGGCCGATGCCTACTGCTGCAGCACGCGCTGGGACGGCATCTGCGCCAACGCGGCGCGGTCGGGCGGCTACTGCGGGTACACGTGCTCGGAGGCGACCACCGTCACGGGCTGCCTCGACGCGGCCGTCCAGGCGTGTGTCTGCCAGGCCGATCCGTTCTGCTGCAACACGCGCTGGGACAGCCTGTGCGCCCAGCGGGCCGCCGGGTCGTGCGGGGCCTGCGCGCGCCTCACGGCCGGAGAGTGCGCCGACGGTGACTTTCTCGACTCGGCCTGCGGCGAGGCCGCCATCGCGGCGGCCAGCGGAGACCCGCAGCACACGTGCAACGTGGGCCTCGAGGCGATGGCGCAGGACCGGGCGACCCAGCTCCAGAACCTGTCCGGCACGCGCCCGGTGCTGCGGACGTCGCTGGTGAACGCCAGCGGGGTGGTCACGCCGGTCGACGGCTCGTGGGAGACCGCCGACGCCCTCACCGAGACGCCGGCCGGCGCCGTGACCGAGTCGACCCTCGGGGATGGGTCGCTCTGGGCCATCGTCGGGTCCGCCGCGGCGCGCCAGCCGTGGTACGGCAACTTCTACCGGGTCGCGGACTGCGCCGAGTACAGCTACGAGAAGCACTTCGATTACAGCGAGTTCGAGTACCGCGCGCGGAACCTGGGCGAGGACTGGCGGGCCATCTACGACCTCGCGTGGGGCAGCAAGTACCTGAAGCACTCGGTGGCGAGCCGCACGGTCTACGGCACGGGGCTCTACACCAAGAGGGGGACCGCGGCGCCGCAGCTGAAGCAGGCGACGTACGGGACGGCCAAGAACGCGTTCTTCGCGATTCCGGACGTCGTGATGCACGCGCTCGAGGAGAGGCCGCGGCTGGTCGAGACCCCCTGGGGAGGCGTCACGCATCGCCCGAATGGTTGGGATCGCCTGCAGCCGGCCCTCGACATCCGGACGACCAAGAACCTGGCCTGGCACAAGCAGATGTCGGAGCTCCTGGCCGGTGAGCTCGACGAGCGCCTGCTCTACTTCGATCAGCAGCAGCGTGAGCTCGAGCGCCTCGTCGATGTCGCCAAGCCCCTCGTCGAGCTGCGCAACAAGGCGGACCTCTGCCCATCCAGCACCTTCTGCTACAGCTATCCGTCGGCCTGCAGCGCCTGGTACTGCCAGCCGGCGGCGCGCGCGCAGCTCGAGGCCGACGCCGAGGCCGCCGTGGCCGCCGTCGAGGAGGCCATCTTCACGGCGGACGCCGAGGGGTGCCTCGGGACGGCTCCGGGGCCGTGTGACTGGTCGCCGCGCCTGTTCGCCGAGGCCGTGATGGGGCAGATGATCGCGTCGCGCGAGGAGGCCTGGGACCAGTGCCTCGCCATGGTCGAGAGCATCACGCCGACCCTCCCGGTGGGCGAGTCGTTCTCGTTCGCAGAGGTCCACTTCGCCTGGCCGCCGACGTCGCGCCCCATCGGGTGCGCCGACGGGGATTACGGCGTCAGCACGGTCACGGTCGACCAGCTCATCGCCTGCGAGGCGACGCGAAAGAGCCTGTGGCAGAGCTACATCAAGCAGGCCATCGCGGCGAGCACCAGCGCCTCGGGTGACCTCCGGACGGCCGGCAGCGCGGGAGAGTCCCGGAGCGCAGGGAACGACTACTTCGCCGTGTCGTACGGGTATGACTCGCGCTGGAACGTGTCGGGCTACGCCGCCAACATCTGCCAGACGCAGATCGAGACGGAGGCCTCGTTCGACGCGCACGTGACCGCGTTCGGCGACGACTACCCGTTGATGACGGCCGACCTCGACATGGACGGCCTCGGCTCGGCCAAGGTGCGCTTCCGCCTGTTCGGCGACGACGTCTACACCGGTGGCGACAAGCAGCTCTGGAGCAAGGGGGCGAGCTTCAGCGTCGTCCGCGCCTCCGACGAGCCGACGGAGACCCATCGCCAGGAGATCTTCAACACCACCATCCCCATCCTCGGCGTCCCGGTGCGCCTCGTCGGCGGCCTGTCGGGCCAGGTCGGGGTGCGCTACGCGCTCGAAGCCGAGGCCAGCCGCTGCACGACGCAGGGCGGGACCGTCAGGCTCACGCTCGACAGCGCGTTCGAGCCCTTCGCGGGCATCGCAGGCTTCGCCGAGGCCGCCGTCGACTTCCTGGTCCTCGAGGTGGGCGTCAAGAGCCGCCTCACGCTGCTCGAGGCGGCGCTCCCGCTCGACGCCCGGGTGACCGTGCGCCGCTCGGGGACGACGGGCACCCACGAGCTCGACGCCTCCGTCTCGGGGCGGCTCGAGCTCCGCACGCTGTCCGGGCACATCAAGGTGTACGCCGAGGCGCTCTGGAACGAGGTCGAGAAGACCCTCGTGCAGTGGCCGGGCTTCACGCGCTCCTGGGCTCTCTTCGACGCCGGCTTCAGGCTGCCGCTCGAGGTCCTCCAGGACGCCTGCGGCACCATCGTGGACTGCGGCTGACCCTCCCCTGACGACGACGAGGAGACGACACGATGCGCCTTGTGAAGCTCTCCGCGGGTGCGGGCCTCATCGCCCTCACCGCCATCCTGCTGTCCCACCTCGTCCCCCTCGGCGGGGCGCCGGAGCCGAGCGCTTCGGTCGCCCCGCCGGCCGCCCCCGGCGCACACACCGCCGCTGACGCCCCGTTCCGCTGGGCCTTCCCGGCGGGCGAGCGGCTCGTCTACCGCTTCCACCTGACCGCCGACACCCGCGCGTCGGGCGGGCTCACCCTCGCCGGCCGCGCCGACCTCCAGGGCCGGCTCCGCCTCGAAGGCGTCGGCGCCGAAGGCCCGGTCCACCGCGTCGCCGTGCGCCTCGAGCCGACCGGCGCCCCCCGCTTCGACCTCCTGGGCCAGCCCCTCTTCCCCGACCTCGCCACGGCGCGGACCCTCCTCGCCGGCGAGGCCGTCGCCGAGTACGCCGCCGACGGCCGCCTCGTCCGCGTCCTCTTCCGCGAGGAGACCACACCGCTCTTCCAGCACCTCGCCAGCGCGCTGCTCGCCGACGCCCAGGTCGTCGTCCCCGACGGGCGCGACGCGGCCGACGCCTGGCTCACCGAAGAGGACACCTCCCTCGGCCGCCGCCGCGTCGCGACCCGCCTCGCGACCGCCGACGCCTCCCGCGTCGCCCTCGCGCGCACGACCGAGGCCTACCTCTCGCTCACGGCCGCCCCGTCCGCCGCCCCGTCCGACCTCACCGTCACCGGCCAGGACGAGGTCGTCCTCGACCGCCGCGGCTTCCTCCGCGCCCTCGACCGGAGCGAGTCCGTCCGCCACCAGGGCGCCGACGGCCGCCAGGCCTTCGCGCACGACGGCACCCTCGCCCTCCACCTCGACCGCGTCGAGCCCGTCCCCAGCCGCCGCGTCTCGGCCCGCGACCTCCAGCCGCTCCGCCCGCGCCGCCAGGCCGCCGCCGCCCCGCGCGCCTCCGCGCACCAGCTCCTCGTGAACCGCGCCGCCGGCCTCACCGGCCCGCAGCTCCTCGCCGACCTCGCCCGCTACGCCGGCGGCACCGCCCCCGACCACGCCCGCTGGCTCTGGCGCGCGACCGGGCTCCTGCGGCTCGACCCGAGCCTCGCGGACGCCCTCGCCGACCTCGCGCTCTCGGGCGACCTCACCTCCAGCGGCCGCGCCCTCGTGCTCGACCTCCTCGCCAGCGCCGGCCACGCCGAGGCCCAGGCCGCCCTGCGCGCCATCCTCGGCGCCGACATCTCCCGCGACGACCCTGCCTACCTGCTGCACGTCCAGCGCCTCTCCCTCGTCACACGCCCCGAGCCTGCGACCGTCGCCTTCGCGCGCGAGACCTGGCAGACCGCCGACGCGCCGCACGTGAAGAACGCCGCCGCCTACACCCTCGGCGCCACGGCCGGCGCCCTCTACCGCGCCGGGGACGCGGACGCCGCCCAGCGCGAGCTCGCGCCGCTGCTCGCTCGGCTCGACGACGCCGAGACCCCCGCGGAAGCGGCCGAGCTCCTCCGCAGCCTCGGCAACGCCGGCCTCCCCGAGCACCTGCCCACCCTGCTCGCCCGCATCGACCACCCCGACCCCGACGTCCGCGCCGCGGTCGCCGCCGCCCTCCGAAAGCTCGGCTCGGGCGAGGCCAGGGCCGCCCTCCGCAGCCTGCTCGGCGACGCGCACCCGCTCGTCCGGCGCGAGACCCTGCAGTCGATGACCACCGCCGGCCTCACGGCCGAGGACGTCGAGGCCATCGTCGCCCACGTCGTCCTCGGTGGCTTCGAGGAGAAGACCTTCGGCGATCTCCTCGGCGCCTTCGCCACCGTGCCCGAGCACGGCGCGCTGCTCGTCCCGGCGCTCGAGGCGATGCTGGCGAGCCCCATCCAGAGCGCCAAGCTGCGCGCGCGCATCTCGGCCCTGCTCGCGCAGGTGGGGTGAGCTCAGGCGACGTCGAGCTTCTTCATCAGCCGGTAGAGGACGTCGCGGTTCTTGAGGCCGAGGGCGGCGGCGGCGTGGGTGCGGTTCCCGTCGGCGGCGGCGAGCGCGGCGCGGATGTCGTCGGCGGTGACGGACTCGGGCTCGCGCGCGTCGGCGGCGCCGGTGTCGAGCTCGGCGCGGACCTCGGGGGTCGCCTTGAGCACGCCGCCGGCGCTCGTGCTCATGGCGCGCCAGAGGAGGCCGTGCAGCTCGCGGACGTGGTGGCTGTAGCGGTGGCGCACGAGGAGGTCCATGAGGTCCGGGGCGACGCGCGCGGTGGCGGCGGGGGTGCCCCAGCCCTCGAAGAAGCGGCGGCCGATGGCGGGGTCGGCCGCGGCGGTCGCGGCGAGGATGTGGCGCGCGAGGAGCGGGATGTCGTCTCGGCGAGCGTCGAGGCCGTCGAGCTCGAGGCGCAGCGCGAGGCGGGCGGCGAGGTCGTGCTTGAGGCCGTCGAGGCCGCGGTTGGTCGCCACGATGAGGCGGAGGTCGGCGCGGCGGGCGTGGGACTCGCCGAGGCGTTGGTACTCGCCGCCGTGGTCGAGGACGCGGAGGAGGTGCGCCTGGAGGTCCTCGGGGAGCTCGCCGATCTCGTCGAGGAAGAGCGTCCCGCCGTCGGCCTCGCCGACGAGGCCGCGCCGCTCGCGCATGCCTGGGTTCGGGTAGTCGCGCGGGTTGCCGAAGAGCTCGGCGTCGATGAGGCCGGGCGGGAAGGTGGCGGCGTTTCGGGACACGAGGGGGCGGGCGGCGCGGGGGCTGAGCGCGTGGAGCGCGCGGGCGGCGAGCTCTTTGCCGACGCCGGACGGGCCGATGACGAGGACGTGCGCGGGGCGGGGCGCGAGGAAGCCGAGGCGCTCGCGGAGGCGCCAGGTCGCCGGGCCCTCGCCGACCATGCCGAGCGGGTCCGCGTGACCGAAGGCGGGGGTGCTCCCGGAGGGCCAGCTGCCTGCCGCGGGGAGGCGCGCCGGGCGGCGGGTGACGAGGAGGAGCAGCTGGTTCCTGAGGTGCACCGTGTCGCCGTCGCGGAGCACGGCCTCGTCGGTGGGGCTGCCGTTGACGGCCATCGGGCAGCGCCCGACGCTGCGGACGCGGAGGCCGGAGGGGCGCGGCTCGAGCTCGAGCTGGGCCCGCGAGATGCGCCGCGCGGCGAGGGGAGCGGTCGGCACGTTGCGGCCCGGCCGCTGGCGCATCCAGTCGAGGCGGAGGCCGCCGCCCTCGGGGGCCTCGGCGCCGCGGCCGAGCACCCGGACGGCGCCGCGGTCGGGGATCCACGCGACCTCGCCGACGCGGCCGGGCTCTTCGAAGGACCACGCGATGACGAGGCCCCAGCCCTCGGCGTCCGCGGCGTCGGCGTCGGCCAGCCAGCCCTCGTCGAGGCTCATCCCGGTCGTCTCGTCACCCACCGTCAGAACCTGCCGCTCACGTGAAGGGACCCGCTCGGGTCGAGGCCGACGTCCACCTCGGACAGGACCGACGCGCGCCCCTCGGCGGCCCCGTCCCACCCGTCCGTCAGCATCCACGCGACGCCGCCGACGACGAGCCCGCCGCCGACCGCGTAGAGCCCATAGGCGCCGTAGACCTTGGTCTCGGCCGCGGCGAAGAGCCCGGACGCCTCGCTGCGCGTCGTGCGCGAGCCGTCGCGCGCCCGCTCGTCATCGTCGAGCCCGGACAGGTGGAGCGCGGCCGCGGCCCCGAGCGCGACGACGCCCCCGCCGGTGAGCCACCAGGACGCCGCGGGCGGATCGAAGGTCGGCGCCACCTCGACGGCCTTCACGCGCACGACGAGGCGGCCGCTCGACCCCGGCGCCACGACGAAGGTCTGCTGCGCCAGGCGGAGATCCGCGCCCGAGAGCTCGATGAGGTGCTCGCCCGGGGCGACCTCGGCGTCGAGCGGCGTCGTGCCGACGTCCCGCCCGTCGATGCGCGCGGCGGCCGGGACCGAGCGCCCCGCTTCGTCGAGCGCGATGATCTCGACCCGGCCGGGCGCCGCCTCACGCGCCGCGGCGAGCTCGGCCCGCACCTCGCCGAGCCGCGCTTGCACCACCTCGCGCTCGGCCGCCGTCAGGCCGGGCCCGCTCGCGAGGAGGTCGAGGAGCGCCTCCGCCTCGGCGAGCCGCGCGAGGGCGACGAGCGTCAAGGCCGTGTAGTACCGGACGCGGCTCCGGCCCCGGTCGAACTCCGGGCCGGAGCTGTCCCGGATGGCGCGCAGGGCCTCCTCGAGCGCCTCGAGGGCGGCCTCGTGCCGGCCGGCCTCGCGGTGCGCGAGGGCCGCGTCGACCGCTCGGTTGAAGGCGGCGATGGCGGCGTCGGGCGACGGGGCTTCGGCCGCGTAGACGCCAGGGGCGGAGGCCACGACGAGCGTGAGGGCGGGCAGGAGGGGTCGCATCGGTGGCGGCGATGGTTGCCCAGGCCGCGGGGAGGCGCAACCGAGGCGAGGGGAAATCAGCGGATCTCGAGGCGCTCGAGGTCGAGCCGCGGCGGCCGGTCGGTCGCGCCGGCGTCGGGGCGGGGCGGCCGCGGGCGGTCACGGAGGGGGCGGAGCCGCACGACGAGCGCGCCGTCCGGGAGGGCGCGGGCGGCGGCGGCGTCGAGGGCGTGCTCGGCCGGGGCGAAGCCGGGGGCGGCGACCGCGACGGTGGCCTCGCCGTCGGCGGGGACGTCGAGCGTCACCGAGCCATCGGCCTCGCGGGGGAGCGGGCGCCCGTCGAGCGAGACGGTGGCGCGGGTCGGCCAGGCGGTGACGCGGACGGGGACGGCGGCGGCCGGGGGCGAGGCGTCGGGCTCGGTGGGGACGGCGTCGCCCTCGGCGGCCAGCGGCGTGAGGACGTCCGGCTCGGAGAGGACGGCGAGGGGCGCCTCGGGAGGCGCGGGCGGAGGGGCGGGCGTGGCCCCGAGCGGCGGGGGGCGGATGGCGGCCCAGCCAAAGCCGGCCGCGCCGGCGAGCGCAAGGAGGGCGAAGGCGAAGGGCCAGGGAGAGCGGCGCCGAGGGGCGTCGGGCCGGTCGGCGGGCGGGGAGGTCCCGCCGCTCCAAGGGTCGCCCGCCCAGAGGTCGTCGTCGCCGGGGAGCGTGCCGGCGTCGGGGGCGGACCAGTCGCTGCCGCGGGTGGGCTCCGGGGCGGGGGACGGGCGCTCGCCGGAGAGGCCGCGCCAGAGCGCCTCGGCGGTGGGGCGCGCGGCGGGATCGCGCTCGAGGCAGGCGCGCACCCAGCCGACGAGCGGGTCGCCGGCCAGCTCGGGGCGGTGGTGCGCCGGGTCGACCGGGCGGGGGCCGAGGTGGGCGCGCATGTAGCCGACCGGCGAGGACGCGGCGAAGGGCGGCACCCCGGTGAGCGCCTCGTACATCATGCAGCCGAGGGAGTAGACGTCGGTCGCGCCGTCGATGGCGCGCGCGTCCTGCCACTGCTCGGGGGACATGGTGGCGGCCGAGCCCATGACGCGCCCGGACTGGGTGAGCTGGCCGCCCTCGTCGGCGAGCTTGGCGAGGCCGAAGTCGACGATCTTGGGCAGCGCGCCGGCGAGGGTCGCGCCGATGAGGACGTTGCCGGGCTTGAGGTCGCGGTGGACGACGCCGGCGGCGTGGGCGTGGGCGAGCGCCTCGGCGAGTTGGGCGAAGAGCCCGCGGGCGCGGTCCGAGGCGAGGGGGCCCTCGCAGGCAAGGAGAGCGCCGAGGGTCGGGCCGTCGACGCGCTCCATGGCGAGGAAGAGGACGCCGTCGTGCTCGCCGTGGGTGTGGATGGTCACGATGTTCGGGTGCGCGAGGCGCCCGAGGGCCGCGGCCTCGCGGGCGAAGCGGGCGACGAGCGCCGGGCCGACGAGGTGCGGGTGGATGACCTTGAGGGCGACCTCGCGGCGGGTGGAGGCCTGGGTCGCGCGGTAGACGCAGCCCATGCCGCCGCGGCCGAGCGCGCCCGTGATCGCGAACTCCCCGAGCGTCCGGCCGACGAGCGGCGCGGCGGCGTCCTCCTGTGGCGAGTCGGTGGTGGCCATGGGGCGAACCTACCGGAGTCGCCGACGGAGGCCAATCCGGGCCGTGGCACGATTCCTGCTGCGACGCGGGTGCGGTAGGGTCCCCGAAGACGTTCACCCGGAGGAGGGCGATGAGACGCGACAGCCTGGGAGGCTGCGTGGCGACGCTGTGTGTGCTCGCGGCGTGCGGCGACCCCGCCGGCCCGGCGCCCGCCGTGGCGGCGCTCGAGTGCAAGCAGGACGAGACCTGCGACGACGGCCTCGCGTGCACGGAGGACCGGTGCGACGAGCGCCAGGTCTGTGTGAACACGCCGATCGGCCGCGGGTGCCCGGTCGAGGGCGCGTGCGTCGACTGCGCGGCGCTCGACGATCCGGCGGGCTGCCTCGTCGGCCTCTGCGACCCGGAGGTCGGCTGCCGCGCCGAGCCGGTCGCGGCCGGGACGCCGTGCGGCGAGCCCCGCTGCGTCGACGGCGTCCACACGCCGGCCGGGGCGTGCGCCGAGGGTGGCGTCTGCGTGGCGGCGGCGCCGGAGCCGTGCGGCGGCGAGATCACCGCGTGTGAGGCGCGCCACTGCTCGGCGGACGGTGCGCGCTGCCTGGCCCTGCCCGCGCTGACCGCGGCGTGTCAGCTCCCCGGCGGCGAGGCGCCCGAGATCTGGCGCGGGGCCGAGCTGCGGCGCATGGCCGGCGTCGACGAGGACGCGTGGCGGTTCGAGCGGCGCGAGGTCATCTTCCAGGACGGCAAGATGGCGCTCACCACCCGCGTCGACGAGACGGGCGCGTCGAAGACCCAGCTCGACCCGCCGCTGTACGAGGGCGACCCCGGCGCCTTCGAGCTCGACTTCCTCGGCAGCGACTGGCTCGCGACCATGACGCCCGACGCGCGGGTCCTCGTCGGCGTCCCGGTGCGCCACTCCGGCCTCCAGGTGCTCCTCCGAGCGCCGGCCGAGCCGCTGGCGCCGGACGCCCTCGCAGGCCGCTGGGCCGTCCTCCTGACCTGGACGCTCCCCGCCTGGCACCCCGGCGTCCTCTTCGGCCACGTGGGCGAAGTCGGCACCTGGGTCGGCGAGATCGATCTGTCACCGTCGCCCGAGGGCGCGTGCAGCGGCCTCGACGATCGCGTCGCGAGCTGGACCGACGACGCCTACCTCCTCACCGCCGGCCCCCACTGCCTCGCCACCTCGGAGACGGGCGCCTTCGCGGGGCCCCTCCGCTTCCGCTTCTCGGGCTCGCCGGGGTTCGCCTCGCTGCACCTCGAGGGCACGCTCGGCGCCGGCGGGGACCTCGCCGTCGCGACCGTGGCGAGCGAGCCCGACGGAGGCGAGCGCTCGGACGTCCACGGGCTCGTGCTCCTCGTGCGCGTCGCCGCCCCGGAGGGCGCCCTCGTCGGACGCTACGCGACGCTCGCCCTCCACGACGCCATCCACTCCGCAGCGGCGATCGCGGGCGCCCACGGCCCGAGGAGCCACTTCCGCGGGCAGCTCACCTTCGACGCCCACGGAGACGTCGCCAGCGGCGCGCTCGACCGGCTCCCCGACACCTACGCCTGCCTCCCAGACGGCCCGACCCGCGAGCGCTTCCGCGTGCGCCCCGCCTTCGACACGGGCCTGCCGGGCACGCTCGACGTGCCGCTGGTCGACGCCGCGGCCTCCCCGCCCTTCGCGGGCACCGACTTCACCCGCCTCACCTATGCCGGCTCCGCCCTCCCCGGCCTCGCCGCCCTCGACGGCGCCTCGCCGCTCTGGGTCGGCACGCGGGTCAATGGCCTGAACCTCCACACCGGGGCCCTCGACGCCGCCCTCCGCGGCCCCGCGCTCCTCGTCTGGCGCCCGCCCGGCGCCGAGCCCCACCTCGCGCCCATCGGCGAGGACCCCGACAGCTGGTGCCTGCCATGACGCCGATCCGCCTGCTCCTGCTCGCGCTACCGCTGGGCGCCGCGGCCGGCTGCCTCTCGCCGCCGCCGCTCGACGCCGCCGCGGCCTACCATTGCATCACCGAGGACGACTGCGCCGGCTGGCGCTGCTGGAGCGGCGGCGTGGCCCCGACGGCCTCGTCCCCCGGCGTCTGCGTCCCGGAGATCGCCTGCACCTCGCTCGCCGATCCCGCCTGCGACGACGGCCTCCCCTGCACCGAGGACCGCTGCGACCTCGCGTCGGCGAGCTGCGTCAACGCGCCGTCCGAAGGCGCCTGCTTCGACGGCGAGCGCTGCGGCTGCGCGCACCTCGACGCGCTCGACGCCTGCCGCGTGGGCGTCTGCGACGGCGGGGTGTGCCGCGAGACGATCGCCCCGGCGGGGACGTTCTGCACGGCGCCGAGCTGCCTCGACGAGGGCACCTGGGCTGCGGCCTTCTGTGACGGGAGCGGCGCCGCGTGCCCGTCCGAGATCGTCGACGTCTGCGAGGCCTCGCCCGCCGAGCGCGGCGTGTGTGTCGACCCCTTGCTCGGCTGCGAGGCGGTCTCGCGCCCGAGCTGGGAGGGCCTCACCGGGGGCTGGGCGGGGCTCTGGTGGCGGGTGCGCGAGGTCGACGGCGCCCCCACGTGGACCGCGCTGACCTGGGCCGCCGACGCCGAGGGGCCGGTCTGGGTGACCCTCTGGGCGCCCGACGGGACGGTCGTGGGCGTCCCGAAGGAGCACGGCATCGCGCTGGCGGCGGACCGGCTCCACCTCGACGTCGCGATGACCGGGACCACCACCATCGCGCCGCTCGTCTCCGACGAGAGCCTGGTGCTCGGCACCGCGGGCTTGGAAGGCCGGCAGCTGGTGCAGATCCGGCGGGCGGCGGCTCCCGGGTCGCCCCGTCCGGGCGTGTGGTCGGTGGTGACGGTCGGAGACGCCGACGCGCCGGGCGGGTCGATCACGGTCGGCCGGGGCGAGCTCGAGGTGCGCGACGACGCGGCGGGCGCGTGCGCGGCGTTCATCGGCGAGGGCGCCGGGCCGGGCCCGGGGTGCCTGCCGCTCATCGCGCACCCGTACGCGGACCTGCAGCTCGTCACGGCGACCGAGCGTTGGTGGGGCTGGGTCGACGCGAGCCGCGACGCCATGATCTGGATGCGCGAGCGGCCGACGGGCGTCGCCGGCTGGCAGCGGGTCGGGGTCGCCATCGCCCTCCGGCGGCCCGACGTCGCCGAGGCGGACCGCAGGCTCGGCGCCGCGTACGAGCTACACGGCGTCAGGATGGGCGCGGGCGGCCCGGAGAGCCGCTGGCTGGCGCTGGGGCTCGGCGAGGACGGGCAGGCGACCGATCGCGCCGCCTGGCGGGCCGAGGCGGGCTGCGCGGCGGCAGCGGACCTGTCCTCGGCGCGGCTGACGGTCGAGGGCGGCGACCTCGTGGCCGCGCTGACCCTCGACGGGCATGAGGAGACCTGGCGCGGGCCCATCGCGGCGGTCCTCCCCGGGCGGGCCGTCGCGCTGGCCGTCCTGACCCCGGACGACGGCGGCGAGGGCGTGCTCCATGCGGCGTGGCGCCCGGGGGACGAGCCCATCGAGCCGCCACGCTGGTGCGGTCCCTGGCGGTGACGGGCGGCGCGCGCGCGCGATCGGCGAGCGCGCGCGCGCAGCGGTCAGGGGGGGCTGCTCGAACCCGCAGACGCCCTCGCCGCCGCCCGGGAAGGGGCGCACGTCGCCTCGAGGCCGGTGAGCGGGATCGGGATGTAGGGCGTCGTCGCGGCCTCGGCGCCGAGGGCCGCCATCGCGCCCCGGCACCAGACCTGGCCCTCGCTGCCGACGGCGTAGGTGTGGTTGGCGCCCGCGTCCATCGCGGCGGCCACCGGGCCGCTGATGGCGACGGGCGAGAGCGCGTCGACGGTCGCGTCCGCGTCGGCGCTCGGCCCGGCCTGCGCGGGGTCCGTTGCGTCCCAACAGAGGATGGTCCGCTCGGCCGTGACGGCGCAGTCATCGACGCCGTGCACCTCCACGACGACCGCTTCGCCGCTCGCGTGGAGGGAGACCGCCTGCTCGAGCCGACCCGCGACGACGACGGCGGCGTGCGGGTGTACGGCGGTCAGCCGAGCGGCACGGTGACGGTGATGGTCTTCCACTTCCAGATCCAGTCGATGGGGCTGGTCCACTTCTTGTATTTGACCTCGACGTCGATCTCGATCTTGCCCGACGAGCTCACCTCGACGCTGTAGCCGCTGCCCGAGAACGTGGCGACCACCGAGCCGCCGCTGTAGCCGACGTCGATCTGGCCCTTGACGCAGACCTCGGTCACGCAGCCGCTCACGCCCTTCGAGGCCGAGACGCCGAGGCTGCCGCCCTTGCGCCAGATCTTGGCGTTGCCGAAGGTCTGCCCGGCGAACTTCACCGTGCCCGAGGCGTCGACGTCGCCGTTGGTCTGGATGTGCAAGGCGACGCCGGCCATCTTGAAGTTGCCGATGCCGATGGTGCCCGAGGCGGTGATGGACGGAGCGCAGTCCTGGGGCGAGGCCCCCGCGGGGCACTTCAGGCCGAAGCCGATGGCGCCGCCGGCGAGGGTCAGCTTGCCGATGGAGAGGTTGAGGGCGCCCGAGAGGGTCAGCTCGCCCGAGCCGTCGGGGGAGGCGACGACGCCACCCTCGACGGCGATGGCAGCGAAGCCGGGGATCGCGAGGGCGCCCGAGAGCACGAGGCCGGAGGGGCTGAGGGTCGCGGTGAGGCCCGCGAGCTTGGTGCCGCCGCCGATGGGGAGGGTGAGCGCCGCCTTGCCCGTGAGCTCCCAGTCGGTCGCCGAGCGCACCTTGCCCTTCATGACGATGGGCTCGGGCAGGATGGGGACGTTCATCTGCGCGGTGAGGGCCATGCCGTCGTGGCTCGTGAAGGTCCCGGTGACGTTGAGCAGCTCGAAGGGGCCGGCGGCGAGGGCGCCCGCGACGTCGAGGGCGAACTGGCCGTTGGCCTCGATGGTGCCCTTGGCTGCGAGGGTGCCGAGGCCGCCGGGCAGGGTGACGTCGCCGTCGACGCGGGCGCCGGAGTTCGACAGGGTGAGGGCCATCTTCGGGCCGCCGAGCGAGAACGGCGCGAAGCCCGGCACGGGGATGGCCCCGTCGAAGGTCGCCTTGAAGAGGAACTCGCCGTCGAAGCCGATGAGGCCGGCGACGCGCAGGCGCTCGGCGTCGGCGTCGAACCAGTCGACCTCGAAGGGCTTGGGCAGCTTCAGGCGGCCGACGGCCTGGAGGCCTCCCTTGCTCCAGTCGAGCTCGCCGGAGGTGTCGTCGGTCCCGGGCGGGTCGAGCTGCAGGGCGAGATCGGCGTCGAAGCCGGCGAGCTGCATGCGCGCGGCGGTCTGGAGGCGCCCGGACGGGAGGTGGTAGCAGAAGTTGACCTGGCTCTGGTCCTTCTGGATGAGAGACACGACCGAGTTGGGGATCTTGCCGAGGTCGACCTGGTCGGCGATGCGGACGCCCTCGGTGGTGGCGCCGACGAGCGCGATGGGCTCGTTCTGCGCATCGAAGAGCATGGTCATCGTCGACTCGCCGACCTGCCAGCGGACCGGGACGTCGTCGACGAAGCCGTTGTCGTTCAGGCGCGGGTCCTCGTAGTCGAACGAGAGCGTGCCGAAGAGCCCCATGAAGACGCCGCCGTGGCCGGTCGGCGAGTGGTCGACGACGAGGACGCCGTCGACGATGGCGTCGACCATCGGGGCCTTGGGGATGGGGATGACGAGCTGGCCGACCATCTTGATCTCGCCGTTGTCGCACAAGGTGTGGTCCACCGGGTTGATGGAGGGGTGGCCGGCGAGATGGGCGCCGCAGTCGAAGCCTGTGGGGTTCGGCAGATCCGCGAACGTGAGGGGCTTGCCGTCCGGGCTGGGCAGTCCGGGGAACGACTCGGCGTCGAAGACGTGCTGGGGGACGGTCTCGAAGTCCAGGACGCCGCGGATGTCGTAGTCCATCCGCGCGTGGATGGAGTACTGCAGCTTGCCGGCCTTGCGCTTGTCGTAGTCGACGATGCAGGTGTAGCGGTGGGCCGGGATGTTCCACTGGCACTCGCCGTTCTTGAAGCGGATGCGGCCATGTTCGCCGAGGAAACCGAGGGCCATGTTGTACGGGTTCGGGAGATCGAAGCTGGCGGTGGGAGACCCCGCGCTCCAGCTCATGTTGGCGCCGAGGGAGGTCAGGGTGGCGCGTGGCAGGTTGGCGTTGGGATCGAAGTCGGGACACGCGCCGTCCGGGCAGTCGATGCTGGGCGAGGCCGACATGGCGCCGGGCCCCTGCAGGCTCGGCGCGCCGGACTCGGGCACGGCGAGCGAGCGGTCGCCCTCCCAGAAGTAGCGCACGCGCTGCGGGCTCGGCGGCTTCCAGCAGACGTCGGGCTTGCCCGGGGGGACCAGCTCCTCGGGCGCGAAGTCCTGGACGACCATGGCGTCGCCGAGGGCGAGGTCGGCGTTGCGATGGGACCAGACGAGGTCCGCCGGGCGGAGGGCGACGTCCGCTGCGCCGTCCGCCCCGCTGACCGTGACGGTCGCCGAGCGGTCGAGGACCGCGCCGTCGCACAGGCGCAGCGCGTCGGGCGCAGCGGTGCCTTCGCAAGCGCCCTCGACCCCAGGCTGCGCCTTGACGCACGGCGTCCCCGGGCAGTCGCCGTCGTTCCAGCACGCCGGCGGGCTGAACGACAGGGTGACGTCCCCCGAGGACAGCGCGATGGCCGGCGCGACCACGACGTCTGGGCCAGGGCGCGCGCTGCGGTCCGCGTCGATGGTCGACGCCCCGGTCCACAGCCAGAGATCGTCCTCGCTGGACTCGGGGTCGGGGCCGTGGAGCCACAGGGCGCCGTGGGCGGTGATGGTCAGCGCGGCCCCCTGCCGGACGATGCGGACCATGGCGGCGTCGCCGCTCGGGCGAAGCTCCGCGGTGTCGGGCTGCCCCTGGCAGCCGAGCAGGACGCGCTGCCCCTCGGTGACGGTGGTCGTGATGACGTCGACCCCCAGCGGCTGCGAGGCGCAGTCAGGGTGGGACGGCGTGGCGACGCACGAGACGCGCGTCCACGGCGACGGCGACGCTCCCGCGCTGGCGTCGGGGACCGGCGGGCTCACGCGCACGCCGCCCTGGGTGATGACCAGCTCGGTGGGCACCGAAGCCGCATCACGCGGGTTCGATCCGCTCGCCACCTCGAGCTCGTCGGGGAAGCCGTCGCCGTCCGTGTCGGGGTCGGTGGGGTCGGTCGGGCCCCACTTCGCCAGCGGGCCCGTGCCGTGCCGCTCCTCGTCGTCGCTGAGTCCGTCGCCGTCGGTGTCGCGGCGCATGGGGTTGGTCCGCTGGAGCGGGACGAGCGGCGGCTCGCCTGCGAGCACCAGGACCTCCTGGCCGTCCTCGATCCCGTCGCCGTCGCTGTCCGGGTGGGTCGGGTTGGTCGGCTGGAACGAGCACACGGCCGCGCTCTGGCACGCGCCGCTCACGCCGCACACTTCGCGCCACTCGCACAGCGCCAGCGGCCCCGTCCCGAACACCTCGTCGCCGTCTCCCATCCCGTCGTCGTCGGTGTCGAAGAGGTCCGGCCGGGTGATCGGCCCGGTGACGCCATAGACCTCCTCGTAGTCCGAGAGGCCGTCGCCGTCGGTGTCGACGAGGGTCGGGTCGCACCGGTAGTGGTGGACCTCGACGCCGTCGAGCAGCCCGTCCTCGTCCGTGTCGGGGTCGAGGGGGTCCGTCCCCCTCGCCGACTCGTCGCCGTCCCACAGGAGGTCGCCATCGGTGTCGGCGCGCGTAGCGTCGGTCTCGACGCCGTCCCACAGGCCGTCACAGCTCGTGTCCTCGCCGACCGGTCCGCCGTCCGCGAGCCCGTCGCCGTCGCTGTCGACGAGGGTCGGGTCCGTCGTCGTCGACGGGTCGACGTCCGGGACGAACCCGGCGTCCGCGAGCCCGAACCACTGTCCCTCGCAGCCGGGCAGGGTCACGATCCCGCCGCTGTCCGCCGCCGGCGCCTTGCGGACGAGCGTGTGCCGCCCTTCGGGACAGACGAGGCCAAACTCGACCCCGTCGGGGATGCAGTCGCCGTCGGTGTCGGCGCTGCCGGGATCGGTCTCGCCCTCGTCGACCACGCCGTTCCTGTTCTTGTCCTCCTGCCCGTCCACGAGGCCGTCGTCGTCGCGGTCGTCGTCGGCGAACCAGCACAGGGCGTCCTCCGGCGACTGCGCGACGATGACGCAGCCGGTGAGCCCCATCAGCACGGTCTCGTCGGGCTCACCCAGATCCACCATGCTGCAATCGCTCAGCGGGTCCTGGCAGTGGTGGATGAGCTGCGCGACGATCTCGAGGTCGTCGATGAGCCCGTCCCGGTCGAAGTCGATGGGGCGCGGGCTCGCGTCCTTCGCGTCGGCCAGCGCCTGGTCTATCTCGACGTCCGTGTACCAGGGCGTGCGCCACTTGCCGTCGTGGTAGACCTGGGTGCTGCCCTTCTTCAGGCGGGCGTCTCCGTCCGAGTCCACGTCGAACGGGTTGGTGCGGACCTTCTTGCGCTCGAACCCGTCGGTCAGCCACCCCGTCGAGCCGGGCGCCTTGCCGTCGGCCTCACGGTAGCCGTCGCCGTCGGTGTCGGCCTCCATGGGATCGGAGAGCCCCCAGGGCAGGGCCTCGACCATGTAGAGGACGTCCTCCTCGGAGCCCGCCGCGTGCAGGTAGTCCGAGACGTTCGGGATGCCGTCATAGGTGTAGGCGTAGGACGACGGCGCGAACCGGATGGGGACGAACACGAGCTTGTCGACCCGCACCCCGCCCCCGGCGCCGCAACCCAGCGGCTTGAAGGCGACGTCGAACCGGCTCCCCGCCGGGACTACGTAGGTGCCGCCGTAGGTCCACTCCCAGTCGGTCGACAGCCCGAGCTGGTAGCCCGAGTTGCCCTCGCAGGCCCCGTCCACGCAGTCGCCCTGAGGGCACTTCTCGTGCGATTCGCACGCCACCGGGTCGGTGTCGACGACGATCCAGTCGCCGCAGGGCCCGTACTTCTTCCGCACGAAGACCGACCAGACCTGCTCCTGCATCGCGAAGGCCGGCGATCCCCACGGGTGCTTGCCGGTCGACAGCGAGCGGCCCGGCGAGACCTCCATGTAGACGCCGCCGATGGCCCCCGCCTCGCCGCCCATGGGGCTGGGCGCCACGGCCAGCATGTGCTCGGCCTCGAGCCACACCGCGCCATGCGCCCGCTCCTCGCCGTCGGACAGCCCGTCTCCGTCGCTGTCGGCCTCGGTGGCGAACGTCCCGAGCCCCGTCAGCGGCGGCCCGCAGGTGACGCCCTCGGGATCGCACGCGTCGGGGAATCCCGAGAGCACGACGCGCCCGAACGTGGCGGTCGCGCTCGCCTCGACGAGCGACACCGAGAACGTCACCGAGTCCCCCTTGGGGCGGCGCGGAGGGCTGGTCACCCACCGGGCGCCGGTCAGCCCGGCCTGCCCGCGGAGCCTCGCCTGTGGGAGCCCCTCGCCATTGATCGTGCGATCGATGGCCGCCGCCCCGGCGCCCGCCGTCACCTCGACCGAGACCGTCACCCAGTCGAAGTCCGCGGCCGTCTTCCCCCACGGCAGCGCGATGGTCACTTCGCCGCCCTCGGCGCCCCAGCCCAGCTCCGCCGCCTCCAGGATGACCGCGTTCCAGCCGTCGACCAGCTCCTCGCCATCGGACACGCCGTCCCCGTCGACGTCGCGCGAGGTCGGGTCCGGATCCACCCCGTCCGGGACGCCGTCGCGGTCGGTGTCGGGGTGGATCGGATCGGTCACCGCCACCCACGTCTCCCCGTCGAAGATCAGCTCCTCGCCGTCCGGGATCCCGTCCTGATCGCTGTCCTTGCGCGTCGGGTTCATGCCGAGGGCGCACTCGACCCCGTCCGGCACGCCGTCGCCATCGGTGTCCGCGAGGAACGGGCTCGTGACGTGCCTCTGCTCGCCGCAGGCCGACCCCGTCAGCTCGGCCAGGTTGTCCAGGCCGTCGCCGTCGAGATCCCCGCTCGCCGGCAGGCAGCCCGCCGTGCCCTGACACAGCTCCTTGCCCGCCACGTCGAGGCGCACGGGGTCGGTGCCCATCGCCACCTCCTCGCCGTCGCCGATGCCGTCGTCATCGCTGTCCGAGTCCAGCAGGTTGATCAGCCCGTCCCCGTCGGTGTCCTCGCCCGGGCGGATCTCCTGGCCGTCGAGCAGCCCGTCCCCGTCCGAGTCCGGGTCCAGGATGTTCGGGACGCCGTCGCCGTCCTGGTCCGCCAGCGCGCCGTCGAGCCCGACGATCGCGTACTCCTCGCCGTCGGACAGGCCGTCGTCGTCGGTGTCCCACCTCCGCGGGTCGGTCCCCAGCACCGTCACCTCGGAGAGGTTGCTCAGCCCGTCGTTGTCCATGTCCTTCGCGGCGTCCTTGGGGTCGAGCGGGTTCAACCCCAGCGCCACCTCGATCCCGTCCGAGAGGCCGTCGTCGTCGGAGTCCGCGCTCCACGGGTCGGTCCCGCGCACGTACTCCTGCTGGTTGGTCAGCCCGTCCCCGTCGGGATCCGCCGCGCCATCCGCCGGGTCCCGCGGGTCGAGCCCCAGCGCCAGCTCCGCCCCGTCGGGGATCCCGTCCCCGTCGGCGTCCGCGTCGACCACGTTCGCCAGCCCGTCGCCGTCGAGGTCCCCGAAGGGGTCGGCCTCCTCGGCGTCCGGGACGCCGTCGCCGTCGGCGTCGAGGTCGAGGAGGCCGATGAGCCCGTCGCCGTCGACGTCCTCGAGCCCGCGCGGCTCCTCGCCGTCCAGCAGCCCGTCCCCGTCGGTGTCCGGGCCGAGCGGGTCCGACCCCACGCGCACCTCGAGCCCGTCCATCAGCCCGTCCCCGTCCGTGTCCGGGTTCAGCGGGCCCGTCCCGAGGGCGACCTCGTCGCCGTCCGAGAGCCCGTCCCGGTCGGTGTCGGCGACCAGCGGGTTCGTCCCGAGCCCCAGCTCGTCGGCAGTCGTCAGCCCGTCGCCGTCCGGGTCCGCGTCCGAGTCGTGCACCAGCGGGTCGGTCCCGAGCGCCAGCTCCACCGCATCGTCCAGGCCGTCGAGGTCCGTGTCCGCCAGCGACGGGCTCGTCCCGTGGACCCTGACCTCGATCGCGTCGCCCAGGCCGTCGCCGTCGGTGTCCGGGTTCAGCGGGTCCGACGGGAACGCGCCGTGGACCTCGTCGCCGTCGAGCAGCCCGTCGCCGTCCGTGTCCGGGTCTCGCGGGTCGGTGCCGAGGGCGACCTCGTCGCCGTCCGAGAGCCCGTCGCCGTCGGTGCCGGCCTGGAGCGGCGACGTCCCGATGGCCACCTCGTGGCCGTCGGACAGCCCGTCGCCGTCGGTGTCGACGTTCATGGGGTCGGTCCCCAAGCTCAGCTCTGCGGCGTCGGTCAGGCCGTCGCCGTCGGTGTCCGCGAGGCGCGGGTCCGTCCCGAGGACCTTGGCCTCGAAGTGGTCGGCCAGCCCGTCGCCGTCGGTGTCGGCGCTGAGCGGGTCGGTGAAGGTCTCGTAGATCTCCTGCCAGTCGGTCAGTCCGCCCCCGTCGGTGTCGGCCGCGAGGGGGTTGGTCCCGCGCGCGGCCTCGAGCGCGTCGCCGAGCCCGTCGCCGTCGCTGTCCGGGCTCAGCGGGTCGGACCCGAAGCGCGTCAGCTCGTCGAAGTCCGACAGCCCGTCGCCGTCGGTGTCCGCGTTCATCGGATCGGTCCCGAGAGGTGGCAGCTCCTCGTCGCCCACCGTCCGCGGCAGCACCTCCTCCGGGTCGGTCAGGCCGTCGCCGTCGCCGTCCTCGCTCAGCGGGTCCGACCCGTGGATCAGCACCTCGTCGCCGTCGCCCAGCCCGTCGCCGTCGCTGTCCCAGGCGTACGGGTCGGTCCCGATGAGCAGCTCCAGCGCGTCGGGCAGCCCGTCCTCGTCGCTGTCGAGCGCGTCCACCGGCTCCTCGGCGACCGCAGGCGGCGGGTCGCTCGGGTCCTTCGGGTCGGTCCCCTGCGCGACCTCGAGGCCGTCGGGGTGCCCGTCGCCGTCCGTGTCGGCCTTCAGCGGGTCGGTCCCGATGGCGACCTCGTAGCCGTCGTAGAGCCCGTCGCCGTCGGTGTCCGGGTCCAGCGGGTCGGTCCCGGTGGCGCGCTCTTCACCGTCGCCCCGGCCATCGCCGTCCGTGTCCATCTTGTAGGGGTCCGTCCCGAGGCCCAGCTCGTCGGCGTCGCTCACGCCGTCGCCGTCGCTGTCGACCGCCGCGGGGCTGTCCTCGGGCGTGTCGTCGCCGCACCCGAGCCCCGGCCAGGCCGCCGCCGTGATGACCAGCGCCAGGGCCCGACCCAGGCGCGCTCCGTCCTTCGTCGTCATCGCTCCCCCCTCCCTACGGTCCGGCCGCGGCGCAGACGCCGTCGTGGTCGTCGTCCTCGAGTCCCGGCTCGCACCGCTCGCACTGCGCCCCGGTCCGCCCGGCCGGACACGCGCACGCGATGTCCGGCGCCGTCGCGCAGTCGCCCCGCGCGAGGCAGTCGCTGCACGTGCCGTAGGCGCACGCGCCAGGCCCGCAGACCGCTCGGCACGCCCCGGTCGCGTCCGCCGCGAAGCCCTCGGCACAGAGCTCACACGCGGCGCCGCGGCGCGAGGGCGGACACCAGACGTAGGGTTCGCGGCACACCGTCTTCGCGACGCCCTTCTGGCACGCGAGGTCAGCCACGCTGCGCCCGATGTGCGCGTAGGGTCCGGGCTCGGGGGGCTCCATCATGCGCCCGCAGATGGGCTCGACGAAGTTGTCCGGCTCGCCGTCGATCCACGGCTCGCCCGAGGACGCCTGATGCGGCCCGACCCCGTCCCACACCCGATAGCCCTCGGACCCGCGGTCGTTGAGCCCCGTCCACATCTCGAGCGTCGATCCGGAGGGCCAGGCCTCGGCCAGCATGTCGCCGAAGGCCTGCACCACCTCGGCGGTGGGGAGCGAGACCAGGTGCCCCCCCCAGGCGTCGCAGGTCGCGCGGGCCAGCTCCCAGCTGCGGCCCGTCGGGAAGTAGCCGTAGACACGGCCGTCCCCGAACCCGAGGTGGCCGTAGCGGAGGCTCGCCGGGTCCATCAAGGCGGGGACCGGCCCGACACACCCGCAGGTCTGTCCGACGCAGGGGGCGGGCGCGACGAGCTCGCCCGTGACGAGCGTCGCGCAGGTCTCGTCCGACGCGCACGACGAGCACGGCGTGTGGGGGCGCTCGCAGACGAAGGAGCGGGAAGCGCTGCAGCGATGGTCGAACCAGATCTGGGATGGCGGCTCGGTCCACGGCCGGTGCTGCATCGCGACGCAGTCCTCGTCCTCGGCCGGGCGCGGGTTGGGGCTGACCGACGTCGACCAGTGGGTGACGATGGGCGCGCCGAGGGTCTCGGGGACCCCGAAGAGCGAGTCGAGGTACCAGTCGATCCAGAAGGGCTGGTGCAGGCCGTAGCGCGCGTAGGAGGGCGTCTCGGGCCAGATCGTCGAGCCGAGCTGGGCGCCGACGCTGTGACAGACCGCCCGCGCGTCGGTGAACGCGAGGTCACCCGGTCCGTGGGGGTCGGCGCCGAGCGAGCGCGTGCAGATGGAGTGCTCTCCGTCGAGCCACCCGTCGGGATCGCCGAACCGCACACCGCAGTGGTTTCGAGCGAGCACCGTCGACCGGAAGGCGTCGAAGACGAGCCCCGGCTCGCCGGCCGGCGAGCAGGTCGCGCCCAGGCACGCGCCCTGGCCCGGGGCGCCCCCGGCGGCCGCGCCGAGGTCGACGACGCTCGGGCGATAGCCGACGGGGGGCGAGAGCCCGCGCGCCAGGGCGACGCCCACCGCGCTGCCGCCCGCGCCACCGGCGCCGGTCCAGGGGAGCCCGCTGCCCGACGGGTTCGAGGGGCAGCACGCCGGCTCGAGGCAGGTGGTCGCCCCGTCGGCGCAGACGGCCACGGCGCCGGGCGCACCGGCCCCACCCTGCCCGACGGCGATGGTCGTGTTCGCGCCGAGGCTGAGCCGCCCGCCGCGCACCCACACGCCGTAGCTGTCGCCGCCGCCGAGGCCGCCGCCCCGCCCGGTGCCCCAGCCGTCGTGGCCGCGTGCTGGGGCGTAGGGCGGCTCGAGGAGGTCGTAGTTCGCCCGGCCGCCCGCCTGCCCGAACGTGAGGCCGAGGCACGAGCATTGGCCGTCGGTGAGCGGGCGCGCGGCCGGGGGGGCGCTGGCGCCGCGGCCGCCGACGATGGCCACGTCCTGCAGGGTCAACGCATGCGAGCCGTCGGCGCCGCCGGGGCCGCCGCCGACCTCCAGGGCGACGCTGTCGGGAGCGCGCTCGACGAAGCGCGCGGCGGTCCCGAGGGTGGGGCCGCGGATGGTGAGATCGGAGAGCCACATGGGCGCGGGGATGGCGGGGACGGCGACGGCGGTGGTCGCGAGGGGCGTGGCGCTGATGAACGTGGCAAAGCGGCCGGCGCCGCGGACGCTGGCGCCCGGGGGGACGACGAGCGGGGCGTCGACCGGGTAGTCGGCGGCGGCGAGGCGCACGTCGCAGGGGTGGCCCTGGGCGCCGCGCGCGTCGCAGGCGGCGTGGCAGGCGGCGTCGGTCGGATAGCAGCCGGCCTGGCAGGAGGCGATGAAGCCGGGGACCACGGCGGGGCAGGCGGCGGCGGCGGCCACGGCGTCCAGGGCGCTGCCGTCGGGGGCGACGGAGACGGTGCGCCAGGCGCTGCCGGGGGCGCCGTCGCAGTCGCGGTCGGCGTCGCCGTGGAGGGGGTCGGTGGCAGCCGGGTGGACGCTGGGGTCGGCGTCGTTGCAGTCGATGGGGGCCTGCGCGGCGGCGGCCTCGCCGAGGTGGCGGTCGCCGCAGCTGGCGTTGGCCGAGAGGACGAAGCGCGAGGTGTCGGCGCTGCGGAAGCCGTCCTGGTCGGCGTCGGCGAAGCAGACCTCGACCCCGTCGCAGTCGGACTCCTTCTCGTCGCCCCAGACCTCGAAGGCGCCCGGGTGCACGGTGGGGTCGCCGTCGTCGCAGTCCCAGGGGGCGCCCGCGGCGGCGACGCCCGTCATGAGGCCAGCGGGGGCGCAGTCGAGGCCATCGATGAGGACGGTGAGCGAGAAGTCGCCGACCGCGCCGTCGCCGTCCGCGTCGACGTAGCAGGCCTCGCGGCCGTCGCAGTCCTGGTCGATGCCGTCGCCGGGGAGCTCCTTGGCGCCGGGGTGGACCTTGGGGTTGAGGTCGTTGCAGTCGTGGTCGGCGGGCGCGGCGCCGTACGGGACGAAGGGGAAGCCGAGGGCGGGGTGGAAGGGGGCGGCGCCGGGGGCGGCCGGGTGGCAGCCGACGATGGGCTGAGCGGGGTCGCCGTAGCCGTCGGCGTCGCGGTCGGGCATCCAGAGCGCGGGAGGGGCCGCCGCGGCGGGCCAGGGCGCCCAGGCGTCGCCCAGCCACGGGCCCATGTCGGTGTGGCCGTCGCAGTCGTTGTCGATGAAGTCGCAGAGCTCGACGACCAGCGGGGTGCCCGGCGGGGCGGAGGGGGAGTTGGGGTGAACGGCCGGGTCGAGCGGCGCGCAGTCGAAGCGGTCGGTGGTGTCGTCGGTGAAGCCGCCGCGGGCGACGAAGCCGTCGGGGCGGTCGCAGGTGACGGCGTAGTCGTGCTGGGCGCCGAAGCCGTCGCCGTCGGCGTCGCGGTACCAGACGGGCTTGAGGGCGATGGGGGTGTCGAGATCGGTCTGGCCGTTGCAGTCGTTGTCGACGCCGTCGCAGACCTCGAGCGCGCCCGGGTGCGCGGCGGCGCCGGTCGCGGGGTCGTCGTCGCAGTCACCGGCGACGTCGACGAACCCGGGCGGGGCGGCGCAGGCCCAGGTCAGGTGGTCCGGGTCGCCGTGGCCGTCGCCGTCGAGGTCGCGGTAGAAGGCCTGGACGTCGGCGGCCGAGGCCTCGTCGGTCAGGCCGTCGCAGTCGTCGTCGACGCCGTTGCAGAGCTCGACGGCGCCCGGGTGGACCGCGGGGTCGGCGTCGTCGCAGTCGACCGTCCCGCCGCAGCTCGGGGAGCCGTCGCCGTCGGCGTCGACCCAGAGCGTCGCGCCGTCGCAGTCGTAGTCGTTGGGGTCGTCGCAGGCCTCGCCGGGGGCGCCCGGGTAGAACGCCGGGTCGCCGTCGTCGCAGTCGCCCGGGGTGGCGACGAAGCCGGCGGGCGCGGCGCAGGCCCAGACCGGGCTCGTCTCGAGGCCGAAGCCGTCGCCGTCCTTGTCGCGGTAGGAGACGAGGACGCCCTGCGACCAGGCCGGATCGGTGTGTCCGTCGCAGTCGTTGTCGACGCCGTCGCACACCTCGTCGGCGTCGGGGTGGACGGCCGCGCCGGGGCCCGGCGCGTCGTCGCAGTCGTCGCCGTTGCGGACGAAGCCGTCGGCGAGCTCGCACTGGACCTCGGGCGCGGCGCCCGCGTCGCCGAACCCGTCGCCGTCGGCGTCGGGCCACGCATGGTAGTCCTGCGGCTGCCCGCCGGCGCAGACCACCGACTCGAAGCCGTTGCAGGTCCAGACGCCCCCGTCGCACAGGCCGCACGGCATGCCCGGGGCCTGTGCGAGCGCCTGCGAGCCGCCGCACGGGTTGGCGGTCGCGTCGAAGGCGCACTCGAGCTCGCCGCCCTTGCAGGCCCAGACGCCGCTCGGGGCGCAGGCCTCGCCGGCGACGCCCGGCAGGAACCCGCAGCCACCGCAGGCGTTGAGGCTGCTTGCGCCGACGCAGGCGGTGCTCTCCGTGGTGGCGCAGATGCGGACGCCGTCCGAGCAAGGCCCGCAGGCGGCGCCCGGCGTGCTGGCGAGCACCGACTCGCCTCCGCACGCGTTGCCGCCCGGCGGCACGCACTGGACGGCCTCGGCGCCCGAGCACGCCCACACGCCGCCCGGGCACGGGGCGCCGGGGGCGCCGGCGAGCGACGCGCAGCCACCGCACGCGTTGAGCGGAGGCGCGTCGCAGGTGACCGCGCCGCCGGCCGCGGCGCACTGCCAGGTGCCGCCGCACGGCCCGCAGCCGGCGCCAGGGTCTCCCTCGAGCGCGCCGCAGCCGCCGCACGGGTTGAGCCCCTTGTCGGCGGCGTGGCAGACGAGGGCGTCGGCGCCGTCGCAGATCCAGACGCCCAGCTTGCACGCCCCGCAGAAGGTCCCGGGCGCCGCGTCGAGCGCCTCGGCGCCGCCGCAGCCGTTGGTGCCGAAGGGCACGCACGCGATCGCGTCGAGGCCGACGCAGCGCTGGACCCCGGGCACCTCGCCCGACAGGCACATGACGCCCGGCCGGTCGCCGCCGAGGTCCTCGCAGCCGCCGCAGGGGTTGGTCGGACGCGGATCGCTGCAGACCAGCGCCCCGTCCGCGCACTCCCACGTGCCGCCGCAGTGGCCGCACGACCCGCCGGGCGCGCCGGCGAGCGCGTCGCACCCGCCGCAAGCGTTGGCAGGCCGGGCGCCGGCGCAGGCGACGGCGTCCTCTCCGGCGCACACGAGGACGCCGTCGCAGGCGCCGCAGGGCTCTCCGGGCCGCGCGACGTCGCCGCCCTCGGTCCACAGCGGCGTCACGCCCCCGCAGCCGTTGGGCTGGATCTTGTCCCAGGACGCGATCTCCTCGATGTCGGGCAGCTCGGGCGACGGGCCCCCCGCGGCCTCGCCGCACCCCGCGAGCCCCACCGCCCCCAAGGCCAGCGCACCGCACACCACCACCCCACGCAACGTGCGTCCCATCGCAGCCCTCCCAGATCGGTCTGCCGCCGGCACTTTGCAGCTGGCGTGCCATCGACGCCGGGCGAGCGCGGGTGCCGTCAGGGCTCGCGCGCCGCGGCGCGGCTGTCAGCTTCCCGACAGGCGGCCTGTCGGATGGCTGACACCCGAGCGCGCGGGCTCCTCAGCCGCCGATGGCCGCCCGAGCTGCGCGGACGACATGGGCGGGCTCGAAGGGCTTGGCCAGACACTCCCGGGCGCCGGCGGCGAGGGCCTGCGCGGTGTGGCGACCGTCCACCATGGCAGTGATGGCGACCACCGGCAGCGCCGGCGCGGCCTCGCGGAGCGCGGCGATGAGCGCCAGCCCACCGCCGCCGGGCATCACGAGGTCGGTCACGACCAGATCGAGCGGGGCCCCCTGGAGACACCGCGCGAGCGCCTCGCGACCGTCGCTCGCGGCCTCGGTGACGAACCCCGCGTCTTCCAGGGCCTCGCAGAGCGTGAACCGAACGGCCGGATCGTCGTCGACGACCAGGATCCTGGCGGGTGTCGTGGGTTGGGGTGCGGGCATCGCCACTTCCGGTTCAGACGGCGAGAGGGACCTCGACCTGGCAGGCCTCAGCACTTTCCGTGCCGACGGGACGCGCAGGCAGGCGCAGCTCGGCTCGGCAGCCGCCTCCCTCACGCGTGGTCAGGGTCAGCGTGCCGCCGTGCTGCTCGGCGAGCGCGCGCGCGATGGTGAGGCCGAGCCCCGTGCCGGCGCCCTTGGTGGTGACGCCGGGCGTGAAGACGGCGGCGCCGAGGTCGAGCGGCAGGCCCGGCCCTTCGTCGTCGACGCGGATGACGGCCGCATCCGCGTCCTCGAGGAGACGCAGCGTGACCGTGCCGCCGGGGGGCGAGGCCTCGAGCGCGTTCTGGACGAGGTTCATGAGGATCTGCTTGACCTTGCGCGCGTCGCAGGCCACCCGGAGCGCCGGGTCGTCCGCGCCGAGGGCCAGCCGCACGGCGCGCGTCCTGGCGAGGCCCTCGTGGATGACGACCGTGTCCTCGAGGAGGGGCGCGAGGGCGACCGGTGCGAGGGCGAGCCCGCCGAGGGGACGTGACATGTTGAGGAGCTCGGCGAGGATGCGCCCCATGCGCTCGGACTCCTCGACGACGACGCCGAGGCGCTTGGCCTCGCGGGAGCCGGGCGCGGCCTGAGCGGCCATGAGCTTGGAGAGCCCGTGGATGGCCGCGAGGGGGTTCTTCAGCTCGTGGCCGATGGAGCCGGTGAGCCCGACGAGGTGCTCGTTGCGCTCGCGCATCCCCTCGGCGACGGCCGCCTGGGCGAGGGCCGCCGAGCGCCAGGCCCGGGCGACCGAGCGCTGGGCGAGCTGCCCGACGAGGCCGCCGCCGACGACGACCATCAGCGTGAGCCAGGCGAAGACGAGCCAGAAGAGCGGCCGACCGCTGGCGGACTGGATGTCGAAGGCGGCGGGGACGAAGCTCACGCCGGCGAGGGCGAGCGCGGCGAGCGCGATGACGCCGGTCACCGCGAGGGCCGTCACGGCCACCCAGCGGCGACGGGGGAGGATGAGGGCGGCGAAGAGGGTGGTCGGCAGCAGGATGAGGATGGCCGGGCCCTCGAGCCCGCCGGCGGCGGTCACGACCGCGAGCTGCACGAGGAGGATGACGGCCATGGCGAGCGCGAAGCGCGGCCGGCGGGGCACGCCGCCCAGCAGCACGCGCAGCGAAGCCGCGCCGGTACCGACGACCGCGCCGGCGAGGATCCCGAGCTGCCAGGGCTCGCCGCCGCCCGCCCAGACCATGGCGAGGAGCGCGCCGCTCACGCCGAGCCCGACCCTCGGCAGGACCGAGATGGCCCGAAACACCCACTCGGGCGGCGGCGTCACCGTGTCCGCGTCGCGGACCGACTCCCCTGTCGTCATCATGGTCGCCTCCTGGCTGGTGGCCCCACCATACACCGGCCATGGCACGGTTTGTGCTCTGCGCTGCCGTCATGCTGACCAGCCTCCCCGCGTACCGCTTCTTCCGCGCCGCCGCCGCCGCACTCGGCCTCGGCGGCCTCGCCCTCGCCGCGGTGGCCGTGCACCTGCTCGGCGACCTCCCTGCCAACGAGCCCGAGCTCAGCCCGCTGCTGCTCGCCTCGGGCGCGCTGCTCGGCGCCATCGGCCTGGCCGGCCCGTTGCGCGTCGGCTACTCGGGCGCCGCGATCCCGAGGGAGATCCAGCAGACCGCTCGCGTGTCCGGCGTCACGCTGCTCACCAGCGGGGGCGCGCTGCTCGTCGCCGGCAGCGGCCGCGTCGGGGTCGCCCTCCCCCTCCTGGTCGTCGCCGCCTGCGCGCTGACCCTCGCCATCGCCGGGATGGGGCGGATGTCGGCGCGTCTGCCGCGCACCTTCCTCCTCGGAGAGCTAGCCGCCATCGTGAGATCGGCCCGGCTGGGCGGCGACGCCCGGCAGAGCGCCCCCGACCGCGAGTTTCGCCGGTGGACCACGCTCGGCGGCCAGGGCGTGCCAGTCGGTCGGCCCGCGCCCGACAGCGAGGTGATCACCCTCGACGGCGAAGCGACCAGCCTCGGGGCGCTGTTCGCCGACGGGGACGCGGGGGCGCCGACCGTGCTCGTCCTCGGCTCCTACAGCTGCCCCCACTTCCGCCGTCGTCTGGACGAGCTGCACCGGCTCCTCGACCGGTGGTCGGGGCGCGGCGTGCGCTTCCTCGCCGTCTACATCACCGAGGCTCACCCCGAGGACGGCTGGGCCATCGAGGGCCAGTACGAGCAGGATCCCGAGTACACGGGCGATCCCGCCGACTTCTGCTTCCTGCACGCCCGGACGCTCGAGGACCGCCGCCGGATGGCGTCGTGGCTCGTCGACAAGAAGGCCCTGCGCCTGCCGCTCGTCCTCGACGCGATGGGCGACCCCGCGCGCCGCGACTACAACGCCTGGCCCATCCGCCTCTACGTCATCCGGGACGGGCGCGTCGCCTTCTGCGGCGACCAGGGGCCCTTCGGCTTCGACCCGGGGCCGGTCGACGGCGTCCTGAAGGCCATGCTGGGCTGAAGCCTCCTGCCGCCGCTCAGCCCTCCGCCTCGCCGTCCTGCACGAGGCCGTACTTCTTGAGCTTGCCGATGAGGGTCGGCCGGTTGACGCCCAGCCGGCGCGCGGCCTCGCTCTGATTGCGGCCAGCCGCCTCGAAGGCGCTGGCGACCAGCCCGCGCTCGAAGGCCTCCACGCGCTCCTTCAGCGGCAGGCCCTCGGTGTGGCCAGCGGGTGAGGCGTCGGCGAGGGCGGGCGCGAGGCCGTCGTCGTCGAGCACCGGCCCCGAGGTCAGGGCAACCAGGCGCTCGAGCGCGTTCTCGAGCTCGCGCACGTTGCCCGGCCAGGACGCGGCCGACAGGCGCGCGAGCAGCGCCGGCGCCACCGTGAGGCGCTCCATCCCGAAGCGGTCGGCGAAGCGGCGCGCGAAGTGCTCGGCGAGCGGGGCGATGTCCTCGGGGCGCTCGCGGAGGGGCGGCACCCGGATGGGCACGACGTTCAGTCGATAGTAGAGGTCCTCGCGGAAGCGCCCCGCGGCCACCTCGGCCTCCAGATCCCGATGGGTCGCCGCGAGCACCCGGACGTCTACGACCACCGGACGGTCGCTGCCGACGGGCCGCACCTCGCCCTCTTGCAGAAAGCGCAGCAGCTTGACCTGGACACCGAGGGCGAGCTCGCCGACCTCGTCCAAGAGGAGCGTGCCGCCGGCGGCCTGCCGGATGACGCCCGTCCGCGGCTGGTGCGCGCCCGTGAAGGCCCCCTTGGCGTGACCGAACAGCTCGGCCTCGGCGAGCTCGGCCGGCAGCGCGCCGCAGTTGAAGCGGACGTACGGCCGGTCGGCGCGCGACGAGGCCGCGACGAGGGCGCGCGCGACGAGCTCCTTGCCGGTCCCGGTCTCTCCCGAGATGAGCACCGTGGTGTCCCGCCGCGCGACGCGCTCGATGAGGAGCGCCACGCGCTGCATGGCGCCCGAGCGGAAGATCATGTGACGCGACAGGGCCAGCTCGGCCCGCAGGCGCCGGTTCTCGAGGTCGAGCCGCGCCCGCTCGAGGTGGCGCTCGACGACGAGCGCCAGCTCCTCGGGGTCGAACGGCTTGGGCAGGTAGTCGGCCGCCCCGCGCTTCATCGCCTCGACGGCCAGGCGCTCGGAGCCGTGCGCGGTGAGCAGCACGAGCGGCGGCGCGTCCGCGAGCCCGCGCAGGGCCTCGAGCAGGGCCAGGCCGTCCAGCCCCGGCATCCGCTGGTCCGCCAGGACGAGATCGACGCCCCCCCGCTCGAGCCGCGCGAGCGCCTCGGCGCCGTCGGCCGCCTCGGCGGCCTCGAGCCCCGCGTCTTCCAGGATCTCCCGCACGGTGAAGCGGACGCCGCGGTCGTCGTCGGCGATGAGCACCCGAGGTCGCATGCCGCCCACCCTACACCGCGACGCGCCGGACGGCCACGGCGCCAGGCCGGCGGGTGCCGGCCCCGTCTGGGCTCACCGCCGGGCAGGCGCACGCGTCGGCCGTTCCGCGGCCGCGCTGGCCCCCCGGACTGGATGCGGCCGGCCTCGAGATGGCTTCACACGAGCGGCGGACGTCGCGTGGGTGTCACGGACGAGGCCGGCTGGGGTATGCTCCGCGCGCCCCAACCAAGGCGCCCCCACGGAGGTCTCCCGGCATGAAGGTCCTGGTCGTCAACTGCGGCTCGTCGAGCTTGAAGTACGAGGTGGTGGACGTCGCGACGCGGCGCGGGTCGCGGCGGGGGGTGGTCGAGCGGCTCGGCGGCGAGCGGACCTACGAGCAGGCGCTGGCCGAGGTGCTGTCGGCGCTCGGCGACGTGGAGATCGGGGCGGTGGGGCACCGGGTGGTGCACGGGGGCGAGGCGCTCACCCAGCCGGCGCTGGTGACCGACGAGGTGGTGGCGGCCATCGAAGCCTGCGTGCCGCTCGCGCCCCTGCACAACCCGGCGAACCTCGCGGGCCTCCAGGCCGCGCGCGCCGCGCTGCCCAGCGTGCCGCATGTCGCGGTCTTCGACACGGCGTTCCACCACACGCTGCCCAGGCGGGCCCGGACCTACGCCATCGACCAGGCCCTCGCGCGGGAGCACGGCGTCCGGCGGTACGGGTTCCACGGGACCTCGCACGCCTTCGTCGCGGCCGAGGCGGCGCGGCACCTCGGCCAGCCGCTCAACCGGCTCCGGCTCGTCACCTGCCACCTCGGCAACGGGGCCAGCGTATGCGCGGTCGAGCACGGCCACTCGGTCGAGACCAGCATGGGCATGACGCCCCTCGAGGGCCTGGTGATGGGGACGCGCTCGGGCGATCTCGACCCGGGCGCGCTGCTGGCCCTCCTCCGCGCGGGCGCGCTCGACGTGGCGGCCCTCGACGAGCACCTCAACCGCAGGGCGGGGCTCCTCGGCCTCTCCGGGCGCTCGCACGATCTGCGCGACCTCGAAGAGGCCGCCGCCGCGGGCGACGACGGCGCGCGCCTCGCCATCGCCGTCTTCGCCCACCGCGTCCGCAAGTACATCGGGGCCTACGCGGCCACCATGGGCGGCGTCGACGCCGTCGTCCTGACCGGCGGCATCGGCGAGAACGCCGTCGCCATGCGCCGCCGCATCCTGCAGCGCCTCGAGTTCCTCGGCCTCACCCTCGACGAGGACAGAAACCAGGACGCCCGCGTCGGTCCCGACCGGCGCGTCGCCGCCGTCAGCGCGCCCAACTCGCCGGTCGCGGCCCTCGTCGTCGCGACCAGCGAGGAGCTCCTCATCGCCGAGGAGACCGCCAAGGTCGTCCGCGACCAGACCCGCGCCCTCCAGCCCGGCCCCATCCCCATCGCCGTCAGCGCGCGCCACGTCCACCTCGACCGCGAGGCCATGGACCTGCTCTTCGGCCCCGGCTCCGAGCTGACCCCGCGCAACCCCCTGTCGCAGCCCGGCCAGTTCGCCGCGAACGAGACCGTCGACGTCGTCGGCCCGCGCCGCACCCTCGAGCGGGTCCGCATCCTCGGCCCCCTCCGGCGCGCCTGCCAGGTCGAGGTGTCGCGCACCGACGAGTTCTTCCTCGGCGTCGACGCCCCCGTCCGCAGCTCCGGCCACACCCAGGGCTCGGCCCCCATCACCCTCGTCGGCCCCCACGGGCGCGTCCACCTCCCCGAGGGCCTCATCTGCGCCTGGCGCCACATCCACATGTCCCCGGCCGACGCCCTCGCCTACGGCGTCGAGGACGGCGACGAGGTCGAGGTCCGCATCTCGGGCGGCGTCCGCGACCTCACCTTCGGCGACGTCATCATCCGCGTCAGCCCCAAGTTCACCCTCGAGATGCACATCGACACCGACGAGGCCAACGCCGCCGAGCTCAGCGCCTCCGCCACCGGCGTCCTCTCCCGCGTCGGCGTCGGCACCGCCGCGCTCACCGCCCGCACCCCGACCCCCCACGGCTCGGGCGCCGCGGCCACCACCCCCGCGACCGCCCCCGCCCTCGCCTCCACGTGACCCCCCTACGCCCCGCCCCCAGGACCGGCCCCCGCAACCCCGGCCCCGGCCGCGCCATGCTCGAGAGGTGCTGGGCATCACCGTAGCCGACGGCGAGATGGAGCACGCGTGCCGTAGCTTCCTCGGCGGCCTCATCGAACGCGGACTGCAAGGCGTCCAGCTGGTCATCTCGGACGCCGACGCTGGCCTGGCACGCGCTCGGCGCGGCGTCCTCAACGGAACGGCCTGGCAGCGTTGTCGCGTCCGCTTCATGCGGAGCCTGCCCACTCACGTGCAGCACGAGGTGGCGCAGTGAGCGGTCAACGCGACGGTCGAGGCCATCTTCGCGCAGCCAACCCATGACCCCACCACCTGACCGCCGGCGCCTTGGACGAAGCTCCGTTTCGCCCACGAGACGCTTGGACAACCGCGCTGCGGTTTCCCACACCGACCACAGCTCCGACGACTGCGATGCGTGGTCTCTTTCGAACGGAACCCGGGCTCATCCACCACTTGACGGGACGTTGCTCACTGCGGCGCGGTGCCTCCGGACAACGTGCGCCCGGCCAGACCGGCCTCCCCCCAGCCCCAGCTCGTGCGCTCCCGCCGAACGCCCCGCCGGGAGCGCACGAGCCTGGGCCGAGTTGATGCGTCTCACCGTCGGCATCGACGTCTTGACCTGCGCCCACTGCGGCGCCCGCCGCACCCTCCTGGCGTTGGTCACCTGCCCCTCCGCCGCGCGAGCCATCCTCGAGCACCTCGGCCTGCCCTCCAGCCCTCCGACACCGCCCCCGCGACGAGTTCCCCCCCAGGACTGCCTGGACCTCCCGTGACCACAGCCCACGGCGCGTCCCAGGACCACGCACCCGCAAGCCAAACCACCCCAAAGACTACCGAAAAGACGGGCTCAGGCGAACCAGGCGCAGACCTGCGCCCGGCGCCAGCCAGTGCGCAGGTGATGCGGGGGCCGGTAGTAGGAACAATTGGGATTGTCAGTCCCATGGGCCGGCGCCAGCCAGTTCGTCGGTGACGCGGGGGCCGGTAGCAGGCATGATGACGGCCATCAGCCCGACGCCCGAGTCGCGAGCCTGTCATGAGATCCCCATGATCCCGTGCCGCTCCAGGACGAGCCGCCCTGCTCCTGACCGACAGCCATGCACGAACCCCGCATCATCAAGCCCGGCGTGGGCGTCGGCGACTTCGAACTGGGCATGACCCGGCCGCAGCTGTGGACGCGAACCGACTCGACGGTGCTCAGCTTCCTGCCCTCGAACGCGCCTGATCGCACAGACAGCTTCCTGATGCACGGGGTTCAGGTCGAATACTGCGAGGGCGCGGCCCGCGGCTTCATGGTGTTCGCGCGCATGCAGGACAACCGACTCGCGCCGGTTGTCGTGTTCGACGACGACGTCAGCGGCTTCGAACGCGCCGACGTCGAAGCCCTGCTCGAGCTGCAGGGCCTCGCGCGCGAGGACCTCGTCGAGCAGATCATCGTGGCGAGCGTGGGCCTGACGTTCGGCTTCCGTGAGGACGTCGGCCAGCCCCAGCGCGTGGAGTTCGTGTTGGTCGAGCGCATCGAACCGGGCTCCTGACAGCCGAAGCGCTTCGATGGTCGGAGCCTTGCCGCAACACCGGTTCAGAATCTCGTGCCACCGATCGTCCGGCGCATCCAGTCCGGTGGCCCGAACCAGCCTGCCCACTCCAGGGCAACCCGGCTCGGCCTCTCAAGCGAGATCGCGGTCCGCGCAGGCCGTTCTCCCGCCCTTCATGCACGACCTACCATTCGAGGTCTGAAGACGAGGGGTCTCAGAAGTCGACGAGTCGGGGCCTGACCGGCCTGCCCCCTGAGTCCCCGAGACTTCATCGTCCGTTTCCGGGGTCACGTCATCTACCGATCCACCGGCCCGCGGACCCGACCACCACGTTCGCGCGAAGACGTCCTCTCGAGCCGACCTCACGTTTGCGCGGTAACGTCCCCTGCCCCGCCGACCCGCCGGCTCCGGCTTCCTCCGCCTCAGCCGCGTCGCGGTCGTCGGCGAGGCTGAGGGTCAGCGGCCAGCCCTTCGAACGACCTCATGGACGAGCTCGTCTCGTCGCATCCATCCTCGACGGTGGCCGCCACTTGCGCCGATGAGTTCACGCGTTGGAGCCGGACCCGGCCTGTCCCCTGAGCTCCAGGTTGCGCCCGAGGACCGCGCCCCCGCACGACGACTGCTCAAAATCACAACGAAAGCAGGGCCCCCACGGGAGTCGGTCGCCAGCGTGCGCCCGGAGGCGGCCGGTCTGCTCGCAACGCGGGGCGGGTCGTAGACAGGGCTACGTCTTGAGGGCACATCGACTGCGTTGACACCCTCTCTCCCCCCGGTCCAGGCTCGTGTCGGACAGAGGACGCGACGCATCCGGAGGATTACGTGCGGCTGCTCACGGTGTCGGTGTTCGTGACGCTGCTCCTCACGTCGGTCAGGCCGGCCGGAGCAGACTGGCCTGCCCCCGCCTCTCGGACGACGGCCGGGGTCGAGATCGGTAGGGACTTCCACGCTCGGGGATACTCGAAGCTCCTGCTGGACCAGAACGGTCGCGCCGCAGGGACCGTCGGCGGCATGTGGATGTACCGGCAGACCGGGGTCTCGGTCATGTTCGACGACGCGTGGACGATACGCTTGGAGGGCGAGGTGGCGGTGGCGCGCTACACGCCCTGCAACGAGCACGTGGTGGTGCTCTTCGAGCAGAGCCCAAAGGGGCGCGATCTGGGCGAGGTCGCGCGCTGGACCGTCGGCCGTCACAGCATCGTGCGCCGCTGGGACGGGAACGCCCTCCGGGCACGGGTCGATGCCGGAAACCAGTGGCACGAGCCGCGGGGGCTCCGAGCCCGGTATCACTCCGGTCAAGTGGCGCCGGAGCACCGACCCGAAGGAGAGCGCGACAACGCCTACTGGAACTGGAGAGAGCAGTGGATTGAGCAAGGCGGCGGCCACCACCGCTTCTTTGCGTTCGACGCGTACACCGCGGTGCCCAACGTGTGCTCGAACGCGGTCAACGCCTCGATGGAGCGCCCGGAGCCGGCAGCGATGCCGGCCCCGCGGCCAAACCCCATGCCGGGCCTGTTGGCCGCGATGAGGTCGCCGCCCGTGGTGACCCTCGAGACGCGCGGCGGCAAGCCCCGCAAGAGCGTGGCCTGGGTGCCGAGATCCGAAGCACGTGAGGAGCTCGAGGTCTTCGTCCAGATGGTCTCCGGAGGTTTCCGCGATGTGGCGGAGAAGGTCGAAGTGACCACGGGGAGAGCCCGCGGCGCCAGCGCCGAGGTGTCGCTCCGGGTGATGCGAGCGGTGGGTGGACCGAGCGCGCCCCGCCAGCCTGCCGGCGGGGGGCGGATCGCCATCGTCGAGGACGCGACGAGCCAGGTGCGGGTGCAGCGGCCGTCCAGCGGCGGGGACCCGTACGCGCAGGAGCTGTCCGCGGTGGCGTTCCCGGCGAGGCCGCTCGTCGCGCTCGGGGTGGGCGCGAAGTGGACGGTGGCTTGGGGCGATCCGGTCAAGGGACCGGTGGTCAGGATGGGCTGCTGGCTCAACCAGTGGCTCGGCGAGACTGCCGAGGTGTGTTGCGACGGCGAGTATCGGGACGTCTCGGGCACCAGACACCTGGTCTGGGGCCGTTGGCAGCTCGATCCGAATCACCTCTCGCCCGCCTACGGCCACCTCTCCATCGACGGTGGCCCCTTCCACAAGCCCGGCGGTCCCCACGCGCTCGACTTCCTGACGAAGCGGAGCGCCGGCCCATGAGGGCGCCGCATGGCCGGGAGATGGTCGGGCCCCAACCTGCGAACTTCTCGGGACGACGAGCGGTGACCCTTGCGCCGCGAAGGCCCGCTGGGGCTTGCCCGCGGTGCAGCGCGCGCCCGACGAGCAATGACGTCCGCATGGCGGCGCGCGCAGGCGAGGCGTGACGCGCGGCGTCACTGCGGCCCGAACACCGGCTCGGGCCCGTGGCGCTCGGGCGCACCGGCAGGCGGCAGCCTCCACGTCAGCGCGGGCGGCGGCGAGCTCCAGCGCGAGCGACACCCCGCCCCCCGTCCACGCGGGACGTCCCCCGCCGAACAGCGGGCTGAGAGGCGCCTCACATTGCGTCCACGCCCGCTTCCGGCTACGTCATGGGTCACACGCGGGGAGCGACATGCGTAGCTTTTTGTACCTGGTGCCATCCCTGGCGTTGTCCGCCCTCGCCCCCGCCTGCAGCGACGCTGCCAGCCAGGGCTCGAGCACCAGCCGACCCGCCGCCGTCTCCATCTCCGGCGGCTCGGCCGTCCTCGGGGCCATGTGCGACTACCTCGCGCGCTGTCCCAGCGACGACTTCGCGATCTCCACCGCCAACCGCGGCGAGTGCATCCAGACCCTCGACTTCCTGCTCACCTGCCGCATCGACTCGACACGCGACGAATACGGCCAGGATGAGTGGACCGTCACGCATATCGACGTGCAGGCCGACGCCAGCGCCCTCGCCGCCTGTGAAGCCTGGCTCGCCGCCAGCAGCTGCGACGCCTGGGCCTCGGTCAACGAGGGGCCCTGCGGCGTCCTCGGAGGCTCCTTCGGCGACGGCGACGACGACGACGACCATGCCCAGCCGCCGCCCCCCGGCGAGGGCGAGTCCTGCGAGCGCAACTACAGCTGCGCCGACGGCCTCGTCTGCGTCGACTACAACGGCTCCCCGGGCTACCCCACCGCCGACGAGCGGGACCTCTGCCGCGTCTGCCTCCGCCACGGCGACCTCGGCGAGGACTGCAGCGTCGTCTCCTGCCGCTGGGACGACGAGGTCCAGAACATCTGCGACCCGGACACCCGCAAGTGCGTCGCCGCGCCCTCGTCCGGCCCCTGCTTCAACCAGGCCTGCGCCACCGGGTTCTACTGCGAGAGCGACACCAGCACCTGCGTCCCGCGCGGCAGCGTCGGCCAGGAGTGCAAGGAGAGCGGCCTCTGGTGCGCCCAGGGGCTGCACTGCTCGCGCGAGACCGGCGACTGCGAGCTGCCCGAGGCCGACGGCGCCTCCTGCCACGCCGACTCGGACTGTGCCTCGGGGTTCTGCAACGGCGAGCTCCTCGACGCCAACGCCAACGAGGGCCTGTGCGACTCCGGCGGCCACGAGGGCGCGCCTTGTGCGTCCAACAAGGGCTGCCGCACCCACAACTGCGAGGGCTCGCTCCTCATCTGCATCGACGAGCGCCCCGACGGCGCCCCCTGCCACAAGGACTTCCAGTGCACGACCGGCTACTGCGACAGCCTCAGCGCGACCTGCGGCAAGCGCGCCGGCGGCCGGCCCTGCGCAGCGGACACCGACTGCAGGGGCGGCTACTGCGACCCCGGCGCCCTGGTCTGCGGCTACCCCGACGGCCACACGTGTAGCGACGACGACCAGTGCCGCGGCGGCGGCTGCTCCTACTCGCACGGCTGCGTCACGCGGTCCCAGATCGGCGGCCCGTGCAGTAGCGACGACCAGTGCTTGTCGGGCCGCTGCTGGGGCGGCACCTGCCGTCAGGCCTGTAGCGACACCTCGGAGTGCGCCCCCGGACAGTGGTGTGACGACTGGGACGCACGCGCCTGCCTGCCGCTGCGCGAGGACGGCGAGTCCTGCGACGAAGGAGGCGACGCCTGCAAGAGCGGCTTCTGCAGCAGCGCCGGCCAATGCGGGCCCAAGCCACAGATCGGCGATCCGTGCGCCGGCGACGACTGCTACCCCTGGGGCCAGTGCAAGGGCGGCGTCTGTGTCGCCCAACCAGGCCCCGGCCAGGCCTGCGAGGGTTACGACGCGTGCATCCCGCCGTACGCCTGCCTCGACGGCCGCTGCACGCGGATGAGCTTCGAGTGCGGCGCAACGACCGTCGGCGCACCCTGCACGTTCTTCATCGCCTGCGGCGCGGGGCTCTACTGCGACCCGTTCAACGGCTTCCGGTGCGCCCAACGCAAGCCGGAGGGCAGCGAGTGCCTGCTCGACTGGGAGTGCGCCAAGGGCACCACCTGCGAGGGCGGCACTTGCGTCGCCATCCCGCCGCTGAAAGCGCAAGGCGAGCCGTGCGAGGACTCGGACGAGTGCCAGAGCGACTACTGCCACGACGTCTGCCAGCCCGTCGGAGGAGGCCCGCTGTGCGAAATGCCCTGATGGCAGCTTGCTCGCTGCTGCTCGTCGGGCTCGCGGCGTGCGGCTCGTCGCCCCCGGCGGAGTGCGTCGGCTGTGCCGATGCGGGCGCCGACGTCACCAGCGACGCTCCCGGGACGACCTGCCCGCCCCACGCGCAGTGGGTCGACGGGGTGTGTGAGTGTTTCCCCGGCTACGCCGGCGACGGCTGCGCCACATGCGCCCCGGGCTACACCCTGCTCGGCGGCCTCTGCGCCCCCGGCTGCGGCCCCGACACCTGCTCCGGCCACGGCACCTGCAGCATGGTCGGTGGCGCGGCGGTCTGCGCCTGCGAGCCGGGGTGGGCGGCCCCGTTCTGCGATGTGTGCGAGCGCGGCTTCGCCGAGCAGGGCGGCGCCTGCGTCGACCTGTGCGCCGGCCGCGACTGCGGTGGCCGTGGGATCTGCGACGCCTGGTCGGGTTACGCCATCTGCCTGTGCGACCAGGGGTGGATCGGCCAGGACTGCGAATCCTGCGCGCCCTACTACGGCCACGCGGGCGGCGAGTGCGTCGAGGCGTGCCAGCCCGACAGCTGCAGCGGCCACGGCTGGTGCGACGGCTACACCGGCGAGCCCGTCTGCGAGTGCTACGGCCTGTACGAAGGCGCCGACTGCAGCGCCTGCCCGCTGGGCTGGACCGACACCGGCGACGAGTGCCTGCCGGTGTGCGAGGTCACGCCGTGCAACAACGCCGCCTGCGACGGCAGCACCGGGTCTGCGGTGTGCACCTGTTACGACACCTACGAGGGCGCCGACTGCGGAGCCTGCGCGGCCGCCTACCAGGACCTGGGCGGCGGCGTCTGCGGGGCCAACGTCGTCGGCCTCGAGGCCGACCTGAACCGCACCTGCGCGCTCTTCGACAACGGCACCATGCGCTGTTGGGGCGCCGACGACGGCTTCGGGAAGCTGGGCTACCCGGGCGTCGAGCGGGTCGGCTGCGAGGCGCTCCCCGTCTACGAGGCCGGCGCGGTCGACATCGCCGGGTTCGTCACCCAGGTCGCCACCGGAAGCAGCCACACCTGCTGGGTGCTCGACGACGGCACCGTGCACTGCTTCGGCGGGGCCGGCTCCGGCGTCCTGGGCTACGGCAACGACGAGAGCATCGGCGACGACGAGCCGGTCGACTCGGGCGGCGCCATCGCGGTCGGCGGCGTCGTGGCATCGGTGGCGGCCGGCAACAGCAACACCTGCGTCGTCCTGGCCGGCGGCGCCGTCCGCTGCTGGGGCTGGGGCGCCAGCCTGTTCGCCAGCGAGAACTCGCAGCCCGTGGGGGACGACGAGCTGCCCACGGCGAACGCCCTCATCGACCTGGGCGGGGCCGTCGCCAAGCTCGAGCTGGGCGCCCAGACGGGGTGCGCCCTCCGCGCCGACGGCGGCGTGCGCTGCTGGGGCAGCAACGGCTTCGGCGTGCTGGGCGCCGGCGTGCCGGGCGCTTGGTTCGACCCGACCAAGCTGTCGGACGTGCCCCTGCCGGACCTGGCGACGGACATCGCCGTCGGCGATTGGCACGCGTGCGCGGTCGTCACCGGCGGATCGCTGTACTGCTGGGGCCTCAACAGCGACGGGCGCCTGGGGTACGGGCACGTCAGCGACCTGGGCAAGGCGGAGACGCCGACCGAGGTCGGTCCGGTGAACGTCGGCGGGCCGGTCGACAAGGTGTTCGCCGGCGACGACCAGACCTGCGCCATCCTGACCACCGGCGCCCTGCGCTGCTGGGGCGCCTCGGTGGGCGGGAAGCTGGGCTACCCCGCCATCGACGAGAACATCGGCGACGACGAGGTCCCCGCCGACGTAGGCGACATCGCGCTGCCCGCCAAGGTCGCCGACGTGGCGATCGGCGACCGCTACACCTGCGCGTTGATGGAGACAGGCGCGGTCCGCTGCTGGGGCGAGAACGGCTGGGACTGCTCGCTGGGCACCGCCGGCGTGCAGGGCCCCGGCGGCAACAGCGCCGACCCGGCGACGGCCGCGGACGTGAAGCTGTTCTACGGACCATAGCTCGCCGCTCGGGCGCGCCGCGCAGGCGACGAAGACCGCCCCGCCGCTGTTGCTCGCTGGCGCGCCCGAAAAACACCGTGGTCCCCGTAACACTCTGCCGCGCCGGTGGCTCTATCGGTCATGGGAGCGCGTCGCCCCCTGCCCGACCTACCGGAGCGCACCATGAGCCACACACCGTCCGAAGCCTTCGGGACCCCGTCTTACGGGCTGACCCGCCACCTCCCCGAGACCTCGTTCGCCGACGCCGTCGCCCGCACCCGCGAGGCCCTCGCCGCCGAGGGGTTCGGCGTCCTCACCGAGATCGACCTCCGCGCCACCCTCCAGGCCAAGCTCGGCCAGGACCTCGGCCGCGACTACGTCATCCTCGGCGCCTGCAACCCGGCCCTCGCCGCCCGCGCCCTGGCCGCCGAGCCCGCCATCGGCCTCCTCCTGCCGTGCAACGTCGTCGTCACCTCGGACGCCGACGGCGCCACCGTCTCCGCCATCGACCCCCGCGCCATGTTCTCGGTCGTCGACCACCCCGGCCTCGCCCCCATCGCCGACGATGTCCGCGCCCGCCTGGACCGCGCCCTCGACACCCTCGGAGCCGCCCGATGACGCTCGCCGCCACCCCCACCACCTCCCGCTCCGTCGACGTCGCCATCCTCGGCGCCGGAACGGCGGGCCTCAACGCCCTCCGCGCCGCCCAGCGCGAGGGCGCCCGCGCCGTCATCATCGACCCCGGCCCCCTCGGCACCACCTGCGCCCGCGTCGGCTGCATGCCCAGCAAGCTCCTCATCGCCGCCGCCGACCACGCCCACGACGCCCGCGCCGCCCGCGACTTCGGCCTCTGCATCGACGACATCTCCGTCGAGGGCGAGGCCGTCCTCGCCCGCCTCCAGCGCCTGCGCGACCACTTCGTCGGCCACACCCTCGCCGGCTGGCGCGCCCTGTGGGGCCCCGACGGCGCCGACGACGACAACCCCGACTTCCTCCGCGGCCGCGCCCGCTTCCTCTCCCCCACCACCCTCGCCGTCGACGCCCCCTCCGGCGCCCCTCTCGCCACCATCACCGCCCGCGCCACCGTCATCGCCACCGGCTCCCGCCCCTACGTCCCGCCGCCCTACCGCGACCTCGGCGACCGCCTGCTCACCAACGAGTCCGTCTTCGAGCTCGACCGCCTCCCCGAGAGCCTCCTCGTCGTCGGCGCCGGCCCCATCGGCCTCGAGCTCGGCCAGGCCTTCCACCGCCTCGGCGTCCGCGTGACGCTCCTCGACCTCGGCGACCGCGTCGCCCAGATCACCGACCCCGTCGTCGCCGAGGTCGCCCGCGCCCACTTCGCCGCCGAGCTCGAGGCCTACTTCGACCACGAGCTCCTCGCCCTCGACCCGCACCCCGACCACGTCGCCGTCCGCTTCAGCACCCCCGGCGGCCTCGTCCGCTCCGAGCGCTTCGAGCGCGTCCTCGTCGCCACCGGCCGCCGCCCCCACTGGGCCGATCTCGACCTCGAGGCCGCCGGCCTCTCGGCCCTCCCGGCCATCGACCCGCTCACCGCCCGCCTCGGCGACACCTCCATCTACGTCGCCGGCGACGTCACCGGCGACCGCCTCATCCAGCACGAGGCCGCCCACGAAGGGCAGCTCGCCGGCGCCAACGCCGCCCGCCACCCGCACCCGCAGCCGGCCCCACGCAAGACCCCGCTCGCCATCGTCTTCTCCGACCCGCAGGTGGCCCAGGTCGGCGCCGACTTCGCCTCCCTCGATCCCGAGGCCACCGCCATCGGCCGCTTCGACATGGCCAACCTCGGCCGCGCCAAGGTCCATGGCCGCGCCCGCGGCCTCATCCGCGTCTACGCCGACCGCGACTCCCGCCGCCTCCTCGGCGGCACCCTCTTGTCGCCGGCCGCCGAGCACCTCGCCCACAGCCTCGCCTGGGCCATCCAGCTCGGCGCCACCGTCGACTCGGCCCTCGACCTCCCCTTCTACCACCCCGCCTACGAAGAGGGCCTCGGCAGCGCCTTGAAGGACCTGGGCCGCGCCCTCGGCCGCCGCCCCACGCCCCAGCGCCAGCCGACGCCCGCGTGACCGGGCCTCGTCAGGGCAGCCTTGGGAGCGAGCCGTCGCCCCCGGGCGCCTCTGGACCGGCGCGGGGCGCGACGGCGGCGCACTGACCGGCGACGCAGCGCGGGACGCCGAGGGGCGCGGGGTTGGCGCACGCCGGGCAGGGGACGGGGCCGCACGCGGCGGCGCGGAAGTTGGCCGACATGCGGCGGGCGACGTCGGCGCGGACCGGCTGGAGCCAGTGGGTGGCGCAGGGGCGACAGGTGCAGGCCGGGAAGGGGGCGGCGACGCAGTCGGCGTCCGCGGAGCACTGGCGGCGGGCGTGGGGAGGGAGCTGCGGCGGCTGCGCGAGGGCCTGCGCGTCGGCCATGGGCGCGGCGTTCGCGGCGAGGCGGAGGTTCTCGGGCGTCATGCACGCGTCGTGGGGGGTGAACCCGGCGGCGGTCGCCTCCTCGAGGCTCCAGAAGCGGCCCGAGCATCCCTCGCACTGCGTCGCGCGCACCCAGGGGCAGTCCCAATCTGAGTGGAAGCGCTGGTGGGCCGGGTCGCGCAGGAGCATGAGGTCCCGCCACTGCCAGGGCGGGATGGGGTCGGGATGGGCCCAGAGGCCACGGCGTGCCTCGCGGGCCTCACGCTCGAGCCGGGCGAGCGCCGCGTCGGAGCGGGCGGCCGGCAGGACCCACGCCGCGCCGGCCGCGACCAGGGTGTGGCAGAGGGAGCGCCGGCCGTGAGTGACGGCCGCCGCCTGGCTCCCGACGTCGGGGCCCGGGCCGACGACGCGGACCCGGACACGCTCGCCGAGGAGCTCGTCGAGGGCGAGCTGCGCGGCCGCGGCGCCGCCGAGCTGCCTGGTGCTTGGGCTGACGCATTGCGAGAGGTCGACGAGCTCGTCGGGCGCGAGGCTCGACAGCCCGGAGTCGGAGCGAGGGCGCGGAGCGGTGCGCGCCACGCGGAGGGTCGAGGCGCGGTCGCCGACGCCGAGGACGACGGCGTCGAAGGGGGTGGCGCTGGCGGCGGCTGGACGCGCGGAGGCGGGCGCGGCGGCGAGGACGACGGCGAGGGCGACGATGGCGACGGCCAGCGCGGCCCGGACGCGGCGATGGCGAGCCGGCCGCGGCCATGACCACGCGACGGGGCCGGTGGGGGGCGCGGGGGGCGTGGTCTGCACGAGGCCTCCGGTGCTGGGCGGCCGCCGGCCGACGAGGGGCTCGGCGTCTCGTCCGCGGTGGCGGAGCCTAGCGCTCACGCCTTGCCGGAGTCCACCATGGGCAGGAGCGGGCCAAGGGGCAGTTCCTGACACGGAGGCCCGAGGGTCACAGTTCTCGGCCTGAGTGGCGATCATCATAGGCGCTCGTTCACGCGATCGTTCACGAGGTGCCGACCGTCGCCCTTCAGCCTGGTCGAGTGTGGCGAGGCGGGGCAGGCCGACGGCGCCCGGACATGCGAAGCGGCGTGGCGGAGGACGTTACCGCGGAAACGTGGCGCTCGACTCGCCAGGCCGGCGGGTCGGCCGAGGACGTTACCGCGGAGACGTGGTGGTCGGGTCGGCAAGCCGGTGGGTCCAAAGACGACGTCTCCGCGGAGAGGTGGTGCTCGGGTCGGCAGGGGTCAGGGAGTCCGAGGTCGGGCGCGCGGCTAGGGCACGAGGACGACGAGGCGGTCGCCCGGCCCGGGGCGGAAGCGCAGGGCGCGGGTGGGGTTGATGTGGACCCCGGCGTCGAGGGCGCCGCGCGGGCCCTCGAGGAGGTAGCCGAGGGCGAGCGCCCCCGCGGCGAGGCAGGCCCGCTGGCAGAGGTCGAAGTCGACCTCCGCCCCGGGGAGCGCGCCGGCGGCCTCGGGCAGCGGGCGCAGCTCGAGATCGGGCCCCTCCGGCGTCAGCAGCTGCGCGTAGACGCTGGCGGCGACCGGCAGCAGGGCCGCCTGGACCATGAGGTGGGTGATGAGGGCGGGGGTGACCAGCGCCCGCGCGGCGACGGAGGGCGGCAGGAGGGTCACGCGCCCGGCGTCGTAGAGCTCGGCGACCACCTCGGTCGCGTGGTCGGGCGCCAACTCCTGCAAGGTGCGGTCGACGAGGTGGGCGTTCATCACCGCGTCGGCGTCGGGCTGGCGCGGGTCCTCGGCGAGCTCCGGGACCAGCACGAGCACGATGTCGTAGTCCTGCGGACGGAGCTCGGCGAGCTCGTCGAGTCCGGTCAGGCGGGCGAGCCGCGCCGTGACGGTGAGGCGGTCGAGGCGCCCGGCGAGCTGCGCGAGGTAGGCCTGGACCAGCTCGACCTCGCCCGAGTGGACCAGCGTCAGCTCGAAGCGCTCGGGCGGGTGGGCGTTCAGGTGCGCCCCGAGCGCCCGCAGGAGGTACGAGCGCCCGATGACCAGCGCGCGGCGCGGGCGCGACGGCTCGGCGGACGCGGCGGGCGGGGCCGGAGGCGCGGTGTCGTCCTCGTCCCAGGCCCCGACCCGCTCGGGGGCGTACCCGGCGGCGAGCGCGGCGGCCGACGGGCCCAGGCCGACGATCCGGTCGTCGGGCCCGAGGGGCGTGTCGAGGTCCAGGAGCCGCGCCGCGTCGTCGTCCGCGCTCACGACGCCCACCGGGATGGCGGTCGTGAGGGCGGGCACCAGCGCGCGGAGGGTGCGCCCCGTGGCCCCGAGGGCGGCGGCCCGGCCCACGACGACCGCCCCGCGGCCGGGCTCGGCCAGGCTGGCCGCGACCTGCGCGAAGCCGGGGCGGCGGACCGCCTCGGCGAAGATGTAGCTGAGGACGTCGGCGTGGGCGATCACCTGGGTCCGGGCGGGCCCGGCGGCCAGGGCGAGGGCGCGGTTGGCCGACACCGACAGCTCGATCGTGACCGTGGGCGGGCGAGGGCGCCCAGGCGCGCCCGCGAGGCCCCGGAGCGCTTGCAGGGTCTGGATCATGCGCATGTCCGACGCCCGCCGCGGGGCCGCGCCCTGTCCCACGGGCAGCAGCAGGATGGCGGCGGCGTTGGCGGCGTCGAGGCGGCGCAGGGTCTCGGGTTGGCGCGGGTCGCCCGTCCGGAGCAGGAGCTGCGCCCTGCGGCGGAGGTCGGGGGGGAGCGCCTCGCGGAGGCCGAGCTCGAGCTTGCGGAGGGAGGCCGACTGCTCGGGCTCGAGGAGGATGACCACGGGGGGCAGCGCGCGAGGTGCGTCGTCGTCGAGCCGCTGCCAGGCGCGGAGGGCTTCCGTGACGACCGCCCCGATGCCGGCGGGCCAGCCGATGATGAGCAAGTGGTCGCGCTCGACGACGCGGTGGCTCCCGGAGGACAGGCCCGCCAGGATGTTCGCGAGCAGGTTCGTGAGGATGGCGACCACCGCCCCGGTGTAGAAGAGCAGGCCGGAGATGGTGAGCAGGAGGCTGACCATGCGGGTGAGCCGCCCGAAGTCCTGGCCCAGGTAGCCGGGGTCCGACAGGCGCAGCCAGGCCCACCAGAGCGCCTGGCGGAGCGTCGGGAACTCGTCGGTCCAGACGTACACGGTGACGCCGCCGCCGACCATCACGACCAGCAGCAGGAGCGCGGCGACGAGGATCTGGTAGAGCGCCGAGCGCAGCACCAGGCGCCCGAGCCGATACTTGAGGCGCTGGAGGGAGCGCTTCATGCGGGGACTCTCGAAGTCGGATGAGCGCGGCGACGGACGACGTGGACGCGCGCGGGGTCGTCGCGAGGGGCCGGGCTCGGCAGGGCCCGCCGTTGACGGCCGACGAAGCTGGCTTACCGGTTTCGGCATGACCGAGGGCCGCTCGCCCAGGTCGCGCCGGTGAGGCGCCTCGCCCAGCTCAGGGTAGCCCAGGGCGCCCGCAGGTCGGGCGGTGAGGTCCATATTCCAAGGAGGAACCCGTAGCGCCCATGCTCCCATCGCGAGTCTCGGCTCCATTCCCCCACCGGCTCCCCGCGGTCCCCGGCTCCCCTGGCCCTGCGGGCCAGCGCGGGCAGCGTTTCGCGGTGCTCGACGTCCGAGGACCATGGGGTTCGACGACGCAGCCGTCGAACGCCGGTCTGGGCGGATCCCCTTCGGACTCGCTCGTTCCGCAAACCGCTGCAGGATCCTAGCGGGGCCGCGATGGACGCGTTCGACTGGACCCTGGCCCTGGAGCTCGTCTTCGTCGTCACGGCGATGCTCTACGTGGGCCTCTCGGTGACCTGGGCGCAGCTCACCGCCCTGCTGCGCGAGCGACGCCTGCTGGCCCGCGCCCTCCTCGCCAACGTGGTGCTGGCACCCGCCCTCGCCGTCCTGCTCGTGGCCCTGATCCCCATGGCCCCCGACGCCCAGGTGGCCCTCCTCCTGCTGGGCGTGGCGCCCGGCGGCCTCAACGTCCTCCAGTTCACCACGCGCATCGGCGGGCGCCTCGCCCAAGCGGCCACCCTGCTCTTCGCGCTGACCCTTGTCGCGCTCGTGACCACGCCCCTGGCCGTCCTCGCCATGCCCCTGCCCCGGGCCCCGGGCGCCCTCGGCGCCGCCGAGCACATCCTGGCGTTCCTCCTCGCCGCCGCCCTGCCCATCGCCGTAGGGGCGTGGCTCCGACGTCACCGCCCGGACCGTGCCCGGAGGCTGGCGCGCCCCGCGAACCTGGTCTCGGCCCTGGCGTTCGTCGCCGCGACCGTCGTCGGCAGCGCCCTCAAGCGGGAGGCCGTCGGCGTCATCGACGGCGGCGCCCTCGTCGCCTTCGCCGTCTTCGTGGCGGGCACCCTGCTCATCGGCTGGCTCCTCGGCGGCCCCGCCCGCGCCGACCGCCAGCTCCTCGCGACGACCACCAGCATCCGCAACGCCGGCCTCTGCCTGCTCTTCGCCCTCACCCTCTACCCCGGGACCGCCGTCGACGTCGCGGTGCTGGCGTTCATCTTCCTGATGATCCCGCCCAACGCCGTCCTGACCCTCTCGGGCCTGGTGCGCGAGCGACGTCGCGCCAGGCGAGGCCACGCATGACCGGGGCGCCGCGGATCTCCTCCGCCGTCACGCCAACGTCGCCAGATGCTCCTCGAGCCGGTTGTAGCTCTCGGCCATCCCCTGGAGCATCCCGGTCCCCACCGCCGAATCGAGCGCCGCCTCGGACGGATAGACAATCACCAGCGTCACCGTCGTCACGCCGTCTTCCTCGGTGAACTCCATCGTGTGGACGGTCTCCGGCCACGGCCCGCCCCAGCGCTCGGTCAGGACCAGGCGCTCGGGCGCCGACACCTCGCGATACTCGCCGCGGATCTCCATCTCCGACCCGTCGGCATGCCGCAGCACCGTCCGATACGCCCCGCCGGGCCGCAGGTCGTGCTCGCACACGGTCATCGACCACGGCGCCGGGCCCGCGACCCACTGGGCCAGGTGCTCAGGCTGCGTGGTTGCGGCCCAGACCAGCGCCCGCGGCGCGTCATAGGCGCGCGTCACCACCAGCTCCTCGTCCGAGCGCGTGGACACGTGGGTCATATGCTCGGTCGATTCGTCACTGGACATGTTCTGCTCCTGTCAGGGCGTGAGCCTCCAGCCCCGCTCGATCGCCTTCACCCGCCTCGGCCCCAGCTCGGGGAGCCTATGTGGCAGCGGCACGAAGTCGACGTCCGTCTCGGCCATCTGCGGGGCGAGGTGCTCCCAGAGGTGCAACCACAGCGCGTGGTTCGCCCCCACCTCTTGCCGATGCTGCGATAGCTGAAGGTCACTCGGCAAGGCTCTATTCATCTCGCCGCGGCCGCCCCGCGATCCGTTGGGGTCAGGCCAGGTCGGGCCTCGCCGTTTTCCACGTTCCAGGGCCGGACCGTTGGGGTCAGACCGTTGGGGTCAGGCGTCGCCACTCTCCACGTCCTGTATCGTCCGCCCTGCGACGCCAACGGGTCGGACCAGGTCTGACCGGCCTGCCGCCCTTGGGACCGAGCTGCGGTCAGGGGGCGCTGGGTCGCGCCGACGCGTCGAGGACCGCATGGCGGGTCGCCCGGAAGGCGAGGACGGCGAGCCCGAGCCAGAGCAGCGTGCGGACGGTCATCGCCACCACGGTCCTGAGCTCGTAGTCGCCGCCGGCGAGGACGTGCACGCCGAAGGCGACGAAGACGAGCGCCGTCGTCGCGGCGATGATCGACGCCAGCCAGGCGGCCCAGCGGCGCCGCAGCCAGAGCCCGATGCCCGCGGTGACATAGGCGAACCCGGCGGCGAAGTTGAAGGTCACCACGAAGGGGATCCAGGCGCCCGCCGCGGCGCGCTGCTCGTCCGAGCCGAAGAGGACCGAGCCACCGGAGACGACGGTGGCGACACCGAAGAACACGGCGATGAGGGACGCGAGGAGACAACAGCGAACGAGACGGCGCATGGGAGACCTCATGGAAGGTGAGCGGAGGGGTGGTGGCCGCCGGTCAGGCGGCGGAGGTGGGCCTGAGCGAGCCGCGCCCCGACCCGCGCGTCGATCTCGGCCACCCGGGCGCGCGCGAGCGCGACCTCGCGGTCGAGGAGCTCGGTCGCGACCAGGCGCCCATGGCCGTGGAGCTCGCGGGCCTGGGTCAGGGCGCGGTCGGCCAGGGTGACCGAGGCGCGGGCCGCGGCGATTCGGGCGTCGGCCGCCTCGAGGGCGTTGAGGGCGCGGTCGACCTCGAGGCGGGTGAGCCGGCTCAGCTCGTCGCGGGTGCGCCGCGCGGCCGTCGCCTCTGCCTCGACCGCGGCGATCTCCGCATCGCGCGCCCCGAAGTCGAAGGCGGTCCACCCCAGGACCACCGAGACGTCCCACGCGTCGCCCCACTCCTGGCGGGGCGGGAAGGTCCGATCCCCCGGGTTCCCAAACGAGTAGCCGGCTTGCAGGTGGACCTGCGGCCAGCGGGCGGCGGTCGCGGACTCGGCGCGGACGACGGCCAGCTCGGCGGCCGCGGAGGCGACGCGAACATCGGGCCGGCCTTCGGCGGCGCGAGCGTGGAGGTCGCCGGCGGGCCTCGGATCGTGCGGCGTCGCGAGATCCTCGCTGAGATGGAGCTCCGTCTCCGGCGGCAACCCCGTCAGGTGGTTGAGGGTCAGGCGCGCCGCGTCTGCGGCGACTTCCGCCTCGAGGACGCCGAGGCGCGCCTCGGCGAGACGCGCGTCGACCCGGGCGAGCTCGTGGGGGTTGGCGCGGCCGGCGGCGACCAGGCGCTCGAGATCCTGGCGGAGGGCTCGCACCAGGGCCACGGACTGCGCCGCCACGGCCCTGCGCGCCTGCGCCCGCAAGAGGCCGAGGTAGGTCTCGGTGACCCGCAGGTCCAGGTCGGCTCGCGCGACCTCCAGGTGCAGGCGCGCGAGCGTGACGCCGAGCTCGGCGGCCTCCTCGGCCCGCGCGAGCGCGAAGCCGGTGAAGACCGGCTGCGACACGGTCACCCGGAGGGAGGCCGAGTCCGTGATCGCCTCGCCGAAGCGCACCCCGGCCGGCATGTTGGGGAGCCTCAGCTCGCCTGGCTCCTCTTCGCTGAGGTGGCTGTACCGGGCCTGCAGGTCGAAGCGCGGCAGACGGCGGCGCTCGGCGGCGTCGGTGCGGTGCCGCGCCGCCGCGACGGCGTCCTCGCCGGCCTGGAGCCGCTGGCTGGCGTCCCGGGCCCGCGCGAGCGCCGCCGCCAGGTCGAGGGCGACCGGCTCGGCGCCGCGTGCCGGGCCGGGCGTGGCGGCGAGGAGCACGACCGCCGCGGCCGCCCCGGCGTTGCGACCGAGCCGGCGTCCCAGCCGACGGAAGAGGCGGACGAGGTCGTCCAGGAGATCGTAGAGCACCGGGATGACGACGAGCGTCAGCAGCGTGGCGGCCACCATCCCGCCGATGACCGCCGTGGCGAGCGGCGAGAAGCGCTCGGCCCCGAGCGCCCACTCGGCGGCCAGCGGGATCATCCCGACGACGGTCGACAGGGAGGTCATCATGATGGGGCGAAAGCGCGTCCGGACCGAGGCGACGAGGGCCTCTCGGCGCGGGACGCCGTCGGCGACGGCGCGGTTGACGAAGTCGACCAGGATGATGGCGCTGTTGACGACCGTGCCGACCAGCAGCACGAGCCCGACCATGACCGGCATCGAGACCGGCTTGCCGGCGAGCCAGAGGGCGGCGCCCACGCCGGACAGGCTCAGCGGCACGCTCGTCAGGATGGTCAGCGGGTGGAGGAAGGAGCCCATCTGGGCCACCAGGAGCAGGTAGACCGCGAGCAGGGACATCACGAGCGCGCCTCCCAGCTCGCCGCGGGCTTCGTCGAGGTCGCGGTTCTCGCCGGCGAGCGTCAGCGCGTAACCGCGCGGCAAGGTGAGCGCCGCCAGATCGCGCTCGACGTCGGCCAGGACGAAGCTGAGGGCGCGGCCCGTCGCGAAGGCCGAGAGGTCCAGGGTCGTGGCGTGATCTTCGCGGGTGACGAGCGCGGGGCCGACCGTCTCCTCGACGCGGGCGACGGCGCGGAGCGGGATGGGATCGGGCGAGCCTGGCGTGACGATCGGCTGGTCGAGCACGTCGCGCGGGGTGTGCGCGTCGCCGCGCGCGTAGCGGGTCAGGATGGGGACGGGCGCGGCGCCCTCGCGCTCGAGGGTGCCCGATGGGACCCCGGTCGCCCCCGACTGCATCAGCTGGGCGATGGCGGCCGGCGTCATCCCGAGCTGGCCGGCGCGGTGGGTGTCCAGACGGACCTGGACCTGCCGCTGGTCGCGGCGCCAGCTCCTGACGGGTTGGACCACGCCGGGCACGGTGGCGAGGCGGTCGATGACCTCGTCGCCCAGCCGGTCGAGCACCAGGGGATCGGGGCCCGAGAGCCTCACGACGATGGGGGCCGCGGTGGTGGACTTCGCCGTGTTGCCCAGCTCGCGGACGGTGGAGGAGCGGAGGCCGGGGACCCGCGCGAGCGCCGCTCGGACGCGCGCCTGGATGTGCCAGATCGAGTCGGCGCGCTGGGTGCGCGGCGTCAAGGTGACCGAGACGAAGGCCTGGGTCGGCCCCTGGGCGCCGGCCGCGGACATCGACCGCATCCCCTGCTCGAAGCCGACCTGCGACTGGACCAGCACGACCTCCGGCTCGGCCAGCAGGAGGGCCTCGACGTCGCGGACCACGCGCTCGGTCTCCTCGAGCGCGCTGCCCGACGCGGTCTCGAGCGAGACGAAGAAGCTGCCGCCGTCCATCTGCGGGAGCACCTCCATGCCCTGGGCGCGGATGAGCTGGGCGCCGAGCACCAGCGACCCGACGGCGAGCCCGACGGTCAGCAGCCGGGCGCGCAGGGCGCCGCGGAGGGTGGCCAGGTAGACGGCGCGGAGCCCGGTCATGAGCCACTGGAAGGGGCGCGCGACGAGGGCCCCGAGGGCGTCGAGGCGGCTCGGACCGGCCGTGTACAGGCTGAGGACGGGCACGAGCACCAGGGCGACCGCCACCGAGCTGACGAACGCGAAGAGCAGGGTGCGGGCGAGCGGCCCGAAGGTCTTGCCGACGAAGCCGCCGAGGAACATCAGCGGGACGAGCACCGCCATGGTGGTCGCGGCGCCGGCCAGGACCGGCAGGCGCACCTCGTCGGCGCCGCGGGCGGCCGCCTCCTCGGGCGCGAGGCCGTCGGCGTCGCGTCGCCGCTCGATGTTCTCGAGCACGACCACCGAGGCGTCGACCACCATCCCGACCGCCAGGATGACGGCGGTCAGGGTGACCATGTCGAGCTGGGTCCCGGTCAGCTTCATGAGCGCGAAGGTGAGCCCGTAGCTGAGGGGCATGGAGACGACCGCGACCAGGGAGGCCCGGATCCGGCCCACGAAGAGGAAGATGACCGCCGCCGCGAACGCGAGCGCCTGCCAGACGTTGTCGAGCAGCGTGCCGATGGACTGCCGGGTGAAGCTCGCGCTCTCCTCGCCGATCTCGATGCTCAGCGTCGGGTGCGCGCGGCTGAGGGCCTCGGCCGCCACCAGCGCGCGCTCGACCACCTCGACGGCGTTGGCCTCGGTCGCCTTGAAGACCTGGACCGCGATGGCCCGCTCGCCCCCGACGGCGAAGCGCGCGTCGTCGTCGAGGGCGCCGCGGCGCACGACGCCCAGGTCTCCGATGAGCACGCGCGAGCCGTCCGGGAGCGGGACCGGGATGCGCGCCAGGGCCTCGGGGCGGACGGCGCGGGCCTCGACGCGCAAGGCGGTGCGCGTGCGCTCGGTCCGCAGCTGTCCGGCCGGGGCCGCCGTGTTCTGGGTTTGGAGCGCCTCGACCACCCGCGCGAGCGGAAGACGCCAGGCCTCGAGGCGGCGCGGATCGAGCTCGACCAGGACGGCCTCGACCGCCCCGCCGAAGACGTCCACCCCGGCGACCCCGGGCAGCTGCTGGAGCGTGGGCGCGACGATGTCTTCGGCGGCGGAGCGCGCGTGGGTCAGAGCCTTGGCGCGGACCGCGAGGGTGAGGACCGGCCGATCCGAGGTGTCGAGCTTCAGCACGCGCGGCTCGCGGGCGCCCGCCGGCAGCGCGCCGCGGATGCGCGCGACGGCGTTCTGGACGTCGACCGCCGCCAGGTCGGCGTCCATGTCGTAGCGCAGCTCCAGCGTGACGACCGCCAGGTTGTCCTGCGCCGTCGAGCGGATGCGGGAGACGCCTTCGAGCGCCCCGAGCTCCTCCTCGAGCGGCCGCACGAGCCCGCTCGCCACGTCGGCCGCGGAGGCGCCGGGCCAGGCGGTCATGACGCTGACGAGCGGCGGTGACGTGTCGGGGAAGAGCTGCATCGGCAGGCGCAGGTAGCTGATCGCGCCGAAGATGGCCGCCGCGAGGGCGAGCGCCCAGACGGCGTGCCGGTGGCGCAGCGTGGCGCGCGTGAAGCTCATTGGAGCCCCCCGGCGGTCCGCGGTGACACCGCGACCGGGTACACGGTGAGGCCATCCTCGAGCAGCCCGAGCTCGCCGACGACCACGTCGGCGCCGGACGGCAGCGCGCCGCCGGTCGACACCCAGCCATCGGACGAGGCGCCCGGCGTGATGGCGACGGCGTGCACCACGGCGTCCCGGACGACGAACACATGGTGACCGGCCGCGTCCTGCCGGACGGCCTCGAGCGGCACCGCGACGTCCTCGGGCGCCTCGCGGAGCACGAACGCCACCTCGACCGACATCCCGTGGCGCACGCGGTCGACCGCCTCGGGTGGGAGCGCGACCCGCACCTCCAACGTGCGCCCCGGGCCGAGGGCGCTGGGTGCGACGGTCAGGACGCGGGTGCGCCAGGTCGCGCCGTCGAGCTGTACGAGGGCCGCGGTGCCCTCGTCGACGCCACGCCGCACGTCACTCTCGGTGACCCGCACCTCGATCTCGAGCGCGTCGGAGCCGAAGCGAAGCAGCGGCCGGCCCGGGGCGACGTTGGCGCCGGGCTCGGCGAGCCGGTCGAGCACCCGGCCGTCGAACGGGGCCGGATCGACGCGCTTTTCCAGGGTGGCTTCGAGCTCGGCGATGGCCGCGCGGCTCGCCTCGACCGCCGCCTCGCTGCTGCGGCACGCCCGCACGCTGGCGTCGCGGCGCGCCCCCTCGAGGGCGCCTGCGTCGACCAGCTCGCGGTCGGTCCGGGCGACGCCGCAGAGGTAGGCCCGGTCGCTGCTGGCGCGCCGGAGCTCGGCCCGCAGGCGCGCCTGCCGAGCCTCGAGGTCCGGGGTGGCGATGATCGCCAGAGGCTCCCCCGCGGCGGCCCGTCCACCCTCGGGGATCGGCAGCGCGGTGAGCGTACCGGGGAGCCGCGCCACCAGGTCGATCTCCCGCGCGGCGCGGACCGACCCGATGTACCGCGCGACCTCGCGCAGGGCCTTGCTGCGGGCCGGCGTCACCCGCACGGCGAGGGGCGCGGCGGCAGCGGGCGGGCTCGCCGCGTGACCCGCGTCGCAGGCCGGGGCGCCGAGGGCACCGACCAGCACCGTGCCGATAAGCAAGCAAGTATTTGCTCGCTTCTTCGCGCCAAAAAAGAGAGCTACCCACATCCTCCGACCTCCTCTCGACGGGTCCGCCCCGCGCTCGCGCCCGCTACGTGCGGACCAGTCGCTCCAGCGAGGCCCACACGTCCTCGGGCGAGATCGCCCCGGCGAGCTGGGCCGGGACCTGCAGCAGCGCCAGGGCCGCGCCGTTCACCAGGAGCGCCAGGGCCCGCGGGTCCAGGTCACTCCGGACGAGGCCTCGCTGGCGCGCCTCCGCGAAGCACTGCACGACGAAGCCCATGGATCGCCGCTTGAGCTCCAGCACGCGGGCCGCCGCCGCCTCCGTCCCGGCGCGCGAGAGCTCGTCCGAGAGCAGCAGCCGCATGACCCCCGGGAGGCGGCGCACCAGGCCGACGCGTTGCATGAAGAAGGCGCCGAGGCGCTCGAGCGGGTCCCCCTGCTGGGGCGGGAACCCCTCGAACAGCAGCTCCTCCATCCGGCCGACCGCCGCGTCGGCGATCTCCTGCTTGGAGCCGAAGTGGCGGAACAGCGTGCCCTCGGCCAGGCCGACCTCGCGGGCGATGGCCGCGATGGTGAGGCCGCCGACGCCGTGCTCGGCCACCAGCTTCAGCGCCGCGTCGGCGATCTGTCGCTGCCTGTCCTCGGTCGGGAGTCGCTGCATGGCCTCACCCGTAAGCAAGTGAACACTCACTTACATGCCGCCTGCGTTAGGTCGGTGTCAAGCGTGCGATGCGGAGATGAGCGAATCGGAGTCGTCGGTCGATCGGTACGACGCGACGGTCCCACCTCTACGGCCTCGATCCGCGACCGCTCCATCCGTGATCGAGGGCATGGTCTGCCTCCCCTCGGTCGAGTAGTCGATCCCAATGGCGTGAAAAGGAGCGGCCGACGCCTGACGTCGGCCGGGCTCCGGCGCCGAGCGCCCGGACCCTCCGGGTTGGAGGCAACGCGATGAGGCGAGAGGCTGTGCTCCTGAGCGCTGGCTTGCTGGTCGGGGCTCTTTGCGCCCACGGCTGTGGGTCCAGCGAGGTCGGCCACCAGAGCGTCGACGTCACTTCCGATGTGGCGTCGGAGCACGACGGTCACGGCGGTGGCCACGGAGATGGTCACGGTGGCGGTCACGGCGGTGGCCACCATGACGCCGATCACACCCCGCCCGACCCGGCGGGCGCGGAGGCCGGCGAGGATATCTTCCGCGCGCAGTGCGCGGGCTGTCACACGCTGGGTCTTGGGGAGACCACGCGGGGGCCCGACCTCCTGACCGCGAACCTGAGGCCCGACGGCTGGTTGCGGAGGTGGCTCGCGGACCCGGCCGGCTGGGCGGCCCAGAACCCCTACGCGGCGAAGATCGTCCAGCAGTGGGGCCGGCAGATGCCGAACCCGGGCCTCGACGACGCTCAGATCGAGCAGGTCATCGCGTTCATCCGGGCCCAGCGCGCGTCCGGCGCTCCGCTGGAGCCGCGCCCGCCACGGGCGCTCGACGAGGAGGGGCTCGAGCGGGCCAACGCGCTGTACTTCAACCGGTGCGCGGGGTGCCACGGGACGCAGCGCGGCGGCGCCATCGGACCCGACCTGCGGCCCGAGCGCGCCGAGGCGCTCGGCAGCGATCTCCTCGGCGCGACCATCCGCCACGGGACGCCCTGGGGCATGCCCTCGTGGGGCGCCTCGGGCGTGCTGTCGGAGGACGAGATCGCCGAGCTCGTCGCCCTGTTGCAGCGCGAAGTCCCGCCCGCGCCCGAGCTGACGCTTCAGGACATCCTGGCCAGCTGGCAGGTCCTGATCGCGCCAGAGGATCGCCCCGACGCGCCCGAGCACTCGGGCGAATGGACCAACTGGTTCGGCGTCGTGCAGCGCGACACGGGCGAGGTGGTGATCCTCGACGGGGCCACGCGCGACGAGATCGGACGCATCGACGTCGGCTTCGCCACCCACATCCTGCGGGCGTCCTCGACGGGACGGTACTTCTACGCCGTGGGACGGGACGGGTGGCTCACCATGGTGGACCTCTGGTCCTCGGCCCCCACGGTCGTCGCCCGGGCGCGCGGGTGCTTCGACGCGCGGAGCGTCGAGGGCAGCAAGTACCCGGGCTTCGAGGAGCGATACCTCGTCCAGGGGTGCTACTGGCCGTCACAGTACGTCGTGTTCGACGGCGAGACGCTCGAGCCGCTCGCCGCGCACTCGGTCCTCGGCCCCGCCGTGGGCGAGACGGAGCCGCTGACCGAAGTGCGCGTGGCGTCCATCGTCGCGTCGCCCTACGAGCCGGTCTGGGTCCTGGCGCTCAAGGAGTCCGGGCACCTGGGCATCGTCGACTACACCCAGCCGGACTTCCCGCTGGTGGAACGCCTCGACGGCGAGCGGCTCCTGCACGACGGCGGATGGGACGCCACACACCGCTACTTCATCGCAGCGAGCGCGCTCGGCCAGCTGGTGGTGACCGACGTGAAGGAGCGGAGCGTCGTCGCCAGGATCCCCACTGGGGCGCTGCCTCATCCGGGGCGGGGAGCCAACTGGGTGGACCCCGCCTACGGCCCGGTCAACGCGACGGTTCACCTCGGCGAGGGGCTCCTCCTGGTCTACGGGGCCGATCCCGACGGTCACCCCGAGCAGGCCTGGAAGGAGGTCCGCCGCGTGACGCTCCCGTCCGCCGGCAGCCTCTTCCTCAAGACGCACGACGCCTCCCCGTGGGTGCTGATGGACATGGCCCTCAGCGACGACCCGGCCCTGGCCCGGCAGGTCTGCGCCTACGACAAAGCCAGCGGCACGCTGGACCGCTGCTTCGAAGTCGCCGACGCCGGCCGCGCGGTGCACATCGAGTTCGACGCGACGGGGGCGACCTTCTGGGTGTCGGTCTGGGATCACCACGGAGAGGTGGCGGTCTTCGACGCGGTCACCCTCGAGGAGATCGATCGCGTCGCCGGCCTGGACGCCCCGACCGGGAAGTTCAACGTCCACAACACGGCGCACGACATCTACTGACCCCTGCTCCCCGCCCCTCTCTCCCCGACCGCTCTCTCCCGAGAGCCGGTCGCAGCGGTGCGCGCGTAACCGGCCAGTTCGCTCGTGACGCGGGGGCCGGCAGTCGGCATGCTGCGGGTCGTCGGTCTCATGGGCGGGCGCGTCGGCCGGTGTCTGGTGGCATCCCGGCGCACGCTCGGAGGTGCTCCATGACACGTCACGTCGTCCTGCGCTTCGCCGTTGTCCTCGCCGCGATCGCCGTCACGGGGCCGTCGCTGGCCTACGGGCCGCCGGTCCATGTGCGCGAGGCCGACCGCTATGCGGCGCTGCATCCCGAGCTGGGCACGCCCGAGTTGCGGCCCTACCTGCAGCTCGGCGCCGTCTTCCCCGACATCGGGCAGGCGAGCGTGACGTTCCCGGTGGGCACCCACGCCAAGGGGCTGGCGGACGCGCTGCTGGCGGCGGCGGAGGTCGAGGGGACGCCGTGGAAGGTCGCGTTCGCGACCGGGTACCGCCTGCACCTCGCGAGCGACATCTCGTCGCACGTCTACGTCGTCCCGTGGCTGACGGCGCACGGCAACCTCGGGACGCTGAACCTCTTCGGGGCGCCCGACGTGAAGCCGGCGGGCGACAACGAGCTGCTGGTCGAGAGCTGGGGGGATCTGCGAAACGGCCACACGGGCGCCTTCGTCGACATGGCGTGGGCGTTCGTCTTCGAGGACACCGCGGCCCTCGAGGAGGTCGTGGACTTCTACGCCGAGGTGATGACCGCCTACGCGGGGGGCGGGGCGGACGCCGAGGCGCTGAAGGCGGAGCTGATGGTCTTCTGGGAGGACCTGAAGGCGAAGGTCGGGAGCATGGAGCCCGAGCTCGCGATGGCCATCGTGGATGGGCTCCTCGAATCGGGCTGCGGGGGGTTCCTGGACATCCTCGACAGCGGCCTGCTCGGTAGCGTCCTGGCAGGATTTCCACAGGGGGACGAGCTCGGTGAGCCGCACCCGGGGGAGGTGCGGCGCCTCCTCGAGCATCCGGCCTGCGCTGCGCCCGACGACTTCTGGGGCCTGTATGGCGCCCACTTCGCGGATCTGGGGCCGACGATCCTCGACACGGACGCGTGGTTCACGGGTTTCCCGACGTATCGAGGCCAGGTCATCGCTGCCGGCGTGTTGCAGGGGCTGGCGGCCGACGCCCCCGAGCTGTGGGCGCATCGGCCCGACGTGCTGCTCTACGACGCCGGGTTCGTGGGGCCCGACGGGAAGGCGCTGACGGCGATCGACGCGGCGGCGCCGCCCGGTGAGGTCACGGCGTGGACCGAGGTCTTCCTGGCGCGGGGCGAGGCGGTGGAGGTCGAGCTGCGGGTGATCGTGGACCGGCCGGGGATCGGCCGCGGACCCACGCCGGCCGAGGACGTGGTCGCGACGGCGACGGCCATCGTGTCACCGGGACCCGAGCGGACCGTCCTCTCGGCGACCTTCGATCCGGGCCCGCGCGTCGCCGAGGCCGAGGGGTTCGCGCTGGAGTGGCGACGGGTGGGCGACGCCCTCCCCTGGCTCACCTCGGACGTGGCCCGCTACTGGACGGCCTCGAGCGCGGCGGCGTTCCGTGCGCCCTATGTCAGTGGCTTCGACGCCTATCCGCCGCGGCTTGCGGTGACCCACGCGGCGCCGCCCGTCGCCTGGGGCAGCGTGCGCGGCCACCTGGTCCTGCCGGGGCTCGAGCTCGGCGTAGCGGGTGCCGTCCGCGTCGGTGACGACGCGGCGTGGGTCGACACGACCCCGTGGGGCGGCTTCCTCTTGGAGCCCCTCGCGCCCGGCGAGCACGTCCTGGAGGCGACCGGAGCGCGGTTCGTCGCTGGGCCCGTCCCGGTCGTCGTCGAGGCGGCCGCGGTGACCGTCGCCAACCTCGTCGTGACCCCCGTCCCGCTGGCCCGAACGGCGGTCACCTGGACCGACGTCACTGACGCCGTGCGCCTCGACGTGGACGTCTCCCACTTCCATCCCGTGCCGGCCGTCGTCGAGGTCCGCGCCACTCTCGAGGACGGACAGACGGAGGTCCTGCCGTGGACCGAGGCCGCACCCGGCGCCGTCGACCTCCCCCTGCCTGCCCTCCTGCCCGACGGAGCCGCCGTGCTCGCCTTCGTCCGCGCCGGGGAGGGCCCGGAGGCCACATCGCCGGTCTGGCGCGTCGACGCCTCGCCGCCGCCCGCGCCCACCCTCGCCGTCGAGGCCGTGGCCTGCGACGTCGAGGCCACGGCGACCGTGGAGGGCGCCGACCCCCACTCGCCCATCGACGCCTGGCAGCTCCGAGTCGCCGGAGACCCCGACTGGACCGACGGCCCCACCGCGCTCCTGCTCCTCCCCGACGGCCCCGTCGTGCTCGAGGCCCGCGTGCGCAACGCCGCCGGCTCCTGGTCCCAGCCCGCCACCGTCCTCCTCTGCGACACGCTGCCACCTGTCGACCCCGGCCCCGAGCCCCCCGCCGAGCCCCCGCCGGAGCCCCCCCCGCCGGCCGCCGATCCCCCAGCGCCAGCCACCGGCGGCTGCGCCGGCGGCGGCGCCACCCCGCTCTACTGGCTCATCGCCACCACGGCGCTGCTTGGCTGGCGCCGCCGGATGACGGACCGTCACGCCTCGTCGACCGGCAGCTCATGACGCCCCTCGCGCGCCCACCCTGGCTTCTTGGCCTTGGATTTCGGAGTTCGTCAGCGCGGCTGTGCGCGCGCAGCCGGCGGGATCGCTCGTGACGCGCGGTCCGGTCGGTCTCATGGTTCGGCTCGTGGCTCCCAAGTGGGTGCTGGTCGCGCTCGACCTACTCCGGGCGGGCGTCACACGGGTCCCGGTGTCACTCGTCCCATGGAGACCGTCATGACCGTTGGCCTCGAGATCGACAACCTCTTCACCGAGGTCGGGTCGCAGGCGCTGCTGCACAGCTTCTTCTCCACCATCAGCTTCCACCTGGAGCCCGACGGCTGGGGCACCCGGTTCCCAGAGCTGACGAACGACCTCTACCAGGGTCGACTGGAGCCCGACGCTGCGGACAAAGCCCTGGCCGATGCCCGGACGATTCGCGACGAGCTCGGGGCGCTGCCGCCGGAGCGGGTGGTGTGGGACATCGGGGCCCTCGAGAGCAAGCCGCCCTGGGGCGACGACACCCCCGCCCGCGTCACCAACCTCGCCCACTACCACACGACCAGCACCAACCGGGTGCTGATGGACGAGCTGGTCGAGCTGCTCGAGTTCCAGGTCCAGTGTCGGCTGCCGCTATCCATCATGACCCTGGAAGCGTTCTACGCGCGCGGATCCAACCCCTGAGGCTGAGCGCCGCAGCTAGCTGGGGTCTGCCCTGGTCTGCCCCCTCCTTGCCGACTCCTGGTTGCCTCGCGTGTTGGTCGCAGCGGTGAGCGCGGAGCCAGCCCGGTCCGCGCGCGACATGTAGCCCGACAGCCGATATCCGTTGCAATTTCGTAGCCGTCGTGCCACGGCCGAGTCGAATTCCCGAGAGGTCGTGCTTGGTTTCGCTGGGGTCGGCGCCGGAGTTCGTGCCTGCCCGTCGCCGCTCGAGACGCGCCATCCCAGCCGAGCCCGGGCCCTCGCGCGTCCGCTCGTCCCAATCCCGAGGTCCCCAGATCGGATCAACGGTACGCTCCTCACGTCCGAGCATGACCGTCGTCGACCTCGGGTATCGGCTCGCTGATCGGCTGCGGATTGCGAGCGGTTGCTCGTCCTGCCGCCAAGGGACGCGATCAATCGATGATCGTCGTCCCGGAATGCGTTGCGGCACCGTAGAGCAGCAGGTACGGTCGCCCCCGCTCCGATGAGTAGCCGCTTCCGGCCGCTGCGTGTTCCCACGCCCACAATTCGCTGCACCGCACTCGGTCCGAAAAACTCGAGAGTCCATGAAGCACCAGGTAAATTTCGACACGCTCTCTCGTGCGCTCGCGAGGGTGATGGGCACGTTCGGCATCCTCGTTGCGCTCTCGGCGTCCGCCGTCCTGGTCGCCTGCGGCTCCGACGGTGGGCCAGACTGCAGCGTCCCCGGCCAATGCAAGAGCGGCCTCTGCAGCGACGGTGTCCGCAACGGCGACGAGACCGGCGTGGACTGCGGTGGTCCCACCTGCGCCCCCTGCGTCTGCGGAGACGGTGAGTATCTCGACGCCGTCACCGACGCCTGCGCGACGTGCCCCGCGGTCGCCGGCTGCGCCGCAGTCCAATGCACCGGCACCGACGATGCGACCTGCGCGACCTGCGCCACTGGTTTCGAGGACGACGGCGCCGGGGGCTGCCAGGCAGTCGACGCCTGCGTGGGGGACCCCTGCGGGGCAGGTGCGACCTGCGTCGACGAGGGCGCGGGCGCGTACCGCTGCGAGTGCCCCGCCGGGGCCTGGGACGACGGGAGCACCTGCGCCGCTTGCGCGGCCATCGAGAACTGCGTGGCCGTCACCTGCACCGGGGCCGACGACGCGACGTGCGCGACCTGCGCCGCCGGGTACGTGGACGACGGCGCCGGAGGCTGCACCGACGCGGGCCCGTGCGCCGACGAGCCGTGCGGTGCAGGCGCGACCTGTGTCGTCGACGTCGCCGCCGTCGACGGCTACACCTGCACCTGCCCTGTGGGCGACTACTACGCCGGCGACGCCTGCGTCGCATGCGGCGCCGTGGCCAACTGCGCTGTCCGGACCTGCACCGGCCCCGACGACGCCAGCTGCGACACCTGCGCGCCAGGTTTCGAACGTGACGGGGCCGACGGCTGTCAGGCCATGCAAGGGTGCGCAGGAGACCCTTGCGGCGCGGGCGCGACCTGTGTCGACGAGGGTGAAGGCGCGTACGCTTGTGAGTGTGCGGACGGGGACTTCGACGACGGCAGCAGCTGCGCCGCGTGTACCCCGATCGAGGGCTGCGTCGGGGACGTGACGTGCACGACCGCCGACGACAGCGTCTGCAGCCAGTGCGGCGCAGGAACCTTCGGCGACCAGTGCGCCGCGTGTACCCCGATCGAGGGCTGCGTCGGGGACGTGACGTGCACGACCGCCGACGACAGCGTCTGCAGCCAGTGCGGCGCAGGAACCTTTGGTGACCAGTGCGCCGCGTGTACCCCGATCGAGGGCTGCGTCGGGGACGTGACGTGCACGACCGCCGACGACAGCGCCTGCAGCCAGTGTGGCGCAGGAACCTTCGGCGACCAGTGCGCCGCGTGTACGCCGGTCTCGGGTTGTGTCGGAGAGGTGACGTGCACGACGGCCGGCGACAGCGTCTGCAGCGAGTGCCCCACCGGGACCTTCGGCGACACCTGCAGCGCGTGTCCGCTCGTGCAGGGCTGTACGGGAACGATCTCTTGCTCGGACGACGGCTCGACCAGCGTCTGCGACGACTGCGTGGACGGGCGCTACGGCCCGACGTGCGCCCTCTGCCCGGCGATCGACGGCTGCGAGGGGGTCGTGACCTGCGACGACCAGGGCCTCGACGGCGTCTGCGGCGCGTGTCCGGTCGGCAGCTGGGGCGACACCTGCGCCCCCTGCCCGACCGTCGACGGCTGCGTCGGCGACGTAGCCTGCAACGGTGACGGCACGAGCAGCATCTGCGACGCCTGCGAGCCGGGGCGCTTCGGCAACCACTGCACGCCCTGCCCGGCGGTGACGGGCTGCGTGGGCGCCATCGCCTGCGACGCGGCCGGCAACAACAGCGCGTGCGACGCCTGCGAGCCGGGACGCTTCGGCCCGACGTGCACGCCCTGCCCCGGCGTGCCCCACTGCGAGGGCGCCATCACCTGCGCCGCCGACGGCTCGGCCAGCGTCTGCGACGCCTGCGAGCCTGGCTTCCACGGCGACACCTGCGTCGCCTGTACCCCCGTCGCGGGTTGCCTCGGGACGGTGACGTGCACGACCGCCGACGACAGCGTCTGCAGCGAGTGCCCCGCCGGGACCTTCGGCGACCAGTGCGCCGCCTGTACGCCCGTCGCGGGCTGCCTCGGCGACGTGACGTGCACGACCGCCGGCGACAGCGTCTGCAGCGAGTGCCCCGCTGGGACCTTCGGCGACCAGTGCGCCGCCTGTACCCCCGTCGCGGGCTGCCTCGGCGACGTGACGTGCACGACCGCCGGCGACAGCGTCTGCAGCGAGTGCCCCATCGGGACCTTCGGCGACCAGTGCGCCGCCTGTACGCCCGTCGCGGGCTGCCTCGGCGACGTGACGTGCACGACCGCCGGCGACAGCGTCTGCAGCGAGTGCCCCACTGGCACCTTCGGCGAGACCTGCACCGCGTGTACCCCGGTCTCGGGCTGCGTCGGAGAGGTGACGTGCACGACGGCCGGCGACAGCGTCTGCAGCGAGTGCCCCACTGGCACCTTCGGCGACGCCTGCGTCGCGTGCCCCAATGTGGTGGGTTGCACGGGGACAATCTCTTGCTCGGACGACGGCACGGCTAGCGTCTGCGACGACTGCGTGGACGGACGCTACGGCCCGACGTGCGCGCTCTGCCCGGCGATCGACGGGTGCGAGGGGCTCGTGACCTGCGACGACGCG